>CAZGAT010000021.1:0-55804 GCA_964523825.1 uncultured Prevotella sp. | reverse complement strand
ATTGCCCTGTGGTATAGCTATACTCGTTACATTACTAAAGTCCATATTATCCCAATCTTACTGTTTTTGATACTGTACTGCCATCTTCTAATGTAAATGTCCATGTCTCCTTTGTCGGGGCACTAAGACCATCAAGCTTGCTCTTGTCTGCTGCCGACATAAGTCCAGCAATACTTGTTGTAGCACTTGTTAAAGTAAAAACTGTTCCTGACGCACCAGCAACGTCATCATAAGTTATTCCAAGTGCAGTTGCAGTCTTACTTCCAATTGTAAGATTACATATTGGATCAGACTCAAAATCTGTGCTTAATACGCCTTCACTATTTATTGTCAGCAAATCGCCAACCTTTACACCACCCAGCGTAGAAGTAGTAGCAACAGGCAATGTATATTTTGTGTCAGTTGTAGGGGGCGTATACCCTAATGCAGAAGTGACATTAGCTTTTGTAAGTGATATTGTACCACTTGTGTTGGTTATGTTGCTGCCCACCTTTACCATGCCAAGAGCCGAAGATGTAGCAGCAGAATGAGTATGACTTGCAGCAGCTGCACCAATCTCTGACAATGACCATGACTGACTTCCATTCAAAGACACAGACTTTGTAGAACTACCAATTGTAAGACTATGTGTATGTGCCAAGCTCTGATGTGAGGTAAGCACCTTTGCACCTCCACTATACAGGCAGCCGTCAGTCCCAACATATGCAGTATCTTGCGAGTATGTCTGTGGATTTGCCTCTTGTGCGGTTGCACCTACCAAAAAGATCTTTGACGAGGTGTCTGTTGCTCCAGCGGTGTTCTTGGTGTCAGTATTTGTATAGCTTGACGCAATAGTGATGTTTCCACTAGTGTCAGGGGTTACAGTGACATTGCTTCCCGCCTTGATGTTCAATGTCTTGGCAGCCGAACCATCATAACTGAATGATGTAGTCCCATTTCCTTGAACTGTCAGGGAGTTTGGATTCTTCAAAGCGGAATATGTGGTGTTGGTATCAGTCGAAGATATAACTATATTGCCGCTTGTATCAGTGGTAACACTTGTAGCACCACTGCCAGTAATCTTATGGGAAGAAGTCACGGCATTATTCTCCACTGAATTAAGGTATACATAGCCATTACCCAAAGCAGAGGTACTATTTGTAGTAGCAGTGGTAGTTCCTACTACATTCTTTGAGCTATAATGTGAAGTAATAAACTCATTTGCATTATGAGTAACAATATCGCCAAAAGCCCCCTTATTGCAATAGGCTATATTAGAAGAGGTGCCTGAATAAGCACCATTCCAATAAGCAAGAGTATTGGCATCTATCAGAGAGTTGTCACCACTTGTCCAACCCAATGCGCTATTGGTGGTAATGTCCTTTATAGCCCTTGTAGACACCGCACCAGTACCATTGCCTATAAGTGCCTGACCTGATGCAAGTGTGGTCGCACCAGTGCCACCATGACTAACAGCAACAGTATCTGCCTTTTTAAGGTAAGTGGTGTTTATCTGATTGCCGTCACTGTCTTGTGTAGCCTTTACAGCACTGGTGGCAGCACCCCCGACAGAAGATGAACCTGCATAATTTGTAGAAGTAGGCAGGTAACCTTTGAGGGCAGTATTCATGTTGCTTGTAGTGACATACTGGCTGAGGTCTACGTCGGTATTACCCACCTTCTCAAACACCTCCTTGTCTTCAAGCCATATATACTCGTCATATGAGTCATTGCTGTCTGAATGGCTATCTGCTATAAGGTATATCACGCCCTTTGTCCCAGTAGTGGGCAGTGCGGTAACCACCTGTGCATCAAAGGAGGTTATCTTGCCTACGGCAGATGATACAGCCTTTGTAACATCACTGGCTGTCTGATAGCCTGCGCCATTAGTCAGCTGGTTGTTATTCGTAGGTATGGTGGGAGTGCCTGACAGGTCACTATATTTGCCTGTCTTGGCTACTGTGGCTATGTCGGTAATGTCAGATGTGGTATGCTTGTGACCAGAAAGGGAAAAGGCACTTTTTGCCTTCTCCCAAAGATGTGTGATGCCCGTACTGTCTAAAAACTTTCCCATGGTATAGTATCATTAATGTTAGTTTGCAGCTGCTATCGCAGTGTCTATCTCTGAAGTAGTCAATGCACTGTCATTGGTATACATCTCCTCCGAAGTCCATGTGGAACCACTATTACTAGAAGTGTATACAATGATACTACTATAATTAACTTGTATTACATAATCCCTTGTTTGATTAGCTGCTCCTGATAATGTTATCTCCTCATGTGATCCTCTAATTAACAATGACCTATTTACAGTTCCTGCATTGACGTTGGATATAACTCCTACATTAAGTCCTCCTGCAAAAAAAGTTGCGACATCTTTATATATAGGTATAATATTAGACTGACCTATACTTAAAAGATCTGCACCAAGATCCAATGAACCGCTTGGCAATGTAACGCTTGGCTTGTTGACAACACTGCCCCACTCTACATCAGATGATATTGCACCAGAACTGTTAAGCGTTATCTTGTCAAGCTTCATCTTATCTGCTGCTGTCATCAATCCTGCATAATCACTATCCGCCGCATGAAGAAATACTGTATCCTTATTGTCATTACCAAAGCCATCTGTAACGTCCACAGATATTTGTTCATAATCTGCATACCGATATTCGCCCATTCCAACATTGACATTATCAGCATTATACCCCAGCTGCTCCTTGGTCTGACCTGACAGGTACTCCAAGTAACCACTGGCATTGCCAAGGTTGCTCTCATCTACAACCACATACATCAAGCCTGTGTCATTCTCCTTTACCGTGTCACCAAGCTGTACGTTGTCAGTGGTGAGTGCATACCTTGCCGCCTGGTTTGCAACTACTACAACCCTCTCCTTGGCACCCTGTGGTATGTGGTCAAGGCTGATGATGCCGTCTATAGTACTTGCAGGGACCTTGCCTCCCTCAACTATCTCCTTGGCTTTGCCTGCCACTATGGTACCGTCCTTGATTTTCTCAGTATAGTGCTTTACACCTGTGGAATCTAAATATTTTGCCATAACTCTATAAATTTATTATTTCTATCTTTGTCCTTTTTACCTTGTTCTCCTGTACCTCACTGACCTTGACTGCTGTTGCCTGTACAGCATTAAGGTTATTGACTGCCTTGAGCTTCATTGATGATGCAGACGAAGTAGTCACCTTATTGTCAGAGACCTCTGTGTATACATCATCTACGATGTCATTGATATTGTCATCTGTCAACGAATCCACATTGAGGACCTCCATGTTACTGCCGTTCCAGCGATAGCAGAGGTCTGTCTCCATGTCTACATATATCTTGGTCTCCAGCAAGTCCCTGTGGGTATATACTGCCTTGATGCCGTCGTCCTCAGTCCTTTCACCTGACTTGTATAGAAGCTCGTCACCATTGAATATGCAGAAGCCCGTCCTGCCGATGTTGAGCTTTGAAAGATCCTCCTCGTCCTGACGCTCTGTATAAAAGTGGGTGCACATGACTATGAAGCCTCCCTTGTCCATAATGGGCTTCAGGTCATCGGCAAGCTTCTCATAGGTGACAGCCTTGTCCTTGAGGGTAAGGTTTATCCTCTTCTTCGGCTTCTCCTTCAGCAGTGCCTCTCCTATATATTTTTCCTTGAATGTAGTCATATCATGCCTGTTTATCTGTTCCTCGAAGTATTGGACTTGGCAAGCTGCCTTTCCTTGAGCCTCACGTCATCACTATGCTTCTTCTTGTCATACTCAAGCTTCTCCTTCTCATGCTGCATCTTTGAGTCAAACTGCCTTACCTGCTCATCTATCTTCTTGCTCTCCAAGGCATTCTGACCAACAGTGTCACCAGACATAAGGGACATACGCAGTTCCTCTGCACGGCTGTTGATCTGGGCTACAAGGACCTTTGTCTGGTTGTCTTCCTGATGCATCTGGTACTCCAACCGCTGCTTATTCTGCTCTGTCTCTGCCTGTTGCTGCATCTGCTGTTGCTCCAACTGCATCTGCTGCTGTTGCTGCTGTTGGACTATCTGTTGCTGTTTCTTCTCATACAACTCTACGAGCCTCTGTTTCTCTGCCATAGATGTGGTGGTGTACATCTTCATCATGGTGGAGAAGTTGAGTGCCTGGTTCTGTAGTGCAGCCTGTGCCAGTGTGTCAAGTTTCTGGTTCAACTCCTGTACTCCGTTGGAGTTGTCAACTACCAGACCATAGTCACACTCTGCAAACTCGTCGCCATCTATCTCCATTATCTTCTCTGCACCGTCGGAAAGTATATATGAGAACTTCTCCTTCCTACCCCTCAGGGCTATCTTGGCTGTCTCCAGCAGGCATTCAAGAACCCTCTTCTTAAGGTTCTCATGTATGAAGAACAGCCTCTTGGTGATATGTGAGGACTGTAGGGTAGCCCTCTCTACACCACCGACAGTCTCCCTGTTGCTTATCTGTCCCTCCCTCTGCTTTGATATGCCCATTATCTGACCTATCTGGGTGTCTATCCAGTCAAGCATGTTTATATGGAACTGTATCTCATTTCCAGTAGATGCGTCTATTACTCCAGAAGATGCGTTGTTCATGGCTCCGGCAAGCTTGCCAGTAGCCTGACCGTAGGTTCCCTCCTTGAAACTGTCCTCAACGGCAATGCCATTGACCTTCATGTAGTAGAGCCACTTGTCTGCGTCCCAGCCCTTTGGAACCTTGGCAAAGTCCATTCTAACCACCTTGCCTGCATTCCTCGCAAGAAGCTTCAGCAGCTTGTCCATGACTACATCATAGAGATATGCGTATGGCTTTACCGTGTCTACCATGCTGAAAGGCTCGTTGCCATTGATGTTGTAGATAGAGCCTATTATTCCAAAATGACATCTTGAGGGGTTGCTTAGCCTGTTGTACTGCACGGGTCTTGGTCTCATGTTCACATATATGTCAGAGCCTATCTTGGTGCCTTCCCAAGCCTCGTTCACCCAGAAAGCCTGCTCTTCCTGACCCTTGTCTGGGTCTATGATGTAGTTCTCGGGATAGAAGTTGAACTCCTCCTCACCAGTCTCAGGGTCATAGCTCTTTACCTTCTTTATCTTCCTCCTTGACTTCCAGTAGACCCTGAGGACCCTTATGTTGCCGTTCATGTCGTAGGGCAGCAGGGTTGTGTCAAACTGGTTGTCAAAGAGCTGGTTGACATCAAGCATGTTGTCACCAGCAGTCAGCTGGAAGTCAGTATTGGGTACAAAGCCATACCTCTCGTCAAGGTTGCCCATGGAGTCTGTATATGGACTGTCGCCCATGTTGTCAGGAGCGTCTTCTATGGCGGCTCTGTCCTTCTTCTGAAGCACGTCCCAAAAGACGTCAATGACCTTTCCAGGACTCCAGTAGTCCTCGATGATTATCATGTCTGCGTCCTCTATCTTGTTGGAAGCACCTGACTTCAATACCCTCACCTTCATTGGGTCAAGCTTGTATACCACAGGCTCGCCACCAACAATGTCACACTGGTATATCTCCTCGCCTACACACTCTGCGTCAATAAGACCCTGGTTGAACAACTGGTCAACGTCAAGCTCCTTGACATAGTGGTTGAGGAGCATGTTTGCCCTCTGCTCCCTCTTGTCCTGATAGTCATACTGGAAGTAGTCGGAGAGGTTCTCAAGCTCCTGCTGGAACTGCTCGTCTGACTGTGAGGTATCTGCTACAAGCTGTTGAAGCCTCATGTTGATTTGGTTGTTCTTCTCCTCCTCAATCTCACTGACGGCAGATGGATTTGTTACTACTACCCTGTAGTCAAACAGCCTTTCTGACTCCTCACCCACAAGGACGTTGAGCTTGCTGTTGATGATGGAATAATGCTGTATGCTGTCTGGTATGAATGACGCATCCAGATTATATGGATTCAAGTACATCTTGAGGTCTTCCATATGCAGCTTGCCGTTCAGCAGGTCATAGTTTATCTTCATCTGGAAGACAGACTTCCTTGCAAGGTGGTAGTGTAGAAGGCTGTGATTATCGCCGAAATCCACACAACTTTTACGCCAAGCCTTGTTCTTCCTGTTGAATGACAACTGTTGGGAAGGAAAACCTCCTATTGCGTTATATGCCATGTTATATCTTTACTTTCTGGCAAAGATACATAACGTAGTAAATCTTACAAATAAGTTAAGGAAAACACTAAGTATTTCTAAACTTACTACATAAAAATAAGGCAGCTATCATGGTGATAACTGCCCTTATATATAAATAAAATACGTACGCTAAGCTGCAAAAGCAAAAAAAGAAACATTATACCTTAACTTTGCCCTATTTGAAATAGTGCCTCGGAAGAAGTATTTAGGATTTAAATAATAATTTCCTTTACATCTTCTTTGAAGCATTCCTGCTTTGCAGAGATTATGCACAGCTTTGTCAATCACACTATCAGAAAGATCTCCTCCTTCACTTCTAATTCTGTCCTTAAAGGCTTTGTCATTTACTATTGTATTTGCCTCTGGAATACTTGGATTGAAAGAGCTGAACTTCCAACACCACATTAAAACCCGAATTGTGTTTCCATCCAATTTTGTAACTTGGGGAATAGAACCTAAGAAACACATAATAAATTCGTCAATCGAGCTACATTTAAAGTCAGCTACTCCACTAACAATTTCTCCAGTCTCTGTGTTGACGACTTTTAACTTAGGATTGTCAATTTGCGTGTAAACTTTCTTTGTCATCCTCTTGAATTTTTAGTTATCCGTAGTATAAAGGTATAAAATTCTTCCTATTTTTGCAAGGATTAAAGGGGAAAAATCAGCACAACTTACCAAATTGTAAGGTTAAGGAAAGTTAATGCTTTCTTATTTGCTTGGCTTCCTTGCTTATAAGAAAGGATTAAAGGCTTATTAGCAAGGCAGAATTTAGATAATACATTGATTATCAATAATTTATTAATATTGCTTCTTCTTTCTTTTTAAAACTATTATTATCATATCTTCATCAAAATAATTAGTCGCACTAATTAAAATTGAGTACAACTAATCAACTTAATTAGAATAAAAAGCAGGCAAGCCCAAACCGCCAAAGACTTGCCTGCATCAACATAAACCAAAATTTAATTATAGCACATTTATCAAAATGGATAAACTCGTGTGTTATATACTGCAAAGATACAGCATGAACCTTGCAATGCCAAATGCCTTATGAAATCCCTTAGAGTTCCTTAAACCTTGCCAAGCTTGTCAGCCCACTTCTCCGTAAAGAACTTCCTGTATGAAACCTTGAGACCGAATGCTGAATGGACGGCAGCCCAAAGGAGCGAGGGAAGACCGACAACCACAAGGTATAGCCAGCCAAGATACCTGCCCTGCACTGTATGCCCGTACTCATGGAGTATGGTATAGTCACTGTGCTGTGCCCAGCGGCTTAGGAATATAAAGTCCTTGCAGAAGGTCACAGAGCCACTCTGGTTCCTAAGTATATAATATGACGCATTATTGTATGTAAAGCCGCCTATAACGTCATCATTATGCAGGTACAGGTATACCTGCCCTACAATCCATTGTGGCAGCTGCCACAGAATATCATACCACTTCATCATGCCTTTTTGATGCAAAGGTAGGTCAAAGAGTGGAGAGGGGGAGGGTACTAAAGAAAGTACTTAGAATTACCGAAAGGCTTTCAAGTCAAAGTACATAAGGCGAGTATAGTCCTCTTTGTCTGTGTCTGTAAAAAACTGAAAGCCATTACATTCATAGAACCCTGTTGCAGATGACAAAGCATCTACTGTTAAGAAACGGCATCCAGTCCTGTTGCCATGAGTAAATATATACTTTAGGTTATCCAATACATATCTTCCAATACCTTGACCTGCATATCTCTCATCAACTGCAAGACGACCTAATTTTACAGCTGGATAATGACTGCGATGCTTGTTATAAGGAATCTGCCTGTTAATGCGGTTCCTTGTCTTCTTCTCTGTCTCATCAAGCTTGATGACATCATTGAGGAGACTAAAGTATGCCGCAATATCTCCTGCTAATTTGTTTACAACAAGATATGTCCTTGACAGCAATTCCTTTTGGTAATCTTTGGAATCATTAATTAAAAAGTCATTTAAATCTTCTTCCGTACATTTAAATGACTCTAAAACAGTATCCTGGAATAAATCCACAATATCATAATCTTCCTTGTTCATCTGAATAATGAACAGTTAGGAGAATTATGTTTTGCTGTTTGATAGGCATAGTAAGCCCTCTCCTTGTCTGCATGAGAGACAGGAGAAAGATTGTCTATGTGCCAAAGGAAGTTCTCTGCATCCTTACCTCTAAGCACTGGAGTTTCTTTAATTGGTCTTGCCATTATACTACCTTCCTTTTGCCTGCAAAGTTATATCAAATATCCGAATCCTACAACTTTTTATGCTTATTTATCCTTAAGGGAGTTGGTTAATGACTGTATCTTCTTGAACATGGATTCAACTGTTAAAGCCTACAGGGTTTCTTGAAGGAGCTATGAATTATCTTTCTCTTTGTTCGTAGTGTTCATACGTTTAAGCATTTGTACATAATCAATATATGCCGTAGAAGGCAAACAGAATGATACCATCCTGCGCAATCCTTGACCTGTAATAGAAAAATCTCCCAAAGATATTATGTCCATGCCTATAATGATGTCAAATCTGCCACTCTGTTCAACGCATTCACTGACTCTTACATTGGGCAACAATATTCTATTTGGAAGCACTATGTCAACAAGGTAAGTATGAACAAGAGACTCACCACCTGCATGACAAGTCCTTGCTACACCATTGGCGGAAATTCCAAGCAAGGATATAATGTGCGGAGTAATGACACTGTTTGTAGCACCTGTATCCCACAAGGCTCTTACCTTGTTTAGTTTAGTTTTCTTTCATTCCCCTCCTTTGTAGGTACTGAGATGAAGGCATCGGTTATTATCTCCCTATTGTGGTTAGGAGTAACTGACGTAAAGGCAAATCTTGGAGGATTCATAGGCTGTCGAAAGCAACTCTTGATGTAAATGTCTGAGTATAGGCATCAGTACCACTTGTACAGTACTGAATAAGGAAATTGCCCAAACCATACTTCTCTACAGAGTCAAAGTATGCATCACTCTCAGCACTATAGTCACCTACAACCTTGCTGTCTTTAATTACAAGGTATCTACCGTGATATTTCTTTACCAGATTATCTTGATTATCAAGATAGTACTGAAATTCTTTCTTTAAATCTGCCATAGCTTTACTTCATTTTCTGCTTACAAAATAATACTATTTTTCTTTAAAGAACAAACTTATAAATAATATTTATCTTTAACCTGGTTCAGTTCCTCTATAACTTCCTTGACTGGTGTACCGTCATAGAAAGCATAGTCCTGCATGTCTGGATAATATAATGCAAATTCCATATCCCCTTTATTTGGCATTTGTTTTGATTTTATTAAATCTTCAAGCCATCCCATGCCAAAAGCAGAACCTGACCAACTAAAAGCATTCCATGCCATGTCATTAAAACAATAGGCTTTTTTCAATTCTTCCACATCTGCGATTGTAATTGAAAATTGGTCTTTAGAATATTTATATGCAAGATAGACCACCTCATTGTGGAAGAAAGTCACAAGTCTTCGTAAGTTAACAAATCTCTCAGTGGGAGAGCCTTCTTTATTTTCTATCTTTCCCCTTATGTAGTCCAAGTATGTACGCATAATGGTTTTATTGAAACTGTAAAAATAAGCATTTTTTACTTACTTTTGTTATTATTTTGCAAATATGATGATAATAAAGTTGTAGATAGACCAAGTGGAATAAAACCTTTATAAATATTCTTCAGATTCTTTAAAGAAAAATTACCATTATTCCCCATTATAGATTTTCTTGGAGTATCTCCAATCTTTCATTGACATGTCATGAAAATGATTGTGATCCCAGTATGCCCACAGATTATGCAGTGTTTTAACAATTAATCGTTGTATACTAACGTCATATTGACATACTTTTAGTGCATGAGTATAACGCTTTATATAGGCTTTAGTTCCTGCACGACTTAAACCATGTTGACTTTTCAGTGCTTTGTCAACAAAATCACAACTGTCTTTAATAGCAGTATTGACCTTACGTTTCTCAGATGAATTACCTAATGCCATTTTCATTTGTTTGAAAAACATTATCTACAGTTAAACCAATACCAAACGGATATAGCAAGCCTTTGTAAATATTAGGGTTTGCCAGATTGAAATCCCCATTATTGCCAATTAATGACTTTCTTGGTGTTCCCTCATGAATAATAACATCAGTAACAGGTTTCCCTTCTGAGAAGCCCTCAACAACATTATTAATCCTTGTTACATTATAACCATGCCTTGCGGATTGCTCTACAAGATCCTCTGTCGTTTTATTATACATACCAGGCTCTTCAAGGAAAATTTTCACAGGTAAATTATTCCAGATTCTTCCTTCTGCATCTACTGTAAGTTCTTTTGAAGAAAGTGGGTAATCAAGTTCAAAAATATGACCATTATGTCCTGGTACTCCAATACCCGACCAATTTTTACTCATTCCTTGATCCAAATCCGTCCAACTATCTCCATTATATTCTGGGGTGTAACTAATTGGATGTGTATTTAAATCAATGCCACTGTAATGAGGTATCCCTGTTAATTGTGCATCTTTATAAGCCTTACTTTGCATTTGCACCCAGCTTCTTGGATCACCTTGCCATATAGCACCATCAGACATCTTTAACCAAGTACCATCAGCTTTAGCTTGTTGCTCGATAGTAAGGTATTCAGGAATATGTGACTTCAGTGCCAAGACATCCTCTGGATCATAAGCTCCTTTTGCTCTTGTGCCAAACCAACTTTCAGGAGACCAGTCAAGTTCTGATTTAAAGGTAGATGGAGTTCTATAAGGTAATTTTGTAACACCATTTACTGTATCTGAAGTACTGACAGTAGGAGCTGCAAACTTTGAGTAAGCCTTATATCCTGCAAACGGGGCAACTAAATCTGTTGCAAGATTAATCCCTGTACTTATATAAGGGTGTTCTGCTGCAAATTTATCTGAAACTATATCATTATTACCATTAAACCAAGCATTGACATAATCATCTAATGTCATATTGCCTTTAACGGCTTCTCCTGTATCATACAGTCTTCTTGCCCATTGACTTAGTGACAAGTTGTTTAAACCGCCCAAAGTAGCAGTATTCATGAACTTTATTGCATCTTCTGGACGAAACGCAGAATTATAATATGATGTATTGGCATTATAGTAGTTGCCATTTGGATCTTTTCTGTTTGATGGTGTAACAACAACTTCAGGAAGGCTTTGAATGTCAGCATCTGCAAGGTACTTCTGATAGTCAGCCTTTGTAAGCATCTGGGTCATAAGGTTCTTGTCTGACAGCATTGCAGCAAGTATATCTTCCTCCGAATCATTCTTATAGAAGTTCCTCACTTCAGGATTATTCATAAGGTCATTATGCAGATACTGCCTTGCAGCATTCACATTAACACCCTTAGTCCCTCCTTCGTCATACAGAAGACCTCCCTCCTTGAACCATGAGGCATCAAGCATGGTGTTATTTGCCTGTGGCGCAGATACTACAAATGGCGCATTACCCTTCTTTACGGGGGGTATAGCTTGCAAGTGGCTGTGAGTTATTGGAATCACCAAGTATGCCAAGTGCATTCATGAATCCAAGAAGCCTTGTGCCATAGTCTCCTGTGCCATAGTCCTCGCTAATTGCATTGTCTACCTTCCTTTCTGGAATGTTGTATTCTACGGGAGTACCATAGTCTGTAGGATTCATGGCAAACAGTCCCTTGCTGCCAATATCATCAAGACTGACATCTGCCTGTGGAGTGGCTGAAGGCTGTATGTCATTTACTATACCCTGGAAGTCCACTTTCTGTATTGCAGGTATTACATTCCTGCTACCTGTATTCCTGTTAAATGCAGCATGTGCATAGTTGATGCCTGTATTCATGGCAAGTGTGCCGTCAGGATTCTTCCACTTTGTACCCATGCCGCTCCTGTTCATTGCAGCAACAGCTGCCTCTGGACCAGCACTAAACTCATAGTAGCCAAAGACATTCCTTGCAGCGTCATCTACAGTCTTTGACTGCCTTAGCATCTTCAAGCCCCTCTTGTGGGTGGAGTTAAGCTCGTCCCACACATAGTCAAGCTGGTTCTCAAAGGTAGGGTTCTTGCCGTATCTCTTGAAGAGGTTTGCCTTCCTCGCACCAAGCCACTGACCTAATCCATAAGCTCCACTGTACTTGTTAAGGGCATTGGGATTAAGCTGGCTCTCCCTCATGAAGTTGCCCACAAGACCAGCAGCCTGCTCCCTTGTCAAGCCCTTGTTCATAAAGTAGCTTATAGCCTGTGAAGCCCTCTGGTCTCTTAAGGAGCCTCCACCTTTGAACAGGTTTCCTCCCATACCATGCACCTTTGGCTTTATCATTATATTATTATATGTGTCGTCATAGTAGTTGCCTTCAGGAGTGACAGTAACCTCGGGCAGCACATAGTCACCATTATACCTTAATATTGTACCTGCGTCACCATTGTCTATAAGCCCGAACAGGGTATAGTTTGGATCTGCCATACCTGCATCAGTAAGGTCAAAGTACTGCCCGTTAAAAGTACCCCTTTCAGGAGACGACGGGTGGTTGGGCAGCTTTACTATGTCATCATAGTGCCCCCTTGCATCAGGGACAAGCCTTTTGACCATCTCCACATCTACATTGTCATAGTGTGGAGAAGGGTCACCATAAGGTTCCTCCATAGAGTCCTCGTATATCTCATCTGCATACTGCCCCACAGTAGGAGGCATGGCTCCTCCCTCGGCATACTCATTATATGCCTTCCTTATCTCGTCAAGCCTTGTAATGCCCCTCTGTACGGCTGTCCTCATTATTTCTGACTTCTCTTCAAGAGATAACTCGTCCCATTTCCTAAGACCTTCAAGACTGCCACCATCAGCATGAATATTATGCTTTCGCATATAGTTCCTTATCTCTGGACTATATTTAACAAGCTCATCACCAGCCCTCCTAACCTTGTTTGGATAATCCTTATCTCCACGGTTATATGTTGTAGGATCTTTCTTATAGGATCTATAGCCTTGATATAGTGGAGAGGCATTCTCTGGAACCTGTCTATTACCCATGAACAGCGAGCCACGGAAATTCTGTTCAAAGTAGTTATTACTTTGAGGTGTTCTCCTTAAGTTCAAATGACTGTCATACAGATATTCTGCATACGGGGCGTAATGTCTTTCTGTATATGGCTTCCAGTTTGATATAAGCAGTGAAGGACTTTGTACTCCCCTATATGATATTTTATTCCCCTCTGCCCTTCTTGGAGATGCATTTAGCGTTTGTAACCATGGCTGCAAACTTTGACCAACTTTTCTGTTACCACCTCCAAGAGTGGATTCTTGACTTGCCATTCCAATTGCGTCTCTGAATGGAAGTCCTGCCTTCTTTGCATTTACGGCAATGCTGTCTAACAAGTTTTCTGAAATAACGGCACCCCTGTTTCTTGCAGTTGGGCTATTCTTGTCTATGTGTATGGTCATCTTCTTTTCAGGGATAAACGGAATAGCATACCTCCTGTCATTCTGAAGTGTCCGCATTTCAGTATCTGCCTGCTTTCTCTTTGCCCATTGCTGTCTTGATAGTCTGGAAATAGTGCCATCAGAATTATACTGGGTTACTGTTTTTGTAGCCTTATCATAAAATCCCTGCCCTGGTCTGATTAACTTGCCGTTATCATCATACCAGACTCCCTTGCCGAATTTCCTTCCACTTGGGGTTATATATTGCTGCTTTCTGTTAAACTTAGGCATATTTCATAGTATTATGGGTTCCACGTATGGTCAGGATCTCCCTGCCCTGAATGGGGCAGTGAAGACTCATTGTATTGTACAAATTCACCTTTTAAATTATATACTACGTTGTCTCCAACAACAGAAGATATGACATATGCAGGAGATATGACATTGCCCAGACTGTCTTCTATGACATCCCTCCTATATGCTACTTCATAGCCTTGAAATTCACCGTCCCTTGTAACCCTGACTATGATGGAGTCGGGAAATCCCTCATCAAACATATATTGCCGATATGTGGTATAAAGTGTGCTACCATCACCATTAAGAACCTTATACTGATAAGGACCATACTTGTAATGAGAATAGTTCTTATCTCCACTCTCAGAACATCCGCATATCAATATGCAGGTTATAAATAAAAGCATCTTCCGCATAATTTCATTTCTTATTCAACAATACCTCGCACTGCCTTTCAAACTCACCAAGGAACTGCAAGAACTTCTTGGTGTCGAGGAAGTAACTTGGATAAGCCTCCTTTATACTCTCCATGTCTGCAATGCCTACCATTAAAGCTGCTTCATCCTTGTTTATAGTACGCTCTATCTGACTGAACAACTTTGTTGCCTCTGCCTCTTGCTGCCTGCTGAAAGTAAGGGCATGGACTACCCTGTTGACAAAATCAATAGTCAGCACGCAATAGCCGTCTTTTACCTTGGAGAAGTCAAGACTTGCTGTAACACGTAGTGCCTTCAACTGGTCTACAAGCTTGTACTCATCATATTTGAAGTACTCTGTGCAGAACCTCTGATTGTCATAGTCTTGGAAATCCTTATACACAGGCTTGCCCTCCTCCTTGGCAAATAAGGCACTGACAAGCTTGAAGAAGCCCCTCCACTCGATACCATCCTTCAGGTCTGCCTTTAAGGAGGTCTGGGAGATAAGGCTTGCAGTCTCTACAGCCATTGCCCAAGAGTGCTGCATCTTTGTCCTTACCTGCAACTCTATGGAGAGACCGTCATATATGGGGTCTTCATCATGGTATTTGTATACATAATGAATACTTCTGTAACCACTCTCCTTGGGGTGTTCTACATAGTTGTAATTCCTTACAAGCTCAAAGCCCTGTGGGGCAAAGGCGTCAAGCAACTTGGAGACTTCTTCAAGCTGGCTTATGGTGGCAAAGACAAACCTTATACCGCCTATATCCTGCATACCGCCAAGCTTGGTTCCTTTCTTAACATTGTTGCGCAGCTTCGCCTCAATAGATGTCATGCGCTTTATACGCATTGAAGATATATCATAGGCAATATTATGACTACTGAAAAAAGACAAAAGCTGGTTGTTCAACTCCTGCAATACATGAAAGTGGGTATCACGCCACTTCTGTATCACAGGCAGAGCCTCATTGCGCTTAAATGGGTCTGTGCCTATTAAAGCCTGACCAGCCTTGTCAAGTTTATGTCTTGGATATAACATATCATTCAGTTTTCCGCAAAGATAAAGAAAATCTACACTTGCTCCAAATCTTTAAGGATTTTATTTATCCTTATTGCTGGACTTCCTTTTCTTCTTTTCTTGGGAATTATTATAATTATATATCCTGCAAAGCATTTGGTGATACAAATACTCTTGTGTATATGCCTCAGTTTCCTCATCATCAATACCACACCTGTCACAGACGAACTTGGCAGCATGGTGGAACTCATGCACCATATCTTCTTCTGAAATATCGGCAGGACTGTCGGCATTGAAGATTACAATAATATCCCTTGAGGGCTTGTCATTTAACATAACTGTCTGACTGCTAAGATAGTCCCCATCATCTTCCATCATCTCTTCAAGAGTTTTTTTATCACCCGCATAGTCATTATCCAAGCCTATATCTCTATAAGCTCTTTCCATTACTTTGAAAGTCTTGTCTTTATCCGTGGCTATAATAACAAGAACTACAAGATGAAAGACAAGCATGTCCAACCCATAGTAACAGCCATCTGTTTGTTTCTTCATTTTAATCATCATCTATGTCAAATACTGTAAGTTCCTGCGAACCCCTTGCATTGGAGGTCTCCTCAAGCTCCTTTGTCACTGCCTTCTCCGCATCTGCCAAATCCCTTACAAGCTTCGGAATCTTGCTGACTACCGTGGTAACGGTATTGATGGCACTCACCTTGTCTTTCTCCTCAAGGTCGTCGAAGTTTATGCTGTTAAGAGCCTGCCTTACCTTGTCTATGGTAAGCCTTACGTCTGCAAGCAGTTCTGTGGAGGGTGTCCTTGTTAGGTTCTTGTAGACCTTTACAGCCTCCTTGAAGTCGGCAGATGGCTTGAAGTCCTTTATTCCTTCCTGGGACAGTACCTCCTTAATTCTCTCCTTCTCATCAACTATATATGAATAGTTGCTGGAGGGGTCATAGGTGAAGTACAATACCGACATCTGCCTGTAGAACTGCTCCTTGCCCTTGCTCCTGTCTTGGTGGAACAACTTCCTTATAGGCTTCACAAGCAATGCCTCATCAGCAACCTTTAATTCATAATTTTCTACATGGATTAACTTCATATCTATCTATATATATAATGTGTAAAAGAAAAGCCCAAGCCTAATGTAAGGCTCAGGCTTCACGTTATCCCAAATCAAAACTCCTACCTTAGTTAAGTATCAGCTGTGGCTTGCCTACTTGAATAATATCCTTCTTTTCCTCACCCTCAAAGACATAAAGCACATCCCTGTCATTGAACAGGAAGCACTCCTGCGGATTGCCGTCCTTGTCATCAATGTCTATGAAGTTGAAGGCGTACCTTACCTTCTTGTTGTTGTCAAGGTCATTCTGTATGCTGTTCTTGTCATACTTCCTTACGACGTAGTTGTCAAGGTTGACCATTACAAGGTCTCCCTCCTTGATGTCCCTCACAGACGTACCTGCGGCTATGACCTTCTGCCATGGCTTGTAGTCCCCCTTGCTTGCAAGTACAATACCTTTGTCTGTATAGTCCTCATCAAACTTGTCGGCAGTTGTGACAATGGAGGTGAACATGGGTCTTACTTTCTTGATGTGTAGCATTTCTAATGTATCTTTCTTTTGTTATATGATTCTTTTATCCTCCTGTATCTTTCAGGAGTCACATACAGCTTGCCTATCGAGGGTATGTTGACATTGGGCTGTAGCTTCAGGAAGTCCCCGTCACCAAGGTCTTTCTTCAGGGGCAGCGAGGATATGTGCTCCCTCACAGCCTTCCAGTAAGCCCTGTACGTCCTGTCAACAATATGCCTTGAAAGCCCCGTGGCTTCAGCTACCCTTGACGTTATCTCGCTGTATGTCATTGTCCTTGAAGAGTATCAGCAGCTGGAAGCACCCGTTGTCATCCAGCCTTATATTGGGAATGAGCCTCGGGTTGATGATGTTGCCGTCTATAACCTTGTTCTTCCTGAGGTTGGACATCACCACGTAGAAGTGCTGCTGGGTTATGTTGCAGTTGTCTATCACCTTCCTCTTGGTGTCGTCAGACATCACCATTGTGTCAAGTATGGCGGGGTCTGATATAACCTTGGACAGCTCGAACCTCTGCCTGAGGAACTCCGCTATCACGTCTATCTCCCTGTTGGTAAGGTTGATGAAGGGTCTTAGGAACACGCACCACCACTTGAAGAAGTCTATGTCATTCTTGAATGGCACTGTGACTATGTTGTTTGGCTTGCGGATCTTCCTTCCAACCTTTCTGGTTGCACCTGCTTCCATAGTCACTCCTTTACCTCATTCCCGGTACCCTCGTCTTCCTTTATGGTCACCGCATCCTGTATCTCACTGACGCAGGACTCTATAAAGTCAGGGTCAAAGGTCACTACGTTAACCTTGCTGGCGGCACTATAGCTGTCCAATACCTTGAACAGGTAGTCAAGCCTCTTGAAATAGTTGTAGTTGTCAAGCTCCCTCACCCGCCTTGCAAGCTGCTGGTTCTGCTGGAACAACTGGTTGCAGGCGTCATTGAGCTGCTCATAGGTGAGCTTCTGCCTTGCGCCGTTGCCACCGTTGTTATTTACGTCCATCTTGACTGTCTTTGCTTTCTTATCTTCCATTGCCTTGTATGTTTTAAGTGTTTACTTCTTATTCTCCTTATATAGCAACAGCCTGAGGTCATCAAGCCTGTTGTCCGTTATAAGCCTGTCAAAGAGCAGTATTACCGAGTCTGACCTTCCAAGACCCTGGGGGAAGTGCGGGTAAAGGTCATGTATAAGCTCCTGTAGGGGCTTTGTGTGGAAAACCTCTGACTTCAGCCTGCCTATGGACATCTTGAAGTATATGGAAGCCCTCGGGTCTGCGCTCTTCTGCACGAACTTGTGACCATACCTCCCCTCATAGAGCCTCTCCCATGTGGCTATGTCAGTCACTGCGACCTCAGTGCTGCCACAGTCCATGCAGCAGTCAGTGTCGGTAATGTCCTCATGCCTTATCTTCAGGGAGTAGCATCTCTTGCAGTACTCTACAGGCTCGTCGTCATAGTTCTTATTTGTGTCTTTCTCTGGCATATCATGGTCTGGGGTTACTCGAAATACAGGAGGAGGTAGGTGTCGTTCTCCTTGGTTATGCTTACTATGTCTTCCTTGAGTATCGGATTCAAGGTCTTGTCCCTGACTGCCCCAATGTTGTGGGTGTTAACCATCTCGACAAGCCTCCTTAATGAGGGAGCCGTTATCACGGACAGTGTGTCTTTCGTCTTCTCCATACCTACTTCCTCCTTCTTGATACTCTTCCCCCCTTGGCATAACTTGCCACGGACTGTAGGGCACTTGCTCTCTTTGTCAGGTCTTCGGCTTTCTTCCTTGCCACATTTACCGCCCTCCTCATCCTTGCCTTGTCACCAAGTATCTCCTGATAGGAAGCCATTATCTGGGCATCACTCTCAGCCTGCCATTGCTGTTCCTTCTTTGTTGCCATACTCTGCTGTTGTTAATTGTGTTTTTCCGTGTGTTTCATCCATGGTATTGGATTATTATCATACAATACGTATTGAAGTGTTCCTCAAACAGTATTAGATATTTATCTCTTTCAGACCAATATATATCTTATTGGATTTGTGCTTTCAATGATGTCACAAAGGTATACAATATTTATGTAATGTCCAAAGGACATTTAAACATTTTATTAATTTTAACTATTGCCCGTGTTTATATCCTTTGCAATATCATTACCTTTGAATTCATAATCATGAACCAAGGCAAATTAACGGCAGAAATGACATACAGCAGCGCATAACACCCGCCTATAAGCATGTAGTACCTCCACACAGGCACACGGTACTACATTATAAATATACAGTTATTACTTTGGGTATTACAAGGTCCTTTCAGATACAGGCACACAAGGTTAATCCTCTATTACACAGGAATATAGTGAGGTCATTTGAATCCCTCACTCTCCGCAAAATAGGGGAACCCATACAGGGCTCCCCTATTTCTTTTCCCATACACGGGACTTTCCGCCTGTCTCTTGGCATCCCCTTCCGACCACAAAAGCATTACGCCGGCAGTACGCGCGCAAGCCGATGTATCACACACTTCATTACCCGCGGGCAGCCAACGCGCGGGCAATGTATTTCAATATTAATTAGTGGAGCATAACGGAGTTCCCGCGCTTACTGGAACACGTCCTCTATGCCGTTGGTGTCGGCTTCGTCGTCCGAGTGGCAGAAGTCGAAGCCCCGCGGTATGTCGAACGCCGAGTCCGGATTGTAGCCGAGCGTAGGATCTGCGTATACCTGCTGCATGAAGTACGCCCACACCGGCAGCGCCATCGACGCTCCCTGTCCGAGGCTTCCGTTGTCGAAATGTATGTCGCGGTCCTCTCCGCCTACCCAGCAACCGCTGACGAGCTGCGGCGTAAGTCCCATGAACCATCCGTCGGAGTTGTTGTTGGTCGTGCCCGTCTTGCCGCCTATGTCGCCGTTGATGCCGTATGAGCGCACGCGGCTTCCCGTACCGCCGTTGACCACCGCGCGCAGCATGTCTATCATCATGTATGACTCGTCCTCGCTTATGACCTCGTTCATGAGCGGCTGGAACTGTGCTATGACGTTGCCGTGGCTGTCCTCAATGCGGGTGACGAACATGGGCGCGCAACGTATACCGTGGTTGACGAAGGCGGTATACGCGCTGACCATCTCTCCCACCGACACCTCGCACGGTCCGAGCGAGAGAACGGGCGTGGCGTTGCGGTCTATGTCCGGGTTGTTCAGCCCGAAGTCGTGGAGTATGTTGACGAACTGCGAGGGTCCGAGCTGCGTTATGAGCGCGGCTGAGATCCAGTTGTTTGAGTGCTGCAAACCCCAGCGCAGCGGCACCATGGAACCGTAGCGCGCGCGGCTGGCGTTGCGCGGAGTCCAGTTGCCGTAACGCTGCTGCACGTTGCGTATCTCGGTGCACGGAGTCATACCGTTCTGCATGGCGAGCGCATAGAGGAACGGCTTTATGGTAGATCCGACCTGCCGCCGTCCCGCCATCACCATGTCGTACTTGAAGTGGTCAAAGTCTATGTCGCCGACGTATGCCTTGACCGCCCCGGTGTGGGGATCCATCGAGCAGAACGCAGAGCGCAGGAAGCTCTTGTAGTATAGTATCGAGTCTATCGGAGTCATCACGGTGTCTACGTCGCCGTGGTAGGAGAAAAGGGTCATCTCTACCGGCGTGCGGAACGACCGCCTTATCTCCTCGCCCGACGCGCCGAGCTGCTTCAAGGTGATGTATCGCGTGGTCTGGCGTATGGTGCGGTTCAGAATGTCCTTGATCTGCTTGCGGCTTATCGACGATGAGAACGGCGCGTTCGCCTTGAACCTCATCTCCTGGTTGAACTGCCCCTGCAGGCTCCCCCCGACGTGCTTGCGCACAGCGCGCTCGGCATACTGCTGCATGCGCGTGTCTATGGTGGTGAAGACGCGCAGCCCGTCGGTGTAGATGTCGTACGGGTCGCCGTTGCGCTTGAAGTTCTTGTTGCACCAACCGTATAGAGGATCCTGCGCCCAGGCTATGGAGTCTATTACGAACTGCCGCTGGTTCCACGACGGATAGTCCTCCTTCTGCGGCTCGCGCGCCATCATGTACCTGCGCAGGAACTCGCGGAAGTAGGCTGCGGAACCGTCCACGGCACGCGCCCGGTATAGGTGCTCCGGCACGTCGAGCGGTTCCGAGGAGTACCTCTCGTAGTCAGCCCCGGTGATGTAGCCCGAGCGGCGCATCTGCTGGAGCACGACGTTGCGCCTCGAGAGGCAGCGCTCAGGGTAACGGTGCGGATTGAACATTGACGGGTTCTTGCACATGCCCACCAGCGTGGCAGATTCGGTTATGGTCAGGTTGCGCGGTTCCTTGTTGAAGTAGGTGTTAGCCGCGTGCTTGATGCCGACCGCGTTGTTGAGGAAATCGAAGTAGTTGAAGTACATCGCCACGATCTCCTCCTTGGTGAAGTGGCGCTCGAGCTTTATGGCTATTATCCACTCTATGGGCTTCTGGAGCATACGCTCTACGGTGTTGTGCGCCTTCTCCGAATAGAGCTGCTTAGCGAGCTGCTGCGTTATCGTGGAGCCGCCGCCCGCACTGGCGCGTCCGAGGATACCGCGCTTCACTATGGCGCGTCCCAAGGCTATGAAGTCTATCCCGGAGTGATCGTAGAACCGCTCGTCCTCGGTGGCGACGAGGGCGTGTACCAAGTGCGGCGATAGGTTGTTGTAGTCCACGGCGACGCGGTTCTCCTTGTCGATATTCCAGGTTCCGATGAGTTTCCCGTCGGACGAGTAGACCTGTGAGGCATATTTGTCTATAGGGTTGGAAAGGTCGTCCATGTCGGGCATGTAGCCAATCCAACCGTTCCATACGGCTACGAAGAACACTGCCAGGAAACACAGCACCGATATAAGCGAAACCCAAAGAATGTGGATGAAATGTCTTCTCATATAGAATGTACCGTCGGTAAAACTGTGCAAAGATAGCAAAACTTGAATGATTGTAAAAGCAATGCAGGGAAAAATTCGCCACCAGTGGTATTTTTGGAATGCGGTGGTCGCAGTGTCGGAAAAAAGCAGTACCTTAGCGGTCGAAAACTCAAAAGCTATCCAAAGAAATATGAAAAAGCACGACTTCGTGACTATCAAGGACTTCTCGAAAGACCAGCTTTTGTACCTCATAAGCATGGCGAGGGAATTCGAGAAGCACCCCAATCGCGAATTACTCAAGGGGCGGGTCGTAGCCACATTGTTCTACGAACCGTCAACACGCACGCGGCTCAGCTTCGAAACAGCCGCTAACCGCCTCGGCGCGCGGGTCATAGGCTTCACCGACGCAAAAGTCTCGAGCGTCTCGAAGGGCGAGACTCTGAAGGACACGATCCTGATGGTGAGCAACTATGCCGACATTATAGCCATGCGTCACTACATAGAGGGCGCGGCGCAATATGCCAGCGAGGTCGCCCCAGTGCCTATAATAAACGCCGGCGACGGAGCGCACCAGCACCCCTCCCAGTGCCTGCTCGACCTTTACACCATCTATCAGACACAGGGGACGCTCGACGACCTCAACATCTACCTCGTGGGTGACCTGAAATACGGGCGCACGGTTCACTCACTTATCATGGCAATGCGCCACTTCAACCCCACATTCCACTTCATAGCACCAAAGGAGCTCGCAATGCCGCAGGAGTACAAGCTCTATTGCGACGCGCACGGAATAAGATACGTCGAGCACGCAGCTCTCAACGCCGACGAAATAGCCGACGCTGACATCCTCTATATGACGCGGGTGCAGAAGGAACGTTTTGCCGACTTGATGGAATACGAGCGCGTAAAGGACATCTACCGTCTCACAACCGACATGCTGGTGAACGCCAAAACCAACATGCGCATACTCCACCCACTGCCACGCGTGAATGAGATCGACTATGCCGTCGATGAGAACCCACATGCCTACTATATCCAGCAGGCAAAGAACGGGCTTTATGCACGCGAGGCCATCTTCTGCTATTGCCTCGGCATAACGCTCGATGACGTAAGACAGGACAATACAATTATAGAATAGCCATGGCAAAGAAAGAATTACTGGTAAGTGCCATCGAGAACGGCACCGTCATAGACCACATACCGACAGGAAAGACATTCCAAGTCGTCAACCTGCTGCACCTGCAAGACATGGATACCCCGGTGACGATAGGCTACAATTTCAAGTCGGACATCATGGGCTGCAAAGGCATCATAAAGGTTAGCGACAAGTTTTTCACCGACGAGGAGATAAACCGCCTGAGCGTCATAGCTCCAAACATCGTGCTCAATACGATACGCAACTACGAGGTAGTGGAAAAGCGGAGGGTCGAAACGCCCGATGAACTCCGGGACATTATCAAATGCAACAATCCGAAGTGCATAACCAACAACGAGCCAATGGAGACTATCTTCAACGTCATAGACAAGAAGGAAGGTATCGTGAAGTGCCACTACTGCGACAAGGAACAGAAGATAGACAACGTCGAACTGGTTTAGTAATCATTATAAATATCAATTTTCAACAAGGACAAAGATGAGAAGAGATCCTGAGATTTTCAATCTGATTGAGGAGGAGCACCAACGGCAGCTCCGTGGAATGGAGCTTATAGCTTCGGAGAATTTCGTCAGCGACGAGGTCATGGAAGCAATGGGCTCGTACCTGACCAACAAGTATGCCGAAGGCTATCCAGGGAAACGTTACTACGGCGGTTGCCAAGTAGTCGACCAAGTGGAAACGCTCGCCATCGAGCGTGTCAAGAAACTTTTTGGAGCCGAGTATGCCAACGTCCAACCGCACTCCGGCGCGCAAGCAAACCAAGCAGTGTTGCTTGCAGTGCTGAAGCCGGGCGACACCTTCATGGGGCTCGACCTCGACCAGGGGGGGCATCTCTCACATGGAAGCTCGGTCAACACCTCTGGTATTCTCTACAAGCATATCGGCTACACGCTAAACCGCGAGACCGGTCGTGTGGACTACGACGAGATGGAACGGCTCGCACTCGAGCACAAACCAAAGCTTATTATTGGCGGAGGCTCGGCTTACAGTCGTGAGTGGGACTATGAGCGTATGCGCAAGATTGCCGACGAAGTCGGAGCGTTGCTCATGATTGACATGGCACACCCGGCAGGGCTTATTGCAGCGGGGCTGCTCAAGAACCCTGTAAAATACGCCCACATCGTTACTACGACTACACACAAGACTTTGCGCGGTCCTCGCGGCGGCGTCATACTTCTCGGCAAGGACTTCGACAATCCATGGGGACTGACCACCAAGAAAGGCATTGTAAAGAAGATGAGCACCCTGCTCAATTCGGCAGTATTCCCTGGCAACCAAGGTGGTCCCCTCGAGCACGTCATCGCAGCAAAGGCCGTCGGCTTCGGCGAGAATCTTGAACCAAGCTGGAAAGAATATGCCACGCAGGTGAAGAATAATGCGCAGACACTTGCCAAGGCTCTGACAGACCATGGTTTCAGTATCGTCAGCGGTGGAACCGACAATCACTCAATGCTGCTCGATCTCCGCCAGAAGTATCCGGAACTTACCGGCAAAGTCGCAGAAAACGCACTTGTAGCCGCAGACATAACGGTCAACAAGAACAAGGTTCCTTATGACGAGCGTTCTGCATTCCAGACTTCGGGCATACGTCTCGGAACGGCTGCCATGACTACGCGTGGAGCCAAGGAAGACATGATGCGCCTCATTGCCGACCTAATAGACGAAGTGCTCGCAGACCCTGAGAACGACCAAGTCATCAAGCGGGTAAAAGAGAAAGTAAACGCAACCATGAAGGACTATCCGCTCTTCGCATACTAAACGAAATCACGGTCGTGACTTTTTAATTTCACGACCGTGAACTCAGGAAATGACGAACGTGAATTTTTATTTCACGTTCGTGAAATAATAAACTGACGGTCGTGAATTTCAAAGTTCACGACCGTCAGTTTTCTATCTTACCGTTATATGATAACATGCCTGGTGAAGCTCGTACTTCACGTAACAGCGTTTCTGCTCGCGAAGGTCACGCAGCACTTCGCTAAGGGTACGTTTAAGGCGGTCGTCATTGACACGCCCTTGCAGTGGGACGAAGTGAGTATAGCTTATGTCAAACGTTGTTCCATAGACATGGCAGCTGTTTGGTGACACATTCTTGTTATGCTTGCCTAACTTGACGACATCTTCCTTGCTGCGAAGCACGCTCGTTACGACAAGTTTCTGAAGGGGCACGCCCTTTATCTCCAGGCTGTCCATAAAGTTGCGGCTTATATCTTGCAGCAAGACCGCGGCACGTGGAACGAGATATGGTATACTGCTCTGAAGCTTGCGCACCGTATAAAACGGATTACTGCCAATATAGACAAGCTCTTTCTTGCGTTTTTCTGCATCTGCGGCATTTTCAACTGGGACAACGCCATATTGGCGCGCACCGACGAGGTGTGCCGCATTCGAGTCTGAAGCACAATCCTTATAACTCCAGACGCCCTTTAGCCTGTGCTTCGCCTTAGCCCCGTCATCATCAAAGAATACGACTGCTTTATCCCTTACAATATCAACTTGTGCCCTCTTGTTTGTTCCGAGAGAGTCCGTATCAGTACCAGCCTTCACCACATCTTCCTGCACTTTATCTTCGGTTTCCTTGTTGCCCGCAACTGAAGGAAACAGGATACGAACCAATGCCAACATTGCGACTATGCCAAAGAAACAAATGATAAACCTACGTTTGCCAAATCTAACCTTTTTATTTTTTCTACCGTATTGCCGTCTTTTATGATTACTTTTCCTCATGTTTCAGATATAATCTTCAAAATTGAATGCAAAGATACCATTATCAAATGGCATGGCAAAGAAATGGAGACTTTTATTTTACCGATTGATTCATCATAATTTGCTCGAATAATATACGACAATCTCAACATCTATTCATGATGATATGGCTCGCCTTTGATAATAGTACAAGCGCGATACAACTGTTCGATGAACACGAGCCGTACCATCTGATGGGAGAATGTCATGCGAGATAGAGAAATCTGCTCGTCAACCCGTCTATATACATTGTCAGAGAATCCATACGGACCTCCTATGACAAACTTCAAATTGCGCCCTACTCCACGTTTCTTTTCCAACCATTGCGCAAACTCAACACTGCGCCGTTCAGTTCCATGCTCGTCAAGGAGTACCACATAGTCTGATGGACTGATTGCGTTAAGGATAGAATCGCCCTCTTTTTCCTTTTGCTGTTGTTCTGATAGCGACTTGGTGTTCTTCAAGGCAGGAAGCACATTAATTTCAAAAGGCATATAATGAGCCAACCTGCTTTTGTACTCATCAATGCTCGCAGAAAAGTGCTTGTCAGTAGTCTTGCCTATCAATATTAGTGACGTCTTCATGATGCCATCTATACATGTTCTTGCCTATATTCATTCACACGCTTAGGATTTTTGGGAAACCAACCTCGTTCCACGCGTTTTTTCTGTGAGAAAAGTTCACCTATACCCCACAACAGCGATGCCCCAAAGACAGCAAGCAACGTCGACAGAAAATCATTCTCTACAAATAAAGCCCCACAAACGGCAGCCAATCCGCCAACGAGCCAAAGCCACCAAGGGCGGGTACCAAAATAGTATTCTGTCTTTATAACCAACGGGTGGCACAAACCAATTATGAGAAACGTGCACGCTGCAAGTGCTACGCTCGTGAAATTCAATTCCATTTCGATGCTTTCTATTATAACCTTGAACTATAACAACTTTCCGAAGTCAATGCTTTGATTCTGTCAATTCAATGCCTTGCATTTCATCGCTTCTTCAACTCATCACGTATCTCTGCCAACAATTTCTCAGTAGAGGTCGGTTCTGGTGGTGATGTAGGTTCTTCTTTCTTGTGAGTGAGTCCGTTGATCCCCTTTATCATTAAGAATACGCATAAGGCGATAATTACAAAATCGATAAGTGTCTGGAGAAACGTTCCATAATTGATAGTTGCTGCCTGCATTTCTATTCCATCAACAATTTTTTTCGCAGGTAACGTTACCTTCAAGTCTGAAAAGTTCACACCTCCAATAAGCCAACCTATCGGAGGCATAATAACATCATCGACAAGTGAAGACACTATCTTGCCAAACGCTCCACCGATAATAACACCTACAGCCATGTCAACAGCGTTCCCTTTAACTGCAAACTGCTTAAATTCTTTGAAAAAACTACTCATAAGCTATATGGATTTTATTTTGCCAACTTGTTTTGTAAACTTGACCTGCCAGAATTGACAAGCTATACCATTTTTAATATTGTTTAATAGTCATTGCAACTGCAAAATTAAGAATAAATTCGTATCTTTGTGCCCGAAACAAAAAGAAAATGTCTTAGGACATTAAAAAACAGAGAATTATTTTCTAACAACTTTAACATAAAACAAAACAAAATGGTAAAAGTAGCTATTAATGGTTTCGGTCGTATCGGCCGTCTCGCATTCCGCCAGATGTTCGCAGCACCCGGCTATGACGTTGTTGCAATCAACGACCTTACAAGCCCGAAAATGCTTGCACAACTGCTGAAGTACGACACCACACATGGTGGATACCAAGGCGTTATCGGCGAGAAGCCAGTTCATACCGTTACATTTGACGATACTCCTTTCACAGAAAACGGCAAGGAGGCAGCTGGTTTCATAGCTGTAGATGGCAAAAAGATTACCATCTATAAGGAAAAGGACGCAGCCAACCTGCCTTGGAAGGCTCTTGACATTGACGTTGTTCTTGAGTGCACAGGTTTCTATACATCAAAAGACAAGAGCATGGCACACATCAATGCAGGCGCAAAGAAAGTCGTTATTTCAGCTCCTGCAGGCAACGACCTCAAGACAATTGTCTTCAATGTAAACAACGAAACCCTTACCAAGGACGACCAAATTATCAGTGCTGCTTCTTGCACAACCAACTGCCTTGCTCCTATGGCAAAGGCTCTGAACGACAAATATCCAATCCAGGCTGGTATAATGCAGACCATTCATGCCTACACTGGTGACCAGATGATTCTTGACGGTCCACAGCGCAAGGGCAACCTTCGCCGCAGCCGTGCAGGTGCTTGCAATATCACTCCTGCTTCTTCTGGTGCAGCAAAGGCTATCGGTCTCGTTCTTCCTGAACTGAATGGCAAGCTGATTGGCGCAGCGCAGCGCGTTCCTGTTCCAGACGGTTCTACGACTCTGCTTTATGCAGTAGTAAAGGGCAAGGATGTTACTGTTGAGAGTGTCAACGCAGCAATGAAGGCAGAAGCTAACGAAAGCTTCGGCTACAATGACGAAGAAATCGTTTCAAGCGACATACTCGGTATGCGCTACGGTTCTCTGTTCGACGCAACACAGACAATGGTAGTCAAGCTTGACGACGACACATATGAGGTTCAGGTAGTTTCTTGGTATGACAATGAGAACTCTTACACCTCACAGATGGTTCGCACAATCAAGTACTTCGCAGAGCTGAACTAATTCCAGACGCTTAAGAAGGATTAAGTTCTATTTAATAATAAGGGCATACTATTTTTAGTGTGCCCTTTCTTTTTTACTGTTCCAGAAACCAATATCTTTCTTTTGACGTTTGATTAAAAATGATTATATTTGTGCCGTGAAAAGAATGATAACCATACTCGGTCCTACTGCAAGCGGCAAGACTCGGCTTGCTGCGTCTTTGGCGTATAGGCTTGGAGCCGAGATAATATCGGCGGACAGTCGCCAGATCTATCGTGGAATGACAATTGGAACAGGTAAAGATATTGACGACTATATGGTAAATGGAGAGTTGGTTCCATATCATTTAATAGACATCTGTGAGCCTGGTACGAAATATAATCTTTTCCGTTATCAACAAGACTTTTACGAAGCATACACTGACATCACTGGACGTGGAAAGTTACCTATACTCTGCGGAGGAACCGGGCTTTACATAGAGTCCGTATTAAAAGGATATTCTCTATCGCCTGTCCCACAAAATCACAAGCTTAGGAAAGAGCTTGAAGGCAAGACCCTTGAAGAACTAACCAAAATTCTACAAGACCTTAAGGAACAAACGGGGGCAGTGATGCACAACAAGACTGATGTCGATTCTTGCCAACGAGCCATACGTGCCATAGAAATTGAGGAATACAACCTGCATACCCCAACCCGCGAGCGTATAATTTCCCCAGTAGATTCATTGGTGATAGGGATAGCCATTGACCGTGATTTACGCCGCAAGAAAATTACCAAAAGACTACGCATAAGACTTGAGGAAGGAATGGTATCAGAAGTAAAAGGATTACTTGCAAAAGGTATAGAACCTAAAGACCTTATATATTATGGATTGGAATACAAATACATAACCTTATATATTCTAGGCAAGCTCACTTATGACGAAATGTTCAAGCAACTTGAAATTGCGATACATCAGTTTGCCAAAAGGCAGATGACATGGTTCAGAGGTATGGAACGACGTGGTACTATCATACATTGGATAGATGCCTCTCTTTCAACAGAAACAAAAATCAATGAAGTATTAAAGTTATGGCAGTAGAAACAACACGTTGGGGAATAATATATTGTCCAAAAGGCGGACTATTGGGGAATTCAGAAAAACGATGGGAGCGCATAGAACACGCCCTTACCGAGAACCATATTGACTTTGACAAAATCCAAAGTGAGAACTCCGGAAGCGTTGACCGTATTGTAAAGATGATGATCAACAACGGCTATAAGACAATTGTAATAGTCGGTGGTGATTCTGCTCTAAACGATGCTGTCAACACTCTCATGATGACGGACAAAAAAGTACGAGATGAAATAGCCTTAGGACTAATACCCAACGGACTAATGAACGACTTTGCACACTTTTGGAATATCCAAGAGAATAATGTAGAGGGGACCATAAGGGGACTAAAGAAGCATTGTATCAGGCGCGTAGACTTAGGATGTGTCAGATACAAAAACAAGAAAAGGCAAAACTGTCACAGATATTTCATAAATTGCGTAAACGTAGGTCTGATAGCCACTATAATGAACCTACGCCGCCAAACACACCATATCTTTGGATCACGTGCCCTATCGTTCATATTCTCGTTCATATTGATGATATTCCAACGACTGGATTACAAGATGCACATCAAGATAAACAATGAGGATATAAACCGTAGGATTATGACCATATGCATCGGTAATGCACTTGGCTATGGGCAGACACCTAATGCCGTACCATACAATGGATTCTTCGATGTAAGCGTCGTATATCATCCAAGAATAACACAGCTTTTCGAGGGTATATTCTTATTTGTCAAAGGAGAATTTTTAAACCATCGTTCCGTACACCCATACAGAACCAAAGAGGTAAAATTCTTGGCACACGATTCAGCACTGGTAGGTATCGACGGACGACTTATAAGTTCAACACCTGTCGGAGAGTTCCGAATAACTATAGAGCCTGATGCCATAAACTTCATGATGCCGTAAACGGCAATACTATCAGACTTAATATTTTTGTCATATACAAGACATAATACGTCATTTTATAAAAATAAATGCTCAAAGCTTTGCACAGATCAAATAATTATAGTAGTTTTGTGCAGTAAAGATGTGCAAGCGCATCAACCTCTTGTCAAAAGAGAACTAAAACCAAAATGTAAACCTTAATCAATATGAGTAGTTATCTGCGATTTGAAAAAGCCTTGATGACAAACCTCCAAGAGAGTCTTCCGAGGGAATTGCTGCGTACGAACCGTTCTGGCGCATACTCATGCTCAACCATCGTTGATTGCAATACAAGACGTTATCACGGATTATTGGTTGTGCCCGTGCCTGAGCTTGACGACGACAACCATGTGCTACTGTCCTCTCTTGACGTAACAGTCGTACAGCATGGAGCGGAATTCAACCTTGGATTGCACAAATATCAAGGCAACGTATACAGTCCAACTGGACACAAGTATATACGGGAATTCGACATAGAGAAAGTCCCCTCTACTACATATCGCGTCGGCGGAGTCATACTAAAGAAAGAAGTCGTCTTCCAGCACTACGAAAACAGGATACTTATACGATACACCCTTGTTGACGCGCATAGCCAGACGATTCTCCGTTTCCGCCCGTTCCTGGCTTTCAGAAGCGTACGCCAGTTCACACATGAGAATTCGACTGCAAGTCGCGACTATCAAGAAGTCGAAAATGGCATAAAGACATGTATGTATGCAGGGTATCCAGAACTGTACATGCAATTCTCAAAGAAAAACCAGTTCATATTCAATCCTGACTGGTATCGTGGCATCGAATATCCAAAAGAACAAGAACGCGGTTACGCCTCTAACGAGGACTTATACGTACCAGGTTACTTTGAGATGCCGATGCGCAAGGGCGAAAGCGTCGTGTTCGCCGCATCAACAAAGGATTCGGCTACTGGCTCTCTCAAAAAGCTGTTTGACAAGGAGGTCGAAGACCGACACCCACGAAGCAACTTCCTTAACTGCCTCGTAACAGCCGCCCACCAATTCCACAACCGCCGTGGCGACGAGAGATACATACTTGCAGGCTATCCATGGTTCAAGAGCCGCGCACGGGACACATTTATCGCATTGCCAGGCTTGACGCTGTCGATAGAGGAAGTCAGTTACTTCGAGAAAGTCATGCAGTCTGCCGAGAAAGCTCTCAGGCAGTTTATAACAGGAAAGGAAATCACCTACCCTATTTACGAGATTGACCGTCCAGACGTACCGTTGTGGTGCATATGGGCGATACAACAATACACTAACGAGGTAGGAAAGGAGCGCAGCCTAAAGATGTACGGAAAGTTCCTCAAGGACATCATGAAGTTCATCGAAAGCAACAAGCACCCACACATGAAGGTCGAGGACAACGGGCTCCTGTATGTTGACGGCGGACGTGAGGAAGCAATGACATGGATGAACTCGACTGCCAATGGGCTTCCTGTCGTGCCACGTACCGGCTATATCGTGGAGTTCAACGCACTATGGTATAACGCCTTGCGGTTCTGCGCCGACCTTGCAGCCCTGGATAAAAGCTCAAAGGACGTAGAGCACCTGGAGAAAGAAGCCGAGCAAGTGAAGACGGCGTTCGTGGATACGTTCCTAAACGAATACGGCTATCTGTTCGACTATGTAGATGGCGACAATACCGACTGGAGCGTGCGCCCGAACATGATATTCGCCATTGCGCTCGACTACTCACCGCTAAACCCGGCACAGCAAAAAGCCGTACTCGACGTATGCACCCGGGAACTGCTAACGCCAAAGGGACTGCGCAGCCTGTCGCCAAAGAGCAGTGGCTACAACCCGATGTACGTCGGACCGCAGGCGCAACGCGACTACGCCTACCACCAGGGCACGGCATGGCCGTGGCTCGGAGGCTTCTACCTCGAGGCCTGCCTGAAGATATACAAACGTACGCGCCTGAGCTTCGTCGAACGGCAGATGGTGGGCTACGAGGACGAGATGTTCCAAGGCTGCGTGGGTACGATACCCGAACTCTTCGACGGCAATCCGCCGTTCACCGGACGAGGCGCGATCTCATTCGCCATGAACGTGGCTGAGATTCTGCGCACTATGGAACTACTTGAGAAATACGACTTTAACACGGAGGGCTCGAAATGAAAGTACTAATGTTTGGTTGGGAGTATCCTCCCCACGTATACGGCGGACTCGCTACTGCCAATTTCGGAATATCGGAAGGACTGCACGCACAAGGAGACGTCGAGATTACCCTATGCCTTCCTAAGCCGTTCGGCGACGAAGACCATACGTTTGCCAACATCGTGGCAATGAACTGCGTGCCTATCGCATATCGCGATGTCAACTGGGACTATGTGAACAACCGCGTTGGCAACATCATGAACCCAGACCTCTACTACAAGCTCCGCGACCACATATACGCCGACTTCAACTACATGAACGTCAACGACCTCGGCGCTATGGAGTTCGCCGGCGGCTATCCAGGCAACCTGCACGAGGAGATAAACAACTATTCGATAATAGCGGGAGTGGTGGCACGGACGTTCGACTTCGACATAATCCACGCCCACGACTGGCTCACATACCCTGCCGGCATACATGCCAAGCAGGTCAGCGGGAAGCCCCTGTGCATACACGTGCACGCCACCGACTACGACCGCAGCCGCGGACACGTCAACCCGACAGTATACTCAATAGAGAAGGACGGCATGGACAACGCCGACTGCATCATGTGCGTGTCCGACCTGACGCGCAACACGGTCATAAACCAGTACCACCAGGACCCTCGTAAGGTGTTCACGGTGCACAACGCCGTATACCCGCTAAGTCCGAAGAACGAGGCGATACCCCGCCCCAACCACGAGGGCAAGGACAAGGTGGTGACGTTCCTCGGACGCATAACCATGCAGAAGGGACCGGAATACTTCGTCGAGGCAGCCAACATGGTACTGCACCGCACGCGCCACGTCCGCTTCTGCATGGCGGGTTCGGGCGATATGATGAACCAAATGATAAACCTTGTGGCAGAGCGAAGGATCGCCGACAGGTTCCACTTCCCCGGGTTCATGCGCGGAAAGGAAGTCTACGAATGCCTGAAGGACTCGGACGTGTACGTCATGCCGTCGGTCAGCGAGCCGTTCGGAATATCGCCGCTTGAGGCCATGCAGTGCGGAACGCCGACGATAATCTCCAAGCAGAGCGGCTGCGCCGAGATACTGACCAACTGCATAAAGGTGGACTACTGGGACATTCACGCGCTCGCCGACGCCATATACAGCATCTGCCACAACGACAGCCTCTTCAACTACCTCTCGGAGGAAGGAAAGCACGAGGTCGCGCAGATCACGTGGGAGAAGGTGGGCAGGTGGATACGCGAACTCTACCTGCGCACGCTCGGCTGGAAATAACCGGCAAGCCCTAACCGGGCAAGCCTCAAAGCCTGAAAGAACCACCGACAGGCAGGTCGGAAACCAGCGTAAGGCAGTTCGCGAACCAGCGCAAGGCAAGCCCGCTCAAACCTTAAACCAACATTTCAAACCAGATAAAAGCAAGACCCATTATGAGAACAATCTGTCTATATTTCGAGATACACCAGATCATACACCTGAAGCGGTACCGCTTCTTCGACATCGGAACCGACCATTACTATTACGACGACTACGAGAACGAGCACAGCATAAGCTACATAGCCGAGCACAGCTACATGCCAGCCCTCGAGACCCTGCAGCGCATGATACAGGAGAACGGCAAGTACTTCAAGGTCGCCTTCTCGCTTTCGGGAGTGGGAATGGAGCAGCTGGAGATGCACGCTCCGCAGGTGCTCGACAAGCTCCAGGAGCTGAACGACACCGGCTGCGTGGAGTTTCTCGCCGAGCCATACTCCCACGGACTATCGTCCCTCGCCAACTCCGACGCGTTCGCAGCCGACGTCAGGAAGCAGGCAGCCAAGATAGAGGAATACTTCGGACGCAAGCCGACCGTACTGCGCAACTCCTCGCTCATATACAGCGACGACATAGGGTTGCAGGCAGCCCAGATGGGATTCCGAGGCATGCTCACCGAGGGAGCCAAGCACGTACTCGGCTGGAAGAGCCCGCACTACGTCTACAACTGCGCGCTGGCTCCCAACCTGAAGCTGCTGCTGCGAGACGTGAAACTCAGCGACGACATATCCCTCCGCTTCAACAACCGCGAGTGGGACGAGTACCCGCTCTTCGCCGACAAGTACGTCGACGAGATAGCCGCGCTCCCACCCGAGGAGGAGGTCGTCAACATATTCATGGAGCTTTCCGCACTCGGCATAGCCCAGCCGCTGTCGAGCAACATCCTCGACTTCCTGCACGCCATACCCGCCTGCGCCAAGGCAAAGGGGATAACCTTCTCAACACCGTCGGAGATATGTTCGGCGGTCAAGAGCGTGGGGGAACTCGAAGTGCCGGACACGCTGAGCTGGGTAGACGAGGAGCGCGACGTGAGCTGCTGGCTGGGCAATCCCATGCAGCGCGAGGCGTTCGACAAGCTATACTCCGTGGCAGACCGAGTGCGCATAGCCAACGATCCGCGCATCAACCAGGACTGGGACTACCTTCAGGCAAGCAACAATTTCCGGTTCATGACCACCAAGCCGAGCAACGTAGGACTCGACCGGGGCATATACTCCTCGCCCTTCGACGCGTTCACGAACTATATGAACATCCTCGGCGACTTCCTAAGCCGGGTGAGCAGCCTATACCCCGACGACATAGACAACGACGAGCTGAACTCGCTACTCACAACCATAAAGAACCAGGGTGACGACCTGGCGATGAAGGAGAAGGAAATCGAGCGGCTCCAGACCAAGATAACCAAGATGCAGGACGAGGAAGACCGCCTGCGCGCACGCCTCGAGAGGGGCAAGGCAAAGTCCTCCGCCCCCGCCGCGGCATCAAAGTCCGCCGGCAAGGCGAAGGCAGCGAAGCCGAAAGCCGCACGCAAGACGGCGGCAAAGACCGGCAAGGAATGACGGCGAAGCGATTCAGGAATGACGGGGAAGCGGCACCCAAAATAGCGGGATACGCCATTGGACGGAAAGGCAAGGCGGCGCAGACTTTCCCCGCGGCACAATTATAGAAAACCAAGAACCCACGTGGCGGCAAGCAGGCATGACGGCCTGCCTGTCGCCTTTTTTCATGCCCGCCACCCAGCCCTATCCAATATCAAATGCCCAGGAAAGCGCATACCCGCCACCGCCTAACGCGCACTTACTTCCAGCCTAAACACATCATACTTCCAGCCTAAATACATTATACTTACAGGGAAATCATCACACAGAATCATAGGAAAGTACGATATACATACCAATGGAACTAAAAAGTCCCTCCAAGGGAGGGCATTAGTCCCAGTTAGGTGAGACGTTAGTCCCTCCCAGGGAGGGACATTAGTCCCAGCTAGGTGAGACGTTAGTCCCTCGTGGGGAGGGACTAAATAGAACCCCGGGTAACTCGGAATGAGTCTGACTGGTAACTGAAAATCGGTTGGTTGGAAATTGAAAACTGGTTGGTTGGAAATTAAAAATCGGTTGGCAGGTCAACGGCAAAACAGTTGCCAGTAATTTTAATATGGATTGACGGGGCAACTTTGAAATAGTTGGCATACTATTTAAGAACGTGAAGGCATGGAAACTGTAAAATAGTTGTCATATAATTTTTAAGTGGGTTAGTATGTTAACGGCAAAACAGTTGCCAGTAATTTTAATATGGATTGACGGGGCAACTTTGAAATAGTTGGCATACTATTTAAGAATGTGCAGGCATGGAAACTGTAAAATAGTTGGCATACTATTTAAGAATGTGCTGGTATGGCAACTGTAAAATAGTTGCCTATGATTTTAAGATGAGGCGGACGGGGAACTGTAAAAGAGTTAGCCTATAATTTAAAAACAGTTGGTATATAATTTAAAAACGGGTCGGCGGGCAACCCGACAAGCACGAAGGCGGAACGCGACCCGCCCTCGTGTGGGAACCCTACCGCAGCAGCGGGGGGGAACACGATAGCAGAAGCGGGGGAACACGACTACTGCCGTAGGGAAACCCTACCGCAGGCGCGGGCGGAGCGCGGCGAGCAAGACCAGCCCGCGGGTTGCGAGAAAGAGGAGGAACGCGGTCCACAGGGCGTAGTTGCCGATATGGAGACCGAGGGCGAGCGCGTAGTAGCTGCCGAAGAACACTGCCGCCGCAAGAGCCGTGGAGAGCAGCATCTGCCGCGTGGCGGTGATGCCGACGGCGAGTCCGTCGTATACGAAAGCGAGGAATCCGCACACTGGTATCAGGGCTGCGAGGGGCAGGTATGGCTCGGCGGCGGTCACGACCTCGGGCGATGACGTGAGCAGACGCAGGAGCGGAGTGCCGCAGACGCAGTACAGGAGTGTGAAGGCGAGAGCCATTGCCGCTCCGACCCGCCGCAGGAGCGTGGCGAGGCTGCCCAGCGAGTCGTGGTCGCGCGCGCCGCAGTAGCGTCCGCCGAGGGCTTCGCCGGCATATGCGAATCCGTCCATGAAGTATGAGAATATGGTGTATAGCGTGATGAGCAGGGCGTTGACGGCGAGCGTCATGGTGCCCTGGCGCGAGCCGTAGGCGGTGAATGCCGCGTTGACAACGACCAGGCAGAGCGTGCGGAGGAAGATGTCGCGGTTTATGGCGGCGAACCTTCTCGCATACTGCCAGGCGGTCTCACGGGCGGAGTCGGCGGGATTCTCCCAAATGGTCGCGACGGTAGCCGTGTCCGGAGCATAGGGCTTCGGTGCTTGTGCCTCCGCCCAACGGCGGCAGGCTCGGCGGCGGACTACGGTCATGCCGGCGGCTGTCAGCAGCACGCCAGCCCACTGCGCGATGAGCGTGCCGGCGGCTATTCCGCTGATGTTCCACCCCATACGGAACACGAGTACGAGGCTCGCGGCTATGTTGACAAGGTTCTGGACTATTGCCACTACCATGGGAAGCCGCGTGTCCTGCATGCCTATGCACCATCCGTTCATGGCGTAAAGCGCGAGTACCGCGGGGGCTCCGTAGACTACTATCCGGCAGTATTCCTCCACGTGCGGCAGGGCGTCCCCGGGCGTGCCGAGGGCGAGGGTCATCAGACTTAGCAGCGGGGTCTGGAGGAGTATCATGAGGAGTCCTGTCGCGGCGGCGGTCGCGAGCGACGTGCCGAGGGCGCGGTCCGCGTCGCGGAGTGACCGCCTCCCGTATGCCTGGGCGGTGAGTCCGCTCGTGCCCATGCGCAGGAACCCGAACAGCCAGTAGGCGGTGTTGAATATCAGCGTGCCCGTGGCTATGGCGGAGATGTAGGTCTCGGAGCCTATGTGTCCGGTGATTGCGAGGTCGGCGAGCCCGAGAAGCGGCACCGTGACGTTGGAGATTATCGAGGGCACCGCGAGGCGTAGCAGCGCGCGGAGCTGGGGGTTCTTCGTCATAGTTCGACCACTGTTATGCCCGCTCCTCCGAAGCGTACGTCCTCGTCGTGGGCGGAAACTACGTTTGGCACGGTGCGCAGGTACTGCTGTATCAGGGCGCGCAGAATGCCGTTGCCCTTGCCGTGGAGTATGCGGACGGTGGGCGCGCCGGTCATTATCGCGTCGTCGATGTATCTCTGTACGGCTTGAAGCGCGTCGTCGGCGCGCATTCCGCGTACGTCGATCTCGGGGCGGAACTGGCGGCTGTGCTCGTCTATCGTGGTGCGGGTCACGCGGCTTGAGGGTTGGAATGTCTGGAGGTTGTTGAGCGAGCCGGGCTGTTTCTCCGGCGTCGCGGCGGCTGACGACGGCGCGCGTTCGAGCCGCGCGGTGTCTACGGTGGCAGGCATGGTGCCGAACAGGACCGTGGCTGTGGTTCCGGCAACGGCTTGGACCGTGCCCACGGTGGTGGTGCCTTTGATGCGGACTTGCGAGCCTGCGGCGATCGCCTCCGCCTTTGGCGCGGCGGCGGTCTGACGGGCAGCCTTGTCTGCCTTGCGCCGCTCGTGGCGTTGCCTTCGCCGCTCTATCTGCTCGACGCGGCGGGCGAAGTCCGAGTCGGTCATGGTGCCGAAGGACTTCTTTTTGACTTGTCTGCCGTTTGAGTTAGCGGGCATCTCTCCACGGTCAACAGCCTCGGCGAATCCGGCAAGCTCGGCGCGGAGGCGGCGGGTGTCCTCCTTCTCTGCCTGGGTCTCGCGTATCTCGCGTATAGTGTTCTCTATCTTCCTGTTTGCCTCGGCGAGGAGTTCGTCAGCCTTGCGGCGCGCTTCTGCGAGTATCTCGCGGCGCGACTGCTCCACGGTCTCGAGCTCGCGCTCGTAGCGTTCGCGCGCCTTGCGGAGTTCCTTCTCCTGCTGGTGTATGGCTGTACGCTTCGATTCCCAGTACCGCTTGTCGCGCACGATGTCCTGAAGGTAGCGGTCGCTCTCTATGTAGTCGGAGCCTACGATGGCAGCCGCGTCCCTGATGACCTCTTCGGGAATGCCCGTCTTGCGGGCTATGTCTATGGCGAACGATGATCCGGGCTGCCCTATCGCGAGCTTGAAAAGCGGCTGCATGAGGTTGCGGTCGTAGAGCATCGCTCCGTTGGCAACCCCCGCGTGCGATTCGGAAAAGAGCTTCAGGTTCTGGTAGTGGGTGGTTATCACCGCCCAGGACTTCCCCTTCCAGAACTGCTTGAGCACGCTTTCGGCTATCGCGCCGCCTATCTGCGGCTCTGTTCCCGTGCCGAATTCGTCGATGAGAATGAGGGTCCGGCGTGTGGCGTGGCGCATCATCTCCTTCATGTTCCTCAGGTGTGAGGAGTATGTCGAGAGGTCGTTCTCAAGGCTCTGCTCGTCGCCTATGTCGATCATGATGTCGGCGAACGTACCCACGGTCGACCTCTCCGACATGGGCACCGGCAGCCCGCACTGCGCCATGTACTGGAGCAACCCCACCGTCTTCAGGCAGACACTCTTGCCTCCGGCGTTGGGTCCGGATATTATGAGAATGCGCTGCCGCGGTGTGAGTTTCAGGTCGAGCGGTACTATGTTGCCCTGCAAGTGCCGTTCGAGCAGGGGGTGTCTCGCCCCGATCCAGTCGGCGTAAGGCTCCGGCTTCAGCTCCGGCTCGAAGGCGCGGAAGGCTTCTGCGAACGCTGCCTTGGCTTGCACGAAGTCTATGTCGGCGAGGAACTCGTATGTTCCAAGCAGCTCGCGCCAGTGCGGGCGGACGGCCTTCGTCACCTCGGCGAGCAGGCGGAGTATCTCGCGCTTCTCGTCGTTCTCGAGCTCGCGTATGCGGTTGTTCGCCTCTACTACCTGGGCAGGCTCGATGTAGACCGTCCGTCCGGACGCGCTCTCGTCGTGGACAATTCCGGGTATCTTGCGCTTCAACCCTGGTGCCACAGGTATGACAAGCCGCCCGTCGCGCAGGGCGGGGGCTACGTCCCTTTCCACGAGTCCGCCGTCCTGTGCCGAGCGAAGTATGGAGTAGAGCGTCCGGGAGGCACTGCCCTCGGCGCGGGAAAGTTCGGTGCGGATACGCGACAACTCGGGTGACGCGGTGTCGCGTACGTTGCCGTGGTTGTCGAGCAACTGGTCTATGCGCGCGGTGATGGTCGGGAACGACTGCACGCCTTCGGTGAGTGCCGCGAGAGCCGGATAGTGGTAGGCGTCGGCTCCGTCGGCACCGGTGTCGGCGCGGCGTAGGTATTCGGTCAGCCGCGCCGCCGTGTCGAGCGAGCGGCGCAGGGCGAACAGCTCGTCGGTCTCCATGTGCGTGCCTTCGAGGCGTATGCGCTTCAGCGTGGGGCGCATGTCGGCGAAGTTGTCAAGGGGGAACGAGTCGTCCGCGGCTTTTATGCGGCGCATCTCGGCGGTCTGGCGCATCATGGTGTTCAGCGCGTCGGTGTCGGTGCTGAAGCCCATCGCGTCTACGCGGCTCTGCCCGAGCGGTGACAGGCAGCGGGACTTGAGCATCTCGCGCACCTGGTCGAAGCCGGTCTTCTGCTCGTAGTTCTGTGGGTAAATCATGGGTTGTCTTGATTGTAGTTTACTTGTATTCGTAATGTTGATTGGCTGGATTCGTGATTGAATCCGCCTGTCGGGAGACATTCCCCAGCCCCTCCAAGCGGATGGGTGTCCGGTCAGATTATATCCGACTTTCCCTGTCAGAGTTCCTCCCCGTACGGGGATGTCGTGTTGGGTTCCACGGGGAGGTCGGTCTGACCTTCCCTATATAATAATGTATAGTCGCAGGGAAGGCATGACGAAAAGGAGGGCTGACGAAACATTTGTCATCAGCCCTCCACATTCAAAGATATAGTGATTTTTCGTTAGACTCTATCCGTTAGAAGAACAAGTAGCGGTTGTCAACTATGTCAGCCTTCTGCTGCAAGTCGCTGATGAACGACTGGAGAAGCTGCATCGACTGCATGGCGCAACTCTGCATCTGCTGCTGCTCGTTGTACTTCACGCCAGCCCTCATGGACTTGTTGATAACCTGGAAGACGTATACCCCGGCATTGCCCTTCACCGGTGCGCTCACGAAGCGACCCTTTGCGGTACGTGCGACAGCTCCGGACAGCGCTGGCTCTGCGGCACCCGTGGTCGTTACGAATGCTGGTGACGAGAACGTCACCTTCTCAACGGTGGAAACCTTGCCGCCCTTTCCTTGAGCAGCCTGCACGGAGTTCACGCCCTTGAGCTTCGCCATTATGATTTCAGCCTTCTTGTCCTTGAGAACCTCCCGGCGGACGATCTCCTTGACCTGCGGGTCGTCGAGTCCGCGGTAGCCTGCGGGATGCACTTTCCCAAGATATACGACAAGGAGATAGTCGTTGTCGCCTGCCTCGTAAAGCGGCGACATATCGCCCTCGTCCGCCTTCCATACCCACTTAAGGGCTTCCTTGATGCCGGCTCCGCCGACCTGCCCTATGGTATGGGCTGCCGTAGTGATGTCGTTGTCCTCCTGGACGGTGTATCCATACTTGCGGGCGTTCTTCTGAAGCGCGTCAAGCGTGGTGCTCTTGGTCACGAACTCGCTGAACTTGTTGTAGGCAGCCGAACGTGTTCCCTTGGAGAAGTCTATTGTCTTCTTGACCACGGCTGCCACGTACTTCGGCTTGAAAGCCTTGCGGTCTACCACCTGGACGATGATGTTTCCCTCGTCGAGCTTTAGGTTCTGCACCTTGTTGACATCGCCGTTGAGCAGAGAGAGCAGCAGCGTGCGGCTCTCGGAGTTGAACGTAGTCGTGCCCTCGTAGTTCTGTCCCGTAAGCCATACCTTCTCGCCCGTCTGCCCGTACTTCTTGGCAATGTCCTCGAAGTTGGCTCCGCCTTCAAGCGCGCTCGTTATGCTGTCGGCTTTGGCGCGCGCCTCGTCGGTGGTCTGCGCCATCACCTGAATCTGGCGGTACTGCACGGAGTCAGGGAGGGAAGACTTGGACATAAGGCGTACGACGTTCATGGTGTTGTCGGAAGTCGTCTCAAATACGCCCGACGTACCAACTGCCATCGAGTCCAACTTGGCTGCGATGTCGGTAGGATAAGCCGTCGAACTGACCGGAACTCCAGTGTACTGGAGCTGCGAGCCGCTCTTACTTACCACCGAAGAAGGATCGTCGGCTGCGGCAAGCTGCTTCTGGTAGTCGTTCATCTCCTTAGTGAGAGCGTTGCGGTCAGCCGTAGAAGCCTTGATTTGGAATGCAACATACTTGAGGTCGCGTGTCTCGACGGTCTGCTTGAACGCAGCCTTCAGCTCGTCGTACTTCTTCTGAAGGTCGTCATCCGTAATCTTGACCTCCGAGTCCTTGATGTCACTGTAGGCGAAAGACGCAAGCTGTATCTGGGCTTCCTCGTTCTCGTCCTTGAACGCCTGCTGTGCCTCAACCTTGTTGGAGAGTACGCAAGCCTGGATAAGCGAAGTATACTTCTGCTGCAACAGATCGTGGCGGAGCTGGTTCTCGCAATACAGCCAAAGGTCGCGCATCTGGCGGTACTGGTCAGCTATCTGCGGGTTTGCCTTGACAGCCTTGTCGTATTCCGAGAGGAACTGCTGCACTATTGAGTAGTCAAAGCGTCCGGTCTGCTGGTTGTAGAACTGCGGGATCGGTATGTCGCGCTGAAGTAGCGGGCTTACGCCGTCCTTGAGTACGTTGTTGACCTCAGCGTCAGTTACGGTCAGACCCACCTTCTCGGCATCGTCCTCGATGATTGTGTAGTTGACATACTGCTGCCAGACTCCGTCGCGGAGCTGGTTGAGTTGAGCCTCGCTGAGATTGTCGGTACCGCCCAGGAGCTTCTGCGCGTTGGTCACCTCGTCAACGAGTTTCTGATAATCTTGAACACTGATTTTCTTGCCGAGTACCTCGCCAACCTGCTGGTTGTGCTCGCCCTTGATGCCGTTGCATGAACGGAAGGCTTCTTCGGCAATGAAAGCGAACAAGCCGAGACCGATGATGACTATCAGGGTCACGCCTCTGCTTCTGATTTTACCTAATGCTGCCATTTTCTGATTTTCTTATTTTGTTTTTATCTTAGTTTCTGTGTTAGTTCCAGTCATTGTTTCAGCAAATTGCGCACAAAGTTACAAATAAATTGTGGAACATCGTAATCTTTCCCAGACTATTTCCTCGTGTATCTTTACTTTCAACTCTGACATTCATTGCCCTACGTGGAGTTTGACAAGCTCTATTTTCGTCATTGTACTCTTGATGATTTTGAACTCGTACTTACCTATTTTCACTATCTCGTTAAGCTTCGGGAAGCTTTGGAACTCGTGGAGAATCAGCCCCCCGACAGTCATATACTCGTCACTCTCCGGCAGTTCCAGACCGAACATCTCGTTAACCTTGTCGATTTCAAGGCGTGCCGATAGCAGATAGTCGCCGTCTTTCAGTTTCTTGGCAATGTAGTTCGTGTTGTCGTGCTCATCCTCGATGTCTCCGAATATCTCCTCAACGATGTCCTCAAGTGACACGATACCGCTCGTCCCTCCGAACTCGTCTACAACTACTCCGAGGCTTTTCTTCTCACGCAGGAACGTCTGGAGCAGTTTTTGCGCAGCCATAGTCTCTGGCACAAATGGCATCTTGCGTATATGGTTGCGCCAATCGGCAGGATTGTTGAACATCTCCGACGAGTGTATATAGCCTATGATATGGTCTATGTCGCCCTTAAACACTATTATCTTGCTGTTGCCGCTCTCTATGAACTTCTGCTGGAGTTCCTCCAGCGTGCAGTCGTCGGTGTCTACGGCGTTGATTTCCGTACGTGGTACCATGCAGTCACGCACCTTGGTATCTGGGAAGTCAAGGGCGTTTTGGAATATCTTTACCTCGTCATCAATATCGCTTTCGTCTTTGGCACTGTCTATACTCGACTGTACTAGATAGTCCAAATCGACCTTGGTGAACGCGCCTTCCTCTTCTTCCTTCGGTATGCGTACTCCCACAAGTCTAAGCATACAGCGTGAGAGCCATGTAGCGAATACGCTTATAGGCCAAAGTACGATGTAGAATATATAAGCCAGTGGGGCGAACAGCGTCAACAGCCTGTTGGGACTGCTCTTGAAAAGCGTCTTCGGTAGGAATTCGCCAGTAAAGAGTACTACGAGCGTTGAGCTTAGCGTATCTATAATGACCCTCGAAGCCTCGTTGGTTATGCCTATGTTTATCCATAGTACGTCAAATATCTTGGCGAATAGTATTCCATAGACAACAAGCACTATATTGTTACCGACAAGCATTGTCGATACAAATCCGTTTGGGTTATGATAGAAGCGGTCTATACAATGCTGTGCAAAACCGTTAGTGTCGCCCTTGTCTATCTCAGCCTGTAGCCTACTCGACGATACAAAGGCTATCTCCATACCGGAGAAAAACGCCGAGAGTACCATTGTGATGAGTATTCCAATGATTAAAGGTATCTGTTCGTCCATGTTTATTTAACTTGGAATTTAGGTTTGTTCGCTCCTACTGGATGCGGACCATTGAGTGGTATGACATGCAGGGAGTCCTTGCTGGCCAAGGCTGGCGCAGCAGGTTGGTTGGACGTAGAATTAGTATTGCGACCGAAATCAGAACGATTGCGGTCGAGTTTGCCATGGGTTTGCTTTATCTCATACTGCGTCATGTCCTCGTTACTGGTGAAGTAGTTGCCATCAATCTCCTTGTCCGGCATCTTCATATGGGAATAAGTGTTGGACCAGAACTTGTGATTTTGCTCATCCCAAAACAATTCGTCACCTGTGAACTCAAGACCTTGCGTAGTCAGTATGCGTACTCGTCCGTGGAGTTCCCATTTCCTTAGTTTGTCAAAATATACAGCCGAGTCACACTGTATATATCCCTTAATGTGTAGTTTCTCATCAAACTGACTCATCAACACGCCCTTGTCAAATACCCAGCGAGAAGGCTTTTTTGCCTCGTTGACTTCCCAACGCTCGGTTACAAGACGGTATTTAATCACTCCCGAGTCGGAGATAAGCGTGTTTACGCCATAGGTTACCATGACAGGAACTGAATCGCGGGGATTGACTGCGGGCGCAGTGTGCTCATGTTCCTCCTCGCACGAGATTACGCTCATGCCAAGAGCGACTGACAATATAAATATTGTGAGCAGCTTTCTCATTTACTTCTTCGCTTCGTATTATGGCGTTAGTCGACTTTGAACTTGGCAAACCAACGCTCATTGAATGTAAGTCCGACGGTTATGCGGAAAGTATTTTCCTTTATCATATTGGAAGCATTCAAGTTGACCCATTGCGCACTTATATTAAGTATACTCCGGTTGTTGTATCCATTTATAATAGGTATACCGAAACCGATGCTCGCCGAAAGTTCCTTTGGACCGTCTTTGCCGTTTATTTTCTGGTATGCCGATGCATAGCTGACTCCGGCACGGTAGTGAATGCGGTTGAATATTCCCCTGTAACGTTCGCCCTTGCAGTATTCTCCACCAAGAGTAATCTTATGCCTATCCATATATTGATTATCAACAAGGTCGAAAGAAGCTATGTTGTTGGTTACGCTGTATAAGGGAGTAGATATGTCACTCCACTTTTGCAACTGATAGTCAAATCCCAGTTTAAGTTGATTCTTGTGATTCCACATAAAGCCTGCACCGTAAACGTCAGGCAATTTAATTCCGTTATTGATAGAATAATGTGCGGTGTCGTTTACCGATGTCTGCGAGTTTGAAGATATTACGAAACATTCAGGATCAGAATTGGTCTTGTGTCCTGGTTCATATACCAAACCAATAGTTATGTCGTCGTTCTTGCTTACAGGTTGCGTGTATTGCAATCCAAGGTTGACCTTGAAGCCACGGACTTGCGTCTTGTAATACTTCGACAATGTGTTTACATAGCTGTCGTTGTAGCTGTTGACGACGGAACGGTTTATTTCGCCCCAGATGTAAGCTACGTTTGCACCAAAACTGAAACGCTTTATTGGTTGCCAGCCTGCGCCGAGGTATACTTCATGAATGCCACCGCTGCCGTCATACGTATTGGTGTATGTGGCGTTAATGCTCTGTGTAGAGGAAAAGGCATTTACATTGGCTGTGTTAGAGTAGTTGTAGCCGATATTCGTATATGGCATAATACCAAAGCTAACGCCAACATGCTTGGCGGCACGGAATGCCGCTGCTACATATTCGAAATCTGCATTCTTTGCGTTTTTCTTCTTGCCGTATTCTTCGAAATTGGTGATTTGCAGCCCGACAGCCGCATCAAGAATGAATGAAAGCGAGTCAAGCGCCGAATAAGAAGCAGGATTTTGGAAGTTTATCTGGTTGTGTTCGTGAAATCCATAGGCTACGCCGTTCATACCTCTGTTAAACCCTGTGGACTGGTCAGAGAGTGTTCCAAGTCCGAATTGGCTGTATGGTGAGTTCGTTCCACTTTGTGCCAACGATGCCAAAGGCATTAATGCCAGCAAGCACACGGCTATGACTGTTTTTTTCATCCTGATGCTTTAAATTTATATAATTAGCAAGAAGGCCTAAAATGCGCCCAAAATAATTAGGTGCAAAATTATTGAAAAAAAACGATATATGGCATTAATAATCGAAAAAGAAACGTTAAATTTGCACTCGTGAAACGAATTATAATTCTCATAACGGCTGTTTTGCTTTCCATTATGCATTGTTTTGCAATGTCAAATGGCAACTTTGAAAACGTGAAACAGCATGATTCAATAGAGGTAAGCCTTATAACCTGTACTCCAGGTTCGGAGTTGTGGGCACAATACGGGCATACGGCTCTACGGTTTCACAATCTGACGACCAACGTAGACCTTGCCGTGAACTATGGCGTGTTCTCTTCCAACCAGCCATACTTTATATTACGGTTTATATTCGGACTGACAGATTACAGGATATATGTAGAACCATTTGCGTCGTTCCTATCCGAATACATAGAAGCAGGACGGGGTGTGACGGAACAGAAACTTGACTTGACATATGCTGACAAGCTTTCCATAATCAAGGCTCTTGAAGAAAACATATTGCCAGAGAACCAAGTATACCGTTATAATATATTCCATGACAATTGCTCAACGCGTGCCCGTGATTTGATAGTCAACCACCTTACCAATGGAACTGTGCAGTATCCGCCTGCCGCAGGTGATTCGTGCACGTTCCGTACAATGGTTCATGGATATAACAAAGTCACTCCGTGGGTGCAGTTTGGAGAGGATTGGCTTCTCGGACTCCCCGCCGACTATGCGACAAGCAAGGCGGCTCAACAATTCCTTCCCTACAACTTACAGGAAGACTTCGACAAGGCTGTATATAACGGAAATCCTCTTGTAAGTTCGACGCGAATGATAGTCACCCCGAAGACGGATACGGCAGGCGACAGTCATAACATTACTCCATTGGATGTTATCATAATAATGTTCATCATTACGATAGCATTTGAAATATATGAGTATAGGAACAAGCGCGTACTTTGGGGGATTGACTTGTTCTATATGATATTGACAGGACTGCCAGGCATTGTGCTCGCACTAATGATATTCTCACAACACCCTACGGTAAGCCTCAACTTGCTTATACTTTTCATTAATCCTTTACCGCTGTTTTTCGCATATCCGGCAGCAAGACATACAAGGGAACACCGTAAATATTGGTGGTGGACTCTATGGGAAGTTATGATAGTCCTTGGCATGATAGGCGGTCTGTTCCAGACTTATCCGCGTGGACTGATTATTTTGGCATTGCTTTTGCTCACACGTCCTCTATTGCACCACTATATCGAAAGAACACGGCAAGGCTGAAATGAACAAGTACATAACCCTATTTCTCGTACTTCTCACTGCTACAGGCTCGGAAGCTCAAGCTCTGAAGTCTGCGCTTGTGGCGGTTAATGAAGGCGTCAGTATAGAGGATATACTGACACCTGAGCAGCTTTGCGCCATTGACTCTGACATTATGTCGGTTCTCAAGGAACTGCAAATTGAGTCCTATGAGAACGATACGAATATTCCATATTATTTTCAAACGCCTATTACCTCACCTTCTTGTAACTACACTGGGGCATTAACGCACTCGGCGGTAGAAGAGAATAAGATAAAAGGCAAACGGCTCATGTTTGTTGAGTCGGCAATCTCTATCCGTGCGCCAAGTAGGCTGTAAGCCACTAACTTAAGTTATAACATTATAATACGCGGCACTTGCAATAATATAAACAGCATTTGCAATTGATATAAACGACACTTTTAATTAATATAAATGGCAGTTGCAATTAATATAAACTGCACTTGCAATTAAATGCTATCGGAAAGTTAGACAACGATGGTATGCTGACCGAAATAAAGACGGCTGGCAAACCTTAAACTTACGATAGGCAAACAGATAACAACAATGACTTTAAATGGCATTTTGAAGTCCCTGTTCGGTGACAAGTCGACAAGGGATATGAAGAAGATAACTCCTATAGTAGAACAAATCAAGGCGGCATACGCTGATGTTGACAAGCTTAGCAACGACGAACTGCGCGCGAAGACGAAAGAAATCCAGAAGATAGTACAAGACGCAGGCAAGGAACTTAAAGACCAGCAGGCAGAACTAAAGGCAAAGATAGAAGACACGCCTATAGATGAGCGCGAGACTATCTTCTATCAAATAGACAAGCTGCACGAGCAGGAGCTTGAGAAATACGAGGAGGCTCTTAATGAAGTAATGCCTGTAGCATTCTCTATCGTCAAAAGCACCGCACGCCGTTTCGCAGAGAACGAGGAGACTATTGTCACCGCAACAGACTTCGACCGCGAACTGGCAGCTGACCCAAGCAAGGATTTTGTGACTATAGACGGTGACAAGGCTATTTACCACAATCACTGGACTGCCGGAGGCAACGACCTAAAGTGGGAGATGATACATTATGACGTACAGCTCTTTGGTGGCGTAGTCCTACATCAGGGCAAGATTGCAGAGATGGCAACTGGTGAGGGTAAGACCCTTGTTGCGACTTTACCAGTATTCCTCAATGCACTTACGGGCAATGGCGTTCATGTCGTAACGGTCAACGACTACCTTGCCAAGCGTGACTCCGAGTGGATGGGACCGCTTTATGAGTTCAACGGACTCAGCGTTGACTGCATAGACAAGCACCGCCCCAATTCCGAGGAACGGCGCAAGGCCTATCAAGCTGATATAACGTTTGGTACGAACAACGAGTTCGGCTTCGACTATCTACGTGATAATATGGCAATCAGTCCGGCAGACCTCGTACAGCGCGAGCACAACTACGCCATAGTCGATGAGGTTGACTCGGTGCTTATCGACGACGCGCGTACACCTCTTATCATATCGGGACCTGTGCCAAAGGGTGACGACCAGATGTATGAGGAATACCAGCCTTTGGTTGAGCGATTGTACGAGGTTCAGCGCAAACAAGCTACCGAACTTCTTGCCGAAGCACGCCACAAGATAACTGAAGGGCAGAACATGATGGCAACAGACTCCAAACAAGGCTCGCAGCTCCTTGAAGAAGGATTCCTTGCACTATACCGGTCGTATAAGGCTCTGCCTAAGAACAAGGCACTCATCAAGTATCTGTCGGAAGATGGCATAAAGAGCGGTATGCTCAAGACCGAAGAGTTCTATATGGCTAACAACAACCGCGAGATGCCCAAGGCGGTAGAGCCACTTTACTTCGTGGTTGACGAGAAACTGAACTCCGCCGACCTGACCGACAAGGGTACCGACTGGCTCGCCAAGCAGACAAAGAATCCGGAGTTGTTCGTCCTGCCAGACATAACTTCACAGTTGTCAGACCTTGAGAAGAAGCACAACGACGGCGGATTGACTGACGAGCAATATGTAGATAAGAAGGACGACATGATGTCCTACTACGGCGTTCAGAGCGAGCGCGTCCACACGTTGCAGCAGCTGCTCAAGGCGTATACGATGTTCAACAAGGACGACGAATACGTAGTAATGGACGGCGAGGTGAAGATAGTTGACGAGCAGACTGGACGTATAATGGAGGGACGCCGCTGGAGTGACGGACTGCACCAGGCTATTGAGGCGAAGGAGCACGTAAAGGTGGAGGCTGCTACGCAGACTTTTGCCACTATCACGCTCCAGAACTACTTCCGCATGTACCACAAGCTCGCAGGAATGACTGGTACCGCGTCCACCGAAGCTGGCGAGTTCTGGGACATCTACAAGCTCGACGTGGTCGAAATACCTACCAACAAGCCTGTACAGCGTATCGACATGGACGACCGCGTGTATAAGACCGCACGCGAGAAGTACAAGGCAGTCATAGACGAGATAGAGGCAATGCGCAAGGCAGGTCGCCCGTGCCTGGTGGGTACGACATCTGTCGAAATCTCGGAGTTGCTAAGCAAGATGCTCAAGATGCGCGACATTCCGCACCAGGTGCTGAACGCGAAACTCCACCAGAAGGAGGCACAAATCGTAGCCATGGCTGGTCAATCCACCAACGGACTCGGTGCTGTAACCATAGCTACCAATATGGCAGGTCGTGGTACCGACATCAAGCTCTCTCCCGAGGTGAAGGCAGCTGGCGGACTTGCAATCATAGGAACGGAACGCCACGAGAGCCGACGCGTTGACCGACAGCTCCGCGGACGTGCTGGACGACAGGGCGATCCTGGTTCGTCTGTGTTCTACGTTTCGCTCGAGGACAAGCTGATGCGCTTGTTCGGTTCAGAGCGTATAGCCCGCTGGATGGATCGCATGGGACTTGAGGAAGGCGAGCGTATCGAGTCGCCGCTAATATCGAAGAGTATCGAGCGCGCGCAGAAAAAGGTAGAGGAAAACAACTTCGGTATACGAAAGCACCTACTGGAGTACGACGACGTGATGAACAAACAGCGCACCGTCATCTACGAGAAACGCCGCCACGCACTTATGGGAGAGCGTATCGGAATGGACATAGCCAACGTGATATGGGACCGCGTGCTAAACATCATCGAAAAGAACGACTACGAGGGCACCAAAGAACGCTTCCTCAAGGTTCTCGCCATGGAAGTGCCATTCACCGCCGAAGAGTTCGATAACGGCTCAAAGTCTGACCTTGCTGAACGCGCATACCAAGATGCAATGGCTTCATTCAAGCGCAAGACCGATAGGATACAGAGCTTGGCATGGCCGATTATCAAGCAAGTCTACGAGACTCAGGGTGCACTCTACGAGCGAATCATGGTGCCAGTGACTGACGGGAAACGCGTTTACAACATACCGTGTAACCTGAAGGAGGCTTATGATTCCGAAGCGAAGTCAGTAGTAAAGCAGTTCGAGAAGGTCATAATGCTCCACATCATCGACGACGACTGGAAAGAAAACCTGCGCCAACTTGACGACCTCCGCCACTCGGTACAAAACGCATCTTACGAGCAGAAAGATCCGCTCGTGGTATTCAAGCTTGAAAGCGCGCACATATGGGACAACATGATAGACGACATGTACGATCGTATGGCAAGCATACTCATGCGTGGGCAGATACCTGAAATGCAGCAGCAGGTACAAGAAGCCGCACCAGAGCAGCGCACTCAGCGGTACAACGAACAGAAAGACAGCCTCGAAGACGAGGCACAGCGTGCTGCAGCATCACACGACACTCGTGAGGGTGTCCCGCAGTCGAGCCACGTACCTTACCGTGCAGAGAAAATGCCACGACCGAACGATCCCTGTCCTTGCGGTAGTGGAAAAAAGTTCAAGAACTGTCACGGACGGAATATCCGATAACTTAGAACAGACATAGAGTTTTAGGAGGCGGCAATTGCCGCCTTTTTTTTTATACGGCACGCCGATGGGACAAACAGCATACAAAAACGTAACAAACAACATACACCGTCGGGAAGGAATAACACACTGTTAGTATGCAGGCCATTAGGAGCTTGTGGAAAACAATAAGAGACAGCACCCTTGTGGACGCTGCCTCTTATTAGTCGGGAAGACGCAGACCGAGGGCTTCGGCAGGACATGACGCTCACGGAGATAATGAAGCTGAAGCGGAAAGGCGAGACGGCGATACCGACAGGACGGTACAGGGTGAACATCACCTACTCGCCGAGGTTCCGCCGCGACCTGCCCATACTCGTAGATGTAAAGGGCTTCGAAGGAATACGCATACACAGTGGCAACACCGCACGGGATACCGAGGGCTGCATACTGCCGGGAGAGAACAAGAAGGTCGGCATGGTGCTCGACTCGCGCCACTGGTTCGGCGTGCTGTACGACAAGATTAGGAAGGCACTCAACTCAAAACAGGAAGTATGGATAACGATAAGATAAGCAGCCCTGTACTGTGGGCATTGGTAATCGTCGTGATAATGCTGCTGACGGGCTGCAAGGGCAAGCAGACCATAGTCACGGAACGCTACGCAGTCCACGACACGGTTTGGTCAGTGCGCAACTCGCAGGCGGCGCAGAGGGATTCGATAGTGCATTACGAGTTTGTGAATGTAAGACCCCACGTGCTGAAGCTAAGGGACACGACTATCGTGTACATGGACACCGTGATAAACCGCTCGTCCGTCTTCAACCACTATAACAACATATTCCACAGCGAGGACAAGGGGCGCGTAACCCGTGATACCGCGTATATAGAAAAGCCCGTAGTGAAGACCGTCAAGCAAACCGTGGCGAAGGGCAGTGGGTTCAGCTGGAAGACGCTGCTGTGGGGCATGGCGATAGGCGTAGCCCTCTCCGTGCTGTGGAAGTACCGCAAGGGACTGTGGACAGTCGTCAAGGCGGCATTAAGCCGACTTTTAGTCAGATTCATGTAGTTAGTTATATTTTTGGTTTTTAGTATTAGGTTTGTATAGGTTATGTCCCCGTCGGCTGTGAGGTCCACGGGGATTTTCTTTTCTTTCCGTAACGCGTTGAAACACAGTGTGAAAGTTGAAAGAAAGTTAGTGCAAAGTTTCTTTCTTTTCCGCTTCTGCTATAAAAAAGAGAGCCACCATATAGATAATTATCGATTATCAATTTTGATAATTGAAATATTTGTTTTAATTTTGCCCTTGAATTACATGGCTGAATAATTTATATGAACATAACAACTGAAGACGAGGCTTTGCTGGAATTGTTTGAAAACGGCAAGACATCAGACAAGAAGTATAAGAAACTCCCTAAAGGTGCTATAAAAGGTTACGTTAAAGCTGTCAATAAGATGCGGGCTGCAACAAGAATAGAAGACCTTATGCGTGATAATGGTTTACACTATGAGAGATTGCGCGGAGACAGGAAAGACCAGGAATCAGTAAGATGCAACAATGTCTGGAGGCTGATTTTTCAAAGTTCCCCTGCCGATGGCAGTATTATAATTACCGAAATAGAATTAATAGAAATATCACATCATTATGACTAAGTTTAGTTTCAATCAGGCGGTTCCATTTAAGGCAACTCACGTGGGCGAGGTGATTAAAGACGAGTTATCTGCCCGTAATATGAAGCAGAACGAATTGTCCGCACTCACCGGTATACAGAAATCCATTCTGAATGATGTCATAAAAGGTAAACGTTCTTTGACACCCGGAATGGCATTATTGTTGGAAAACGCTCTCGGCATTTCTGCAACATATCTCATGAACATACAGACGCAATACGAATTGGATTGTGCAAAACGAAGCGAGAGAGTTATGTTGCAGACGAAAATGCTGGAAATTTGGAATGTGCTCAAAGAACAAGTGTCAATCCCTTTTTTCAGGAAAGTGAATATTGTCAGGGGTAATATCATCGATGATGTAAAACGCATTTTCGAGGTCTTTTCCGTGGACAATTTGGATGAGTTCTTTGGATTGAAGGCAAAGGAGATGGAACTCTCTTATTATCGCAAATCCGACAAGGTGACAACTGACCCTATTGATATCTTATCATGGAAATATTATTGTTATCATCTGTCCAAGAATGAAAACTCCGCTTTATGCCCATTTGACAAAGAGGTGGAAGTGGAAGTTTTGACGCGTGAACTAAACGATGTATTCAAAGAGAACAGGGATACGCTGGATAAGATCAAACAGGTTCTTGGCAGATACGGTATAAGGTTCCTCGTTGTCAATAAACTCGGACAAGTTCCTGTTGACGGCATGTCCTTCTGGATAGGGGATAATCCGACGATCGTTATCACAGAGCGGATAGCATCAATCGATAATTGTGCATTCACAATCCTACATGAAGTTGGGCATGTATTCAAACACCTCACACAAAATGGCAAAGCCATGATCAATCTCATAAACGATAGAAAAGGTCTTGAGGAATCTGAGGCTGATGAATTTGCCTTAAATGCGATCCTCCTAAATACGGAATGGAAAAAGTTTATGTCAAAGACCCGTGATGTCGTACCTTACAAGATTGCGCCATACATAAAGGAAGAAGCAGACAAGTTTAAAATCAATCCACAACTTTTATTCGGGCGTTATAAACATGATATTGGAATATACAAGATAAAGAATTTCTTTGAAACAAAAATCCTATAACCATCCGGCTCATTCCGTCTTGCTTGAATTAAGCAATGGAAGTTTATTAAACACACCGAAGCCCTGACGCAAGAGCCACGTCGGGGCTTTTCATTGCCAAAAAGGTTTAATTTTAAACCACGTAACAAAATAGTTACTAAAATGTTTGGCAGATTGTAACTTTATAGTTACTTTTGCATCGTCCTTAACGGACAAAGAGCTCATAAACATAATGACTTACAAACAACTTGCAAAGGAGTTAAGGAAAGCGGGATGCTTCCTTCTCCGTCATGGTGGCGGGCACGACATTTGGTTCAGCCCTGCGACAGGACTGAAAAGAGCCGTTCCACGCCACGGAAGCAAAGAGGTTCCAACAGGAACTCTCAAATCTCTCTATCGGGATCTCCTCGGACGGTAACACGTTCCGGGGGAATCCCCTTTAAGGAGGGGAAGTCATAAGAAATGGGCTCTTTTTAAAAAGATAATATAAGGCACTATATAATGGCACAGACGGTAACGGTAATCATAGAAAAGGGCGGCGATAAGAATTACAGCTGCTTCATGAAGGATTCTGTCGATGACTGGAGCGTCGTCGGAGCTGGAAGCACGGTGGAAAAGACAATTGATAATTTTTATTCCGGGCTGAAAGACGTTCGGACGGAACTTGAAGAGGAAGGCAAACAGATGCCGGATTTGAAGTTTGACTTCAAGATGGACGTAGGCTCAATATTCGACTTCTATCCAATCAACGTCACGGCGTTCGCCAAATATATAGGCATGAACCCGTCGCTTCTACGGCAGTACGCGAGCGGCAACCGCTCTCCAAAGGAAAAGGCACTTGCGAGGATAAGGGACGGGCTGAAGAAATTTAAGGAGGATATTAATTCCGGGATTCTGATAGAGAGACCCGTATTAGATTATGTTTAATGAGCTTTGGAGTCGCTGGGACGTGATGTCCCGGCGGTTCTTTTTTTTATGTATCCTTAAAGAGTGCTGCGTGGCTTTCGCAGCACATAAACTACACGAGGGTTCGTGGAAAGGTTTATTTGCATACAGAAACTGAATATCTTGATCATAACTTGGAGAGAAAGTTAAGATTAGAAAACAGGCTTAAAAATATGGAAATAGAACTTAATGTTGAAGATTAAATCGAAAGAAATGAATCTCTCTCTTCTCTTGATGAGTCAGAGGGCGACAACGGACAAAACAGGCAACAAAAACAGCAGCAATAACTAAAGAAAACAATTCTATAAAGAACATGTCATTGTTGGCTGTCCGTATAAACAACTTAGCCAAGTTGCAAAACAAAGTTGGATATCGAAGCACAAATAATATATACTGCGATATATAAAAAAAAGCTTATGCAATAAGTATTTCATACCGCCCCGTTCTCTTTGTATTAGCAAAATTAATTCTTTCCTCGCATACTTACCCCCCCCCTTTGGAAGCGTTAAAATTTTCCTTTTCCGAAAATAATCTCCGAAATATTTGGTGAATACTCACAATTTTCATAATTTTGCTCTCGCTAATAACAACAGTGGTAGTCCACTCCGACGGGCAGCGGTTATTGCTCATGCATTTTCGCACG
>CAZGAT010000020.1:0-56378 GCA_964523825.1 uncultured Prevotella sp. | reverse complement strand
GATTCCTGCCCGCGCTCAACATCGTCGGCGAGAAGGAAAAGGGAACGATGGAGGCGATGAACGTCTCGCCCGTGGGAAAGGTGGAATTCATTCTCTCCAAGCTCATACCATATTGGGTAGTAGGCTTCTTTGTGCTCACCTACTCCATGCTTCTCGCCTGGCTTATCTACGGACTCGTGCCGCTTGGCTCCATTGCGACCATCTATCTGTTTACGACGCTTTACATCATAGTGGTGTCAGGCCTGGGACTGGTCATCAGCAACCGTTCGGAGACCATGCAGCAAGCGCTGTTCCTCATGTTCTTCTTCCTGATGGTGTTCATCCTTATGAGCGGACTGTTCACCCCTGTTGCCTCAATGCCGCAGTGGGCACAGACCCTCACCTACGCCAACCCGTTGAGATGGTTCATAGAGGTTATGCGAATGGTTTACCTGAAAGGCTCTGGCATCGCCAACTTCACGACGCATCTCATCGTCCTCACAGTTTTCGCTCTTGTAATGTGGGGAGTGGCAATAGTAACCTATAAGAAGAGTAGTTGATTTAGATTAGAGATTATAAATGAAAGGATATTCCATTCTCAATGACGGGAGAATCCTATGATTCCGACAGAGTGAAATAGAGACAGAGAATGTTCATTGCCATAGCTGTTGATAATTGTACAGTTATTGCAGAGGTCCATTTATTTCAATTGGAATAAAAGAAAAGTGAGGCGTACCATGGGGGATACGCCTCATTAATATTGTTCTGGTATAGCCAAACTAATGGCTCACAAGTTTCTATTTTCTATTGAATAGCTTACCTTACGATTGCGGCATAATCGGCATCGAACGACTTGGGATGGCGACCTTGCAGGACTACGTTCAGCAGCATATTGGCTACAAGCTCTGCATCGGTAAGGTCTACCTTCGGCTCACGCTTGACCTCCTTGCCCAGCAACACTTCCCAAGTTCCCTTGAAACAGTTATCGTCTGCTCCGAAGAACATCTCCTTGCTGTCTGGATCCTCCATAAGCTGATACCTTATCTGTTTCTTCGACGGCACAGATTTCATATCCTGGAGTATGGTATAGGCGTGTCGGAACTGTTCGCGACAGTGGCGCGCACGCTGGTACATTAGTCCGATATTGGGGTAAATCTCGTCGAACTCGTAAGCCTGTAAGTATTGCTGAAGCTTCATATCTCGTGTTTAGAACTTTGCCATCTTGATTGCCGTCACGGCACATTCGTCACCCTTGTTGCCGTAGCGTCCGCCAGCGCGGTCAGCTGCCTGCTGGTGGTCGTTGGTGGTAAGCAAACCAAAGATAACAGGAATGTTCTGCGATGCGTTGAGATAGGCTATGCCCGAGGTTACACCCTGGCATATATAGTCGAAGTGTGGAGTCTCGCCACGAATGACGCTTCCTAAGATTATCACTGCGTCGAATCCGTCATTCTTGCAAAGCTGCTGCGCGCCATAGACAAGCTCGAAGCTGCCCGGCACCGTCTTGACATGAATGTTCTCTGGAATGGTTCCGTGCTTCTCAAGCGTCTTGACGCAGCCATCGAGAAGCGCACCAGTGATGTCGTGATTCCACTCCGCAACAACTATGCCGAAGCACATGTTGCTCGCATCGGGCACGCTGTCGAAATCGTAATTGGAAAGATTGTGGAGTGCTGTTGCCATAATGCTTACTTTGCAGTACGTTCGATGTACTTGTCTATATCCTGGTAAGCGGCACTGTTGATATACTTTTCCTTGATACCGACGTATATCTCGTGAGCCTCGTCCTTCTTGCCTTGCTTTTCAAGGATTACACCCGCCTTGCGGAGGGCGAGCGGAGCGATGCTGTTGTTTGTCTTGTCGGCAGACTCGGAGTCTGCCATGTCGGCTGCCTTCTTGAAACTCTTTACCGCGTCGTCAAGCTGGTTGTTGTTGGCATAGATGTCACCAAGTGCCATCTGCGACGCAGGACTGATGACCATGTCGTCGGAGGTGTCGAACTCCTTGACGTACTTGAGCGCGTTCTTCCAGTCAGGCTTCTGCATATGTGCGTAGCACAATCCGGCATAAAGGTTGGCAAGGTTGCCGGCATCGGTACTGCTGTATGTGTTAGCTATAGCGATAAAGCCCTTGAACTTGGCACCGTCACCCTTCAACGCCTTGTCGAAATCGCCCATTTGCATATACTGCTCGCCATAAGCGAGGGCGGTGCTTGCTGCTGCCTGCTCGTCCTTGTAGACATATTGGTAATAAAGAATGGAACCGGCTGCAATCACGACTACAGCTGCGATGACTGCGATTAATTGCTTTTTGTATTTGATGAAAAATGCTTCTGACTGCGTGAGGGCATCTTCCATTGTGCCCTTTTCGTTCTTTTGTGCCATTATAATCTTAGTTTGTCTTTGTTTGTTTCGTTGGTTGTAAACGCTTGTTTATTAAGCGTGGCAAAATTACAGAATTTATCCCATATGGTGAAATTTATCATTGACTTTTTTCGTTTTTCAACCGTAAATGCGGTAACTTTGCAATGCATAATCATGAAACTAAATAAGCTTTCCATACTTAATTATAAGAACATCGAGGCAGCAAGCCTTTCGTTGTCGCCGAAGATTAATTGTTTCATAGGTCACAACGGGGCGGGCAAGACAAACCTTCTCGATGCCGTATACTACCTTTCATTCTGCAAGAGCGCGTTCAACACCCGCGACTCGCTAATCATCACCCACGACAAGGACTTCTTCGTGGTCGAGGGCGACTATGATGGCGACGGTGGCGACGTATCTGAGAACATATACTGTGGAATGAAACGCGGAGGGAAAAAGCACTTCAAGCGCAACAAGAAGGAATACCGGCGACTGTCGACGCACCTCGGGCTCATTCCGCTGATACTCGTGTCGCCTTCGGACACGCTGCTCATCGAGGGCAACAGCGACGAGCGGCGCAAGCTCATGGACGTGGTAATATCGCAATACGACCACGCATATATCGAGGCGTTGCTAAAGTACAATAAGGCACTACAACAGCGAAACTCGCTGCTCCGGCAGGAGGAAGAACCCGACGCAAGCCTTCTCGGGCTATGGGAGGAGCAGATGGCGGAGAACGGCGAGGCGGTGTTCCACAAGCGCGAGGCGTTCATCAGCGAACTGATACCGGTGTTCCAGTCGATATACCAGACCATTTCCATGAACAACGAGACCGTCTCGCTCAGATACACGTCGCACGCGCAACGCGGACCATTGCTCGAAGTGATACAGCATGACCGGTACAGAGACCGCGCCGTGGGCTATTCGCTGCACGGAATACACCGCGACGACCTTGAGATGCTCATCGACGGGCACCCTATGAAGCTTGAAGGCAGCCAGGGACAGAACAAGACTTTCGCCCTCGCGCTGAAACTGTCGCAGTTCAACTTCCTGAAACGCACGGTCAGCAACACCACTCCCCTACTCTTGCTCGACGACATATTCGACAAGCTCGACGCGCAACGCGTGGAGCAAATCGTCGGTCTCGTATCGGGCGACGACTACGGACAAATATTCATCACCGACACCAACCGCGAGAACCTTGACAAGATACTCCGCAGGAGCGGTCCCGACTACAAGATCTTCGACGTGGACGGAGGTGTCATAACGGAACGCAAGGAGGAATAAATGTTCAGGAGAAGAGTAAAGAGCCTCGACGAAGTGCTGGGCATGACGCTGCGGCGTGACGGACTTGAAACGCCGCTGTTGCAGAAGCGTCTGATTGACTCATGGGAGAAGGTGGCAGGCAACATCATCGCACGGTACACCGGCGAGCGTTTCATACGCAACCAGACGCTGTTCATAAAGGTGACCAACCCGGCGTTGCGCGCCGACTTGTCGATGCAGCGTTCAAAATACGTAAGACTGCTGAACGCCGAAGTCGGCTCAATGGTGATAGCGGATATAAAGTTCTACTGAATATAAGGGATATTCAAACTAACTGGGGGAAGTTAACGGAGTGTTAGCTTCCCCCAGTCGTTTTGTTGATGTCACTTGTCCGCCTATGGCTTGAACACCAGCTCGCCATAACCCACGAGGCGGTCGTAGCGTCCTCCTGGCTCGCGGAAGTACACCAACGCCTGATAGCGGTTCTCGGTCTGATAGAAGTTGCCTTCAGACGGAAGGTGCGACACCTTGCCGCCTTTGTCCACGACAAGGTACTGGTAGTTGTAATATCCGAACTTGAGCAACACGACCGCCTCGTACATTCCCTCCGCGTCATCATACTCCATTTTGTAGCGCGGCAGGAACCTGTCGTTGGCGAACAGCCCGTTGACATACACGTCGCCACTTGCTACCTTAGGACTCTTCACGCGGAAGTGCACGAGCATATAGTCGCTCTCGGTATCGGCATTGTTGTTATCTGAATTGCGGAGCAGGTAGCCGCCGTCGGCATCTTCGTCATAGACGTAGTGCGGACGGGGCTCGTCAACGTATGGAAACGCATGGTACTGCACCGTGTCCCACGAAATATGGTCGATGCCCATAGAGGCGGCATCGGTCTGGAGTATCTCGAACTTGCGATACTCGTTGCCACCATTGAATATATAGTCGCGGTTGTGCTCCCAACGCAGTCCGCCGTTCATGACGTACTGCGGGCGGACGTTCACGCGTGCGTCGTGCCACTGCGAGTTCTGCAACACGACGGTCTTCACCTGCTGGTCGGGCTGAGTGACGGTATATCCGGAATAATTGACCTCCATGCCTATCTGCTGCTGATAGCGGTTTACGGACTCGTCGGTGTTGGTCGTGGCACTCAGGCTTACGCCCATGCCGCGTTCCTTGGGTTCCACCACCATGAAGCAGGCGGAGCACACGGGGCGGTCGCCGTCGTTGTTGTCATAGACGGTCACGCGGTAGTTGCCCGACAGCTTGATGCCGCTGACCGTGAAACGGTAGTGAGTGTAGAGCTTGGTGGTGAGTACCGACTCCGAAACGTCGTCTATGACGTTGTCGGTGGAGAAGCCGTCCATATAGTCACTCTCGAACAGCTGCGTGTTAGGAGTCCAGTCGGCGTTGCACGGCTCCACGCGGTAGGCGTAGCGGCGGTACTCGTGTGTCATGTCGTCGAACGACACCTCTATGCGCGCCCGTCCAAGCTCGAACACGGGGAGGCTGTTCCACTCGTCGCTGCCGCTAATGGTCAGCGACTGTATGCGGTCGCTGTACGTTTCGTTGCGCTGGGCGTATGCGACGGAGCACGCGACGAGCGTCAAAAAGGAAAACAGTAATCTGGTAATGCGGCTGTTCATGTCGGCGTTTCTATTCAAATGAAAGCTGGGCAAGCCGCTTGCGCAACGCGGGGGCGAGGCTGCGGCGGATTGCGAGGGTTATCGAGCAGTCGTTGTCAAACCGCTGCGACACTATGCGCACAGGCATCTCCTTCGTTATGCGCATCACTGAGTTCATCTGCGGATAGGAGAAATCATACGTCACCTGCTCCTCCACGAGCCGTTCCTCTACCTTGCTGTTGGCGACAGCGTCGGCGGCAGCCGTGCGGTATGCCACGATGAGTCCGCCCGTGCCGAGGTTCACTCCGCCATAGTAGCGCACGACCACGATGAGTATGTCGGTCAGTCCGTTGGAGTTTATCTGCCCGAGTATGGGCTTGCCCGCCGTGGAGGAAGGCTCGCCGTCGTCGTTGGCGCGGAACTCCTGCCTGTCGGCACCCACCACATAGGCATAGCAGACGTGGCGCGCGTCGTAGTACTTCCTGCGGTATGCCTTGACTATCTCCAGGGCACCGTCCGCCGTCTCTACATGATGCGCGAAGGCGAGGAACTTGCTGCGCTTCTCGGTGTAGCAGCCCTCGCCTATGCCGTCGCCTATGGTCTTGTAGGTATCCATAAATCCTAACCCAAGCCCTTCCCCAAGGGAAGGGATGTTGGAGTACATAAATTATCTGTTTTTTACAAAAAATATAGTTTTTCTTCCTCTATTATGTTTTGGTAATCTAACATCCTCCCCTTGGGGGAGGCTTGGAGGGGACTCCACTTAGTCAAGCTTGTGCACGATGAGTCCGGAGCGGAGCTTCGGCTCAAACCACGTAGCCTTCGGAGGCATTATCTTGCCGCTGTCGGCGATGTCCATTATCTGCTTCATCGTCACGGGATAGAGTGCCAGTGCCCAGCGCATCTCGCCGTCGTCGACGCGCCGCTTCAGCTCGCCCAGCCCGCGCAGTCCGCCAACGAAGTCGATGCGCTTGTCGGAACGCAGGTCCTTGATGCCCATAAGCTCGTCGAGGATGAGGCGCGACGATATGTCTACGTCGAGCACGCCGATAGGGTCTGCGTCGTCATACGTGCCGGGCTTCGCCTTCAGACTGTACCACCCGCCGTCGAGATAGAGCGAGAACTCGTGCAGCTCCTGCGGGCGGTATTCCGCCGCGCCTTTCTTCTCCACGGTGAAGTTCTTCCCGAGCGCACCGAGGAACTCCTCCGCGGTCATTCCGTTCAAGTCCTTGACGACGCGGTTGTAGTCGAGTATCGTCAGCTGCGACGCCTGGAAGCACACCGCCATGAAGTAGTTGTACTCCTCGCGCCCAGTGTACGTGCCGTTCTTCTTCGCCTCGGCTGCCTTCTCCTCGCCCACGCGGTAGGCGGCGGCAGAGCGGTGGTGCCCGTCGGCTATGTAGAGGCTCGGCATCTTGGCGAACTCCGCCGTGATGGTGTCTATGTCATGCTTGTCGCTGACGATCCAGAACTGGTGGCGGAAGCCGTCTACGGGCGCGATGAAGTCATACACCGGCTCGGTCTTGGCGTAGCGGTTGAGCAGGCCGTCGAGCACGCTGTCGTCGGGATAGGCGAAGAACACCGGTTCCATGTTGGCGTTGGTGGCGAAGACGTGCCTCATGCGGTCGTCCTCCTTGTCGCGGCGCGTCAGCTCGTGGCGCTTGATGACCCCGTTGCGGTAGTCGGGAACGTAGGCTCCGAGCACTATTCCGTACTGCGTCTTGCCATTCATCGTCTGCGCGTAGATGTAATAATGCTCGTCCTTGTCCTCGACGAGCCACCCGTTGTCCTGGAACTTCTTGAACTGCCGCGCCGCCTCGTCGTAGACCCGCGGGTCGTACTCGCTGGTGCCCGGCTCGAAGTTTATCTCCGGCTTGATGATGTGGTAGAGGCTCATCTCGTTGGAGCCCGCCTCCTGGCGCGCCTCCTCCGAATCGAGAACGTCATATGGGCGTGATTCTACTCTTTCTACAAGGTCTCTGGGAGGACGCAGTCCTCTGAACGGTTTTACTGTTGCCATAATAACTTTACTGCTAAAACCACATTAGTTGGTAGTGGGTTTGGTTGGTTTATAATGAAATAGTTGATGTTTGTCCATCGGCAGATTGCCTTGCGGCAGGGCTTCCGCCTTCCGCCGCATCTGATTGCAAAGTTACACTAAAGCGCAGTAAATACAAAGCGAAAGCGCAGATTTATTTTCACGGCACAGCCCCGCTTGCGGCACAGGTAGTGGGTATTTATGACGCAAGAGTACGGTATTTGTAGTGCAAGAATGCCTTTCTTGTGGTTTGTGAACGCGTACACAAAGGTCTTTGAACGCGTACATAAACTTCTGCGTACGCGTACATAGAAGTCTATGAACGCGAACGCAAACCTCTTTGAACGTGTACATAGACCACAACTGTACTGTTCTTGCGCCACGGGAATGCCGTTCTTATGCCACGGGAATACGGTATTTGTGCCACGACAAGGCTGTTCTTGTGGTGCAAGAGTGCCTTTCCTGTGGTTTATGGCTATTGCCAAAGAAGTCTATGGCTATTGCCATAAAGGTCTATGGCTATTGTCAAAGAAGTCTATGGCAATTGCCGCAAAGGTTTATGGCAATTGCCATAAACCATAAATACAAGGTTGTTGCGCCACGGGAATGGCATTCTTGCGCCACGGGAATGGCTCTCTTACGGTACAGGAAGGCTGCATTTGGGGCGCGGGCGCACTACGGTCAGAATGCGAGGAGTCCACAGCCGTACAGAGGGCAGCCGTCAGCGGGGCACGAAAAAAGGGCTTGGCGGAACGAATCCGTCAAGCCCCTCGCGTATGATTGTAAACCTGCTTTTGCCTTACTTGTTCACCTGGAACCTCGTATCGCCGTCCTTGAAGAACGCGTTTATCTGGCGTGCGGCGGCAATGCCGGCGTTGGTGTTCGCCTCGGCGGTCTGCGCGCCCATCTTCTTCGGCGTGGAGAAGTAGCGCCCTTCGAACTTCTGGAACTCAGCGTCGGCGTCAGGCTTGATGTCGGTGATGTACTTCAAGTCCGCGCGGTCGGCAAGCAGGCGGAGCAGTCCGGGCTCGTCGATGACTTCCTTGCGCGCCGTGTTGATGAGTATGCCGTTCTCCGGCAGGCGGTTGACCACGTCGTAGTTGATGCTCTGGCGCGTCTCGTCGGTTGCGGGAATGTGCAGCGAGACGATGTCGTTCTGCTCGAACAACTCGTCGCGGCTCTCGGCGGCGTGTACGCCCTGCGCCTCAATCTTGTCGGCAGGCACGAACTCGTCGAACGCGCTGACCTCCATGCCGAAGCCCCTGGCTATGCGCGCCACGTTGCGACCGACATTGCCGAAGGCGAGAATGCCGAGGCGCTTGCCCTTCAGCTCGGAGCCAGCCTTGCCGTTGTAGAAGTTGCGTACGGCATAGACGAGGAGTCCGAACACGAGTTCCGCCACCGCGTTGGAGTTCTGACCTGGAGTGTTCTCCACGACCACGCCCTTCTCTTTGGCGTATGCCGTATCTATGGAGTCGTAGCCGGCACCGGCGCGGACTACTATCTTCAGGTTCCCCGCAGCGTCGAGCACTGCCGGCGTCACCTTGTCGGAACGTACTATCATCGCGTCGGCGTCCCTCACAGCGTCGATGAGCTGCGCCTCGCCGTCGTATTTCTCAAGCAGGACGACCTCGTGTCCCTGTGCCTCGAGTTCCCTGCGTATGCCCTCGACCGCTGCGGGAGCGAAAGGCTTTACTGTTGCTATAAGTATCTTCATTGCTTCTACCCTCCTTAGTGCTGTGCCTCAAAGTCCTTCATCGCCTTCACGAGTGCGTTGACACCCTCGAGCGTCTGCGCGTTGTAGCATGACGCGCGGAACCCTCCGACGGAGCGGTGTCCCTTTATGCCGACCATGCCGCGTTCGGTGGCGAAGTCGAGGAACGGCTTTTCGAGATCCTTGTACTCGTCGTTCATGACGAAGCAGATGTTCATCACCGAGCGGCTGCCCTCCTCGACGGTGCCGCGGAAGAGCTTGTTGCGGTCTATCTCGTCGTAGACTATGCGGGCGCGCTCCTTGGCGCGGCGGTCCATTTCCCTGACGCCGCCCTGTGCCTTGCACCAGCGCATGGTCTCAAGCAGCGAGTAAATTGGGACGACCGGCGGAGTGTTGAACATCGAGCCTTTCTCGACGTGCGTGCGGTAGTCTATCATCGTAGGCAGCTCGCGCGGAGCCTTGCCGAGCATGTCGTCCTTGACGATGATGACCGTAACGCCTGCCATCGCCATGTTCTTCTGCGCGCCGGCGTAGATGGCGGTGTACTTCGACACGTCTACGGGGCGGCTCATGATGTCCGACGACATGTCGGCTATCAACGGAACGGGAGCGTCGATGTCCTTGCGAAGCTCCGTGCCGAATATCGTGTTGTTGGTACAGATGTGGAGATAGTCCAGGTCGGAAGGAACGTCCTTTATTACGGGCAGGTGGGTATATCCGTCGTCTGCTGAAGAAGCGACCTCAACGACTTCGCCGAAAAACTTTGCCTCTTTCATAGCCTTCTTCGCCCATGTGCCGGAATTGACATAGCCCGCCTTCTTTATAAGGAAGTTGGCAGGTATCTGCATGAACTGCAATGAAGCACCGCCTCCGAGGAAGATTACCGAGTATCCCTCCGGTATGTCGAGCAACTCCTTGATGAGTGCCTCAGCTTCGTCGACGACCGGCTTGAAGTCGGCGGCACGGTGGCTTATCTCCATAAGGGACAGGCCGCTGCCGTTGAAATCCAAAATCTGCTTTGCGGTATTCTCGATGACCTCGCGTGGAAGCATTGAAGGACCCGCATTAAAATTGTACTTCTTCATCTGAATGCTTTTATTTAAGTTTGTTGTCGTTTAGTTACAGCTGATTAACGACTGCGAAATTACACTTTTTATTTTGATTACCCAAATTATTATGCACAATTTTAGGCAAACGAGCATATTGCCGCCAAAGTGTAAGCCAGAGGGCGTAGCGCGGTGTTTATTCCACCTCTTCCACTTTCGTTTTGATTCCCTTTATTTTCTCGTTGGCGGTGTTCGTTATAACCTGGCGGAGCTTCTTCCGCGGCACTGCGGCATAGGAATACCACGCGTTGACATCGATGCGCCCTATCTCGCTCCCCTTCAGTCCGCCCTTCTTGCATAGGAAGCCGACGATGTCGCCCTTGGAAATCTTGTCCTTCTTGCCCTTACCTATATATATGGTAGCCATGAGCGGGCGCGGTATTGGCGCAGACGCGGCATCAGCGGGTATGGCGTAAGGCTCTGTGTCGGCATCGACGTATTCAGGAACGGTCTCGCCATCGGAGAGAATGAAGAACGCGCGTCCTGTCTTGTCCCAACGCGCCGTGCGTCCCGTGCGGTGGATATATCCGTCCTCACCCTCGGGGATATGGTAGTGTATGATGTTGGCGACATTGGCTATGTCGAGTCCGCGGCTCGCAAGGTCGGTGCATACGAGCACGTTGGCGGAGCCGTTGCCGAACTTGTAGAGGTTGCGCTCGCGGCTTTGCTGGTCGAGTCCCCCATGGAACACGCTTACCGTGAAGCCTTCTTGTGCCAGATAGTCAGCCGTGCGTTCCACCGCGTCACGGTAGTTGAGGAACACTATGCTGCTCGCTTCGCCCAGCGACAGCAACAGGCTTCGGAGCGTAGCGAGCTTGTCCTTCGATTCGCTTGCCACGGTATACACCTTCACACGGCCATTAGCCGACTCGTCGTGTGGCAGGAAGTCTATCCGGCGTGGCTTGCCGTTGCTGCGCATATACGAGGGTATCTCCTTAGCGTCAGTGGCTGAAAGCAGAATGCGGCGGCTGACACGCGTAAGCTTGCCGATGATGCTTGCCATCTCGTCCTCGAATCCCATCTCAAGCATCTTGTCGAACTCGTCGATGACGAGCCAACGCACGCCGCCAGTACTTATATTTTCCTTGTCGATATGGTCGTTGAGCCGTCCGGGAGTGGCGAACACTATCTGTGGGCGGACATCACGCAGAGTCCTGTGCTCGTCCATAGTCGGACGACCGCCATACAAAGCCATCGTGCGCAGTCCCGTCCCCATGTCCTTCAATACGTTTGCCGACTGCAAAGCAAGCTCGCGTCCAGGCACGAGCACGACGGCTTGCAGCTCGTCCACGCCGGCATCAAGCATCGTGGCGAGCGGTATCAGGTAGGCATAAGTCTTGCCCGAGCCCGTCGGCGAGAGTATCACCACATCGTCGTCGCCATTCGTTACGGCTTCAATGGAAGCCTGCTGCATATCGTTGAGGACTATGCCGAGCTTACTTGTGATTCTTTCTATATTCATGTTGCAACTTGTCTATCTCGTCAAACTTCTGTCCCATGTTGAGGTTCAAGTATATAGTATACAGCGGGGAAATCCAGTTGGACTCCATGTCGGGAGCCAGCTCGCGGTATTTCTCCATATAGGGCAAGGCCTTATTGTAGTATGCGAGCATCTTCTGGCGGTTGGAACGGTATGGCTGCCGCACCTTGTCGAGCTTCACCGCCATGTTGAAGTAGGCAAGCCCGGCATTATAATAGGCATCGGCAAGCTGGTCGTTCTCTCCTATCAGCTTGTCGCAGATGTCGATGCATTCCTCATATTGCCCCATGTTGAGGAGTACGGTGCTCTTTGCCACACGGTAGAAGCCGTTGGTAGAGTCAACAGCGAGTGCCTCGTTGGCAGCGTCCAATGCGAGGTCGTATTGTTCTGTACTGCCGTAATAGTCCATAAGCCGTGGAAAGAAGAACGGGAACTTGGGGTAACGTATGAATCCCTCACGGAGTGTCTTGACGTAGTTGGCTGTATCTTTGGCGAACGCATACGCCTCGGCTTCATACTGCTTTATGAATGCAAGCTGCGTGGTGTCACGTTCCGCAAGCTCGTGGTGGCGCATTATCAGACTGTCGGAAGAGAGCTTGTAGCCACAATACATCGTCCAGTAGGCGGCACTGACCCGCATCTTGTCGTTCGGACGGACATACTTCGAGAGCAAAGGCAGAGAAGTGGAATTTATGTAATGGTCGAAATAGCCGTATGCGGTTTCATATTCCTTTTTGCCTACGAGATAGACACCACCATAATAAAGGTTTAGCAGTATCGTAGACAGGTATTCCGCGTTATGCTGGCGGTATCTCGGGTGAACATTCCCCGACTTGTCTGGCCGTGCGTCTATAGAGTCCATAGCCTCCATTGCCACGAACAGCTTATATGTCGTGTTGAACAGGGCGAGCGTGTCATATTTCTGCTTCAGATAGAGCTGTTCGTTGCCTTGTTCGTACTGCGCCTTCAACGAACTGACCAACAGTTCCCATATCTTCAGGTTGTCATGCCGTGAGGAGTCGTTAAGTTGCTCCCGCAATATGCTTTCCGCCTTGTCAAGGTCCTTGCCGCTCTTGATATAGTCCTTTGCCTGCGTTATCTGCTTCTTTTGAGCCATGACTCTTGCCGGCACAAGCATCAGTAGCGACATCAATATGTATAACGCTGTCTTCTTGTAAAACATTGTCTCGAATAGCTTTCTTTCAAATAATTCTCCTATCACCTTACATCCAATCATCACATAATCACTTCCTCAACAACGGGCTTAGCTCGTCGGCCTTTATCTTGTCTCCGAGCACTACGTATATCTGGTGCAATGGCGTAACCCAATCGACTTGCTCCCTGCGTGGGTCCATGACTCTCACACGTTCGAGATAGTTGCGTGCCTGCGCGTATAGGCTTGACGGCTCTTGCCTGCCTTCATTATCTTCACCGTTAGTGTCAGATGATGCAGCAGCCTCCTCTATCGCCTCGTTCATGAGGCATATGCCAATATTATATATGACAGGAATGCGTTTGGGATCTATACCGTCGGCCTGCTGATATGCCTCTACCGCCTCCTCCCAACGCTTGGCGCGCATTGCGGTCTCTCCTTTCAATATCCATGGAATGGGCGAGTCAGGGTTGTTCTGAAGCTCTGTGTCTATAAAGTTCTCAAGGTTGAACTGTCGGTTATCCTTGCCGTAGAACCTCATCAGCCACGCGAAATATGTAGGATTGGAAGGGTCGCTGCGATATAATGCCGCAAGTACGGCAAGGTATTTGACGGAATCGTCATGGTTGACCATTTGGTCATGCATACACTGTGCCTTTATCTCGGCAGCATACTGCGCGACCTCGTCGTCCTTGATAGCGATGTCAGCATATCTGTCGGCAGCCTTGTAGTTTCGCGCCTCCAACTCAGACTGCGCAATATAGAAAGCCGCAAGTCCAGTCTCGTCTTCTGCCGTATCGCCCTCCAGCAACGGACTTTCCGAAGCCTTTATATAAAGCTGCCACGCCTTTATACCGTCACGGCGATAACGATGAGTTGTCAGATAAAGCCCGGCATCTATAAGCAGCGGACGGAAGGACATGACGACCTTGCGATTGCCTTCCTCATGGCGCAGCTTCACAATGCCTTTTTTGTCTGGCGTGCGGTCATACTCGTCACTGCGAAGGCTGTAGTCGATGACTTCCATAATATTGTTATAATAGCCTACGGAATCTGAAGCATTGCCGATACTGTACAGCAAGCCTTGCGCCCGTCTGTACATGGTGGAAGCCTCCTTGCGTGCGTTGACCGTCTGCCCTAAAAGCATGACTGGCAACATAATGGCAAATATTATGGATAGCCGTCTTTTCATAAGCCTTTTTGGAAAAAGACAATCCCTCCCCACGACATAACAAGCCATGAGGAGGGAGTTTGGTTATATCTACAGATTAATACCCTGCATAAGCCTTTGCTTCAGCAGTCCTGGCATCAGCCTCTCCATAAACGAAATACAATGCACTGTACAGGCGTGCGGCATACTTGCTCTTCTGCGACTGGTCTACATCGAGAGCCTTCGCAGCCTCATAGTACTTGATTGCATTCTGGTATACAGGTATGAACTGATCCTTGGCTGCCTTTGACAATGCGCCCTTGATTTTCTCTAGACGTGCCTGAGTATGGTAGAAATAGCAGTCGCCGATTGATGCGTTCAGCATGAGCTTGCTCTGTTCCGGTGCTGCGTCGAGAGCCTTCTTCAGAACGTCGGCAGCCTCAACATAATTCTGCTGCAACTCCAACAGCTGTCCCTTTACATAGAGTGCAATGAAGTCATTTGGAGACTTTGCGAGACGGTCGTTAACAAGCTGCTCTGCCTCTGCCTGCTTGCCAGCTTGCGTATATGCGTCAACAAGGTTGGCGAATATCTGCTGGCTGTTAGGATTCCTGTCATAGAGAGCCTTGCACTTCTCCATGAACTGCGCGCTGTCAGCAGCCGTATGCAACTGCGCCTTCATTGAGTTAAGGAGTATGTTCAGCGCGTTCTCACCATTAACAGAGTCGTTGATGGCGATCTCCGAGAACTTCTCCGCGTTAGCATAATCATTAGCCAGGAAAGCGGTGTATCCAGCGAAGAATGCCGCATTGGTATAGTTTGGATCTGCTTCCGGAGCTGTTCTAAGCTCGGCGAACAGAGGGGAGTCGTTCACCGTGATATACGAGCTCAGCAAATGAAAAGCCTTTTGGTTGTCCTTCTTGTCCATGAACACGCCACCACCATTGATAAGGTAAGGACGCACCTGGTACAGACGTACAGAATTGACCTTGCTGTACTTAGGCTTAACCTTTCCCTTGGCATTAGGAAGCTGGTCGTACTTATAGCACTCGTCGGCAGCTGCAAATGCTGCGTCGAGTGCATTGTACATTGCCTCTTCGTCTACTGGTTGCTTTACAAGCTGCTTGTTTCTCTCTTCGTTGAACTTTGCCATTGCCAAGTCAACCACCTTGTTATAGGCAGTAGCCTTCTCCTCGTTGCCAGCCAGCTGGTCAAGCGAAGAACTGACAAGCTGTTCTGCCTCCGTGTAGGTGTTTGCCTTTAGAATTGCCTTCAACGCGTCGCTGTTGCCAGCGAATGCGGTCGATGTTGCAATGAGCATCAAACACGCAATCAATAGTTTCTTCATTTCGGTTATTTATTAAAAGATTAATTATTCCGTTTCGTATTATTCAAATTCCACAGGAGCCTCGGTGCTGCCAGTACCGTCACCAACTGACGTATTAATATCTTCTGCTGATATTTCATCCTCCAGATTACCGTCAGCGGCACTTACCGTATCGCTCTTTATCTCCTCACTTGTCTTTGCCCATGCAGCACGGCTTTCTTCCTCTACATGCGCCTCAAGTTCGGAACTCATCACCTTGCATACGCTGGCTATAACATCATTCTTCTTTGCGAGGTTTATCAGGCGTACTCCCTGCGTAGCACGGCCCATAACACGGCATTCTGCCACCGCAAGACGGATTACGATACCGCTCTTGTTAATAATCATAAGGTCGTTGTCATCAGTAACATTCTTTATGGCAACCAGCTTACCTGTCTTTCCCGTTATGTTGAGGGTCTTAACGCCCTTACCGCCACGTTTGGTCTTGCGGTAGTCCTCGACTTGCGAACGCTTGCCATAACCATTCTCAGACACAACCATTACCGTTTCATGCTCTGCATCATTGACAACAATCATTCCGACTATCTCGTCCTGACCATCCTCGTCAAGCCTCATTCCGCGGACACCAGTTGACACTCGTCCCATAGTACGCACGTCATTCTCATCGAACCTGCAAGCACGACCGTTCCTGTCAGCCATTATAAGCTCGTTATGTCCGTTGGTCAAACGAACGTCTACGACCTCGTCGCCCTCATTAATATTGATTGCGATGACGCCCTTGGAACGTGGGTTCGAGTATGCGCGCAGGCTGGTCTTCTTGACAAGTCCGTGCTTGGTGGCGAACACCACAAAATGGTTGTCGAGGAACTCGTCATCATCAAGTCCGCGCAGACGCAGGAATGCATTTACAGCATCACCCGGTTCTAGCGCGAGCATATTCTGTATGGCGCGTCCCTTCGATGTCTTGTCACCTTCTGGAATATCGTAGCACTTCATCCAGTAGCACCGTCCCTGTTTGGTAAAGAACAGCATCGTCTGGTGCATTGTCGCAGGGTAAATATATTCCGTAAAGTCCTTATCACGCGTGCGTGCTCCCTTAGAACCGACTCCGCCTCTCGACTGCTCGCGGAAATCTGCAAGCGGTGTACGCTTTATATATCCAAGATGACTTATAGTGATGACGACCGGGTCGTTGGGATAGAAGTCCTCGGCATTGAACTCATGTTCGTCTGGGATAATCTCCGTACGACGCGCGTCACCGTACTTTTCCTTGACTTCATTAAGCTCGTCCTTCATAACCTCCTTACAACGCTCTGGATTGTCGAGTATCTCCTGCAGGTCCTTTATGGTCTGCATCAACTCGTCATACTCAGCGTGCAGCTGATCCATACGCAGACCTGTCAACTGCGAAAGGCGCATATCGACAATGGCCTTGGACTGTATCTCGTCAAGTTCAAAACGCTTTTCGAGATTGCGCTGTGCGTCTGACGGAGTCTTGCTGGCACGTATTATATGCACCACCTCGTCAATATTGTCGCAAGCAATGATGAGTCCCTCAAGTATATGGGCACGTTCCTGGGCTTTCTTTAGGTCATATCTTGTACGGCGTATGGTTACGTCATGACGATGCTCTACGAAATACCTTACACAGTCCTTTAATGTAAGCAGTCGCGGACGACCGTTTACGAGGGCTATGCAGTTGACAGAGAACGAGCTCTGCAATGCCGTCATCTTGAACAACTTGTTCAGTATCACATTCGCATTTGCATCGCGCTTCACGTCGACGACAATGCGCATACCCTGACGACCAGTCTCGTCATTTACATTGGATATTCCGTCTATCTTGCCTTCCTTTACGAGTTCGGCTATATACTCTATGAGTTGTTGCTTGTTGACACCGTATGGTATCTCCGTGACAACTATCTTGTCGTGCTGCTCACCACTCTCTATCTCTGCCTTGGCACGCATTATCACGCGTCCCTTGCCAGTTTCATATGCGTCCTTTACACCTTTCAGACCATATATATAGGCACCCGTAGGAAAATCCGGAGCTGGTATATACTGCATCAGCCCGTCTACGTCTATATCAGGATTGTCGATATATGCGCAGCAACCGTCGATAACCTCATTAAGGTTGTGGGTCGGAATGTTCGTCGCCATACCGACGGCAATACCATTGCCACCATTGACCAGCAGGTTTGGTATCTTAGTTGGCATGACCGACGGCTCTTTAAGGGTATCGTCGAAGTTGTTTACCATATCGACGGTATCCTTGTCAATGTCGTCCATTATATGCTCGCCCATCTTCGAGAGGCGGCATTCAGTATAACGCATTGCTGCTGGCGAGTCACCGTCTACCGAACCGAAGTTACCCTGTCCGTCAACAAGGGTATAGCGCATGTTCCAACTCTGTCCCATACGCACAAGCGCGCCATACACAGAACTATCACCGTGTGGGTGGTACTTACCGAGTACCTCACCAACAACACGTGCACATTTCTTATATGGTTGGTTGCTGAAATTACCTATACCGCGCATACCGTACAATATGCGGCGATGAACAGGCTTGAATCCGTCACGCACATCAGGAAGGGCACGAGCCACGATAACCGACATACTGTAGTCGATATATGAGCTTTTCATCTCCTCCTCGATGTTGATCTTCATGATCCTGTCCTGATCAATTGTCTTGTTCTCGTCCATTATTTGTTATTTAGTCTTATTTCTTTTGTTTGGAAGCGCCCAATGGAATCAACATTCTCCCACAGCACACTAGCCGTGCAGCCTGTTTGCCTTTGGAAAACGCCACAAAGGGCATTTATTTGCGTTCTAAGAAGTTTTCACTTCATTTCGAGGCGTAAAATTACTATTTTTTTATGTAACCTGCGAACGTGCCAAAAGCCTTAGAATGCGATTTAATGATGTTTAACGAAATATTCCGCATAGCACCATAATGTTGTGCGCAACAGGCAACAAACGCTACCTTACTATTATTTTCTTCCGGTTCACTATGTAAACGCCTTTGGGCAGCCGTGAAACGTCAGTGCCGGCATACCGCCCATATATCGTATATATGCGGCTATTCGAAGGGATAGTTGCTATCAAGCCGGATATTGCGTCAACCGACTTCCTCTCTCCGAGATAGTCGAAAGATACTATGCCGTCACTATTCTCCACTATATGGAACACGGGCTTTGCTATCTCCGCACTGTCATACGTTATAAAATAAGGTATTGAATCCCTCCCCGTCGTACCAGGATAGGTATCGCCAGCCATATCTGCCAGATATTTGTTGTAATCCTCTAATGTGGCAACATTCCCCTGCCCCATTATATTCCCGTCGGCAGGAACGGGTATTATACGCGGACGTGTGCCACTATTCGGACGGTCATGGACATTTACGACATCATTGGCATAGCTTACGCGATAAACAAACAGACCATGACCAGGCAGACTGCTGTTCCAACGCTTCTGCTGTATGTTCTGCAAATAGAACGCCTCGTTGTGCACGGTATCATTCAGAATCTTATACGCCCGGGCTATGGTATCCCCTTTGTCTATATGCGACATGACTACATGGGTGGTATCAGACAGAGTGTCCACGGTCATCCAACCCATAACCTCACGCTCCCATGCCGTATACGCAGTGGGATAGCGTCCACTATTGACATACTCTCCACCATCCATCAAGTCCCAATACTCCATACCGAAGTTGTCCTTGTTGTACCCGACGGAGCCGCTTGTAGCATATATGTCGGGCAAACCCATACAGTGGGAAAACTCATGACAGAAAAGACCTATCCCGTTTATTAACTTGGTTGCACGATTTTCATTGCCGTTTATCTCGTTGTTAATACCGTAACGGTATATCTGCTTGCCATCAAAAGATCCGAAATCTCCTCTTGCCCCCGACTTTGGCCATAAGTCGTTAGAGCTATTCCCACTCTCGCTTTGAGAATGTCCTGCATAAATTATATAGACCAAATCAACCTTGCCGTCATTGTTGGCATCATATTGCGAGAAGTCCACACTATCGTCAACAGCCTTGCAAGCATCTATTATCAAATACTTGTAGTTGGCATCTATAGCCCCGTTACCATCCGCACCATAATACCTCAAAGGATTAGGCAACCGCACTGGTCCGACCACATCAAATTGCGGAATGAAGTGCCCGAAGCTTATATCTTTGAAATACCCACGTATACCTTTCGGATTGTGGTTCTCTCCATAGCCGCGGTCGGGAATGTTACCACTGTCGTTATTAAGATAGTCTGTAAAACTTGCTTTCGGGTCTGGCAGTGTGAATGTCGTATCCGAAAACTCGGCAAGTATCACCAACGCCTTCGGGCTGCCTGTGTGTGGAAACAATGTAGCATCATCTGCTACTTGCAGCCTGCGCACTCCGCCAGCACCTGCCTGCTGCGATACAGGTACCGAGCCTCCTTGTGCCAACAAAGGTTCCACATGGTTGAAAAACACCTTGTGGTTCTGTTTCAAAACGAGATTGCGTTCCGCTTGCCCACGCAGCAACGGTTCGTGCGCGAGTTGGCGTGAAGCCGTTAGCACTCCGTCCTGTGACACATTGGCAATATAATAGCCGTCTTGGTCTTGCACCAACAACGCTCCGTCAAGTGTAGTGTACCAACTGGCATACTCATCTCCATGAAGTATCACTGTCAATCGTGTGCCATCAGCCTGCGTCACAACCACAGGCAACGAGTTTGCCTTGGCGGCGCGCATGACTATCGACAATGCCATAGCGCACATGACGAGCACCGCACGCCTTATCATATATACATTATTCATAAGGTGGTGTTATCTTGTTTTCTCCTTGTATAATAGTATTGTCCCTTATGCCTTGTCCGCCAGCCATACGCTATTGCCTTCGTTGGACAATGATGGTAACACGAGAAACAGGCGAGACATTTCCCGTTATGCTTCCACTCGGGATTTCTACCGCCTACTTCATCAGTCATCACAATATCATCAACCGGACAGACGCTCTCACACTTTCCACAACCTATACACTTCTCCGCATCTACACGGAATGGTTTGTCTGTTATGATATGGTTGAGAAAGAACGAGCCGACTGGACCAGAAAAGAATCCAGGCATAGGCCCCAATGTCAATTCGCTAACACCCTTCTGCTTACGTAGTATCACGTCCACATACTTCCGCAAGTCATCCGCAGCCTTGGCTTTCTTCTCCTGTTCACGTTTTTCAGAATCAACGTCCATAAAAGGCAGCCCTACATAGCTTTCAGGCATAATCAGCGAAAAACATGAATCCACATGCATACCCTTTGCGAACAACGCCCGTCCGAGATAGTCCATTGCCTTGCCTATAGAATCCCCCGCTGTCACCAGCGTGTAACAGTAATGTCCCTTGTAGTCAATCTCCAAATTGTCGATAAACTTCAGCACCAGCAACGGCGGACGCCAGCCATGTATTGGAAACACAAAGCCTATACGATCTTCCGCCGACAATTCAAAATGGCAGTCACCATTTATGACATCGGGAATATAGACAAGCCGTTCGCCAGTCTTGTCCGCTACATACTGCGCAGCCCAACGACTGTTACCTGTACCAGAGAAATAGAAAATCATAAGCTCCCTGTCTCCTACCCTACACGGTTCAAAGGACCTTAACGACTACAGGCTGCTGGCGTTCGCGCTTCCACTCCTTCAGGAAGTTGAACCAGTCTTTAGAGTTATGATAGCCGAAGTCCTCGTCGTCACTACTATATGTAAGCGCATAGCGCATGGTACGTCCTTCGGTACCAATGACGAAACCATAGTTGTCCTTGTCGGCAGGCAGCTCGCGCTTGCGTATACTGTCCGGTATGTATATACCCATGCCTATCGTTTCCTGTTTCTTGCCCACAGTGTCACGTGCCCCGGCAGGCCAGTCGGTACCCCAAAGTCCGCGCAGTCCATCCTTATCGGAAAACTCTACTGAGTTCTTCATGTTTATAAGTCCGGTGGAGAAACCCACACTGGCTGCCAGATGTGACAAACGCACGTCAACGTCCATGTCACGGTGTCCTGCCCACAGGGTATAACGTATGGTGAGGTTCATCCTTATCTTACTGCCTTCAGGCTTCCACCCACGGTCTACCACCTCGACAATAGTTCGGGCGGGACCATAACAGATAACGCGTTGGTCACGATTGTCCACATCAGCAATCATTGTCGGCGCACTGCCATTCCAACCACGCAACGCTCCAAATCCGAACGTATTACCCACCCATAGTATGTCGTCGCCATATCCAGCAGCCTTCTGCTCATTGGTAGTATAAAACTGCGTCTCCTTAAGCTCAAGGCCTTTGTGGTACTTTCCATAGAGGTCAACCGTTTGTCGTTGGTCAAAGTAGATGCGCATGGCAATCAGCTCGTTTTCAAAAGCCACGCCATGGTGATGTGGCAAATGGTATGGGTCGAAGCACTCACGGTTCGCGCTTATCTCCTGCATATAGTAGTTATGCTTGTTCTTCTGCTTTATCTTGGGATTGCGCAATACTATCTCGGCAAACGTGCGGTTGGGGTATACAGTCGTGGATTCCTCATCGGTAAGAGTGACCACGAACCGTTGTGTTTCCTTCCTGCTTATATTGGTAGTAAACGCGAGCTCGTCTTTCCAACCGTCTTGGTCGAGGTCGTCAAGCTGTGATGGGATTTCCTTTCCGTCAAGCGTAACTCGTGCGCTCTGCCAGGCATGGTCATGGGGTACTGCCACCACGACAGGTGCGTCAGTGCGTGCCGACTTTGAAGAATTGGTAACCTCGACCGTTATCTCTTTCTGATAACCATACGACATGGTGGCAACCGACAAAAGGAATACCGCCAACAGCTTGCGTTTATTCATTTCCTGCTATTTTTCTTAATTTGTTTATCTCTACAAAGGTAATCCATTTTTTACTATTTTAAGGTTAACGGGAGTATAGCGACAACTAAATTTAACTTTTTTAGCAAAACGTTTGGTATTTAAAATAATTTTAAGTACTTTTGCACTCGGTATTATAACAGCCATTATCAACGAAGTGAAAAAACTGTATTCCATATTATTTGTCATGCTCGCACTATGCGTCGGTTGCCAGATGAAATTCCAAACCGATGGTGGTGACAATACGCCATTGGTCAAGGTTGAGCGTTATGACCGCTTGGAATACCGCTACCTCACTACTGCAGACTATTCGGCGATACAGGAAATGAACACTGAATATCCTATGGAGACGCGCACCCTTATTGAGGACGTGCTTCAATTAGGAGACGCTACCGACCCTGACATCAACAACAAGTTTCTCAACTTCTATCAAGACTCCAGGCTGCAAAACCTAATAACCGCGGCAGAGACGCAATATGCAGACATGGATTCGCTCAACGCGCAGTTCAACAGCGTGTTCACACACTTGAAGAAGATGATACCCGACCTAAAGGTTCCACGCATCTACGCACAGCTTTCCGCCCTCGACCAAAGCGTAATCGTGGGCGACCAGACCATAGGCATATCGCTCGACAAATATCTCGGAGCCGACTACCCTGGATACAAGGCTTACTATCCGAAGGAACAGCGTGAGGTCATGACGCGCGAATACATAGTACCCGACTGCATAGTGTTCTACCTGCTGAGCCAGTATCCACTGAAAGGACTTGAGGCTCGGAGCCAGATGGAACGCGACATGCACATGGCACGCATACAGTGGGTGACTAACCAAGCCATGAACCAGACTTTCTTCAAGGGTGCGAATATTGAGTCAGTCAGTAACTTCATGAAGAAAAGCCACAAGATGAGTATCGAGGAGTTGTTACAAATGGATGACTTGTCACGTATCGCCGTCAGGTAACAATACATTAATTATATTATATTATATTTTATCGTACCAACTGTCCTTGGCACGCATTTGCCTTAGACATATAATTGTCAAGCAAATTCACGAACTGATAGTTCTTCAGCCCCCACTTGGGTGCTATGAGCAGGTCTTTAGGACTTTGACTGACGAAACGCTCAAGTACCAGCGACGGGCGAAGATGCTGTATGTAGCTCGCAATGAGACGCAGGTATTCGTCCACCGTGTAAAGGTGGAAAGGATTTTCTGCGTACATTTTCGCAAGACGTGTGCCACGTATCACTTGGAGTTGATGAACCTTTAGTATGTCAAGTGGCAACGACGATATGACTCCAGCCTGGCGTATACTTTCTGCCGAGTCCTCACCGGGCAGTCCGAGTATCACGTGTCCGCCCGTGAGTATGCCCCGTTCAGCCGTCTGTTCGACCGCACGGCGACTACACGAAAAGTCATGTCTGCGGTTTATAAGCCGCAGTGTGTCGTCATTGACTGTCTCGATACCGTACTCTACAAGCACGAAAGTATGGCGGTTCAACTCCTCAAGATAGTCGAGAAGTTCGGTACTGACGCAATCCGGGCGTGTGCCAATGACGATGCCCACGATATCGTCAACACATAATGCCTCCTCATACATACGGCGAAGGTTGTCTATCGTGTCATAAGTATTGGTGAAAGCCTGGAAGTAGGCAAGGTATTTCATGTCATGATACTTGCGGGCAAAGAAAGCCTTTCCCTCCTCAAGCTGTTCGGTGATGCTTTTTCTACGGTCGCAATAAGACGGGTTGAACGTGTTGTTGTCACAATAAATGCAACCTCCAGTGGACAGCCGTCCGTCACGGTTTGGGCAAGTGAAGCCGGCATCGACCGCAAGCTTCTGTACGCGGAATGGAAAGCGGTTCCTTATCCAATGCCCGAAATCATTATATAATCGTTCCATTTGCTTTGCAAAAATACTAATTTTTAGTAATTTTGCAACTACAAAACACGACTTAAAAATGAAAAGACTACTACTCATGTGCGCAGCCATCACCATGTCATCAATGCTACATGCCGGCGACTCCATAACCGTCAAGGCATTTACCGACGGCGAATTTACCGCACAGCACATATCAGGAATGAGACCTATCGACGGTACGTCCGAATATGCGCAAATATCACAAGACAAGAAAAAGGTTGTTACCTACTCGTTCAAGACTGGCGAGAAGACGGGAGTGTTGTTCGACCTCGACGACACTAACGGCGAAAAGATTTCCGCATTCGACGGCTATGAGATAACGGCTGACGGCAAACACCTGCTCATACAGACCAACTACAAACGGATATACCGCCGTTCGTTCACTGCCGACTACTATATATATAATGTGGAGAACAAGAACCTCCGCAAGCTGTCAGCCAATGGCGCTGAACAGATACCGACATTCTCGCCCGACGGCAAGAAGATTGCTTTCGTGCGCAAGAACAATATCTTCATTGCCGATGCCGACGGTGAACGGCAGATAACCACCGACGGCGAGTTCAACAAGATTATAAACGGACTGCCAGACTGGGTGAACGAAGAGGAATTCTCGTTCAACAACGCACTGGCGTGGAGCGCGGACTCGAAGACGTTGAGCTGGATACGCTACGACGAGAGCGGCGTAAAGACATATTCGCTACAGATGTTCATGGGTGACAAGCCGAAGCTTGATAAATACGCTGAATATCCCGGATTGTATAGTTACAAATATCCAAAAGCAGGCGAGGACAACTCGAAAGTGACTGCATGGTGTTACAATCTCGAAACGGGACGTACGAGCCAATACAAACTACCGCTCGACTCCGACGGATATATACCACGCATACGACCGGCAGCAGAAGCGGGGCGGATAGTCCTATTCACAATGAACCGCCACCAGGACTTGCTCAAGATTTATTCGGCAAGCACGACCGACGGCTCATGCAAATTGCTCATAGAGGAACGGAATCCGAAGTATATCAAGGAGGAGGCTATAGAGGGCATAGTCATAGGGCGCAAGCACATACTGATACCGTCAGACCGTGACGGCGTAATGAGCCTGTACCTCTACAATACCAACGGCAAGTTGCTGAAGCGTCTGCCCACGAAGAATGAGATAACCGAAGTGTACGGATATGACGAGGACAACGGAAAGGCTTACGTCCAGACCGTCGGCGACACTCCAATGGATCGTGCCGTCGGTGTCATCGGCAGCCGTGGCATAAAGTACCTTACCAGTACTAAAGGCTGGAACACGGCGCACTTCTCTGGTGATTATAACTACTTCCTAAAGTCGTGGAGCGACATCAACCACCCATACGTATACTCCATAGCCGACGCGTCGGGCAAGACGGTACGCGAGGTTCTCGACAACAAGGAACTCGAAGACAAGTTGGCAAAGTACGAACTCTCACCGAGGACGTTCTTCAAGTTCACGACATCGGAAGGAGTAGAGTTGAACGGATGGATGGTAAAGCCTGCTGACTTTGACAAGGACAAGAAGTACCCGGTGATAATGTTCCAATACAGCGGACCTGGCAACCAGCAGGTCGTCAACAACTGGGGCGCAGGCTCTATGGGCAACGGCGGACTGTATGACTACTACTTTGCGCAACACGGATACATCGTGGTGTGTGTTGACGGACGTGGCACAGGCGGACGCGGTGCCGACTTCGAGAAATGCACTTACCAGAAGATTGGCGAACTCGAGTCACGCGACCAGGTAGAGGCCGCGCTGTGGCTCGGCAAGCAAGACTACGTAGACTCAACACGCATAGGAATATGGGGCTGGAGCTTTGGAGGATTCAACACGCTTATGAGCATGAGCGAGGGACGGCAGGTGTTCAAGGCTGGAGTGGCTGTAGCACCTCCCACCAACTGGAAATACTACGACACCATATATACGGAACGATATATGCGTACGCCAGGTGAGAATCCTGACGGCTACGCCATCAACCCGATAAACCGTGCCGAAAAGCTGCACGGCAGGTTGCTGATATGCCATGGCGTTGCCGACGACAACGTACACCCGCAGAACACGTTTGAATATACCGAGGCATTGGTACAAGCCGACAAGGACTTCAAAGAAAACCTGTATACCAACCGCAATCACAGTATTTATGGCGGCAACACACGCAACCACCTGCTGAGGCAGATTGCCGAATGGTTCTTCGAGAATCTTTAACTGACAACGCACGCGTCATTCGTCTTTTACAGAACGAATGAATTGTGTTGGGGTAATGCCGAGGACGTTGCGGAATGCACGGACGAAGTTGGAGTAATCGGAGAATCCACACTGTTCTGCAACAGCATTGAGGCTTGTTTCCGGATGGGTGACAAGCATTCTCTTTGCCTTGGCAACCTTTACACGCTGTATGTACTGGACGGGCGTTAGTCCCGTCAGTGCATGTAGCTTGCGGTATAGCTGGCTGTAGCTCATGTGCAGCCGCTCTGCTACGGCATTTACGTCTATGGACTTGCCGGAATTTATGATAACATAGATACAGTCGGTAACACGGTTGATGAAACGGGTGTCAGGTGATGGTTGTTGGCAGGTGGGTGATAAAGTATTGTCTGTCGTTTGTCCGGCAATCAATTCTTGTGAGAACTTATTTCGCAGTAGGGCGCGCTGTTCAAGGAGTTTGTCGACACGTGTAAGTAGCTCGTCGCTGCTGAACGGTTTGGTGAGGTAGGCATCGGCACCAGCTTCAAGACCATGTATGCGGTCGGCATCGGTTACCTTTGCAGTGACGATGATTATTGGAATATGGCTTGTCAGCTCGTCGGCACGAACCTGCCGTGTCAATTCCAGACCGTCCATCTGTGGCATCATAAGGTCGGTGACTATGACATCTGGCAACTTCTCCCGTGCAATGGCAAGTCCGTCTTCGCCGTTCTTAGCATAAACGACATTGTACTTTCCACCAAGCTGTTTGCCAATATATGCCGCTACGTCTGCATTGTCCTCGACGATCAGTATAGAGTTTTCTTTTTCTATTGATTCCAATTCATCTTTATTATGTTCCGTACGCAAATCCTCTTCTTCTTTGTTATATAACTGTTCACGCAACGGAGCTTTTACTACTTTTTTAAATGAGGTTGCAGTTAATTTTCTTATCGGCAGGCATATGTGGAACGTCGTTCCCTTGTTCTCGACGCTTTCCACAGTGATCGTTCCACCAAGCTGCTTCACAATCTGGTTGACAAGCGCGAGACCGACACCCGTACCCATTCCTCCGTCGATGTTGTCCGACTGGTAGAATGCTTCAAATACGTGTGGAAGGCTGTCCTTAGGTATACCGCACCCTGTATCACAGACATCGAGCATAATCCTCCCGTCGTCATGCCATAGACTTACATTTATCTTTCCCTGGGCGGGCGTGAACTTCAGTGCGTTCGACAGCAGGTTGCTCATTATCTTGTTTATATAGTCGGGTACGAAAGCAGTGTCAATTTCGTTCTCACGCGCTATAAACTGTAACTTTACACCACGTTTGCTGGCAAAATCCTCAAACGCTTCCACTATCATATTTATGTAAGCCACGATGTTGCCCTCCTTCCATTCCGGCTCGCCAATGGCAGAGCGTATCTTCGATATGTCGAGCAGCTGGTTTATGAGGCGCAGCATACGGTTGCCCTGCCGCTCTATGGTCACTCCCATATCGTGAGCCTCATCGGTAGATACGTCGTCTTGTTGCAAGTCGTGGCTCAGTCCGAGGATTACCGTCAGCGGCGTACGGAATTCGTGGGTTATATTTGTGAAGAACGACTCACGTACATCGTTGAGTTTCTTCAACGCATCATAGCTTCGCTTGCGGAGTCTTCTATTGTAGATGAGCAAGGCTATGACTACGGCGAGCAGAATGATAATCACAGCGAAGACGACATACCCGGCATAGCGTGCCGACCGTTCCTGATAGAGCTGGTCGTTGGCGGCAGTCATGCGCCTTGACTGCTGACCGCGTTCAATGCTGTAACTGACGCTCTGCATACGGTTCACCTTTTCCATATCGATAAGGCTATCCTGCAAGGCAGCAGCCTGCTCATGTGCGATAAGGGCTCTGCGCCAGTCGCCGTGACTCTTGCGCAACTTATAATATAAGGTGTATATTTCGGACAGATGTTCTATGCTGCGTATGCCCGTGGCTATTGTCATAGCCTCACCGAGATATTTCTCTGCCCTTTGGTCGTCGCCTTTTGCAATGTATACTCCTGCGAGGGCGGTTAGCGAGTTGAGCATGTGCCACTCATCCTTCGAGTCCTTCATCAGTTGGTAGGCATCGTCGTATTCGGCGAGTGCCTTGTCAAGCTCGTGCGCCTTTTCATATAGGTTGCCATAATATGTATGGCATAGGGCTATGCCCAGCGTGTTGCCGTCCTGCGTGTTCAGCTCCATTGCACGCCTATAGTACGTCCATGCAGAATCGGTCTGTCCTTGTGTTTCGAATATGGAGCCGAGGTTGGCGCAGTTGATTGCCTGCCCCGTTAGGCTATGGAGTGCCGTTTCACCGGCAAGAGCCTGGCGCAAGCAACTGTCGGCAAGGTGGAAGTTGTGTACTGTGAGGTAGACATTGGCAAGTCCATTAAGAGATACTACACGGTTCTTCCGTGCCGTAAACGTCGTGTCAGTGCATTCCTCTGCCATCATCAGCGCGTTCTTATGATACTGCTGTGCCGCATCGAGTACTCCCATACGGCGGTAGTCGGTGCCAATGTTGTTCAGAGCCTGCACCCATTCCAACGTATCCGCAGCCTGCTCTGCAAGTTCCAATCCCTCGCCGTGTTTCTCTAAAGCCTCGTCGAAACGGCTTTCATTGCGCAACTGCTTGCCCCATTCGCGTAGCGCCATAATCTGCCCAAGGGTATTCTTATGCTTGCGCATCACTTGGTTTAGGCTGTCGAGACTCTCCACACCGTGTACCGACTTCACTATGCTGTCCGCCTCCTGCCGCTGTTCTGCCGTGAACGCCTCCTTATGGTCAGAACTACAAGAAGACAACGCACAAATTACTATTGTTAGTACGCCCAGATATGCCGCTTTATATTCTCTCATATTTTATAATTTGGTTTTTAATTACTATCCCATGCCTGCTTTTCTTATACAGATGTGCTGTTTTCTTAGGTTTTTCTTCATTTTTAATTGTTTTCTATTGGCAAAATTAATGTCTTATTTCGGAAACCACAAGTAAAAGGGACTCTTTTTGCCCCAAGAACAGACTTTTTGAAACATGAAAGAGACTGTTAATTACTGTAAATCTGTCACTTTTAAATCCTTTGTTTATCGGCATTTCGGACGGTTTCATGCAAGATTTTGCAAGAATCAGAAAAGTCATTTTGCAAGATTTCGCAAGAAAGTTGAAAGAATCCGCAATGCCATATCAGACATTTTAATCTACCTTTGCGACAGGAGACAAAGAAAACGCAAACCAACAGACGAAACATTACACTAACATTATATTAACTATAAAAAACAGAGAATTATGAAAACGAAGCTTTTACACAACAACATGTTCAAGGCTTTTGCCTTCGTAGTGCTGTGCCTAATGGTATGGTTGCCGAACAGTACGGCTCTTATATCCAGTAAAAATGCCAATGCGAGTGCCTACGACCCAAACGATGATTCCAATTTCCCGATCCTCATCATCGACGGCGACACGGTTCATATTAATGCGAATACCGACAAATATGAATATTGGGGTGGTTATGCCAATGGCTATGTCGGAATGTTGACTCTAAAGGATAGCTGCGAGCTGAACGGGGTTACAGTAGTCGGCAGAACAAAAGACACGTCTAAAAGCAACTTGCAGAGACTGCAAATAACTGTTAATGGCAAATGCACCATCAATGGCAGAAGGAATTCTGTCGCACAGACCAACAGCATTGAGGCTACCTATGCCGATATAACGATACAGGGGCGGACATCTTCGTCACTATTAACACTGAACAACTGCGAAACACCAATCCGCCTGACTTATAGCAACCTGAAACTTTATGATTGTAATGTAGTGGCTTACGGTACGTGCGACGGATTTTATGGCACTCTTACAGTCCACAACAGCTTGTTGGATATTGAGAATGGAAACATTGGCGGTCTTGGTCTGACCTTGGAAGATTCCGAAATTCAAGTCCCCTCAAATGCGACTATCAAGGCAGGAGTGGGCATACAGACGAGTCTTGGCACATTGGCAACAAGAGTTGTCATAGGTCCGACATCAAGTTCAATAATTGACACGCCTACCGATTCTACATCAATAGACTCTACCAGAAATGACTCTCTTGATACAGACACTCTCGACAATGATTCCACACGCACTGATTCTATTGATAACGACTCAACTGTGACTGATTCTACTCAGACCGATACCACTCAGACCGATACCACAGCGGCAACCTATCCTACCGTCTACATCGACGGCAATGTTGTCGAGATAGGCTCGGAGACTGATTATTATGCTTACCGGTATGAGGAAGCTATGGGTACGCCTGTACTGTTTATAGGAAGTAACGATGACGAAAGTGAAAAAGCAAACAGCATAAGCAGTCTGATTATCGATAATAATAAAGACGAGTTGGCGGATTTCACCATTATGATTTATGGTCAAGTATTGGTCGAAGGTGGTGAAGATGGCAAAGGTTCCGGTGACTATCCAACAGGCATAAATGCAAGCAATCTCAACTTGACTATCAGGAGCTATTCCGAAGACGAGCGAGGCAATCTTTACATATTCAATACCTATCCTTCATTCTATCTTGACAATACCAGCCTGACCATAAAGGACTGCAATGTACATGCCGATAATTTCATGAATTTTGGTGTTGTAAAAAATAGCCAGAATGCAGGTTATCTGACGGTTGACAATTCACTACTCGATATAAACAATGGCAATATACTAAGCCTTGTAGGTCTGAACCTGATAGGTACAAAGATTACGAATCCAGTAGGTGGCAAGTTCGTACAAGGCTCCGGCATCATGACTGCCACAGACTCGGTAGCTGAAAGCGTCAGAATAGAGCCGGCAAAGGACGCAGAGATTACTCCTATCGCTACTGACACCACCACTACCAACGAGGTCATCAGCACCGATGCTCTGACCAACGACGCTGGAAGCCTCAATGGCGAGGTCATCGACAACGTCTATTACAGCATCAACAACAGTGGTGACGATGCCACCCAGACTGGATATTACGACACCTCGGACAACTCTATCGTCATAACCCAGGAGACCAGTACCACCGACGTGACGAGCATCGCATCTGCAGAAGACCCACTGGCTGCCGCTACATCGAGCAATTACACTGGAATGATATTCCAAGTACCGGCAGGACTGGGAACAATTACTGTTGAGACACAGACCTATGGCACGACCGCCGTCGCCATTCAGGTAGGCACAGGAGAATGCAAGACCTATACCAGCAGTGAGAAAGGAACGGTGACTGTCGATTATGACGTACCGGAAGACTCCTATGTATACGTCTATACCACCACTACTGCTTCAGCAGCCAAGGCACGGAATGCAGCCACACGTGCGGCTACTACACCTGAAAACGGTGCCAAGATATACTCCGTGAAGGTGAAGCAGAACTCTACCGCCAGCGGCATCAAGGCAATTGAAAATACACAATCGGCGATTGACTATACCGCACCGATGTACAACCTTGCCGGACAGCGTGTCGGTCGCGACTACAAGGGCATAGTCATTCAGAAAGGAAAGAAGTTCATCAAGAAATAAGTGACCTTTTATTAAAAGGAATTAGAGAATAAGGTAATAGCGCGATAGTATATGTTACAGCGGAGTGCTGACTATGTTCACACTCCGCTGTTTTTAGGAACAATTATCTACATGCACAAGTTCTTTTCTACTAAACAAGCCACGATAGCGATAGCATTTATGCGGAAAAACTTGCATTATTGACAATTTTATCATACTTTTGCCAAAAAGATATATACATGAACAACTCTGACTTTTGGACTTCTATACGCAATATCATTGCCAAGGGCTTTACATCCGAAGGTCTGGAAACACTTGACCGCTATGCAGAACAATTTATCGACGGAAGGCTTATATATAAACGATTTTCACCGCATGAACAGCATGGCTGCTCAGAGGGAGGTGCGCCGCATGTCATTGCATCCTTACTCGCGGGAGCAGAAACTCAAGCAAATAATGCTCTTGAAGCAGTCTCTGATTTCAAAAGAGAATGCCAACATGGAGAGAAACAAGCTGAAATAATTGAGGCGTGGGCTAAAAAAGTCGGTCTATGGACAGACAATGTAGAGGAGAATCTATCACTATCCCTTGGCGAAAAGATTGCAGAAGGAGGCGAGGCAAAAGTCTACGACCATGGTGCGTCTCTCGTCAAATCAATAGGGCTTGACTATTACATTCTCCCTATTCTCGCTCTTGACCGTATATCACTACATAATGCTTATTTCCCTGAAACACGGCTAAATGTTATCGGTTTTGGACGCGATGCCGATCAAAACTTCAAGATTATAGTCGAGCAACCGTTTATAGAGGGAAATCCCATGTCTGACTATGAAATTCGAACATTCATGACGAACATGGGATTTACTCTAATCAATCCACGGAATTGGACTTACGCTACTCCACACGTTTATCTTAGCGACATACATGACGAAAACGTTATCAAGTCGGATACAGGAACTGTTTTCGTCATTGATTGCGATATTCGCATAAACACACCCGAACTTAGAGCCAACGGCACTCGTTCATTAACAACTGAAATGTCTATCGTGTAAATTCTCTTCTATTTTGCAAGCTAACAAAGTAAGGCACGCACAGAAGATATATGAAAAAGGCGGCTGAAGAACCCGCGCTTCTTAGGCTTATCTTCATTCATGACAGACGGTGCTTCGTTATCCGCAACCGGCTCTGTGGTATTCTTCACAACATCTTCTGACGACTTTTCCAAAACAGGAATGTCGTCACCACTTAGTATGCCTGCCTCGCCCCAACGTGCTGCCAGTTCGATACAATCCTTGCGGGCTGAAGCCTCATCAATATCGTATTCTTCAGTAAGCAACCGCACCATGTCGTCAACGGTAAATCCGTCCATCTTCTGAACGTTGTTCCACAGGTACGTCGACGTATCGTTCATGCTTATGATGTTGCAGAAGTCGATGTTCTCCTCGCCTTCCGCCACTATGAGGTTCTGTCCGCAAACGTTGCGTATGTTAAATCCTGGTTTCGTTTTCATCTCTTATAAGGTTTAATATTTTATACTGTTCCGAAAAGTGGTATCCATATTCTGCGGTAAAAGCCTATCAGATAACGCCGGACAGGATACAGCCGCGTCCATATCCACGAATACACCTTCCACTTCCGTCCGCTGACGAGGTCTATTTCCTTCCGTCCCTTACGATAGAATCCGATGACAGCCCCACAGATGTTGTCAATGGTGCAATGCTCGTCAAACAAGTTGCCGTCACCACGTAGCGTTACGTTCCTCCCGTCTATCTTAACAATCCTGTGAAGTACATAATGCCCAGGGGCTATCTCCGCAAGTACGGGATCGCCGACCTTGGGATTTACAGGTTTCGTAAGCAATGCCTTGTCACGGTCGTCTTCCAGAAACGGGCGCATGGAAATGCCTTTCAGCTGCAACGTTACGGTGTGCCCTTCATTAAGGAATACCACTACCTGCGGCAGCAGCCTTGCATTCTCAAAATGCAGTTCGCTCATCGTATCGCTATCGCGTCGTGACATATCAGTGCCGCTTCTTTATTCGGGAGGCAATGCAGGGTGTAGATACCTGTTGTCTCGACTACTTTGGTTATCGTATCGCAAATGGCATTATATATGTCACTGTCCCATTTCATGGACGAGCAACTGGGCAGGAAGCTTGCGAAAGCCTCGACGGGTTGTAGCCGTTCGACAGAGTTCTCCTTAGCCCTGTCGATGCGCGTAATTGCTCCGAGCGGTGCCTTGACATTGCGGTAGCATGGTGTCTTGCCACTCCACGGACCACCGTAGATATACGGTTTGCCGTCTATGATGCGTATTATAGGATTGTCATCGTTCATCAGGTCACAACCTGGAATATACCGCAGCCACGAACTCACCTGCGTGCTCTTGCCCGTACCGCTCTTTGCTATGAACGCATAGCCATAGCCGTCGCACCTGACAAGCGACGCGTGTATGAGAAGCATCTGCCGGTGTGCGCCCGAAAAGGCGAGAGTGAGCATGAGCGCGCTGTTCAAACCGTAATTGCGCATGTTATAATTGCCGTTCAACGCACACTTGCAATCAGTGAAGTCGCTGTTTGCAACAAGCAGGCAGCAGTCAGCCCCACGCAAATCTTTTATAATGTACTGGTAGCCTCCGCCTTCTATACGGTCAACGGTTATCTCGCCATTGCCGGAATCAAAACTGCGGATGCGCTTCCGCCTTTCCTTCGGAACTGGTTTGGTACTGTCGTCAACAGTGACCTTGAACAACAAGTCACCGCTATAATTATCCACCCTGAAAGGCTCGAACGAATCTATAAGGCGCAAGCCATTATATTTGGAGTCAGCGAAAACAATCCTTACGCCAAAGTCGGCTATAATGAAATCGTTACTCTGTGACATGTTCCCTTGGTCCTCTTGGCTTCCTGTCTGGGCGCTTGGCTGCACGCTCGCCCTCCTCCGGGTCTACAAAGACGGTACCATCGTCTGCCGATACGGTCTCATACTTGAAATCGCTGTCCGTAAGGTACATTACGTCGAACTTGTTTTTAGACTTTGTGGTATACTTCTCTATAAGCTTCTGGTATTTCTTCTCTGCCTTCTTCTTGTCGGTGGCATATACCGTGATGCACGTGCGGTGCAACTGCCCGCGATTCTCAAAATAGTTGCGGAACTGATAGGAATACTGGTCGCGGTTTATAAGGAAGTGGTTACGGTCATTGGTGACGTAGCCGTCGAGTGCCTGGATATTGGTAAAGTAAACTATCGAATCATTGAACGATGCCGAGAAGCCGAACATGTAAACAGTGTGTTTCGCGCTGCCTTTTGCAGACGCCATGACAGCGACTAACAATAGTCCCGTCATGATGATGTATCTAACGTAACGCATTAATTGGTGTTATGTTTTAGTGTGATTTAATACTTTTATAATTCCTAATATTGTTTGTTATCCAAAAGCCATCCTATCCGAGGAACGACTTAAGAAACAGGTTCTTGTTGTCGTGCCTCAGGCGGCGGATTGCCTTCTCCTTTATCTGGCGGGCGCGCTCACGTGTGAGCCCGTACTTCTCGCCTATCTCCTCAAGCGACATTTCCTGTTGCCCTATTCCAAAGAAAGCCTTTATCACCTCACGCTCACGCGGATTAAGGATCTTCAACGCCCTGTTTATCTCGTTGGCAAGACTCTCTTGCATAAGTTCCTCATCGGCACTGGGCGAGTCATCGTTTGGCAATACATCAAGCAGCGTGTTGTCTTCTCCGTCGACAAAAGGAGCGTCTACCGACATATGGTGCGCGCTCGAACTCATGGCAGCCTTTACCTTTTCTTCCGGCAGGTTAACGTCCTCTGATATTTCATCGGCACTCGGCTTGCGCTCATGTGTCTGCTCAAACTTGCTTGCCGCGCGGTTGACCTTGTTCACAGACCCCACTTGGTTAAGCGGCAGCCTCACTATACGGCTCTGCTCCGCTATGGCTTGCAATATGCTCTGCCTAATCCACCATACGGCATACGAGATAAACTTGAAGCCGCGTGTCTCATCAAACTTTTTCGCAGCTTTGATAAGTCCCACATTACCTTCATTAATCAAGTCCGGAAGACTCAATCCCTGATTCTGATACTGTTTCGCCACCGAGACGACAAATCTCAAATTGGCTCTAGTAAGTTCCTCAAGTGCCCTTGTGTCTCCGTCTTTGATTCTACGGGCGAGCGCCACTTCTTCTTCTGGAGAAATCATCTTCTCACGCCCGATTTCCTGCAAGTATTTGTCGAGCGAAGCACTCTCCCGATTAGTTATAGATTTGGTTATCTTCAGTTGTCTCATATGGCTTAGGCGTCTTAAACAGGGCAAATTTATGAGTTTTTTTTCAAATGAGCAAATTTATATCACATTTTGAAACAAAAAAGTATGATTGGAACTTCGTCACCAAGTTCAAAGGACGTAACGCATTAAGAAAGATGATGAAAATCCACACGTTCAAGCAGGCATGGCGGACATTGTACTTTGCGGAATAGAATTGACTGGAGACGGACTGTAGGTTGACTGTACGCGGAATTTTCCGCTGGCAAGCGTTGAAATCTAACGAATACATTCCTTAGGGTCTAACGATTGTATTCGTTACGGTCTAAGGAATACATTTCTTACAACCTAAGGAATACAGTCGGTAGAATGCAAGAAATACAGTCGTCAAACTGTAAGAAATACCGTTGTCGGACTTGAAGGTTAGTACTCGAGAAACAGAAAGGACAACAATACGTGCGGTTCGCGTATTGTTGTCCTTCATATTGCACAGATGCCAGTCACCTGGCACCCGGACTATACATTTACAAGTGTCTTGTCACAACAGTATGTCCCTATTCAGACAAAGGCACGGCATAGTAGTTCTTCTTGCCTGACGGGAAGATGCCCTGTATATACAGGACCGGATCCTTGCTTGTAGAAGCGGACTTTACTATCTCCTGCAAATCGTCAATAGTCTTCATGGACTGGTCGTTGACTTTCTGAATGATGAAGCCGCGGTTGATGCCTGCGTCCTTCAACGCGCCAGCGTTGACCTTCGTCACTTCGAGTCCATAACTTATGCCGAGCTGCTGCTTTTGAGCGGCGGTAATAGGACGGAAGCTTGCGCCGAGGACATCTATATCGGCAGTCTTGACAATCTTGGTGTTGCCCTGGGTGTTCTTAAGCGTCACGGTCTTTGTCACCTGCTTCTTGTCGCGGAGATAGACAATGGTTATCTTGTCGCCAGGTTTCTTGCCGGACAGGAATTCCTGAAGCTCCGACATCTTGTCAATCTTGCGGCTGTCTACCTTTATAATGACATCGCCCTTCTGCAAGCCGGCTGCGGCTCCTGCTCCGTCATCACTAACCTTGTCTACGTATACGCCCTCGTTTGTACCGAGGTCAACGTCCTTGCCCTTCTCCTTCTGCTGGTCTATATAGTTGTGGACATCGGTACCCGTAATGCCGAGGACGGCGCGCTGCACGGTTCCGTATTCCTTAAGGTCGCTGACGACCTTGTTCATGATAGACGTAGGTATTGCGAAACCATATCCGCTGTAAGAACCAGTCTGCGAATATAGCATTGCGTTAATACCGACAAGCTCACCCTGTACATTTACCAACGCACCACCAGAATTACCCGGGTTAATGGCAGCGTCCGTCTGAATGAAGCTCTCAATACCGTTGGCTCCTATGCCGCGCGACTTGGCACTTACGATACCAGCCGTAACTGTCGAGCTAAGGTTGTAAGGGTTGCCCACGGCGATAACCCATTCGCCTACTTTCAGCTTGTCACTGTCACCAATAGGCAATGTCGGAAGGCTCTTGCCGTTAATCTTGATAAGCGCAAGGTCGGTAGTCTTGTCCGTGCCGACTATCTTTGCCGAAAACTCGCGGTTGTCATTAAGCGTTACTGTCAGCTCGTCGGCTCCCTCCACAACGTGGTTGTTCGTTACTATATATCCGTCAGACGATATGATGACTCCCGAACCAGTGGCTTGCTTCTTTGGAGTCTGGACCTGTTGCTTACGCGTACCATTGCCTTCATTAGGACTTCCGAAGAATCCAAACGGATCGAAGAAGTCGCCGAAAGGACTGTCAGGCACGTCTACCGTCTGCACCTTCGAATTCTGTACATATTTAATATGGACTACGGCAGGAATAGCCTTCTCTGCCGCATAAGTCAGGTCGACAGGCTGACCGACAGCCGCTACCTGTGGCTGAACTGCATACACCTTGATAGCCGTAGCAGTCGATAGTGACAGTGCGATTGCACAGGCACCACCCATAAGATACTTTCCTAAATTCTTCATGTTCTTTTGATTATTTGTTTTTATTGATTTGTCCGGATAACGATTCTCCATTATATGCGTCTCTTTCGTTTTATCGTGTGCAAATATAGAAGCAAAAATCGTTAATCTGACAAACTGTCCGTTTGTTTTATCCCCTTTTAACACTCTAAATTAACATTTTAAATGCTCTTAATTACATACAACCGCATTTTTACATTCGTTCATACAAGCTCCCGACAGCTTTCACGAACCACCGTCTAATGCTTATAATACATGCCATTCCTACATCTTAGGAACCTACATACTTTTTTACTTTTCCCGCTTTTTTCTTTGTTGTTTCACACGTTTATAGTATCTTTGCGAACCGAAAGCAGTGCTCCGGTCTGCCGCCGGCATCATTGATGCGGGAGGAAAGTCCGGGCAGTACAAGGCACTCCACTTCTGAAAGTAGAAGCTATTGGCGACAGTAGGATTAAGGTAGAAGAAAACAACCGCCTGCATCGGCAACGATGTACGGCAAGGGTGAGAAGGCGGTGTAAGAGACCACCAACAGGCGGGTGATCGTCTGGTTGTACCATCTGGAGACTGCAAGTTCATGTATACCATTGTTAGAGGGTTGCCCGCCCGACAGTTGGAAAAGACTGGCAATGGAGGGTAGAATGCTGGAGCCGTAGGGTGACTTACGGAGTAGATAAATGGCAGGCACTGGCAACTATCGAGAGGTTTTGTCAGAACAGAACCCGGCTTACAGGGGCTCTGCTTTCATTTCTTTATCATTTGGTTTATGAGTGATTCTATGTTCAAACTTAACCGCTCGCTGGCTATGGAAGCCGACTTAAATGACTTCCAGCACAAGGTCGAGCGATTGATGAGAGACCACAAGGACGATGTGGATTTCCCTTTGCTCGAACGCTTCAAGGTGGCACAGGACGAACTCGACGACTATCTCTTCGAGCGTCAGGCAATACTCGACAGCAAGGGCAACGAGCGCAACCGCTATACCGTAGCGGGAATACTTATCGCCCTGCCCGTAATAGTCATTTCGGCTTTCCCGGAAACGAGCCTGCCGTGGGGAGGCTGGAGTATCCTTGTAGCGGTAGCGATAGGTGTCGCGTTGTTTCTCGTCTGGCTTGCGATACAGACTACTATAATTAAAGCGCGCCTCAGCCGCCTCGACTCCCTCAATCCGGAGGCGAAGGCATTTGTAGACGAAGTACTGAAATTTGAATAACAGCCAATGGAACTACCCGATTTCTTAAAGTACAAGGACAAGTATTCCGACAAAGGATTTGTAGAGAAGATAGCTCGAATAGCCAAAAGGTCAGGAGCCAAGTTGGTATATGCGGCACTGATACTATACTACACGCTGCAAAGCGACAAGGTTCCCATGAAGGACAAGGCAATAATCATCGGAGCTTTGGGGTATCTGATAAGTCCGCTCGATGTCGTACCAGACGCTATACCTATCGCAGGACTTGGCGACGACCTCGCAGTACTGATGTACGTGATACACCGTATTTGGGACAATGTCGGCGATGACATAAAATCAAAGGCGCATTCGAAACTATCGCAGTGGTTTGACGACGACGAGCAGAAAGCCGCCGACGAACTATTCGACAACAATGTAGAAGACGAACCAGTATAGGGATTACCCCCATACAGGAAGCAAATAAAAAGTGGCTGGAAGCCTGACGCTGGTCAATACTTCCAACCACTTTTTTGTATCTATTGCCTTACAAAGCCTATTGTACAACCTTGAACCTTATCCTGAAGCTGTGGCTTGACTCATCCCAGTTTGTACCGAGGATTACGAACCTGCCTATCTGTGACGTAGAACGCACATGCTTTCCCAAGCACGGGCACACGTCATAGTCGCCAATCCTTACAAGCCGTATTGTGTCACTTGCGTTGTCAGGCAGCCTGTCGAGGCTTATCCCTTCGGGCAGATGATTGCGGTCTACGAACTCATAAGTAACGGGCATATCAAGCTCTATCAGCCTGTTCATCTCCGCCTCGATAGCCTTTTCCTCCTTGCGGTCAGGCTTATGGTCAAGGGTATATGTTATCTTGCTCTTCTTCCGCTCTATGTGGGCATTGTCGCTCCTCGTAGTGCCGAACATCCTTATCATCAACTGGTTCAGCAAGTGTTCAGCCGTGTGTGCCGGTGGGAACTCGTCTTTATTGTGCGTATTGAGCACGTAATCATTCTCGTCAGTCATAAGCTTGAATTTATATATTCTGCCATTATAAGCGGCAATGTCTACCGGCAGTGTCCCGTCCTTTTTCAAGTCAAACAATTGGGACTCTCCCGTCAACAGGTCTATCGCCTCTACGGGCTTCTCCTGCAACTGTAAGAAATTAAAGGCGTGCTCGGGTATGACGACCTCGCAATGAACGTCAGCATCATCAAAGTTGACTACGACGAACAACACGTCGTTACCATGCTTGCGCATGAACGCATACTGTGTCTGTGTAGAGAAATGAGTACTGTTGCCATTGACATACATGAGATCGAAGCACTGTCCATCTCTCACCGCGGACTCATTATTGGCAATCCGCAACACTTTCTGGTATATCTCCTCAAGACGGTGTTCTTCAGGGGTAAGGCGCCGCCTGTCCCAATATCCATGGTACAGGCTCGTCAACGTCCAATAATCGAATATCGTAGTACGACCGTCACGTCCGGAGAATCCTTCCTTGTCCATTCCCCTTTCCCCGAACTCCTGCCCGGCATAAATCATAAAAGGATTCTGTTTGAGCAACGCGGCAACTATCAATGCCGGCACACCTTTTAATCCGTTACCAGCGAAGAAGTCTGACGCTATGCGTTGCTCGTCGTGGTTTTCAAGGAAATAAAGCATATGGTCGCTTATATCGTCGGTCAGCTGCCATTCACGCGTTATCGCCGAAGCCGGACGCTGATGAGAGGTAACTCCACGAAGACAGTCATACATTCCAACCTTGTCGTACAGGTAATCAAAGCCACTGGCTATGTACGTGCGGTATTGGTTCGTGTCATACACCTCGCCTATGAAGACAATGTCGGGATAGCGTTTCTTGACTTCTGTCGTGGCGTAAGCCCAAAACTCATGCGGAACCATCTCCGCCATATCACACCTAAAGCCGTCAACGCCCTTGGCTGCCCAGAACAGCAGTATGTCAGTCATCTTCTTCCATGTATTCGGCATGGGGTCATAATGATAGCTACGCCCGCCGGCGTCAGTATAGTCAACCCCATAGTTGAGCTTTACTGTCTCATACCAGTCATTCTGCTGTGGATGGCTGTCAAAACGGTCATTGCCGGTGCATTTGGCAGGCGTTTCCAAATAGGAGAAGAATCCCAGATCTTTAGTGCGCGACGTATCTACCCCGCTTAAATCAAGGCTTTCACCGGGACAATAGTAGAAGTTGTTTTGGGGATCAAAATGCTTGCCTGTATCATCGTCCTCGCCCAAATCCTTTACGCCAGAAGGCTTGCATACGCTCTTATATTCACGCGACACATGGTTGGGTACGAAGTCGATAATTACCTTCATGCCGTTTTGATGAGTACGCTCCAACAGCGACTCAAATTCCGACATTCTGTCGGGAACCGACACGGCTATATCCGGGTCTACATCATAATAATCCGTTATGGCATAAGGCGAACCGGCAATACCCTTGACAACTTCCGGATGCTGGCACGGAATGCCATATCGTGAATAGTCGGTACATGATGCATGGCGTATAACACCAGTATACCATACATGGGTTATGCCCAACTGACGCATACGGCGCAGTTGGGCATTCTGAATATCATTCATCTTCCCCGCCCCATTCTCGGCAACCGTTCCCCACTCCTTGCGAGTGGTATTGCGGTTCCCAAAAAGACGGGTGAAAATCTGGTATATTACAATTTTCTTCTTCACAAATTACTGTATTCCGTGAGCGTTTACAGAGCGGTCTATACGTCCTATCATTCCCTGCAATGCCTTGCCCGGACCACACTCTACGAATTCGTCAGCTCCGTCAGCTATCATGTTCTGCACGCTCTTGGTCCAACGGACACTCGACGTAAGCTGGGCTATAAGGTTTGCCTTGATTTCAGCAGGATCAGTATGGGGCTTCGCGTCTACATTCTGGTATACAGGACATTTTGGCTCGTGGAAGTCTGTCTTCTCAATAGCTGCCTGCAACTCGTCCTTGGCAGGCTGCATCAGCGGAGAATGGAACGCGCCACCGACACGAAGTGGAAGGGCACGCTTTGCACCAGCCTCCTTCAGCTTCTCACAAGCTTCTTCTATTCCTTCCTTAGAGCCGGAGATGACAAGCTGACCCGGACAGTTGTAATTGGCAGGAACCACTACCTTGCCACCAGCTGACACCTCTTTGCAGATTTCCTCTATCTTCTCGTCCGGCAGTGCTATAATGGCTGCCATTGTGCCAGGATTCTTCTCACAAGCCTTCTGCATTGCATTTGCACGAGCGGCTACAAGCTTCAGTCCGTCTTCAAACGACAATGCGCCAGCTGCTACCAGCGCAGAGAACTCTCCGAGGGAATGACCGGCAGTCATGTCAGGCTTGAACTCATCGCCAAGACAGAGCGCAGAGATAACGCTGTGCAGGAACACGGCAGGCTGTGTGACCTTCGTTTCCTTCAACTGGTCGTCAGTACCGGCAAACATTATGTCGGTAATCTTGAAGCCAAGCACTTCATCTGCCTTGTCGAACAATTCCTTTGCCAAATTATTATTGTCGTACAGGTCCTTACCCATACCTACGAACTGGGAGCCTTGTCCCGGGAACACAAATGCTTTCATATTCTTGTTTATTTTAGTATTATGCTTATTGCTTACAAAGGTACTATAAATCCGCATAACAGCAAAAATCCCGACCAACTCTTTTGGAGAGTGGTCGGGAAATTATATATAAATGCTGCTTTACAGTGCTAAAAATATCACTATTAAGCCTCTGCCGGAGCTTCCTCCTCTGTTGCAGGAGCTTCTTCAGCCGTTGCCTCTTCTGTTGCGGTCTCCTCTACAGAAGCCTCTGCATTGTCTGTGTCAGCCTCTGTTTCCTCGGCAGCCTTTACAGGCTCGTCCTCTGCAACGACCGTTACAGGAAGCTTGACCTCAACGTCCTTGAAGAAGTGTACTGTAGCCTCATACGTGCCGACTTTCTTGATGTCACGCATAGTGATGATCTTGCGGTCTACATCTATGCCCTTCTTCTTCAGTTCCTCGGCTACGATGTTGGTATTGACCGAACCATAGGTAACGCCGGTAGCCGATACCTTTGCCGGTATAACCAGCTCTACTCCGTCGAGTTGTGCGGCACGCTTCTCTGCCTCAGCCTTTGCAGCCGCAATCTTTGCAGCCTGCTGCTTGAGATCCTCAGCGAGTTGCTTCTTTGCAGACTCCGAAGCGATAACGCCCTTGCCTGTCGGAATAAGATAGTTACGACCGTAACCGTTCTTTACTTTTACAATCTCGTTCTTGTAACCGAGACCGATTATATCTTCTTTCAGTATGATTTCCATAATTATTGCCTCCTCTTTAAAGTTACTTCATCAAATCGGTTACATACGGAAGCAGTGCTATCTGGCGTGCGCGCTTAATGGCTTGAGCCACACGACGCTGATACTTCAGAGAAGTGCCGGTGATACGGCGGGGGAGTATCTTGCCCTGCTCGTTGAGGAACTTTTTGAGGAACTCAGGATCCTTGTAGTCGATATACTTGATGCCACTCTTCTTGAAACGGCAATACTTCTTCTTACGTGTATCGATAGAAGGAGCTGACAAATAACGGATTTCTGACTTTTTCTGCTCTGCCATGATTATGCCTCCTTGTTAGCTGAAAGCTTGTTGCGGCGCTTCTCTGCATACTGCACTGCGTACTTGTCAAGCTTTACGGTGATGAAACGAATGACTCTCTCGTCGCGGCGGAAGCCTGTTTCAAGAGTGTCGATTACTGACGGCTCAGCCTTGAACTCCAGAAGATTGTAGAAGCCTGAAGACTTTTTCTGGATGTTGTAAGCCAGCTTCTTAAGACCCCAAGCCTCTTCGTTCAAGATTTCCGCGCCGTTGTCGGTGAGCAGCTTCTTGAATTTAGCGACCGTTTCCTTTGCCTGTACATCAGACAAAACGGGAGTCAAAATGAAAACGGTTTCGTATTGATTCATACTACTTGTAAAAATGTGATTAATTAATAAATTCTGCGCATTTTTGAAAATGCGGTGCAAAGGTACTGTTTTTTCGCCAGTTAGCCGACAACGCCCCATATCGCCACCGCCTGTTTTAACAAACTTTATAATTAACGCCTGCAAAAACAAGCCATGAGCCTTCGCCATGACAAAACGAAAGCCTGCTTTTATCAACACGCAAGCCTATACATTTTATATAGTGTTACAGACTGACTGCAGAATTCCTTCACGTCATTCAATGTATAGAGAACCTTGCATTGCAAAACTTCTTGACCGTTCGCGAAAAGCCAGTTTACACATATGCATCAAAGGAGACCATGCCTATGATGCCAGTGGAGGCAAAAATGATTTGTTTATACAAGATGAGCCGGAGCACACGTTGCCCGGCTTTTTAATTGGCATACGCCCCAGATTCAACAAATAACGCATTAGTATGTATCGGGCAATACATTAGTATGTATCGACCAACACATTAGTATGTATCAGTAAACACATTAGTATGTATTGGAATACACAACAAAAACAACCCGTCAAGCACTACTTACCCAACTTTGATAAGGAACACTACCCCAAATAGTGGTACATAACAAAAAATGTGGCAAAAATATTGCAGCGCTCGAATATTATCCGTACCTTTATGGAAAATAAGACGAAATAATGAAACGTATATTGAATTATTCGGGCATCGCTGCCATAGTGACAGGCATAATAACATTCGCCGTCGATTATTCTTTCAAAATAAACAGCAACGCAATGCTGCTAATAGGTCTCGCACTTGTACTGGCTGGTGTCGCAGGACAGATATGGGTCATGAAAAAGACCGGCAACGGAGAATAGCAAGAATACAGACACAGAACATTTCCATGCGGAAGTAATGTGTTGGCTGATTATCAGACAGTTGCAAGCTAATCGGTACAAAAATGTTCACGTTGAAATCCAATAAATTATTGACATTCTATACTATTGGCACGTTATTGCATTGGTAAATTTTAACAATTCTGACTTAAATTTTAAATATTATTTTGTGTGTTGACTGCTCTTTATGATTAAGAAAATGACCCTTTATTATTGCTATTTCAAAACAAATAGTTAACTTTGCAAAAAAGAAAGGAAGATTATGGCAATAGAAATCAAGGCTATACCTACCTTGGAAGGTAAGGATGCAGAAAGATTCATAGAGCGTGCTGATGAAGCAGAACGCAGGTTCAAAGGTTTTGACGGCATAGAGAACACTCCCGCATTTAAGGCGATGCAGAGCATTTTGCGTAAATCAGAAATGACAAAATAATGGGATTTCTTGATGAGCACTGCTTGTTTCAGGAGCTTACTGACGAGAAAATTGCTGCCAGTAAGCCTTTTTATTGTGGGAATAACGATTTGGATGAGTTTTTCCATGAGGATGTAACAAAGTTCAGTTACAATCTCATGGGCAAGAGTTATTGCTTTGTCTTAGAGGATGACCCATCTACTATCGTCTGTGCTTTCACAGTATCGAACGACAGCATACGTGTTTATGACCTTCCGCGTAGTAGGCGCGACTATATGAAGCATATGACGCACAAGCACATGCGCAGATACCCCGGAGTACTGTCGGACGGTTGGCGGTTAACCAAGACTACTCACACAAAGGTATAGGAAGCGAGGCTCTTCTGTTTATCAAGCAGTGGTTCCTGTCTCCTGACAACAAGACTGGATGTCGGTTTGTCGTTGTTGATGCCGTAAATGATCCGGATGTCCTTCAATTCTATCAAAAGAATGGCTTTGTATTCCTGTTTACTTCGGAGGAGCAGGAGTTTATCTATACTGGCGGTAAGAAGGGCGAGTCCGTCGAATTAGCTACAAGACTGATGTATTTTGATTTGATGGATTTATCTACTTCAGATGCAGACAATAACAGATAAAATTGAGATAGAGAAATTGCTGTCAAGGCTTACGACTTACATTGCCAATAAGCTGCACCTGTCAATCATGGCAGCTGTCGGCGCGGTATGCATGTCAAAGGTAGCCAATGAGTTGGTCGGTGGAAAGATACCAGAAAGAACCTCCTTTGATGAGTTGTCGGAACGACTATTCAAAGAGGTAACGATGGCACAATGAGGAATTGCTCTCGGTAACAGCATCAGTGGAATGACATCTATCCTCCGAGAGGACAGATAACGAACGATATCGCCAATGGCGGGAGCTACATACACCTTGAGGATGTTGAACACATTGCCACATGGGTGTTTATTCAAGACCTAGAGTCGACATATGCTGTCATATACAATGGGGCATGGCTTGACGATAGACCTTACCACGTCATTCACAAGGTAGCGAGTCTGCCACACTGCAATGGAGTCATGAAAGACTTGCTTGATTGGTATTTCTCAAAGGACGGTAATATCCGTATTGACACACATTAGGATAACGGCATCATGCGACATTGCCTTACAAATTAAGGTTTCGCCTTTCGAGATATCATCCGTTTTCAGATTGGTGATGAGCGGCTGGCTTATCAGAAATCAATATTCTCGGAATGAACGAGGTGATGTGAGCAGTTGGCAAACACGAAAGTAGGAGATAAACACCTATGATTAGTGTTTAACTCCTACTTGATTTTGATAAAGTAATTGAGAATTAAGGAGTTCAATATAATGACAATTTGAATTCTTGTCAACCCCTTTCTCTTGCTGGCTAACGGAATTTACCTATATTATTTAACGGGTACAAAACAATTAACCTCGCCCAGCTTGTTTTTCATAACTAACGTATCCTTACGAAATGAAATGTGTTGTACGATAGTTTCTCCCCAATAGTCGAAGGACATACTATCGCCAGCAAACTGATAAGGTATTGCCACAATAGGATCTTCATCAATATAATACAAGCTATCCTTGTCAATTTGAAACACAGCAACTTGATCATCACTTGCCCGCCAAGTCCCAAATAATCGATTTTGTAAACTCTGTCGAGGCGATGAAGCCATGCAAGACAGCATGACAAAAGCAACTGTTGATATAATAAATGTTTTTTTCATATTAGAATACTCTATATTATATATAACGCGATTATTATAAAAATAGTATAAATGCTAGTCTCTTTTTCAAAAAAAAGAGACTAGCAATTTTTAAAGCTATAATTAATACTGTTTTATTTCTATATGAAATGCAGGGTCATGAGAATTTAGAGGATCTAATAATTTTGTCACTCGCCTAAACAGCGCATTATGAAATGCTGTTCGTTTATTTATAGGAACTCTCTGATAGGAAATATCAATTACATTCATTTTCTTTAAAGTTTCAGGAGTTCCGCAATGATGAGACACATTATAAGGTCCTACTTCATAGATTTCATCTATCATCTTTTGCCTATTAGGATAGTATTTCAGAACTTTCCTACCAGCTGGTGCATATCTAATATGCTTCCCATTACGTTCATTATTGAACATCGCATTAGCCTGCGACTCCGGACTTCTTACTGTACTAGTTATGTAAACTACTGTCAGTCCAGCTTCAGCCATAGCACTCATAATTATTGAACGCGATAAAGCCGAAACCTTTCCTGCATCTGACGGCTTGTCGAATATAATGCTACGACGTGGACAAGAGCCTATACAAACAACTTCTTGCAAAGGCTCTGAGGCCTCATATGTATTATCATCAGACACCTTTCTTCCATATCCAGGACCTCCTTTACCATCATATCCATCATCTTCAGCAAAGTTGAAAGCACCAATTTGTAAGCCATTTAAGGCACCTTGCAAGAAATCACCTCCTGTTGCCCAAGCGATTGCTCCACCGGCAGCAGTTGTAGAAGCCATTAATAAATATGAACTCCATTTAGATGACTGTGCAAACGATCCCATACCTGAAGAAGCTGCACCTGAAATCAATCCATTCCAGAAATTATCTCCATTTAAAGCATTGAATACACCACTAGACAAGCCATGTGCACCTGCTCTAAGCATTTCATGGCCAAACGAGCCCGACGGTCCGAAGAGTGAGCCAATTCCATAAGTTGCTGCCGCGCTAAGCCCCCCAAGCAAGGCTCCTTTCCATATTGGCTTATCTGACATAGCTGCATTCATTGAGCCCATTATTGCGCCCATTGCAGTTATTGCGATAAAATCGTCAAGGACAAAAGTATTACCGCTTGGGTCTGCATACTTCAGTGGATTATTCAGACAATAACTATAGCTGTTATAGTTCTGGCTGTTGTCACCCTCCTGCACGTATTTATCAGGGCTCAGGAATCGACCGAGTACCGGGTCATAGACTCGGCCATTCATATTTATGAGGTTGAACTCATTCAACATCTCATGACCACAATAACCTCTGATAAGGCCAATAGTATTGACAGAAACGGTTTGTTTACCCCATGCATCATATTCTGCTGAGAACACTTTGCTGCCATTTTCATCAACAACAGACAAAATACTACCTAAGTTGTCCTTAAATGACTGGTATGCCTTGAATTTTCCATTCTCTCGAATAACAATGACATCACCATCCAGATAATAGAATTCGCGAGTGGCACCATTAGTAACGACTTTCTCGTAATCATCCAGGTAGGTTACTTTACGTAGAATCGTATTACCCTGTTTCAATATACTCAAGCAACGCTCAAGGTCTGGACCATAATCAATGGTCATAACCTTTCCATTTTCCTGAATTGACGAAATTTTATTGAGTTCATTAAACTGAGTCGTACAAGCCTGTGTAGAAATAAGATTATCTGTATTATCTACTGATGATACCGCATGCGGCCGCTCTGCATTGTAATAGTACTGACCAATACCTGTCTTAGAAGTTATATTACCATTATCGGCGTATTTTATATGCATCGTCTCCTGGGTTCCGACTTTAACAGATACCAATCGGTCAAGATTATCATAGCCAAAAGTTTCCTCGGGAAGTGAATTATGAGTACGTGAAAGCAGGTTGCCTGTTGCTCCATCATAATTCATTTTAAACTGATCGAGTACAGTACTGCCATTCTTCAGGACAATATCGCTCTTGTAACCTCGGGAATCGAGTGTACACGTAGTCGTATATTTATTTAAGAATGATGTTTTGGTCTGTAATCCATCATAATCATCAACTTGATATACAATCTTATCATTTGCTGTAGTCTGGGTCTTATTTCCGTACTTATCGTATATATATTTTACAACAAGATTACCAGGATAGGTAGTCTGTACCAATTGGTTGATTGCATTATATGCATACTTGAACTGATATATTCCGCTACCGCTAACTGTTCGAGTTTCAGTAATTACCCGGCCCAATTCGTCATGGGTATATTCTACGCTATTACCATTTACTGTAGTTTTTACCAGATGGTTGATAGAATTACCCGATGTCCCATAGGTATTCGTAATTAATGTATTACCTGCCTCGGTTGACGCAAGTCGTCCTTGAGCATCATACGTATAGGTGGTTGTGACATTACGCGCATCTGTAAATTTCATCACCTTACCATCGGCAGCATACTCATAGCTGATTTTGCCGGCGTCCGGAGATTGAACTGCAGTTTTATTTCCTACTTCATCATATTGAATATAGGTTTTGGCACCGTTGGTTGTGATCTCAACAGGCTTGCCTGTTGAAGAGTAGACGTAGTCAACTTGTGTGACAGGATCTACTGATTTGACAAGATTCCCCCATGCATCAGTAACTTTAGTATAACTTCTACCGGCGGTTGTTTCGGTCACACTACGATTGCCATAGCTAAATGTAGAATATTTTCCAGAGCTTTTAACATCACTTACAACACGACCTCTTTCGTCATATTTGAATGTTTCTGAAAGAGCAAGCTTACCTGTTCTTTCTTCAATCTTGGTCTTCTGTCCCTTGGAATTGTAGGTGGTAGCCAAAGAGTAAGCATTATTGTTCTGCATAACAGACTCCTTGAGCACTTCGTGGCCTGCATTGTCGAACCATACAGTAATCCAAGGGCTTCCGGTAGAAGAAGTTTTGATGAAGTATTTCTTATCATTGTAAGAACCCCATCCCATTTCTTTGGTAGTGGTAATACCAAAAGAATTCGTCTCGCTAATTTCTGTTCCCCATCCATCATAAACATGCTTAGCCGTCAGAATATGAGACTTATTCGTCTCATCATTCTCTGTAAGAACATTACCAAACAAGTCATAAGTATAGGTCGTTACTCGTGGACTAACACTATCATATGCCTTAACGACAAACCGGCCGGAAGCATCGTACACATTCGTCTCAGTATTGGCAATAATATCCTTACCAGTCTGAGTTGACGTCAATACATTACCATAATCGTCATACGTAGTATTTACCGTGAGAGGTAATGTTGATCCATCATTGGCAACTACTGTAGTTACTTCGCCCTTGCTATTATAAGTATATGTGGTTTTAGAAGAGTATACTTCAGAATCATTTTCATGTTTTTGTGATTTAACAACATTCTGAGGCATCCACTGGTTCATCTTCTGTATATAGCTATTATAAGCTACCTTCTTATACATATTGTCACCGTCATTTTTGACGATTTCAACCGTAGGAACGCCCTTTTCAGTATCATAAGTGGTATATGTCTCTGATGTATTTCCATCCAAATCAGTCAATGATTCTCTGGATGTATATGCAAAATAATTTTGACCACTTATATTGTTGGCAATAGTTGTATACGAAACAATCTTTGAAGTACTGGCGCCAACTGTTGACGTAGTAGTAGTCTGAAGAGGTATCCATTTATCAGCATCCCACTTATCTACCGTTGTTGTTTCCTTAGTGCCTAAGGTAAGGTTCTCTGTAGTCATAGAAGAAAAACCTACTGTACCTTTTCCAGCAATGTGCAACTTCAAATCGCCATATTTATATTGAAAACTTTGTGAACCTGCAGCACCATTACCCTTAATGACTTGAGAAACCAATGGCGCAGGAATCGTATAGCTATTTACAGGATAAGCAGAAGAATGATTCTGGGTATAGACAGATGGATCTGTTGCACTCTTGTAATAAATACAGGTCTGCAGGCCAAACCCGTCTGTAATAGAAGATATTTTGCCCTTGCTAACAAAATTATCACCACTACGATAAGTATGAATCTTATCATCAGAATTATCATTCTCATCAAGAAGGTTTTTACCGAATGAAGCATATTGCACGTCACCATCACCAGTAAAGTCACCTAAGAATATGTTATTAGGTTCTGCGTCTTTTTCCTGATGTGAAACATATTCCTTGTAAAATTCAAGTCCGGTACCTGTAGATCTTACGAAAATAGTTTTTGTATATTTGTAGTAATACTTAGAACGAAATCCGCCATGGAATACGTAATGTGCCTTGGTAATCACAAAGTCACATTTGCCATCATGATCAAAATCATAAGCCGCCATGTTGAAACGATCATTGTCTTTATTCGTCTTCTGATCGGTTTCGCTTAGAGTGACGGCTTCATTATTGACCGTAAACGTTCCATCCCCATTATTGATGGCCAGACCATATTTTGAGTTACCCTGACTGAAGGCGAAATCAAACATGCCGTCACCATCGAAGTCGCCTTGAACAATACGGTGCTTATCGCCAAGATTTGTTCCCGTCTTTGAGTTATTCTCAGAATATTTTGTAGAAGATAATTCGCCACCATTATTGTAGTAAATCTTATAACCACCATCGTAAAAGACTATGATATCAGTAAGGCCATCGTGGTTGTAATCACCTACGAAAAGCTTCTTAGGGTCACGATCTAATTTAAATTGAAATTTTGTGGCATCTAAACTGTTACGATCTTTATAACGAAGAATGGCACCATTGTAATAGCCATCCTTAGCCCGGTCCTCCAAATAGAATAAATCATCTCGACCGTCTCCATTTGAGTCAAAAGTGGTAAACAGCGGGGTGTGGTCACAATTAACCATCCCACTTGTTATCTCACTGAAACCACCACCATTCACAATACTCTTACCCCATACGATGGTATACCTTTCACCATAATTACTCTTATAACCACAATAATATGGAATAATAAGATCATTGTAACCGTCACCATCGAAGTCCATGGCTTGAATACCACCAATAACATTATTCAAATCATCCATTGAGAATGATGCGGCAAGATCAAATTGTTTTGGTGTCTGATAAGTCACATTGCCATTGGCATCCTTTTTGCTTAAACTTACAAAAAGGAATGTTCTTCCCTGCTTATCCACACGGCCATTATATCGCTGCACATAAGTGCCTGGTGATAAACGGATAATGTCGCTTATACCATCATTGTTAACATCTACAGCAATAAACGTCTTGGAGTCCTCTTCAATCGTGTTTATAGGAGAACTTGTCTGTACGTTTAAATTCGTATTCTTAATATTCAATGAAGGCAAATAATCCCAATTAATTTTAATTGGAGCTACCTTACGTCCCGCTCCATTAGCCAAATCTACCTGAGTTAGGCGGTAGTACTTATCTTTGGTTCCGTCAGACGTACTATTATAGGTGAACGTATAAGTACGAAATATTGAGCCATTCGTCTGCGTCGTTATCTTAGACAAATAGACATCCATCTTACCTTGTCTGTCACCAATAGCAAACGGACGGGCATATGAACCTGTCAAAGAACCGTATGTAAAGAGAATACAATTGGTAATGCCGCGACTCTTAGCTGTATTAAGGCCATACTCGATACAAACTGGGCGAAGGTTATAATTGGTTGTCGTATAATGGTATTTTACCAAATTGCTATGTACATCAGTAGTTTGATTAATATACCATGCGGCAATACATGTTACACCTTTTCTATTTACAAAAGACAAACGCGAATCGTTTGTACTGCCTAACTGATAAGCCTTTCCATTTGCACAAGCGACAGAGAACCAACATGCACTCGTATTGATATTGCTATGGAGGGTTACTATAGTATAAGGGTCACCTTCTGGAGTATATGTGGAGCCATTATTACCATAAGTTCCTGTTTTCAATATCAAGCGTTGTCCGTCAAGAAACAGAGCATCATCTATACCATACGAGATTCCAGCAATTTGCCTGTCATGATACAAATCTCTACAACCACGTGTAATGCATGATAAGCCAGTGATGTTAAAACCGAAACCGGCCAAACCATTACCCGACTGACTATTATAACTTACACCGATAGAAGGGGTAAGACTGCCGCCATTTGGTACGTCTATGCTTATGTTATAGATTGCCGAACCAGAACTGTTCACTGAGAAAGTGCCTTTTGGACTTCCAACATCATAATTCGATAAATTGTCGACAGGCTCAGAACCAATATGAATAGTTGGATCTTTAATAATAGATATGCCGGCGGTATCAATAGGAGTTATTGGCTTTAAGATATTGGACGTATTGACAGGCTTGTTGTCCTTCTCACCATCATCGCCGGGACTTCCCCACGTAGGACAAGCATAGCCCATCGCCAAAATAAGCAAAAGAAATATAACTTTGTTCGTTTTCATTGCTTGATAATTTTCCATGTGGACGTATTTTCATTTATCGTTATTTTCAGAAGATACAGTCCGGTTTTTTGATTGCTGATGTCAATGTAGTTCGTCATTCCCGCATTGGAATCTGTAAAGATTAGATATCCACTTATGGAATACAGCGAAAGGGTGCACTTGTCTCCTTCGTCTAATCTGCTAATGTCAACACGGAGCTGTCCCTGCGTAGGATTAGGATAGATCTTGACATTTCTCTCATCGATGTCGTCTGTAAATGAACGTTCAATCTCGGGCGATGCTTTCGCCTTCTTTACTGTTTCCAATACAATTGTTCTCTCCACCCTGTTTCCTGAGGAGTCATAGCTATAGCCAATCTTGCTTTGGGCTTTTACAGCTAATGAGGAGAAAAGCAACAATCCTAAAATAAATTTTACTTTTGCCATTATAGGATAATTTGTAGATTAATGACCACGAACCTGTAACGGTTCGTATATCAACTTGTCTTAAATAATAAAGACTCATTACCTTGTCATAAAATAACAAGGAATAGTGGTAGTAATATTAGTAGGTATATAATAAATTGTATAGTCTATCAACAAAACTCCACAACTAAAATTTGTTTGTCAGACAAAATTATGACTTTCTTAGATATGTTAGCTGTAGCTTCCCAGATGCAGCGGTTTGCATTAAGTTTTATATGGAAAAGCGTGGGAATTCTTGTCGCTTTGTCGTCAAGGTTTCGGATTTCTCATGATAGAATAGCAACATATTCCCACGTTATTCGTCAAATCTTATTCAACAAGAAAAAGATTTAATAACTTCATGTTAGGGATCCTATATTGTTCTCAACATTTGAGCGTTCTTGCACTTGGATGACGATAAAGTACAAACTCTCTTCCTATTTCAATCTCATTAGGTTTAACTTTCCTATTATTTTCAAATCTTTTGCAAAAGTAAATATTTATTTTTAAAGCTCAAAGAAAATTCTAGGAAAATTATTAAATAATTTAGAATACAGAATGAAAGTTAAATGTTAAATTACTTGACAGCAAGAACAAAATGCTAAGAGACTATAAGGTCGTCTAGGCATGAGTCGGACGAGGGTGCATCGTTGATGAGGGCGGCAAGGATGCTCTCCTATTGGAGTACTACGTATCCATCAATGAGGATAGCATATCCGGTGCGAAATAGGGCTCTGTCACAAAATGACACGACCTAATGAACGGCTTATGTCTCCGGAATCAGGCAATTTATGTTTTGTACTTCAAGCAGCGTTGCCAAACCTTTCCCGACTTTCATCTCATTGTAGGCGATGGCGTGGAAGTTGGCGGATGATGGGAGAATGGTGATAATCATGTTAGTAGAATGGTTAAGGCGGAACGGATTACATCTTTTCAAGGTTGTCGTGGATGGCATCCAACTTAGCCTTGATACCTCTGATAGCTTTCACGGCTTCCAGAGCTTCCGGCATAATGACCTTATGAAAGAAGTTCTCGTTGAGCTTGTCATCAATGGCCAACTCATTGGCACGGTGCATGACTTGGTTGAAGTTGCCGCCGAGCCATGAGAGTTGTTGCTGATACTTGGCGTAGAAGGAGAGCAGCGTTGTCATTGCTTCTATCCTCCCTCTTGTCCGTTTGTCATCAAAGCGGGCGACCGCATCACGAATCATGGCGCTTGTGTTGCCGCCATAGCTCTGTGCTTTCTTCTGGAAGAGCTGCAGCTCCTCATCGTTAAGTCTGACTTTGCAGACGTGGTTTCTGTTAGTATCGTTCATCGGTTGATGGTGTTAAAGGTTGGTAGTTATTGGAAATTGGAATTCACATTGGGCAGTCTTCGAGTTCATGGGACTCATCATCTTTCAAGAGATAATCCGGGAGTTGCGACCGAAATTTCATCCCCAGCTCCGCTGGCAAGTAACTTTTGGGGTCATACGACGGCGACAGCCTCGTGTGGCCACAAAAGTACAACTTGCTTTTCAAGCGATTGCTCGTGCATACGGGTGTTTGTCATAGTTGATTTTCATTGGAATTAAGGTGTTATAAGCGGTATTTTTAGCGTTTTTGGGTGTCAAAATGCGGTTTTTCAGTGCTTTTCCCGAAATACGCGGTCGCCGTCGTAGCCGCAGTCTGACCCCTGTAAAGATTAGTAGGATATATTATATCCTAACATACCATGGATATATTATTGCCTTGCATACCTCGGATTGGTGGGATGCATTATATCCTTGCATACCACGGATATATTATTGCCTTGCATACCAGGGATTGCTTGGATGCATTATATCCTTGCATACCACGGATTCGCAGAACGAGGACAGTCCTCATTTTCACCCCCTAAAGATAGATGGGCTATACTATTGTCCAACAATCTTGGGATAGATGTGCTATACATTTGCTCAACAATCTTGGGATAGATCGGCTATACTATTGCTCAACAATCTTTGGATGGGCTCTCTTTAGCCAACGCTCTATTATCGGACTTCAAACCCCTTATGGAGTCCTTAGAGTCCTAAGCATCCTTGGAGTCCTTGGAGTCTTTGGAGTCCTAAGTCTCCTTGGAGTCCTAAGCATCCTTGGAGTCCTTAGAGCCCTAAGTATCTTTGGAGTCCATAGAGTCCTTGGACTCCAAAGATACCATTCCTTCTGCAAGTCGCAGTAAAGTTATTGATAACTGTTTTGTCAAATTATTTGGCAATTATATATCCATCCATTCAAGATTATCTACTGCTCGCTAAGTGATGATTTTGGCTTGCGCTTGACATT
>CAZGAT010000019.1:0-62105 GCA_964523825.1 uncultured Prevotella sp. | reverse complement strand
TTTCCAATTAATTGACAAAAGAAACACACGGACAAGAACAACACATTATTTAATATATAGGAAAGCAGGGAGTAAGCATATAAAGGATTTGATGAAGTCTAATTAATATTTTGGCAGGAAAATGCAATGGTTATAATTACGACCATGTATTGACACCCCTTATTTTTTTGCAAAATCCGTCTAACATACGGGACTTTTAATTAACTTTGCGCTTATAAGCATATAAATGAGTTAAATTATTATCTAATAATATAATTCAAGGTGGACGAAAAACAGACAGACAACTGTCAAGCCAACAACCTTTGCTGTGCATAAGACATACGACAACTATATCAAATACTAAAAGCTATGAGAGTAAACTACAAATTCCAACTATTACACGAAGAGAACGACAACTACCGGACAAATATGTTCTATCGTGAAGCCGGCGACACACGCAAACCTACGGTTCTGCTTTTACACGGGTTCCCATCAAGCAGCGTCATGTTCCGCGAACTTATCCCAGAGCTTGCAGAAGATTTCCATGTAATTGCACCTGACATGCCAGGATTCGGGCAAACAGAGATTCAGACAAAGCCGACGTACGAATACACGTTTGACAATATAGCGAAGATTATGGACTCATTCATAGAAGCAATAGGATTACGAAAATTTTCTATGTACATATTCGACTACGGAGCACCTATCGGCATGCGCATCGCAATGGCACACCCAGAACGCATAGAGGCTATAATATCACAAAATGGCAATTGTTACAGAGATGGCTTGGGAAAGAAATGGGAAGCACGCGCCGAATATTGGGCTCATCCCACCAAAGAGATACGCAAGCAATATGCGTCAGCGTATTCTTTCAGCACTATCAAGGGACAGTATGAGTATGGTGCTCCCATAGGTTCCGTCGGTCCCGACGGCTACATTATCGATTATGCCTATATGCAACTTCCAGGGCGCAAGGAACAACAGGACGACTTGATATTCGACTATCAGAATAACGTGAGACTATATCCGAAGATTCAAGAATACCTACGCACGCACCAGCCACCGCTACTTGCTATTTGGGGCAAAAATGATCCAAGCTTCATTCCAGCAGGAGCAGAAGCATTCAAGCGCGACGTGCCGAACGCGGTTGTTAAGTTTGTAGACAGCGGTCATTTCGCACTTGAAAGCCATCATGCGGAGATAGCCACTGCTATAAAGATTTTTTTGAAAGGCGTATATTAAGCCAAAGGGTGCTTGCTATGTCACTTGCGACCGCATTTGTAAATCTTGGACGTATAATAAAAGTCTATGATTATCACAAGCAATATCAAGGCATAGACGACCACCATATCAAAAGGTATATATTGCGCTACTGCCACGTCGACATAAAGGAGAGTAGCCATCACGAGCGCGTTTGTCCACGCAAGGCTCTTGTCAACATACGGCAACGCTTCTGGTTCATGCTTAACCTTGAACGGCAGATTGATGACATGACGGCGTTCACTGCATACCATTATTATATATACAAGCAACGATATTCCTGCCAATAGGAGTATCAACCACGTCTGACCATAGGAATCCATGCGACCTGCAGCGTTCCAATGAGCCGGAATAGCTATCTTATCGGTGGTGAAATAGAACACGCACGACACTACAATATTAGCCAATATAAACAAGAATGACAGTATGTCAAGAGCTTTTTTCATTGTTTCCAGTGACAGTTTTTAATATAAATATGGTGCAAAGATAGTATTTTTTCAACAAAAAATGTCTAACTTTGCAAAAAATAAACACAACTAAACCACACATGAAGAAGAAATTGCTAATTGCCCTGCTGACAATACTGACATTTACACCCGCAAACTCACAGACCACGTTCACCCATCCGTGGAGTGGGCGGCGTGTGGCATACTTCGGCGACTCGATAACAGACCCTAAGAACAGCGGCTCGAAGAAAAAGTACTGGAACTTCCTACAAGAATGGCTTGGAATCACGCCATACGTGTATGGACGCAGTGGAAGACAGTGGAATGACATTCCACGCCAGGCTGAAGAATTACGAAAACAGCATGGCGATGACTTCGATGCCATAATTATCTTCATTGGAACCAATGACTTCAATGCCGGAATACCAGTCGGGAAGTGGTACACCGAGGCCGAAGAACAAGTAATGGCAGCCGTACATGCGCCAAAAGCCATGACTACAAGGCTAAAGCGGACAATGATATACGCCGACAGTACCTATTGCGGGCGAATCAACAAGGCTCTATCGACAGTCAAGAAGCTATACCCGACAAAACAAGTCGTCCTTCTCACTCCGATACACCGCGCATACTTCTACGGCGGCGAGAAGAACATCCAGCCTACCGAGGAATACCAGAACAAGGCAGGTGAATATTTCTCCACCTACGTGGATAAAGTAAAGGAAGCCGCCAACATCTGGGCTGTGCCCGTGATAGACCTCAATGCCGTAAGCGGCTTGTTTGCCACAATGGACGAGACAGCCGTCAACTACCACAATGCTGATACAGACCGGCTGCACCCCAACGACCAAGGACACCAGCGTATTGCCAGAACACTTGAGTACCAGTTACTGGCACTTCCGTGCGTGTTCTAATTGTTCCAGACTTCCACAAGAATAGCCGAATTAATGAATATAAAGGATTGTAAAGGGTGAAAACTTGTCCGTTCAATGGAAATAGGCTATTTTTGCAGCCGACAAACACTAAGGAAGACTTGTATGAAGAGAGCTTATATTATAGCCTTAATCATGATTGCCGCTATGCCTGTCAAAGCGCAACAGGCATTGACGCTTGACGACTGCCGCAATCTCGCGCTGCAAAACAACAAACAGATAAAGATCTCGCACTTACAGACGGAAATCGCACGCAACGTGCATCAAGCCGCAAAGACTAAGTACCTTCCCCATGTGGACGGACTCGGAGGCTACCAACACTTTACGAAAGAAATATCGCTACTTAACGACGGTCAGAAGGCAGTATTGAACAATTTAGGCACCACAGCCACCGGCTCGCTCACCGACCAGATGACAAGTATCATATCGGGGCTCGTAAGCCAGGGACTGATAAGCCAGGACGCGGCACAGCAACTCGGCAACCAGATTGGGCAAATGTCATCCTCGCTCTCAAATGCGGGCAACAACATCGGGCAAACAATTACCGATGCCTTCCGCTCAAACACCAAGAACGTATATGCAGGCAGCGTCATGGTCACCCAGCCCATATACATGGGGGGAGCCATAACAGCCGCCAACAAGATGGCACAAATAAGCGAAGACCTTGCCGCCAACGACGTGGAGGCACGCCGCCAGAATGTGCTATATACGGTTGACAACGCCTATTGGCTCGTAATCTCACTGCGGAACAAGCAGCATACAGCCGAAAAATACCTGAGCCTTACGCAAAAGCTCGACGACGATGTCAGCAAGATGCTGAACGAGGGTGTGGCAACACGGTCTGACAAGCTACGGGTCGATGTCAGCGTCAACACTACCGAGATGACGATTAGCCAGCTAAAGAGCGCGGTCAGCGTGGCGAAAATGACACTCTGCGAGCTATGCGGACTACCGATAACCAGCGATATAACGTTGGCAGACGAGGGCGAGCGTGGCATTCAGACAAAATACGAGATAACCGCCGCCCCGGATACCGCATACTACGCGCGCCCCGAACTTAGTATGCTGCAAAATACAATTGACATGAGCCGCCAGGCGACCAAGCTCGTGCGCTCGATATACCTTCCCCACATAGCACTTGCCGGAGGATTCACCGAAATGAATCCAAACTTGTTCAACGGCTTCCAAAAGAAGTTCTCCAGCGTGTGGAACATTGGCGTTATCCTCCAAGTACCTATATGGAACTGGGGCGAGGGCAAATACAAGGTGCGCGCTTCAAAGGCTGCCACAAGCATAGCCGAGCTACAACTTGCCGACGCGCGCAACAAGATTCACCTGCAAGTGGAGCAAAGCCGCTTCCAAATGCACGACGCGGAGACACGATTCGAAACAGCACGGAAGAATATGGAGAGCGCGGAAGAGAATCTCCGGTGCGCAAACATCGGGTTCAAGGAGGGGGTCATGACCGTTACCGACGTTATGAACGCGCAAACGGCGTGGCAAACAGCCGAAAGCCAGAAGATTGACGCTGAAATAGCGGTCAAGATAGCACAGGCGGCATACTTGAAAGCATTGGGAAAATTCTAAGATTTAAGTGAAGAATATTCTAAAACAAACATAAATATGTCGGCAAAAACACAACATAAGAACATCGTACTTGCCATTGCAGGCTTTACAGCGGTAGTACTCATCGTAGCCATCATCGGATACTTCACGCTTCAACGTCCGGAAGAGACCATACAGGGTGAAATGGAAGCCGACGAATACCGAATTTCAAGCAAATTACCCGGACGTATACTGGAAATCCGTGTAAAGGAAGGCGACTACGTACACGCCGGGGACACCCTCGCCATACTTGAAGCTCCTGAAGCCACAGCCCAGCAGAAAGTGGCAGAAGCCACAGAGGGAGCCACGCAGGCACTAAGCGACCTTACCGACGCGCCGACGCGCCATGAGACCGTCGAGGCGGCGTATCAGGTCTACCAGCAGGCAATTGCCGCAGAGAACATCGCAGCCAAGACCTACGGACGTATGCAACGGCTGTATGCCGAGGGGGTTATAGCGGCACAGAAGCGCGATGAGGCCAAGGCAGCCTACGACGGCACGAAGGCAGCCACAGCTACAGCCAAGTCGCAATGGGAACTTGCGAAGAACGGCGCGCGGGAAGAAGAACGCCGTGCGGCAAAGAAGCAGACGGAAGCCGCAAAGAGTGCCGTTGATGTAGTCAAGTCCATCGTAAAGGAGACCGTACAGATAGCCACCCACGACGGCGAAGTGACCGACATATACCCTAAGGTCGGCGAACTTGTGGGTCTCGGCTCGCCAATCATGACCATTTCACTCATAAACGACATGTGGGGCACGTTCAATGTACGCGAGGACCAGCTTAAAGGCAAGAAGATTGGCGACACATTTAAGGCGTACATTCCAGCTTTCGACAAGGATGTCATAATGAAGATATACTATATCAAGGACGAGGGCACATACGCCGTGTGGAAAGCCACGAAGACTACCGGGCAATACGACCTGAAGACATTTGAGGTCAAGGCACGCCCGCTGACAAAGGTAGACGGGCTCCGCCCGGGAATGTCGCTGATTGTGAAGGATTAAGCCGCCGCTTAACCACAAACGCCACTTCATACAACACCAAACCACAAAACTCCAAGCCTGAATTGAAGCATATTCTTATACGGATTCTACGCATATCGCGCCGGGAATGCGGTATATTGGTACACAATCCAATATACCTTTTCTGCATGGTCATATTCCCCATCGTCGTAACCGTGTTCTTCACATCGCTAATGGACGAGGGGCAGCCTACGGACATGCCTTGCGGCATCGTAGACCTCGACAACACTTCGACGACCCGCGCCATGATACGGCAGCTCGACGCTTTCGAATCTACGAAAGTAACCTCCTATTATAATAATGTAAGCGAGGCCCGCAACGCGATACAGCGGGGCGACATCTATGCGTTCCTATATATACCCCGGGGAACCACGGACAAAATCGCAGCCAACCGCCAACCGAAGATTTCCTTCTACTATAACGGCGTAGTCATGCTCGCCGGCAGCATGATGTACAAGGACCTTACGACTATCACGTCGCTCGGTTCCGCAGCGGTAGGCATGGAAAAGCTATCGGCACTCGGGAAGTCAACCGAGGAGATACGCGACTTTCTCCAGCCCGTGAGCATCAACCTCCACATGATCGGAAACCCGTGGGCAAACTACAACGTCTATCTGAGCACGGTAATGGTTCCCGGAATACTGTTACTGTTCATGTTCCTCATAACCGCCTACTCCATAGGCACTGAACTGAAGTTCAACCGCGCCAAGGAATGGCTGTCCATGGCTGACGACAACATATTCGTAGCCATTGCCGGCAAGATTCTTCCGCAATTCATCGTCTTCTTCACCATGATGATGTGCTTCTCGTGGTATATCTACGGCTATATGGGATTTCCCCATCCCGGAGGCGTGCTAAAGATAACCATGCTCGCGCTGCTGACCGTGCTCGCCGCCGAGGGATTCGGCGTGTTCGCTTTCGGACTCATGCCCAGCCTCCGCATGTCGATGAGCATATGCTCGCTTTGGGCGGTGGTCGGATTCTCCGTAGCCGGAGCCACCTATCCCGTATTCGCAATGGACTCTATGATAGAGGCAATGGCGCAACTCTTCCCGCTGCGCCACTATTACATGATATACCAGATATGCATATTCAACGGATTCCCGCTTGCCGACGCGTGGTTCAACGTCGCCATGCTGATTCTGTTCGCCTGCCTTCCCATACTCACGCTTTGGAACATCAAGAAGGCGATGCTCCACTACGTATATATACCCTGACGCCATGAAGACAGCACGGAAAATCATAGGATACATACTCAAAGCCGCCGGCGACACGTGCGCCATATGGCTGAGCGAGCTGCGCAACACCTTCAAGGACGAGGGAATGCTGATATTCTTCATACTCGTTCCGCTGGGCTACCCCCTACTCTACTCGTGGATATACAACAACGAGGTCGTTCGCGACGTGCCCGTGGCGATAGTAGACATGAGCCACAGCCACGCCAGCCGCCAGTTTCTCCAGAAGTTCGACGCGTCGCCCGACACCCGCGCCGCGTTCTACTGCAACAACATCGAGGAAGCCAAAGACCTAGTCGGGCAGCAGCAGGTCCACGGCGTACTTTATTTTCCTGAAGACTTCGAACGGCGCATAGGGCGTGGCGAGCAAGCCCGCGTCGACGTGTACTGTGACATGAGCCTGATGCTGACCTACAAGGCGATATACCAGTCCTCGCAGGCGGTAGCGTTCGCCATGAGCGCGGACATACAGAAGCCCAAGGCGGGCGGCACCACCATTCGCGACGACGAGCTGAACACCGAGCCTATCGCCGTGGAAAGGATACAGATGTTCAACTCTACCGGCGGCTACGGCAACGCCCTCCTGCCCGCAGTCCTCATACTGATTCTCCAACAGACGCTGCTGCTCGGCATCGGACTGTCGGCTGGAACGGCGCGGGAGAACCGCAACATGATAGGGCACTCGGTCTATACCGACCCGGGCACGGGCGGAATACTGCCTGCCGTCGCCGGGAAGGCACTTTGCTACTTCATGATTTACTGCGTCATGGCGGCTTATATAACCCTGTGCGTGCCTCGAATGTTCCACTTCACATCGCTCGTCCACGCCGCCGGGCTTGCCGGACTCATGATTCCGTTCCTACTTTCGGCGATATTCTTCGGAATGATGCTCTCAAGTCTCGTCCGCTATCGCGAGAACGTGCTCCTGCTCGTCGTATTCACGTCCGTCCCGTTCCTGTTCATGAGCGGAATATCATGGCCCCACAGCAACATTCCCGGATTCTGGCAGGGAGTGAGCTGGCTGATACCGTCTACTTTCGGCATACGCGGGTTTCTGAAAATCAGCAGCATGGGCGCGGCTTTCCAGGACATAGTGCCCGAGGTGCGCGCATTGTGGATACAAGCCATCGCCTATTTCGCCGCCACCTATATTATAACCAAGGTTAAACAGGCGGCAAGCCGGGACTGACAGCGAGAAAGGCGGAGCCTCAAGAGGCTCCGCCTTTCGTTATTCATTCACCTGTACTATCTTCGTCTTTCCACGTTCCTTGTTGCGCCTGTTGACGGTAGTAACCACCGCCTGCGCAAGGTTGAGGAACGCCTGTCCCGTTATCGTGTCGGGCTTGGTGGCTGCCGGCGCGCCGCTGTCGCCACTCTCGCATATGCTTTGAACCAAAGGTATCTGCGCCAGAAGCGGAATGTCCATCTCCCTTGCGAGGTTCTTGCACCCGTCCTTGCCGAATATGTAGTACTTGTGGCCGGGAAGTTCGGCTGGAGTGAAGTAAGCCATGTTCTCCACCAGTCCGAGTATGGGCACGTTCACCTTGTCGTTGGTGTACATATCAATGCCCTTGCGCGCGTCTGCCAGTGCCACGCTCTGCGGCGTGCTCACGATGACCGCGCCCGTTATGGCGATGGTCTGTAGCAACGTCAGATGTATGTCGCTCGTGCCCGGGGGCGTGTCGAGTATGAAGTAATCCAGGTCGCCCCAGTCCGCGTCGGCTATCAACTGCTTCAATGCCGAGGTCGCCATTCCGCCACGCCAGAGCGTCGCCGTGTCCGGATTGACGAAGAATCCTATCGAAAGCAGCTTCACTCCATACTTCTCTATCGGCTCGATGAGCTGCCTCCCGCCCTTCTCCACGGCATAGGGACGCGCGTCCTCGACTCCGAACATCTTCGGCATCGACGGTCCGAAGATGTCGGTGTCGAGCAGTCCCACCTTGTATCCGAGCTTGGCGAGCGCGATTGCGAGATTGGCAGAGACGGTGCTCTTGCCGACGCCGCCCTTTCCAGAGCTGACGGCGACTATGTTCTTCACGCCGGGGAGCATATTGCCCACTTCCGGGCGCGGAGCCGACTTGAATTCTGGCGTGATCGTCACTTCCACGTCCTTGGATATGCTGTAATGTATCTGCGCTTCGGCAGCCTTGAGCGTCGATTTGAGAAACGGATCCGTATTCCGCGGGAATATCAGCGAAAAGCTGACCTTCATTCCGTCTATCCTGATGTTGTCTGCCACCATCCCGCTCTCAACAAGACCTTTCTTCGTGCCGGGATATACCACCTGCGACAATGCGTCGGTGATAAGTTTGGGATATAAAGTCATATTCTCCGTATCATTAAGTTTATTTGTCCGCAAGCCCTTCAGCTTGTCAAGTATCTTGTTCATCTGAAAAAAGGAAACTATTGGTTTGACCGTGCAAAGGTACTTAAAACCTCTGAAACGCCCAAGCCCGGGCACCGGCATTTCAGCCCATACCCTACTTTATAGCATGAAGCAGACCGACAATAGTCACCACGCCAAACAAGCAAGTGACAATGCCGGCAATCTCAAATAAGTCCATACCTGTCAAATACCTCCGTAATGAAATCTAAAAAGTTATCCTGAAATAAATCTAATCTACCTTCTCCCTCGAAGCTATATCCATTATAATAACTAAAAATCAAAAATCGATACAAAGATAATCCCGCTACGGGAAATACGCAAGCAATCGCCCGATTTTTTTAATTCGAAGCGTCACTTTTTTGAAACAAATCAATCAAATTGACCATAATCAACTTATTTTAAAGCCATACGCGCGCCCAAGACCGCATAACATTATACCGAAATAATATCAAAGCAGCGCGGAACGGAATTTTAGGTATGTATTTTTTTTTTTACAGAAAATTTCAAATTTCGTTGCGTTTTCCAACAACTTTCACTATCTTTGCATTCGGAAGCGGCACGAGACGCCGCCAGTGATACTGAAACGGAGCCCATGCCACGTGACGGCAGGCTTGATTGCAAACCAACAACAAACGAAACGGAGATAGGAAATATGTGGCCATTCAACCTTCTAATACGCAAAAACAATAAAAACCGACATACCGACGACGGCTCCACACCCGGCGATGCCGTCAACAGGGCTGCCACCGCCACCGACGTGCCCCACACTGCGCCATGCACGTGCTGCAGCGCGCGGCTTGAGGACATAGCCGGCGGCAAACCGTTCACGATAACGTTCAATTCCGTTGAAATTGTCAAACAACCTTACAAGGGGCGTGCGATAAAGTACGGTGTGTTCGACGACACGACGACCATCGGACGTGCCGAGGACGGCGGCAGCGTCGGCATAAGACTGTCCGAGACCGACCTCGTGCCCGTCCGCGACTTGCTGAAACCCCACGCCGAGTTCACGCATCCATTTGTATACAGGACCGACCACGTGGGCAACGAGGTTATAACGGCGCACCTCGAAGGGCACGCCACCACCTACGGCAACGGCAAGAAGCGCGTGCCCATGTTCCAGATAACGCGCGAGAATGGCAGGTTCATGGCTGTCCTCACGCGCCATCTCCCCGAAGAATACGATTGCTATTATCTGCTCTTGTTCAGATAATGCAACAACAATACAAAAGTAGCACCCGGATTAAATGAAAGTAGCACCTACTTTGAGTGAAAGTAGCCCCTACTTACGATGAATGTAGAGCCTACTTTCAAAAAAGGCAGGTATGACTACGCAGTAGTCACCGCTTGGACAACCCCATGGTCATGCCCGAAAGGGCTGACCTGGGGCTGTGACACCTATAAACCTGCAAGCAGAATTGACTCACATGCCGAGCCAGTTCTTGACTATCGCGGCACCGTCGGGGGTGAGAATGCTCTCTGGGTGGAACTGGATACCGCGCACGTCGAACTCGTTGTGGCGCAGCGCCATGATATTCCCATCGTCGCTTTCAGCCGTGACGGACAGGCATTCGGGCAATCCGTCGCGGGAGACGACCCAGGAGTGGTACCGTCCCACGTCGATGCGGCGCGGCAGTCCGCGGAACAGCGGCTCGGCGGTGTCAAGCGTTACCGGGGTCGCGACTCCGTGGTACACCTCCTTGAGGTTTTCGAGCCTGGCTCCGAACGCTTCGCCTATGGCCTGGTGGCCGAGGCACACGCCAAGTATCGGCTTGCGCCCGGCATAGGCGCGGATAACGTCCGTCAGCAGCCCCGCCTCGGACGGAATGCCTGGACCTGGGCTTAGTATAATCTTGTCGTACGGCTCGATGTCGGAAATCTCGAACTGGTCATTACGGCGCACGGCTACGTCGGCACCCAGCTGGCGCACGAGGTGGACGAGGTTGTAGGTAAACGAGTCGTAATTGTCTATAACTGCGATCTTCATAGCTTCTCTGCGATTTTAATTGCCTTGACGAGCGCGCCAAGCTTGTTGTTGCTTTCCTCCAATTCATATTCGTCGTTGCTCTTGGCGACTATGCCCGAGCCGGCTTGGAACCACAATTCGCCGTTTCGGCTGATGAACGTGCGTATGACTATCGCCTGGTTGAGGTCGCCGTCAAGCCCGATGAACCCGATGCAGCCGCCGTAAGCCCCACGATTGTGCGGCTCCAGCTCGGAGATAATCTGCATGGCGCGGACTTTGGGCGCGCCCGAGAGCGTTCCAGCCGGGAACGTGTCGATGAACTCCCTGATGTGGTCGGCACCCGGGTTGAGTTCGCCGCTGACGCGGCTCACGAGGTGGATTACGTGGCTGTAGAATTGCATATCCTTGTAGAAATCGACCTTCACTCCGTGGCAGTTGCGGCTCAAATCATTGCGCGCCAGATCGACGAGCATGACGTGTTCGGCGTTTTCCTTGGGGTCGTTGCGCAGGAACTCGGCGTTGCGGCGGTCCTGTTCGGGGTCGCCCGTGCGCTTGGTGGTTCCGGCTATGGGGTCGATATAGGCGCGGTTGCCGACGATACGGTTGTGGGTTTCGGGACTTGAGCCGAAGATACGGAATCCCCCGAAGTCGAAATAGAAGAGGTACGGGCTTGGATTGATAGAGCGCAGGGCGCGGTAGAGCTTGAAGTCGTCGCCCTCGTAGCGTTGTACGAACCGTCTGGAGATGACTATCTGGAAGACATCACCACGCAGGCAGTGGCTTACGCAGCGGCGCACGTTGGCTTTGTGTTCCTCGTCGGTCAGCGTGGACGTGGATTCGCCTATGGGGTGAAAGCCGTAGGGCTTGATGTTGGCACGGTTGGCGGCGGCCTTCTCCAATGCCGACAGGTCGCCGTCGGAACCGAGGGTGACGAACTCCATGGTGTTGTTGAAATGGTCGAAGACTATGATGTCCCTATACATTATATATAGTATGTCAGGCGCGTCGTTGCGCTCCATGGTCGTGTCCCTGACCTCGATGTCCTCGAAATATCGCACGGCATTGAAGGCGGTGAAGCCGTAGAGTCCGTAGAACTCCGAGCCGGTGCCGCCGACGCTGAACTGCGAGAGGAACGAATTTATAGCCCGGGCTACCTGGTCCTTGGCGCGCCCCTTGACCGAGGAGTCTATGGTTTCGCTGCGTTCCGCCCCGTCGGGTGTGACGGTAGTGATAGTTCCGTGACCTACGGCGATGTGCGCCATCGGATGTATGCCTATGAAGCTCCTGGCGTTGTCCGTTCCGTGGTAGTCCGAGCTTTCCATGAGCATACTCTGCGGATAGAGGTCGCGCAGGCACATGTAGACTCCCACGGGAGTGTACAGGTCGGCGAGGACGCGCCGCGCCTTTGTAGTATAATTAAAAGTTGCCATACTCACGCGCCATTTCTTTGTTCTTTAAATATGTCTCAACGTCCTTGTCGCCACGCCCGCTGACGGTCAGGACTACCACGTCGTCTGGCTTGAACGAGAGCTTGGCGAGGGCAGCCACGGCGTGCGCGCTCTCGATTGCGGGCACGACGCCCTCCATTCTCGTCAGCTCGTATCCGGCATATATAGCCTCATCGTCGTTGACCGCGAGCACTTGTTCGCGGCCACGCACCGCAAGGTCGGCGTGCATGGGACCTATGCCGGGATAGTCCAGCCCTGCCGAGATGGTGAACGCCTGCTTGATTTGTCCGTCGTCGGTCTGCATGACGAGCGACCGCGCCCCGTGGATTATTCCCTCGGTGCCACAATGTATCGTCGCGGCGGTATAGCCGGTGTCGATACCGCGGCCTCCGGCTTCGGCGAGCACGATTTTGACCCGTTCATCGTCGATATAGTGGTATATGGTGCCTGCCGCGTTGGAGCCTCCGCCCACACAGGCTATAAGGTAGTCGGGATAGTCGCGACCCGTCTTTTCCTTGAGCTGCCATTTGATTTCCTTAGAGATGACGCTCTGCAACTTTGCCACGATGTCGGGGTATGGGTGCGGTCCCATGGTGGAACCTACCATGTAATAAGTGTCCGACGGGTGGCAGCACCAGTCGCGGATAGCCTCCGAGCAGGCGTCGCTCAAGGTCATATTGCCAGTAGTCACGGGGTGGACGCGCGCGCCGAGCATACGCATACGCTCGACATTGGTGTGCTGCCGCTCTACATCGGTCTTGCCCATGAATATCTCGCAGTCAAGTCCCATGAGGGCACACACCGTCGCGGTGGCGACTCCGTGCTGCCCAGCTCCGGTCTCGGCGGTTATGCGCGTCTTCCCAAGCTTTTTGGCAAGCAGTACCTGGCCGATTGTGTTGTTGATCTTGTGCGCCCCAGTGTGGTTGAGGTCTTCCCGCTTGAGATACAGCTGGCAACCATACTTCTCGCTCATGCGCCTGGCGTAGTACAATGGCGAGGGGCGGCCCACATAGTCCTTGAGCAGCGAGTGATACTCGTCTTGGAACTCCTTGCTTTCAAGTATCGGCTTGTAGGCTTCCTGAAGGTCGTGGACGACCTTATACAATATCTCCGGGATATAGGCTCCTCCGAACTTGCCGAAGAAGCCTTTTTCGTCTACTGAATATTTCATTGTCTCTATTGTTTAATTAGGTATGGGCATATTAGGCGCAATATGTCCATTATGCATAATATAATCATCTGGAATTAGTGCTGAAGCGCGTCGAAAAGTTCGTCCAAAGCGGTGTCGGGATTGCCCGTTTCGTTGAGTAGTGTTACGAACTTCGAGCCTATAATCGCTCCAGCGGCGTTGGCTTGCGCCGACTCCAGGGTCTGCTTGTTGGAAATGCCGAAGCCAATCATGCGCGGATTGCGCAAGTTCATGGCGTTGATTCGGTTGAAGTAGGCTATCTTAGCCTCGTTGAAGTTCTGTTGCGCCCCGGTTATGGCGGCGGAAGACACCATGTAGATGAATCCGTCGGTGTGCTCGTCGATGAAGCGCACGCGCTCCTCGCTCGTCTCGGGGGTGATCATCATGATGACGCGCACGTCGTACTTGTCGGCAAGCGGCTTTACATCCTTTATATAGTCTTCAAAAGGCAAGTCGGGGATTATCGTCCCGCTGACCCCGCTCGCAACGCAGCTCTTGAAGTACTCTTCAAGTCCATAGTGCATGACGGGATTAAGGTAGCCCATGACTACCAAAGGTATGGATACCTCGTCCTTTATGGCTTCCAACTGCGCGAATAGCTTGTGGAGGGTCATTCCATTGCGCAAAGCCACCGTCCCGGCACTCTGTATCACGGGACCGTCGGCGAGAGGGTCGCTGAAAGGCATACCGACTTCGACCATGGCTATGCCCTTGCGCTCCATTGCCTTGATGACATCGCCAGTGCCCTCGAGCGTGGGGCAGCCCGCACAGAAGTAGAGCGAGAGCAACTTGCGGTCACCACGGTTGGCGAATAATTCGTTTATCTTGTTCATATAGTTGTAACTTGGGTTTTAAAATTGTTATTGTCGCACGGCGTTGACGAACGTCCGCAATTTATCAATATCTTTCACAGCCGGCGACGTCTCGAACTTGGAGTTGACATCGATGCCTATGCAGCGCGGATTGTCGAAGGCGCGGACGCGTTCCACATCGTCGGGACTTATGCCGCCGCTAAGTATGAACGGAGTCTGCCCATCGTAGCCGTCGAGTACAGACCAGTCGAACTTACTCCCACTACCGCCGACGAGTGGAGTCTTGGTATCAAAGAGAAAATAGTCAACGTGTCCCTCATATTCACGATATTTAGCCACGTCGGATTCAGATCCGACGCTTATTGCCTTCATAATCTTTATGTCCGGGCGAATGTCAGGGTCGAGCGTACGCCGGAGATTGTCAATCATTACCGGGCTCTCAGAGCCGTGCAGTTGCACTATGTCGAGGTCGTAATTGTACACGCGGGCGACAATGTTCTGAGGCATATCGTCCACGAACACACCGACGTGGCGTGGTCGATTGGAGGAATGTGGTTGTCCATTTTTTTTAAGTAAGGGGTAATCGTGTATAATTCCGGCGTGTGAACTAATCTGGCTTACGTACCGGGGACTCTCAGACCAGAAGATAAATCCAATCCAATCGACACCGAGTCGTGACACTTCGGCAATGTTGTCAGCGTCACGCAGTCCGCAAACCTTTATAATCATGTCCTTGTTCATTTTCAGTATAGTGTGGTTTTTAACTTAATGCAGAGATAAAATTGGCGAGAGCCTGCCCCGGATTTTCCTCCTTCATGAAGTACTCGCCCATAAGGAAGCCGCGGAATCCAGCCTCACGCAACCGCCTCACGGTATCGACAGAGGAAATTCCGCTCTCGCTGACCTTTACAACGTCCCGAGGCAGCTTGTCGGCGAGGCGGAACGAGTTGGCGACATCGGTAATGAAGGTTCCGAGGTTACGGTTGTTGATGCCGTACATATCGGGTGCGAGACCGGCATAGTCAAGATCCTCCTCCGAATGCATCTCCAGCAGCACCTCCAATCCAAGCTGGTGGGCGGAGGAAAGCAGATGGCGGCACTCGTCCTTGGTAAGGTCGGCTGCAATCAGAAGTACAGCCGACGCTCCCGAATGGCGTGCCAGGAGCAGTTGGTAGTCGTCTATGACGAAATTCTTGTAAAGTATGGGTATCGTCACACCTGTCGCACGCGCGTCTTGCACAAACTCGTCGTAGCCTCCGAAATACTCAGTGTCGGTGAGTATGCTCAAAGCAGCGGCTCCGTTGTCCTGATAGCTCTTTGGGACGACGGAAGCCTTTGCGTCCTTGTGAATCCAGCCCTTGGACGGGCTTTTGCGCTTGAACTCGCTGATGATGCCGGTGGAACTGTCGCGCAAGGCGGCTTTCATCGATGCTACAGGAGTGGCAAGCATCGGCTCCGTCAGCTCGTAGAGACGGCGCATACTGAGCACGGATTTCCACTCGGCAAGCTTTTTCCGCTTGTGGGCGACTATCTCTTCAAGTATATCCATATGTTAGTTATGAGTTAAAAGTCAAGAGTGAGGAATTAGGTATATTCTCGATTCGTCTTTCTCTGTCCGTCACTCTCAACTAAGTATTATTGGTTCAGTTCGACAAACTTCTCGAATGTAGACAGAGCCTTGCCGCTATCGATACTTTCGCGCGCTATCTCGACACACTCGTGAATATCCTTCGTGCCTTTCTCAAGCACCTGTATGCCGAAAGCGGCGTTGGCAAGGACTATATTCTTCTGCGCCGGCAGCGCATTGTTGGCGAGGACGTTGTCGAATATCTGCTTGGCTTCCTCCTCGGTGGCTCCGCCGACGACCTCTTCAGGCTTGGCGTACTCGAATCCGAGGTCGGACGGCTTGAATACCTTTTCGTAATTGTTGGTGGTCACCTTGAAGTCTCCCGTAAGCGAGATTTCATCGTAACCGTCGATACTGTTCACAATGCCGTAGTCTATGCCGAGTTTCTGGTAGACCTGGTTGTAAAGCCGCATTTGGTCGAGCGTGGCAGTGCCAAGCAACTGGCATTGTGGCTTCGAAGGGTTGATAATCGGACCGAGAAGGTTAAAGAATGTCGGGAAAGGCAGAGCCTTGCGTATCGGCCCCACGAACTTCATTGCCTTGGCAAAGAGCTGGGCGTGGAGATAGACTATGCCCACTTCGTCGAGGCATCGGTTCAGTTTGCCAATATCATCGGTGAACTTTACGCCATGGTTGGCTATGACGTTGGACGCTCCACTAACCGAAGTGGCGGCATAGTTGCCGTGCTTTGCGACCTTGTAGCCCGCGCCTGCTATGACGAAACACGATGTCGTGGATATATTGAACGTGTTTTTACGGTCGCCACCAGTGCCGACGACATCGATATAACGGTCGCAATCAAGTGGAACGGGGACTCCGGTTTCGAGGATTCCGTCGCGGAAGCCGAGCAATTCGTCAACCGTTATGCCCCGCATCTGTATGGCTGTGAGCAATGCCGAAATTTCCGCGTCATTAAGTTCGCCCTGGGTTATACCTATCAGTATTTCCTTTGCTTGTTGCCGTGTAAGGGCTTCGTGATTCAACAGTTGGTTGAAAATTAAGTTTACGTTCATGGTCTATTATGTTTTTGTTGTTTGTTTATTATCCACAAAATAAAAAAGACCCGTCGTGATTACGACGAGCCTTCAAGTATCTTTTCTTATGTTTCAAGCAATGCACGGCTTCCGTATCTCACGACTATTTCAATCTTGAGTTACGCCACCACCATGCCTTGTTATTGCCGTTCATCATATTGTATTTAGCTTTGTTTGCGGTTGCAAAGTTAAGAAGAATATTTCTAATCACAAACTTTTTGCCATAAAAAAGCGACAAATCATTATTTTTTCTTGCATTTCTTGTCTATAAAGCTAAGCGCCGCCCCTATAGCCGTGCAGAATTCGCTGTATTTCGGGATTATGAAATGAACGTCGTAGACTTTCTCCATCATAGGAAAGACGTACTTGCATTGTGGAAGCAAGGTCAGGTTGCCGATAAGCACGAAGTCACGAATGCCACTTCCGATAGCACTTAGTATGGCGGCGGAGCCAACCGCCTGCAATACCATATATATAAGCCCAATAGCTATGTCTTCCCGTGGCGCGTTGCCCTGCGCATTGGCGAAAAGCGAAGCCGTGGCATCCATAGGCAAGCCCGGGAGTGCCTTTGCCGAGATGTCGCGTATAAGGAGGTTGATGTGGGATATGTGCCCTTGCAGCGCGAGTGAGGTGATTTGCTTCACATCGTCGGTCTTAAGCAGGAGCCTTGACAGTCCGCTCAGCGTTCCCCCACCAATACCTATACCCCCGATATGGTGAATGTCATCACCCTTGCAGCGCACGAGCGACGTACCAGTACCCATAGAGACGACTATCATATCCTTAAGGCGACTTTCATACTGCGCCCCGAGACCGTCGGCGACAAATTCTTCGGCACGCGATGTCGGCAATCCGTAGACGGGTTTGTCTATATAGGCCGAGCCAACGCCGGTAAGCATGACGTGTTCAACGTCGTCGAGGGCTATATGATTGTCATAAAGATACTTTCCGAAAGCACCGTAAAGTGAGGTTAGCGGATCAGTAGCCTTTACACGCAGCGGCTTTATCACCTTGCCGTCGCGAATGCCCACAATTTTTGTTGTCGATATACCTACGTCTATACCTATAACTATCTTCATTTGAAAGCTAATGTGTTGAAATCATTGGCAAAGTTAAAGCTAATCACAGAGAATCCAAAATAAAAGGCAAAAAAAACAAAATATATTTCCGTATTTGTTTGATTCTTAGTAATTTTGCAACCCGTTAACGAAAAAGGATAATAAACAAGTTACAAAAACAAAATGACAAAAGCAGACATAATAAACCAAATCTCCATCAACACTGGTATAGCTAAAAAAGACGTTTCAGCAGTTGTAGAAGGGTTCATGGAAGCAATCAAGGACAGCCTCCTTGAGAACAAAGAGAACGTTTATCTGCGTGGATTCGGAAGTTTCATCATCAAGCATCGTGCAGCAAAGACCGCACGCAACATCTCAAAGAACACGACGATAACCATTCCTGCACACGACTTCCCTGCTTTCAAGCCTGCAAAAGTGTTCATTGAGGACATGAAGAAGTAGGAACAAGAATATAAAGACAAGACATTATAATTAAACAACAATTTAAAACATTAAGAAAATGCCAAACGGAAGAAAGAAAAAGGGACACAAGATGGCTACGCACAAGCGTAAAAAGAGATTAAGAAAGAACAGACATAAGAGCAAGTAAGCCCCGAAAAGGCTGAAAGCACAAGTTTGCTCAGACTGATGGGGCGTGTCTTCGCTTATGGCTCTTTTCCCTGAGGGCGCGATGACAGGCTCCATTTTTTTATAAATGATAGAAAGATGACAAGTGAAATAATTATCGATGCCCAACCGAAGAACATCTCGATAGCCCTGCTTGAGGACAAACGGCTGGTGGAATACCAGAACGAGCCCCGCGAGGCGAGTTTCTCCGTTGGCAACATCTACATAGCAAAGGTAAAGAAGCTCATGCCCGGGCTCAACGCCTGTTTCGTAGATGTAGGTTATGAACGCGATGCCTTTCTTCATTATTTAGACTTAGGAAGTCAATTCGACTCGTACGCAAAGTACCTGAAGCAAGTACAAAGCGACAGAAAGCGACTTTATCCATTCAACAAGGCTACACGTCTTCCAGACCTGAAGAAAGACGGAAGCATACAAAACACTTTGCAAGTCGGACAAGAGGTACTTGTACAAGTAGTCAAGGAGCCTATATCAACCAAAGGTCCACGACTCACAGGCGAGCTCTCGTTTGCCGGGAGGTTCCTCGTACTAATCCCATTCAGCGACAAGGTCAGCGTTTCCTCAAAGATAAAGAGCGGCGAGGAACGTGCAAGGCTCAAGCAGCTTGTAAGAAGCATTAAGCCAAAGAACTTCGGAGTAATCGTACGCACGGTAGCCGAAGGCAAGCGCGTGGCAGAGCTTGACGCAGAAATGAAAGTCCTCTTAAAGCGGTGGGACGATGCCATAACAAAGGTGCAGAAGACCCAGACACGCCCGCAACTCGTATACGAGGAGACGGGGCGTGCCGTCGCAATGCTTCGGGATTTGTTCAATCCGACTTACAAGAACATCTACGTCAACGACGACGAAATTTGCAATGCCGTAAGACATTATATCCAACTCATTGCCCCAGACAAGGCGGATATAGTGAAGAAATACAACGGCAAGGTTCCGATTTTCGACAACTTCGACGTTACAAAACAGATAAAGTCAAGCTTCGGTACGACCGTAAACTACGGACATGGCTGCTACCTTATCATTGAGCATACAGAGGCCATGCACGTCGTTGACGTAAACAGCGGCAACCGAACAAAGGAAAAGGCACAAGAGCAAAACGCGCTCGACACGAACCTTGGCGCGGCAGACGAACTCGCACGCCAGCTCCGGCTACGTGACATGGGAGGAATCATCGTAGTGGACTTCATCGACATGAACCTGGCAGAGGATCGCCAGATGCTTTACGAGCGTATGTGCAAGGACATGCAAAAAGACCGCGCGCGACACAACATACTGCCGCTAAGCAAATTCGGACTCATGCAGATTACGCGCCAGCGTGTCCGACCTGCTATGGACGTAAACGTCGAAGAGTCGTGTCCGACCTGCCTTGGTACAGGAAAGATAAAGTCCAGCATTCTGTTCACTGACCAGCTGGAGAGGAAGATTGACCGATTAGTCAACAAGATAGGCATTAAGAAGTTCTACTTACACGTACACCCTTATGTTGCAGCTTACATCAATCAAGGCATTGTATCCTTGAAGACGAGGTGGAAGATGAAATACGGTATGGGATTGCATATCATACCGTCGCAAAAGCTCGCCATGCTTCAATATGAGTTCTACGATAAGGACGGACAGTTTATCGACATGAAGGAAGAGACTGACGGCAAGAACTAATGGACATATAACCCATATCTTCTTGCCCGGACAACTATTAGATTCAAAAGAGAAGCCCATTAGAGCCATTTGCCGATGGGCTTCTCTTATAATAGGCTCCGTTTCGAACTACTTGACGGAGCAACTGAAAAAAGCCTTAAGGCTATTCCAGAAAAGTCTTAAGGATTTTCCCAAAAGTCTTAAGACTTTTGGTTGAATTCGTTAAATAAAACGAGCATAAAGAAATTCAAAAGCAATTGAACGATTCCAAGATCATAAACGACCCAGTGTTCGGCTTTATAAAGATTCCGAAAGGGCTCTTGCTGAACATAGTGCAACACCCGCTGATGCAACGTCTCATGAGGATAAAACAGCTGGGCATGGCAAGCGTAGTCTATCCTGGAGCGCAGCACACGCGCTTCCTCCATTCCATAGGCGCGTTCCACCTGATGAGCGAGGCTGTATTGTCGCTTGAACAAAAGGGCATATTCATATTCGACAGCGAGGCAGAAGCCGTAGAAGCGGCGATACTAATGCACGACATTGGACACGGACCATTCTCACATGTGCTTGAGAACACCCTTATCAGCGGCATAAGCCATGAGGAAATATCGCTCATGATGATGCAGCAAATCAACAAAGAGCTTAACGGCAGCCTAAACCTCGCGATAAAGATATTCAAAGACGAATATCCCAAGAAGTTCCTGCACCAACTCATATCCAGCCAACTGGACGTAGACCGCCTCGACTACCTACGCCGGGACAGCTTCTTCACAGGAGTAACGGAAGGCAATATCGGTTCGGCACGAATCATAAAGATGCTGAACGTGGTTAACGATGCACTGGTCGTAGAGTCCAAAGGCATATACTCGATAGAGAACTTTCTGACATCACGGCGATTGATGTATTGGTCCGTATACCTCCACAAGACCGTTGTTGCCTACGAGAAGACACTCATAAACACCCTGCGCCGCGCCAAGAAACTTGCAAAAAACGGACAGGACATATTTGCACCGCCCGCGTTAAGATACTTTCTATATAACGACATTGACGCAGAATGGTTTGAGACCCACGAAGAATCGATTAAGAACTACGAACAACTCGACGACAGCGACATCTGGAGCGCATTGAAGGTATGGAGCAATTCCGATGACAGAGTGCTTTCATTGCTGGCATCAGACATGATAAACCGCCGTATGTTCAAGTGCGAAGTACGCGAAGAACCTGTCGGCGAAGAAGAAATAGAAGAGCTGCAAGACAAGATTGCAGACAAGGCAGGCATCAGTAGGGACGATGCCAGTTACCTCATGAGTGTCAACACAGTACAGAAAGACATGTACGACATCAACGACGACCATATATCAATACTCTACAAGGACGGAACCATCAAAGACATTGCCGAGGCATCAGAGCTTCTTAACATAGATTTGCTATCCAAAAAAATTAAGAAATATTACCTTTGTTATCAGCGTTTCTGATAAAAAATAGCTATCTTTGCACAAAATAACGAACTGAACACTTATTATGGAATTTTCCGCAAAGCAAATCGCCCAATTCATACAAGGACGTGTTGAGGGCAACGAAGATGCTACCGTCAATACTTTTGCAAAAATCGAAGAAGGCAGACAAGGAGCAATTTCATTTCTTGCAAATCCAAAATACACACATTATCTTTACAATACAGAGTCAACTATCGTACTCATAGATGAGGGCATAGAACTTGAGAAACCTGTCAAGGCTACCCTTATCCGTGTCAAGAATGCCCGTGACTGTGTTGCGAAACTATTGCAATTATACGAGAGCATGAAGCCAAAGAAGCAAGGCATAGATTCACTGGCTTTCGTATCGCCAAAGGCTAATATTGGCAAGGACGTATATATCGGCGCGTTCGCATACGTCGGCGACGGTGTCACTATCGGTGACGGCAGCCAGATATACCCTCATGCCACTATAATGGAGAACTGCACTCTCGGCAGCAGATGCATCATTTATCCCAACGTCAGCATATATCACGACTGCAAATTAGGCAATAACGTAACTATCCACAGCGGCAGCGTTATTGGTGCCGACGGTTTCGGGTTCGCGCCTAACGAACAGACCGGACAATATGACAAGATTCCGCAGATTGGCATCGTAACCATAGAGGACAATGTGGAGATAGGCGCGAATACGTGTGTCGACCGCTCTACCATGGGCAGCACTTTCATACGTAAAGGCGTCAAGCTCGACAATCTCGTACAAATAGCCCACAATACCGACATCGGCGAGAATACCGTCATGAGCGCACAAGTAGGCATCGCCGGCTCTACCAAAGTGGGGCAATGGTGTATGTTTGGCGGACAAGTTGGTATCGCAGGACACAGCAAGATTGGAAACAAGGTATACCTTGGCGCGCAAAGCGGCGTTCCTGGCAACCTCAAGGACAATCAAACGTTGATTGGAACTACGCCTATGGAGCCACGCCAGTATTTCAAGTCGCAGGCAATATTCAAGAGACTGCCAGAACTATACAAGCAAATCAACGAATTGCAGAAGACCGTTGACGAATTGAAAAAGCAAAAATAATTCTTTTAATATATGGAAGCAACTAAACAAAAGACACTGAAAGGCAGTTTCTCTCTATTTGGTAAAGGACTGCACACAGGTTTGAGTTTGACAGTTACGTTCAATCCAGCACCAGAGAACACAGGATACAAGATACAACGCATAGATGTCGAAGGGCAACCAATAATAGACGCTCTTGCCGAATATGTCGTTGACACGCAACGTGGCACGGTTATAGAAAAAGACGGTGTACGCGTCGGTACTATAGAACATGGCATGGCAGCCCTTTACGCAATGGGCGTAGACAACTGCCTGATACAAGTCAACGGTCCAGAGTTTCCTATACTTGATGGCTCAGCAGAAAAATATGTTGAGAAAATCAAGGAAATTGGACTTGTAGACCAGAGTGCTCCAAAAGACTATTACATAATACGCCACAAGCTTGAGATAACTGACGGAGAGTCTGTCATCACCATCTTGCCCGACGACCAATTCTCCATTACTGCCATGTGTTCTTTCGACTCCAAGTTTATAAGGAGCCAGTTCGCAACACTGGACGACATCAACAAGTTTGCAGACGAGATTGCACCGGCGCGTACGTTCGTGTTCGTACGTGACATAATGCCGTTGCTGCAAGCCAACTTGATTAAGGGTGGCGACCTCGACAACGCAATCGTAATTTACGAAAGGGAAGTCTCACAGGAGAAGCTTGACCAACTTGCCGACCTCATCAAGGTTCCGCATATGGACGCTACACAAATAGGTTATATACAGCACAAGCCGCTCCAGTGGGATAATGAATGTACACGCCACAAGCTGCTCGACATAATTGGCGATATGGCACTTATCGGCAAGCCTATAAAGGGACGCATCATTGCCACACGCCCGGGGCATACGGTAAACAACAAGTTTGCACGCCTCATGCGCAAAGAAATCCGCAAGCATGAGATTCAGGCTCCAATTTACGACCCTAATGAGGAGCCAATAATGGACAACTTGCGTATACGCGAACTTCTTCCACATCGTTATCCCATGCAGCTTGTCGACAAAGTCATATCTGTCGGACCAAACAGTATAGTCGGAGTTAAGAACATTACTGCCAACGAACCATTCTTCCAGGGGCATTTTCCGCAAGAACCTGTCATGCCGGGAGTCCTTCAAATCGAAGCTATGGCACAATGTGGAGGTCTGTTGGTACTCTCGCAAGTCGAAGAGCCAGAGCGGTGGTCAACCTATTTCCTAAAGATAGACGATGTAAAGTTCCGCCAAAAAGTCGTTCCTGGTGATACTCTACTTTTCAAGGTAGAACTGCTACAACCGTTACGCCATGGCATAAGCACTATGAAAGGCTATATGTTCGTAGGTGACCATGTAGTGTCGGAAGCGTCATTCACCGCACAGATTGTAAAAAACAAATAGTTTGAATATGAACCAGATAAGTCCTTTAGCATATGTACACCCAGAAGCCAAACTGGGAGACAATAATATAATCGGTCCTTTCTGCTATATAGACCGCAATACAGTTATAGGCGACAACAATGTTTTTCAAAACAGCGTTACGATAAACTATGGCGCGCGAATCGGCAACAGCAATGAGATATTCCCTGGTGCAAGTATATCAACCAAGCCGCAAGACCTTAAGTTCAAAGGCGAAGATACCATCTGCGAAGTAGGTAATAACAATTCAATACGTGAGAATGTAACAATCTCACGGGGCACTGCTTCAAAAGGCACCACACAGGTTGGGGACAACAACCTGCTTATGGAAAATATGCACGTCGCACACGATTGCTTCTTAGGCTCGAACCTGATAATTGGCAATTCCACCAAGTTCGGTGGCGAGGTGGTAATTGATGACAATGCCATTATCTCTGCCGAAGTTCTTACCCATCAATTCTGCCATATCGGTAGTTATGTGATGATTCAGGGAGGCAGCCGGTTCTCTATGGACATTCCTCCATATATAATAGCAGGAAAAGAGCCTATCAGGTATGCAGGCATAAATATCATTGGGCTGCGCCGCCACGGTTTTTCTAATGAACTCATAGAACTTATCCACAATGCATATCGTATTCTCTACAGCGCAGGCACACGCGAGGAGAATATTAAGAAGATAAAGAGCGAACTCCAGATAACGAAAGAGATTCAATACATAATTGACTTTGTTGAATCTTCAAAACGCGGAATAATAAAATAATGTGGAGTGAGGTTGCATTAGAAGGACCTCACATTACATTATGAAGACGCTCATAGTAATAACAGGACCTACTGGTGTTGGCAAAACGGAACTTTGTCTCCGTATTGCCAACACTTTTCATATTCCAATCATCAACGCTGACTCACGACAGCTATATGCAGAGATTCCAATTGGAACCGCCGCTCCCACAAAAGAGCAACAAGCTATCGCACCACACTATTTCGTTAGCAATCTACACCTTAACGATTATTATAGTGCTTCAAACTACGAGACAGACGTTCTATCACTTCTCAACGAATTATTCAAGACATCAGACATTGCACTTATGTCGGGTGGTAGTATGATGTATATAGATGCCGTATGTAAAGGCATTGATGACATACCCACAATTCGTAACGACATACGCGAAATGATGAAGCAACGGTTGAAATGCGAAGGACTATCAGCATTAGTTGAAGAATTGCATCATTTAGACCCCGAGCACTGGGCAATAGTAGACAAGAATAATCCACGCCGCGTAGTCCACGCACTGGAGATATGTCATCAAACAGGACACACGTACACTTCGTTCCGACAAAATAAGCCCAAGCAACGACCTTTCAAAATCATAAAGATTGGCATCAACCGCCCACGGGAAGAATTGTACGGACGTATCAATTCACGTGTACTGGCAATGATTGAACAAGGAATGATAGGCGAAGCTTTGCGGGTATTGCCATACCGCGGTGCCAACGCACTGAACACCGTCGGATATAAAGAACTTTTTGAATATCTTGATGGACTTACAACGCTCGACGAAGCCATATTCAAGATACAGAGTAATACACGCCGTTACGCACGTAAGCAACTGACGTGGTTCAAGCACGATAAAGACATGAAATGGTTTCTGCCAGACAACATTGAAGAAATCTTAAATTTGATCACTGCCAATATATAGATTGCACCGATTTAAGTAACTTTGTACTCTCTATTTTAGCAGCGATAACGATTCACTCGAAATGATAAAAAAACTTATCAACATTCTGAATTCCATATGGAAAGGATTTATTGGTTTCTTTCCGTGGTACATCAATTTATACAGAGGACGCAAATGGTACACAAAGACAGCACTTGGCTTAATGTCGTTTGTCGTGTTCCTGTTCCTCTACTTGGGAATGGTTGACATAAACTTTCTGTGGCTGTTCGGAAAGTCACCTGGCTTTTATGAGATAATGGTTCCGCCAAAGAATGCCGGCAGCGAAGTGTACAGTGCGGACAGCGTTCTTCTTGGTCATTATTTGAAAGAGAACAGAATACCTGTACGGTTTAACGAAATATCCCCTTCATTCTGGAATGCGCTGATTGATACCGAGGACGAGCGCTTTTACAGCCACCACGGCATTGATTTCGAAGGCATCGGCGGTGCAATGAAGGATGCTGTCACACATAACGGCGCACGTGGTGCGTCTACAATAACACAGCAACTTGCCAAAAACCTCTTTAAGGTTCGCAAAGGAAATTCACAAGGACTGTTCGGACGTGTTCCCGGAGTCAAAATCATTGTAGACAAAAGCAAGGAATGGATTATTGCTATAAAGCTGGAACTTATATACAGTAAGGACGCAATACTCACCATGTACGCCAACACTGTAGACTTTGGTAACAATTCTTTCGGTATAAAGACAGCAGCCAAAACCTACTTCAACACGACGCCAGACAAGCTGACTCCCGAACAATCCGCGCTTCTCGTTGGAATGCTTAAGGCTACAAGCTATTATAACCCCATCTCGAGACCGCAGAACGCCATCAAGCGACGTAACCAAGTCCTACTGAACATGAAGGAACACGGGCATTTAAGCGCAGCGGAATGCGACTTGTTGTTAAAGAAGCCATTGGAACTTAACGTACAGCAACAAGAAGAGGACTTCGGACAAGCCAAGTACTTCCGTGAGGCTGTTGCCAAGTTCCTCAAGCAACAACCGGAACTGGACGGTTACGACCTGTACAGTAGCGGACTGCGTATATACACTACCATCGACACCAGACTTCAAAAGTACGCCGAACAAGCTGTAACCAAACAGATGCGTGTAGTCCAGCGCGGCTTTGAGTCCAACTGGGGTAAAGAAGACCCGTGGAGAGACGAGAAAGGACAGATAATTCCCGGCTTCATTGAAGGAATTGCGAAACGACTTCCCGTCTATAAGGCACTGCAAGCCAGATTCCCTAACCACCCTGACAGCGTGGACTACTACATGAACAAGAAGCATGAAGTCCGCTTGTTCGACTATGAGCATGGGCATATCACCAAAGAAATGTCGAGCATGGACTCCATACGTTATATGGTACGGTTCATGCACAGCGCGTTCGTTGCCATCGAGCCACAAACAGGAGCTGTCAAGGCATGGGTCGGCGATATTGACTACGATACCTGGAACTATGACAAGGTGACCGCCGAACGCCAGCCTGGTTCCACGTTCAAGCTATTCGTCTATACAGAAGCAATAGCGCAAGGACTGGTTCCGTGCGACAAACGCCAGGATAAGTATTTCAGTATGCAAGTCATGGACGACAACACACACGAGATGCAGACATGGGCACCTACAAATGCCAATGGCTACTTCACGGGCGACTCCATCCCACTACGTAGCGCATTCGCAAGAAGCATAAACTCCATTGCCGCCAAGCTCGGACAGGAAGTAGGCATAAGCAATGTGATAAAGATGGCACAGAAGATGGGCATCAAGAGCCCGCTGAAAGACAAGCCGTCACTTGCACTCGGCTCAAGCGATGTCAACCTTTTGGAAATGGTCGGCGCATATACGACTATAGCCAACGAGGGCGAGCACCACGAGCCCGTACTCGTAACAAAAGTCGTTGACGACGAAGGCAATGTCATTTACGAAGACCCTGACGATGAAAGCCGCGCCATCAATGAGAACGAAGCTTTCCTCATGCAGGAGATGCTAAAAGCCGGGCTTGTCGAACCAGGAGGAACGTCACAACCATTAAACAGTTACATCACGCGTGATACGGACTGGGGCGGCAAGACTGGCACTTCCAATAACCACTCCGACGCATGGTTTATCGGCGTAAGCCCCAACCTTGTCTGTGGTGCATGGGTAGGAGGCGAATACAGATGCATACATTTCCGTTATGGCAAAATGGGGCAAGGCTCACGCTCCGCACTGCCAATAGTCGGCAACTTCGTAAAGTCCGTATGGAACGACCCACGCTTCAACAAGTATCACGCCAAATGGCCTGAGAACGACGACGTCGACAAGACGCTCTACCAATGCCAAAGCTACTGGGCAAAGCCACAACGCAAGGTCGACACCGTCTATGTCAACCAGAACGACGAGCCAATCAGCTCCGAAGAAGCATCCGAGATAGAGAATAATGAAGGCGAAGCCACAGCCACAACAAGCGAACCTTCAGACAATGGCAGTGGTACGACAGAAAAGGTTGAGCCAAAGAACCAAGCCGAACCAGGGCAGACAAGCTCACGGCACAACCGACAGGACAGCAAAGCCACAACTGTACGCGAAGGCTCAAGGCAACATCATCAGAGCAAACAGGAAAAACAAGAGTAAGGCCTAATGGCAACCGACACAGAGCACATCGACCTCGAAAACCATGAGTTGCAACAGGCACTCCAAATCATACAGTTCACCCGTACCAGCTTGTTCCTTACAGGAAAGGCAGGTACGGGTAAATCGACTTTCCTACGATACATAGCCGCCAATACAAAGAAGAAGCACGTAATACTCGCACCTACAGGTATAGCCGCTATAAACGCGGGCGGATCCACGCTGCACTCGTTCTTCAAACTGCCTTTCTATCCACTACTTCCCAACGACACACGCTATTCCATACGCAACATACGCGATACGCTGAAGTACAACAGCGAGAAGATAAAGCTGCTACGCGAAGTCGAGCTTATCATCATCGACGAGATAAGCATGGTGCGCGCCGACATAATAGACTTCATAGACAAGGTACTGCGCGTCTATTGCCGCAACATGCGAGAACCATTCGGCGGCAAGCAGATGCTGTTCGTCGGCGACATCTACCAGCTTGAGCCAGTGCTTAAGGACGACGACCGACGACTTCTGCACCCGTTCTATCCGAGTGCATACTTCTTCGACGCACACATATTCCGCACTTTCCCGCTTGTCAGTATAGAGCTTAACAAGGTATACCGACAAGTAGACCCCGTCTTCATATCCATTCTTGACGACATACGCACCAACCACGCCACCGACGAGGACTTGCGCAAGCTCAACGCACGTGTCAGCCACGGTGAAGATACGCCAGCCCCCGACGACCTTACGATAACCCTTTCCACACGCCGTGACACCGTCGACTTTATCAACCAGCGCGAACTCGACAGACTCGACGGCGAACCGTTCGTTGCCATGGGCGAAGTGAGGGGGGAATTCCCTGAAAGCGCATTACCAACACCGATAGAGCTTGAACTCAAACCTGGCTGCCACGTGATGTTCATCAAGAACGACATGAAGAAGCGTTGGGTCAACGGAACGCTCGGAATAGTGTCGTCGATAGACGAGGAAGGCGGAGTCGTAAGCGTCATTGCCGAGGACGGCAACGAGTACGACGTGGAAAAGGAGATGTGGGAGAATGTGCGCTACAAGTTCAACGAGACCGAAAAGAAGATAGAGGAGGAACAAATCGGCACATACGTGCAATTCCCCCTGCGTCTGGCATGGGCGATAACGGTACACAAGAGCCAGGGGCTGACCTTCCGCAAGGTAAACATCGACTTCACAGGCGGCGTATTTGCGGGCGGACAAACCTATGTGGCACTGTCGCGCTGCATGTCCCTTGAAGGCATAACACTCAAGGAGCCAATACGCCGCAACGACATCTTCGTACGTTCAGAAGTCGTAAAGTTTGCAAGCCACTACAACGACAACGCCGTCATATCGACGGCTTTAAAGCAGAGCAAGGCGGACAAGGAATACTACGACGCGGTACAGGCGTTCGACCGTGGCGACTTCGACGGGTTCCTCAACAACTTCTTCCTCGCGATACACAGCCGCTACGACATAGAGCGTCCCGCGGTCAAACGGTACATAAGGCGCAAGCTGCAAGTCATCAACGACCTGAAGGCGCGCAACGAAGCCCTCGTAGAACAGCAGAAGCGACAAGAAGAATTCCTCAAGAAGCTATCGACCGAGTACGTGATAATGGCAAAGGAATGCGAAAGGGAGGGTATGCTTTCGGCAGCCGAAAGCAACTATGAGAAAGCCCTTGAGCTATATCCCGACAATCCGCAAGCCAAACGGCAGTTGCAAAAGGTGCGCAAAAGCCTCGGCAAGCCAAAGGAATAAATAGCCGAAGTGCCTGTTTGAAGCATTAAAAGCGGCATCTTTGCACCGTAAGACGATCTGTTTTAGAAAGAATACTGGAAGCCTATAGAGGCATATTCCTTGAACTGCCAGTATCCATGATGACCGTCGCGCGCAGCACCGTCGTCAAATCTCGGATACAGGAACAACTGCGCGCTTATCCACCTGTTGAATGTAAACACAAACGTATTCTCCCATTCAAGTTCCGAACGCTCGTAGCTCGTATATCCGTAAAGGCGCGACTTCCATTGCAGCATATCCATGATTGCCCACTTCACGTCTACGGTGAACTCCGAACCAAAGTCGTTCAGGAAGTGGTGTCCCTCGTCTATGCCCAGACGCTCGCTCAGTTCCAACAAACGCGAATATTTCATATTGTAGGCGAACGGCGCAAGATGTACCGTGCCCTTCAGCTTGTGCCCTATCGCGTCGACGTTGTAGTCCATACCGAGCGACACGTTGAGGTTCAACGGCGCAAGGAAGTCGGAATATAACGTGGTGTTATTGGTCTTGTAGCTATGGGTGAACTGCGTATAGGCAAGCACCTGGAGGGTATAGTACCACTGGTTTCTCGCCTGTATGCCGAGTTTCGATGTCAGACGAATGAGGTCTTCGGTGGTCTTGACGGCGTGTACGGTGTCCGAACGAGTGTTCTGAAGTCCGAAGCGCAGTTCCAGTTTGTTGTCCCACTTCACCTTCTGCTTGTTGTTGTAGTTGGCTTCCATGGTGACTGTTCCGAGTGCGGAGTAATTGCTCTCGCCACCCTTGTACCAGTTGCCCGATATGTAGTTCTGCATGAACTGGAGGGAATAGTCGCCCTTGTAGTTCCAGAAGTTCGGCTTGCGCAACACCACGGTAAATGGCGCGGCGTCCGGCTCTACCGGCATTGGAGCCTCGCGGTTGGTGAAGTCGGCACGGTGGCGCAGCGGTCCGTCTGGCTCGTCGATGGGAGTGCCCGACTGCCTTATGCCCGTCTCCGACATCAGGACGAGGTCAGGACGGCGCAGGTATGTCGAAAGCAACTGGTGGTCAACGAAGTCCATCTGCCGCTTTCCGCCAAAGGCACGTTCCGACACGTCATGGTAGAAAGTCAAAGGAAGAAACAGCCTCGCAGTCCCAACGCCGCTCTCCGCAACGGTATCGGCAGAGTATATGCGCGACTTCAGCGCGGCGAGCGAGTCCCTGTACTGCTGCCACGCGGCACTTGCTTTCGGCTGGATATAAGGATGCGGGTGATTATAACGGGAACGCCACTGCGCGCTGGCGCAAAGCGGCAACAGCATGAGAGCCAATATGATCAGACCAGTTTTCTTCATTTGCGGTACAAAGGTAAGTTTATTTGTGCGATTGAGCAAATAAATTTTGTATTATGCCCGTTTTGCCTTACCTTTGCACAGTCTTTGCAAACAATTATAATCAAACCTGCAACCACGACCACATAGATGAGGAAGGACTTATTACTATTGCTGCTCATGCTGTCGGCAGTGACGGCGGCACAGGCACAAATCATAAACAAGAACAACAGCAAGCGCATCGGGCAAAGCATCAAGCAAGGCTTCAACGAGGCGATAGACGCAATATCGCAGGACGCACACCCCACCGGCGAGCACGACATCTGGTCGGGATACGTCGCACCGAGGTTCGGCGTGACGGTATCGTCGATGCCGGGCGTTGGCGGACGACCGGAACCAGGACTGCTCGGCGGAGCGTACATAGAGACGTTCGTGGCAAGCAGCCTCGGCATATCGATAGAGCTGACATACTCACACCTCGGAGCCAACAACGTCAACTACACCTACATGAGGAACACATATGACGACGATGGCAACGTCACCGGACAGGTGGCAGTGCCCGGACGCTACGACTACGACCTCGGATATGTCAACACGCTGTACCTCGCCCACTGGTACCCGTGGTCGTACAAGCCGCTGAGCTTCTACACCGGCATACAGATGTCGCGCCTCGTGTCAGCCAAGAGCCACATGGAAGGCTCCACAACGTCGAACATCAAGAACCGGCTGCACAAGGGCGAGTTCCAGATACCCGTAGGCGTGAGCTACGAGTTCGGGCAGTGGGAGGTCGACGCGCGATACTTCATATCGCCACGCAAGCTGGCACACTCGCCACGCGCCAAACACGTACTCGGCAACGCGCGCAACATGTCGCTCGCACTGTCGGTAGCCTACAAGATACAGATATTCTAACCACCACACTATGCTACGCGTCCCAGCAACCATACTCGCACTCCTGACGCTGTGCCTCCACGCCGGAGCCACCAAGCCAGACTCCGCCAAGTACGATGCCAGGAACATACCCTCGCGCTGGGGCTACACCATACTGGCAAATCCCGGACGGGTGCTCGCCCTCGACCAGTTCGCAAAGGACGAGCTGGAAAAGGGGCACACGTTCTCACTCGCAGGCGAGCTGCGCTACACACCGCAACCCTCCGACGGCGACCAGTACGCCGAAGACTACGACTACCCCACCTTCTCGCTCGGATTCCGCTACAGCTTCAACCACGGCACCGAGCTGACCCGCGTCACACGCGAGTACAACTCCGTACTCGGCGACGTGGCTACCGTCTACGGCAAGTTCTCCCGCCCTATCGCGCGCACGCGGCATTTCGAGCTTGCCTACTACCTCGGCACCGGCATAGGCTACAGCCACAAGAAATACAACGCCACCGACCAGGTGAACAACGAGTTCATAGGCAGCGTGTGGAACATATACTTCACCGGAGGCATCAGCGCGATGCTGAAGCTCGGACGCGAATGGGCGTTGCAGGCGGGAGTGGACTTCAGCCACCACAGCAACGGCGCGCTCTACCGCCCGAACAAGGGCACCAACGCCCTCGGCCCGTTCGCCGGAATAGTATACACGCCGGCGCATGACGGCAACGGAAAGGCTGCGACGGAGGAACACGACGGCGGCACAGCCAGCCACAGCCACGACGACTACCGCAAGGGGCTGTACCTCGAACTGTCAGCCGGAGCAGGCGCGAAGACACTGCTCGAAGACTGGTTCTTCACCCAGCTGTACCTGAAGCCAGGCGCGGCAAAGTACCACACCACCAAGTATTCCGTCTACGGGGCGTTCTCGTTCCAGGCAGACCTCATGTACCGCTACGCGCGCCGCTGGGCTTCGGGCGTAGGGGTTGACGCCTTCTACGGCGACTATGCCAGCAAGGCAGCGAAGATAGACGAAATCCGCGGCAAGGACGAAAAGCACAGCCCGTGGTCGCTCGGCATAGCGGCAAAGCACGAGGTGTTCTACGGACGCTTGTCCCTGCGCCTCGGCATCGGCTACTACCTGTACCGCCACATGGGAGCGTGGGCGATACAGTACGAGGAGAAGTCATACTACGAGCGAGTCGGACTATTCTACTCGCTGCCGTGGCTCGCCAACGCCAGCATAGGCTTCAGCGTCAACGCCCACGCCACCAAGGCCGACTTCACCGAACTGCAACTGAGCTTCCCAATCCGGCTCTGACAACGACCGATTGAAGAGCGTCCGCCCAACGTCCAAACCCATTTCAAAAACAGGCAAACAACATTTCCACAGCGCATACAGCCTGCCTCCACAACGGAAGCAGGCTTTTTTCTTCTCCAAATCCCAACCAAACGCCTTTCGGACAGACCACTCCGCCGCCTCAAGACTGCCGCTTTTGAGAACTGTTGACATTTGTCAGCAGTTCGGTTGACGGTCGTCAAGAGTCTTGATATGAGCCTGTCTTGCGGCAGAAAAGCCCTCGAGCCAAGTCGGCAAAGCCACTAAACGAAGTCAGGTGTGCCGTATTTTAGAACTTCTGACACGTGTCAGCAGTATCTCTTCACACGTGTCGGCACATCGGTTGACACGTGTCAGCAATTCGGTTGGCACGTGTCAGCAGTTCTAAAAAGGGCTACGGATTACAGACCGACAAGCCGTTGTCACCTGACAACTAACACACAAAACCATAAAAAAATGCACAAAAAAAAGAGGACTGTCCTCACGACAGCCCTCAAAGTGCTAAAAACAAATCTATTAAAATAATAACAATTTAACTATCCCTACCTTATCCTGTCCGCCGAACGGACAAGCTCGTAGTCGTGGCGAACGCCGCGGCGTGCCATCCACAGGAGAATGCAAGCCACGAGCGGCAGGCACGAGGCGAACCTCACGTGCATCACTCCGGCATCAGCCCAGCTGTACCATACTAAGATGTAGTAGGCGTACCACAGTGCGCATAGTGCCATTGCCCAAGAGCAAAGCCTCATCTGCAACTTCATGTCGCGGTAGAGGAACGTCGCGGCTATGGACGCTATACCCGTCAGGGAGGCGATTATCGCCAGAGGGAACGCCGGCGCGTGCCCCTCGGTAGCGGCACCTGTCCAGCCGAGGCACGTCAGCCGCGCTTCCGCGCCGAGAGTCTGCGGGGTGAGTCCTCCGACAGGCATGAGCAGGCACACGATGACTGCCGCTACCGCCAGCAGGAGGAACACTGTCTGTTTGCGCTGCCACATGGCTCAGGCTCCCTCCCTGCCGTCAACCGACGGGTCGCGCCAGTAGACGTCGCCGTCGAGATACTCCTGCGTTGCCAGCAGCGTCGGCTTCGGCAGCTTCTCGTAGTAGCGGCTGATTTCAATCTGCTCACGGTTCTCGAAGACTTCCTCAAGCGAGTCGTTGTACGACGCGAACTCGGCAAGCTTCTTGCTCAGGTCCTGCTTGATTTCGACGGAAATCTGGTTTGCACGTTTAGATATGATGGCGACAGTCTCGTAGATGTTGCCAGTTTCCTTCCACAGGTCTGGAAGGTCGCGCGTAACGGTGTTTACCGGTGCTTTTGACTTCTTGTAATCCATTTATTCGTTTCCTGTTTTGTAGTTCTTTGTATTGCTTTGCCCTCCGCAGCCGCGCCCATGCGGCGTTTGCCGGAGCACGTCAATGGCGCGGAGCTTATTCCTTGGTTATCTCCCGGCACCGCTCGATGTACTTCTCGGCAGTACCGCGCTCCTTGCTGTCGGGATACTCGTTGATGAACCCGTAGCACTCGTCCTCCGCGTCCTGGTACCGCTGGAGCTTCTTCGCGTCGACGCTCATCTGCGCCAGCTCGAACTTGCTCTTCATGACGAGTATGGCGAACTGCTCGCGGAGCGAGGAATAGGGATAGTCGTTGAGCGCGTTCTGCGCCGTGATGATGCAAGCCTCGTAGTTGTTGCCGCCGCTCGTGCAGTTGCCGAAGTAAGAGCCGAGGTTGTAATAAAGGCGGGCGTTGAAGTATTCCTTCTGCACGAGCTTGTCCTGCAGGTCCATGAGCCGCTGCTCGGCAGTCGTCTTCAGCTTGCCGTCAGGATAAAGGTCGCGGTACTCCTGGAACGCGGCTATGGCGGAGACCGTCTGGCTCTGGTCGAGGCGCGGCTCCGGCGTGCTCATGTACAGGCTCTGCCCCACGTAGAACGACGCCATTTCCGAATACACGCCCCGCGGATAGCTCTGGGTGTACTTCTTGAACGTCTCGGCAGCCGCCTCGTAGTCCCTCAGTCCGTACTCCGACATGGCGAGCATGTACAGGCATTCCTGCGCGTTGGACGTTCCCTTCTCCATAGTCACCAAGTCCTGCAACAACGGCACGGAGAATCCGTACTTGCCGTTGGCGAAGCACTCCTTTGCGAACTCGTATTTATAAGTGTAGTCAGCCGACTTGTATACTTGGTTGTACTCGTGGGCGCAACTGGTGGCCAGAAACAACGATGCCAAGCATACGGCTGTGGAGAGAATGTTCCTTTTCATATTTTGACTTTGAGCTGCAAAGTTACGTAATAATCCAATAACGGCAAAGTGTTGATACCGAATTTTAGCAAAAAATCACTGTTGCTACAACGGCGTATGTAGTTTTTTATTATCTTTGCAGCCTGCTTATGAACTTCAAATTGACATCAAAATACAAGCCTACCGGCGACCAGCCGGAAGCCATAGCCGAGCTGACCGAGGGCATACGCCGCGGCGACAAGAGCCAGGTGCTGCTCGGAGTGACCGGGTCGGGCAAGACGTTCACCGTAGCCAACGTGATAGCCAACATTAACCGCCCGACGCTCATACTAAGCCACAACAAGACGCTCGCGGCGCAGCTCTATGAGGAGATGAAGGGCTTTTTCCCCGACAACGCCGTAGAATACTACGTATCATATTACGACTACTATCAGCCCGAGGCATACCTCCCGACCACCGACACGTACATAGAAAAGGACCTGGCTATCAACGACGAGATAGACAAGCTGCGTCTTGCGGCGGTGTCGGCACTGCTGTCTGGACGCAAGGACGTAATCGTAGTCTCTTCGGTGTCGTGCATCTACGGCATGGGCGGTCCGGTGGCGATGCAGTCGAGCGTCATCAGGATTAAGAAAGGGCAGATTCTCGACCGCAACGTGTTCCTGCGCCGTCTTGTCGACGCGCTCTACGTACGCAACGACATCGACCTGCAACGCGGCAACTTCCGCGTCAAGGGCGATACGGTCGACATTGCGATGGCGTACAGCGACAACGTGCTGCGCGTCACATGGTGGGACGACGAGATAGACAGCATCGAGGAGGTTGACTCCGTAACCTACCACCGTATGGCAGATTTCGAGGAATACGAGATATATCCGGCAAACCTGTTCGTCACGAGCAAGGAACAGACCGAGACGGCAATCCGCGAGATACAGGACGACCTCGTGAAGCAGGTTGACTTCTTCAAGGAGCAGGGCGACGGCATAAAGGCGCAGCGTATCAAGGAGCGCGTCGAGTACGACATAGAGATGATAAAGGAGCTCGGTCACTGTTCTGGTATCGAGAACTACAGCCGCTACTTCGACGGGCGCAAGGAGGGCGAACGCCCGTACTGCCTGCTGGACTTCTTTCCAAAGGACTACCTCATGGTCATCGACGAGAGCCACGTCAGCGTACCGCAGATAAACGCCATGTACGGCGGCGACCGCGCACGCAAGAAGAACCTTGTGGAATATGGGTTCCGGCTGCCAGCCGCATTCGACAACCGCCCACTAAAGTTCGACGAGTTCCACAGCCTCATCAACCAGGTCATATACGTCAGCGCGACACCAGCCGACTACGAATTGAGGGAGTCCGAAGGCGTAGTCGTGGAGCAGCTTATCCGACCGACCGGACTTCTCGACCCGGAGATAGAGGTTCGTCCGTCGGAAAACCAGATAGACGACCTGATGGAGGAAATCATAGAGCGCGGCAACCGCCACGAGCGAGTCCTCGTAACCACACTGACGAAGCGCATGGCTGAAGAACTTACTGAGTACCTGCTCGACCACGACGTAAAGACAGCCTACATTCACAGCGATGTCGCCAACCTCGACCGGGTGAAGATTATCAACGACCTGCGTGCCGGCGTTTACGACGTGCTCGTGGGCGTAAACCTCCTGCGTGAGGGACTTGACTTGCCGGAAGTGTCGCTTGTAGCCATACTCGACGCAGACAAGGAAGGATTCCTGCGCAGCCATAGAAGTCTGACGCAGACTGCCGGGCGTGCCGCACGAAACGTCCACGGAAAAGTGATAATGTATGCCGACAACATCACGGAGAGTATGCAAAAGACCATCGACGAGACGGAGCGACGGCGCATGAAGCAGTTGAAGTACAACGAGGAGCACCATATAACGCCACAGCAGATAGTCAAGGAAATACACGACGCGCTGCCGACAGGCGAAAGCTCTTCGCAGACATCATATCAGGCAACAATCGGAAAGAACGCCTACCGCGAGCCAGAACCGACGGCAGCATTCGCCGCCGACCCGATAGTACAGCGCATGACCCGTCCGCAGCTTGAAAAGAGCATTGCCGACACTACCGCGCTCATGAAACAGGCGGCAAAGGACTTGGACTTCCTGCAAGCTGCACAATACCGTGACGAGATTATCCGCCTGCAAAAGGAACTGGAGCTTAAATAGATAAGGTTAAAATATCCTTAATGTGGCGTTTAAAGCATAAGTTTTAGTACTTTTGCCCTACGTTTTCGCCATAGGGAACGGCATTTATCTGCTATAAACACAACTAAAGACATGAAGAAACTCTTAATTTCTATAATGCTGCTGATGCCACTCGCAGTATCGGCACAATCGACGCTGACACCACAGCAACAACTCGAACAGGCACAGAAGCAGCTTGACGAGGCAAAGAAAGCACTTGAAGCAGCAAAGGCAAGACAGGCTGCCGAAGAAAAGGCACAGCAGGAAGCTGAAGAGAAAGCGCGTGAGGAGGCAGAGAAGATACAGAAGGAAATAGAGGAGACAAGGCGCGAGACCGAAAGGGTCAAGGCTGAAACAGAAAAGCTTGCAGCAGGCCATCAGGTTACGGATTCCGCAGCAACGCCTACGGCTGCCAGCGTTCCCGAACCTACGGTAACTCCAAACACCGACAACAGTTGGCAGGCTACCAACAACAGCCAGGAGATAGTCACACGCCGTGGCACAAAGCCTAAAGACGGGACAAACAGCGACGCAATATACCTTACGAAGGACGCGGTGCCCGTGGTTGACGGACAAGTGGAATGGCGCGCAGTGATAAAGGCACCTGGAAAAACCGCCGAACAGATATATGGCATAACGGAGCAGTACCTTGCGAAACTAACGTCGGACGAGTTGCAGCTGACTGGAAGCCAGCTTGCGATAAAGGACAAGTCGAAGAACAACCTCGTGGCTACGGTTCATGAATGGCTTGTATTCCGCAGCAGCGCAATCTCCCTCGACCGCACGGAAATCTACTATCTGCTCAACGCCACGTGCCACGACGGTTACGTAGATATAACCATGAACCGCATCAGATACCTGTACAACGTCCAGGGGAAGGTGGAAAGCTACAAGGCGGAAGACTGGATCACTGACAAGGTAGCAGTCAACAAAAAGCGCACGAGGCTGTACCCAGGTACTGGGAAGTTCCGCCGCAAGACCATAGACCGCAAGAACGAGATATTCACCACGCTTCAAGAAGCACTCACAAAATAGGTCAGGAGACACTGCAAACGTATGGAACCCACAAGACATCACAGGCATAAGGAACTGAATGAAAGCCGTGACCAGTTCATAATGTTACGGCAGGTACTCAACATCATATTCATGATCGGAGCTGTTGTCGGAGTCATAATCTTCCTCACTGGCAGTCAGACCGTGGGCACAATAGTCATCTTGGCAGCCATGGTCTTCAAGATAGCCGAATGTGCTTTCCGCTTCTTCAACTAAGCAGCGGTTTTTCTTATGATAGCATGAAAAGACTTTTATTGTTACTTTGCCTTGTTCTTGGAGTCGCTTCTGCTTCAAGGGCACAGATAAACGACGACAACGAGACATACGACGACGGACAATTCACTGCCGACGGCTACCAGCGTAACCGCCACTTCGGGCAGTCGGACTCCGTACAGAGCCAGCACAAGGAGATACCGCGCGGGCTTAAGGTGTGGACGATTGACCAAAGGTTCGGCGACCGCGAGGCGGCAGTCCCAGACACGCTGACGGATATGTTCATGAACAGTATCTTCACGACTGGGCTGCGCGGGGAGTACAACACACTCGGAAACGTGGGGTCGCCACGCATAAACCGCCTGTTCATCGAACGCCAGAGTCCGTCGGACTTCTCTTTCCTCGACCCGTACGACTTCTTCATCGTACAGCCGTGGCAATTCCATTTCACGTCAACCTACTCTCCGATAACGGTCATCTCGTACAACACGGCAGGCAACCGCACCAATGGCGAAGACCATTTCAAGGCACTATTTGCCGTCAACGCGGGCAAGCGGCTGGGCTTCGGCTTCAAGTTTGACTACATCTACGGACGCGGCTACTATAGCAACCAGAGCACGAGCCACTTCAACTACTCGATGTGGGGCAGTTACCTCGGCGAGCGATACCAGGCACACCTGCTCATGTCTACAAACCACCAGAAGGTGACCGAGAGCGGAGGTATAACCAACGATGCCTACGTCTCACACCCAGAACGCTACAACGAGACATACACCGAGGAGGAATTACCGACAATACTGGAGCGAAACTGGAACCGTAACGACAACCAACACGTGTTCTTCAACCACCGCTACAGCTTCGGCTTCAGCCGCAAGGTTCCCATGACCGAGGAGGAAATAAACGCACGGAAGTTCGCAATGCGCAGCGCGGCAGAGCAGAAGAAACAAGACGAACTCGACAAGGCACGCCTCGAGGCACAGAGAAACGGCGACGACTTCGACGAGGAGGCATACCGCGAGGAAGCCAAACGCAAGGAGGAACTCGCCCGCCCGACGGCACAAGCTGACCACGAAGACAAAGACACCGTATGGATGAAGAGCGAGTACGTGCCCGTAACGAGCTTCATACATACCGCCGAGTTCAACAACTACCGACGTATATACGAGGCATACGAGACCCCAGACTCGTTCTACCTTTCCGACTTTGCTACAACGTCCAAGCTTACGGGCGACTCCATCTACGACAAGACAACGAGCTGGCAGTTCCGCAACACGTTCGCCGTGGCACTGCTCGAAGGGTTCAACAAGTGGGCGAAGGCAGGATTGAAGGCATTTGTCTCCTACGATATGCGGCACTACACGCTACCTATGCTGTCAAGCGAGGGCACCGGCATGACAGCCTACGACCAACACGACCTCTCTGTAGGAGCGCAACTGCTGAAGGAACAGGGACACACGGTTCACTACGATGTCAGCGGCGAGCTGTGGCTCGCAGGCGCGCACTCGGGGCAGTTCCACATCGACGCGAACGCCGACCTCAACGTGCCCTTCCTCGGCGACACAATGCAGGTAATGGGCAACGCCTTTATTCACCGCGACGACGCGACATTCTACCAGAACACCTACCACTCGCGCCACGCCTGGTGGGACAAGGATCTCGACCAGCAGTTCCATACGCGGCTTATGGGAACGCTCACACTCCGCAAGACTGGAACACGGTTGCGATTCGCCTACGACAATATCAAGGATTACATCTATCTTGGACAGAGCTACGACCTGTACCAAAGCGGCAACGACTACTTGCACCGCAACTACTCCGTGGCGATGAGGCAGCACTCTGGGGCTATCAGCCTCATGACCGCACAGCTAAGGCAGAAGCTCCAGCTCTTCAATTTCCTCCACTGGGACAACGAGCTTACATACCAGAAGTCCAGCAACCAGGACGTTCTTCCAGTACCAACACTGAACGTGTACTCCAACCTCTACCTCCGCTTCAAAATAGCGAGAGTGCTCAAGTGCGATCTGGGAGCCGACGTACGTTACTTTACGAAGTACAATGCCCCAGAGTACAGCCCATATATGGGGCAGTACGCCGTGCAGGAGAACGCCGCAAGCCGGGTCAAGGTGGGAAACTACCCGCTAATGAACGTCTACGCCAACTTTCTGTTGCAGCACACGCGGTTCTTCGTAATGTTCTCGCACGTCAACAGCTCCAGTGGCGAGTACTTCTTCACTCCGCATTATCCTATGAACGAGCGTGTGTTCCGCTTTGGACTCAGTTGGAATTTCTTTAATTAGCAAACATGAAATTACCTTCAGAAGACAACGAGATACGGACGAATTCGCCCACGGCTTGGCTGCTCGCGGCACGTCCGAAGACGCTAACCGGAGCATCGGTTCCAGTCATGATCGGAGTGGCTCTTGCTCTAAGGACGGCAGGGGTCACCACCGCCGCGATAATTCCAGCAATACTGTGCTTTCTGTTCGCGTTCCTAATGCAAATCGACTCCAACCTCATTAACGACTACTTTGACTACCGCCACGGCAATGACGATCGGGCAACCCGCCTCGGTCCCAAACGTGCGTGCGCCGAGGGTTGGATTACGACACGGGCAATGCTCCGCGGCATAGCCGTGGTGAGTCTAGCTGCGTGCACAACCGGGCTTCCGCTCATCTCATATGGCGGCTGGGTTATGGTGGCAGTCGGCGCGGCATGCGTCGTGTTTGCATTCCTATATACGACGTGGTTCTCCTACCGCGGACTGGGCGATGTCCTGGTAATCGTCTTCTTCGGCATCGTCCCCGTATACTTCACGTGGTACACATGCGTGCCGCCAGAGTTGCAAGGCTTCCGACCAGGAATCTTAGCCATAGGCGTGGCGTGCGGACTTGTAATCGACACTCTCCTGATGGTCAACAACTACCGCGACAGAGACAACGATCGGCGCGACGGCAAGCGGACACTCGTCGTACGGCTGGGTACGAAGTGGGCGGAACGTCTATACGCCGACCTACCCCTGTTGGCGGAAATAATCATCTACACCGTCATCGTCGGCAACGCCCTGCCGTGGTGGAAGCTTCTTCTTTTCGTCGCACTCATGGTAGCCTACTTCCGCCCCCACTACCGCACGGCGGCGAAGCTCGTTAAGATAGGTAAGGGCAAGGCTCTCAACATGGTACTCGGACTGACCGCAAGGGACATATTCATTTTCGGACTGGTCACCGCGACACAGATCCTCATTGCATAAGATTAGACTTTTCCACAAACTCATCATGCAGCAGCACGTCAACCTCGACATAATGTCCTTTGTGGAGAAAAGCATTCTCCCACGATACAACGCGTTCGGACGCAGCCACGGCATCGGGCACGCCCAGCGCGTCATTGCGAATTCCCTTGAACTCGCACGCCTCACGGGGGCAGACCCCGACATGGCGTACGTCATTGCCGCATACCACGACCTTGGAATGGAGGGACCGCGCGCCGTCCACCACATCACCGGCGGACGGATTCTCCAACAGGACGCAAGGCTGCGGCGGTGGTTCTCGCCCCAGCAGATACGCATCATGAAAGAGGCAGTCGAAGACCACCGCGCTTCGTCGAGCAGACAACCGCGGTCAATCTATGGCAAGATCATAGCCGAGGCCGACCGCGACTTGGAACCGGAGACGGTCTTCACGCGAGCCGTACAGTACGGGCTTGAAAACTATCCAGAGAAATCAAAGGAGGAACAGTGGGAGCGGTTCGCCCGCCACATGCGCGATAAATACTCTGCCAGCGGATACGTCCGCCTATGGATACCCGGAAGCCCCAACGCACGGCGGCTGCGCGAAATTCAGGCAATCATCGACGACGAGCCGAGGCTGCACGACACATTCAGCAGGATATATCGCCATGAGACCGCAGGCAACACGGACACTGCCAGCCATACATAATATATTAATGTACACGCATACATTATATACAAAAGGAGCAAGGGGAACGCCCCAGGTTTCCCCCACAAACCATAACACTACAAGACTATGACAAAGGAAGAATTGATGCGGAGGGCAATACAGCTTTCCATAGACAGCGTGTGCTGCGGAGGGGGACCCTTCGGCGCAGTTGTAGCGCGAGGTGGAGAGATTATAGCCGAAGGAAGCAACAGCGTGACCATAGACAACGACCCGACCGCCCACGCCGAGGTGAACACCATTCGCCGCGCGTGCAACGAGCTGGGCACCTTCGACCTATCCGACTGCGAGATTTACACATCGTGCGAGCCCTGCCCCATGTGCCTCGGCGCAATATACTGGGCTCACATCGCCAAAGTTTACTATGCCAACAACCGCAAGGACGCGGCAGCAATCGGCTTCGACGACGACTTCATCTACCGCGAACTCGAACTGCCGCCGTACCGGAGGACGAAGCCCTCTGAGGTGATCCTGCGCGACGAGGCACTGCGCGCCTTCCAGCTCTGGAGCGAGAAGGAGGACAAGACGGAGTACTGATGGCATGAGCCTTCTCCTGCAACACAGAATGAGTTGCAGGAGAAAAATATACATATTTCAGGTAAAGCCGAAAATGTGCCGCAGGAGAGAGCTTTTAGAGTTTGCCTGCAAATACGGTCAGTGTTGCAGCAAAAGTAAGAATGAGTTTCTCTGTCAGATGACTCCGATGCTGCGCAACCCCCAATAGAGTACGGCGAGGACTAGGACTGTCACGACCATGTTCCACAGGCAGCTTGCCACCTTGCGGACGATTATGATTCCGGCTGCGGCGACTGCAACCACAGCGGCGATGTATGTCAGATCTTCCATGATTTCGTTTCGTGTTGTAGGTTGACTATGTCAGAGTTGTAGGAGAATAACGTTGGAGTTGCAGGAGAAGCTACGCTCTCCCCTCCCGCACGGGAAGGGTCGGGGGTGGGTATTTCAGTCATTTGAACAAGTGCAGGAATGGTCCCGGCATAGGCGTTTGGAACTCCATTCGCCGGTGGTTTATGGGGTGGTAGAAGCGCAGGACGTACGCGTGTAGGCAGAGCCGTCCGATGGGATTGTCGCCATTGCCGTACTTGACATCACCGCAGACCGGATGCCCCATGTCGGCGGAGTGTACTCTTATCTGGTTCTTGCGCCCTGTCTCTAGGCGATATTCGACGAGTGTGTGCTCCGTGGTACGGTTCAGCACCCGATAGTGCGTAACTGCATACTTTCCCCCATTGTCCACCGGGCTGCTATAAGTGACGTAGGCACGGTTGTCACGCAGCCAACTGGCTATCGTCCCCTCACCGTGTTCCACTTCCCCACTGACTACAGCTATGTAGCGGCGGTCGTAGACTATATTGTGCCAGTCGTGCTCGAGCAGTTGTTCTGTCTGGAAGTCCTTGGCATAGACCATCAGACCGCTGGTATCGCGGTCGAGTCGGTGCACGACGTGGGCTGTGCACTTCTGCCTCGACTGACGGAAGTATGCATCGAGGACAGTCTTGACATTCAAACTGCTGTGTCCGGCAGCCATGCTCAGTATACCTGTGTTCTTCTCAATGACTACGAGATACTGATCCTCGTATACTATACGGACATATCTGTTGCGGAAAGAGTCATTTTGCTTCGACGCACTGACGCTGACTTTGTCTCCCTTCTTTAGGGGGTAGTCGAACTGGGTGCGGCGTTTGCCATTGACCTTTATGCCACCATTATGTAGTGTCGCCTTCACCTTCGAGCGGCTCTCACGAATGTTCTCCAAGAGCCACGCCAGGAGCGTCGACTGTTGATCGACTGTATAGTTGTCGTACTTCTTCTGCTGTCCGTATGTAGATTTGTTCATCATATCCTTGCCTGTAACTCTATCGTGGTTCTGACTGAGACTTAAAATCCATGCAAAGGTAATCATAATTCACGAGACAGGACAATGCTCGTAGTGACAAAGCCTCAGAACAATTGGATTTTCGGCTTTTTATTTGGCTTTCCGCTCGGTTTCCATTACCTTTTACTCCTTGCGTCGTGCAAGGTAGGCTGCACTCGGAAATGCAAAGAACAGCGAGCTTTTCTTTGTCATTTCACTCGTTTGCACTACCTTTGCACCCAAATTTATTATTATAAGCATAAGGTATTAGCAAACAGAATGATAACACTGACCAATATTGCCGTTCAATTCGGGAAGCGAGTATTATACAAGGACGTAAACATCAAGTTCACACGTGGGAACATCTATGGAGTCATCGGCGCAAACGGTGCTGGAAAGTCCACGCTATTGCGTGTCATCTCTGGCGAACTCGAACCCAACAAGGGTTCCGTCGAGATGGGGACGGGCGAGAGGCTGTCCGTGCTTGAGCAGGACCACTTCAAGTACGACCAGTACAAGGTGATGGACACCGTACTGATGGGACACACGACCCTGTGGGCGAACATGAAGGAACGCGAGGCACTCTATGCCAAGCTGGAAATGACAGAGGAAGACGGGAACCGCGCAGCCGAGCTTGAGGAGAAGTTCGCTGAAATGAACGGTTGGGAGGCGGAGAGCGATGCCGCGCAGTTGCTCCAGAACCTCGGCGTTGGCGAAGACCTGCACCAAAAGCAGATGTCCGAGCTGTCGAACAATGAGAAGGTACGCGTCATGCTCGCTAAAGCACTGTTTGGCAAGCCCGACAACCTGCTACTCGACGAGCCTACCAACGATCTCGACCTCGACACCGTCGAGTGGCTTGAGGACTACCTCGGCGACATCGACGAGCACCAAACCGTACTCGTCGTCAGCCACGACCGCCACTTCCTCGACGCCGTTTCCACACAGACCATCGATATAGACTTCGGCAAGGTCACCGTCTTCGCCGGAAACTACTCGTTCTGGTACGAAAGCTCCCAGCTCGCACTCCGTCAGGCGCAGAACCAGCGCATGAAGGCGGAAGAGAAGAAAAAGCAGCTCGAGGAGTTCATACGCCGATTCTCCGCCAACGTTGCAAAGAGCAAGCAGACCACCAGCCGCAAGAAGATGCTCGAGAAGCTCAACGTCGAGGAAATACGCCCGTCAAGCCGCAAGTATCCTGGAATCATCTTCCAAATGGAGCGCGAGCCGGGCAACCAGATACTGGAAGTCAAGAACCTCAAGGCTGTCGAGCCAGACGGAACCGTACTGTTCGACCACGTCAACTTCAACGTCGAGAAAGGTCAAAAGATTGTCTTCCTGTCCCACAACCCAAAGGCGATGACCGCGCTGTTCGAGATTATCAACGGCAACCGCAAGGCTGACGCTGGAGAGTACAAGTGGGGAGTCACCATAACCACAGCTTACCTTCCGCTCGACAATACGGCATTCTTCGAGAGCGACCTCAACCTCGTCGACTGGCTTTCGCAGTACGGAACGGGCAACGAAGTGACTATGAAAGCTTACCTCGGACGCATGCTTTTCCGTCAGGAAGAAGTCGAGAAGAAAGTCAACGTACTGTCTGGAGGAGAGAAAATGCGTTGCATGATAGCCCGTATGCAGCTGCAAAATGCGAACTGCCTAATACTCGACACGCCTACCAACCACCTCGACCTCGAGTCTATCCAGGCGTTCAACAACAACCTCATATGCTTCAAGGGCAACGTACTCTTCAGCTCCCACGACCACGAGTTCATCGAGACTGTAGCCAACCGCATCATAGAACTCACCCCGTCGGGGACAATAGACAAACTCATGTCATACGACGAGTACATTCACGACGAAGCCATAAAGGAGCAGAAAGCCACGATGTACAAGTAACGGAAGGTTGGCATGTTTTTTGCACAATGACTGGCGGTTTGACACATGAACATGGTAAACCCAAGTCACTAAAACAATAAACGAAATGAGTAACAAGGAAGAAGAAAGCAAGAAAATACAGGTCGAAGGTGGCGACAACTACCAGCAGGACACCACAGGACAAGGCAATCCCGAAACCGCGGAGCCTGAACCCCAGACTGTCGGTGAGGCAAAGTCCGACACCGACGACCAGGAAGTCGATGCACAGCCTACTGCCGATGCCACCGATGAGACCGTCAAACTCCAACAGCAGGTTGACGAGCTGAAAGACCAGTTGCTGCGCAAGGCTGCCGAGTTTGACAACTACCGCAAGCGCACATTGAAGGAGAAGGCAGAGCTTATCCTCAACGGAGGGGAGAAGACCATACTTGCGATACTGCCGGTGCTCGACGACTTCGAACGTGCGCTCAAGAGCGAGAACGACGATGCCAAGTCCGTACGCGAGGGCATCGAGCTTATCCACAAGAAATTCGTCGCCACGCTCGAAAGCCTCGGTGTTAAACGAATCGAGACCGAGGACAAGGACTTCAACACCGACACCATGGAGGCAATCGCAATGGTTCCAGGCATGGGCGACGACAAAAAAGGCAAGGTAGTAGATTGCACCACCACCGGATACACACTCAACGACAAGGTAATCCGCCATGCGAAAGTGGCTGTAGGACAATAACACCCATTAAGGACAAGCAAAGTGGCAAAGAGAGATTATTACGAAGTCTTGGGGGTCGACAAGAACGCCTCTGAAGCTGACATAAAGAAAGCATACAGAAAACTCGCGATCAAGTATCACCCCGACCGCAATCCTGGCGACAAGGAAGCCGAGGAGAAGTTCAAGGAGGCTGCAGAGGCTTACGACGTGCTCCATGACCCGCAAAAGCGGCAGCAGTACGACCGATTCGGCTTCAACGCACCTGGCGGGGGCTTTGGAGGCAGTCCGTTCGGAACCGGAGGCTTCTCCATGGACGACATCTTCTCGATGTTCGGCGACGTGTTCGGCGGTCACAGCGGCTTCGGGGGCTTTGGTGGCGGCGGACGCTCGCAGACCCGCAAGTACCGCGGTTCTGATCTGCGCCTTAAGGTGAAGTTGTCGCTCCAGGAAGTGGCGACAGGAGTCACCAAGAAGTTCAAGGTACGCAAGGACGTGGCTTGTCCCGAATGCAGCGGCTCTGGCGCAAAGGGCGGTTCGGGCGTAGAGACGTGCCCCAACTGCCACGGAACGGGTATGGAAATCCGCACGCAGCAAAGCATCTTCGGCATGATGCAGACCCAGACCACCTGTCATGTTTGTGGTGGCGAGGGTACTATCGTGAAGGAGAAGTGCCCGCATTGCGGTGGTTCCGGAGTTGTCAAGGGCGACGAAGTCGTGGAAATCAACATTCCTGCCGGAGTTGAGGACGGAATGGTCTTGAACGTGCCTGGCAAAGGCAACGTTGGTCAGCACAACGGCATTAACGGCGACATAAAGGTCTACATCGAGGTCGAGCCGAGCGACACTTTTGTACGCGACAAGCAAAACTTGATATATAATCTATTATTGGATTTCCCTACAGCCGCACTCGGAGGGCAGGTTGACATACCTACGCTTGACGGCAAGTCGCTGAAGATAAAGATAGAACCAGGCACACAACCTGGCAAGACACTGCGACTGCGCAGCAAGGGACTGCCGGCTGTGTCAGGCTACGGCTATGGTGTCGGCGACCTTATAGTACAGATAAGCGTATTCGTCCCGAAGACGCTGACAAAAGAAGAGAAGAAAGCTATCGAAAGCTTCCAAGACAGCGACAACTTCAAGGGCGACCTAACCACAAAGCAAACCATATTCCAAAAGTTCAAGAACTTGTTTAGCTGATAAAGCAAACTCAAATACAGACACCATCACGTTCCACACGGTCAAGCCTGGAGCGTGATGTTTTTAATTTATACCATACTGACAAAATGACTGACACACAATTGGACAAAGACTACGCCGAAACCGTAGAATACCTATACAACAGTACCCCCGTGTTCGAGCACGTGGGAGCTTCTGCCTACAAAGAAGGACTGTCAAACACGCTCGCGCTTGACGAACATTTCGGACACCCGCACACGCATTTCCTGTCAATACACGTCGCCGGAACCAACGGCAAGGGTTCTTGTTCCCATACCCTCGCGTCAATACTCCAAGCCGACGGCTACAAGGTAGGGCTTTACACCAGCCCTCACCTCGTCGACTTTCGGGAGAGGATACGTGTGAACGGAGAAATGATACCCAAAGAGTATGTCGTTGATTTCGTCCGAGACAACCATAGATTCTTCGAACCGCTGCATCCGTCGTTCTTCGAGCTTACCACGGCTCTGGCGTTCAAATACTTCGCCGACAGCCACGTCGACATAGCCGTCATCGAAGTCGGTCTCGGCGGAAGACTTGACTGCACCAACATCATAACACCCATACTATCAGTAATCACCAACATAAGCTTCGACCACACCAAGTTCCTCGGCGACACGCTTCCAAAGATAGCAGCAGAGAAGGCTGGCATTATCAAGGACGGAGTGCCCGTAGTCGTGGGCGAGGACCTATCAGAGACACGCCCGGTGTTCGAGGCAAAAGCCGAGACTTGCCGCTCAACCATAGTGTTCGCGCAGGACTTCCCTATCATTACCAGTGGGAAAGCCAATATGTCGGGTGGGCGCGACTACGCCACAAAGTACTTCGGCAATATCCACTTCGAACTTGGCGGCGACTATCAGGACAAGAACGCCAACACGGTACTTACCGCCTGTATGCAACTACTCAACCGCAACGTAATCCGCGACACCGAAAGCATAGCACGCGGCTTTGCCAACGTATGCGAGTCCACCGGGCTTATGGGACGGTGGCAGAAACTACGCGAACACCCCACTGTCATCTGCGATACGGGACACAACGTAAGTGGATGGCTGTACCTCGCTCCGCAGATTGCCACACAGAAGTGCCGCAACCGTCGCATAGTTTTCGGTATGGTCGACGACAAAGACCTTGACAAAGTACTCGGACTCATGCCACGCGATGCCGTGTTCTACTGGACACAGCCGTCGAGCAAACGCGCCTTCCCCGTAGAGAAGGTGGCACAAGAGGCAGAGAAGCAAGGACTACACGGGCGTACGTTCCCGACAGTCAAGGAAGCCTACGCAGCCGCCCTTGCCGACTGTGCCGGCGAGTCCGCCGATACCACAGGCGGAAGCAAGGCTGGCGAAGTCCAGGACGACTTCATCTTCGTCGGCGGCTCAAGCTACATCGTAGCCGACCTGTTGTCATGAATATATATATTAGAAAAGCGCACTAACACAAAATGAAAACAATATTATACACTTTCTTCGTTATTTTATTAATAACATCATGCACACATGCACAAAAGCCAAATTCGTTATTACGTGCAGAAAGGATTTTGGACGATGCCCCTGATTCAGCCTTAACAATCCTAAACTCCGCAAGAAGGGATTTTGGACATTATGCAAACCCATACAAAATGGAATATTTACTTCTTTGTGCTGAAGCTATAAACAAAGCATATATTCCCATGGATACCATAGAATATATGGAGCCAGTACTTGACTATTACAACAAACATGAAAAAAAAGATGGGCAGATTAACGCCAACTATATGCTCGGCTGCGTGTACCGTGACAAAGGTAACCTGCCAGAAGCAATACACTATTACGAAAATGCTATAAAGCAGGCTGACACAACTAACAACGAGTACAATTATAAACTTCTTTGCAGTATTTATGGGCAAATAGCCGTCGCATATCAAGAATTACGCTATCCTGCAAAAGAATTATCCACATGGAGAAAAGTCCGATATTATGCTTATCTGGCAAAAGACACATTAGCAGCAATCCAATCCATTGAAAGGTCTGGAAGTGCATTTGATTTAGTTGGCAAACAAGATTCTGCCCAAGCTTGTTTTGACATGGCACACAAAGAATACCTGCAACATGGTTACAGGCAGTATGCAGCAGCCTGCTTGATATGCAATGTTAAATACTATTTACAAAACCATGAAACCAGCAAGGCAGGGAAAGCTCTTGCAATATATCAAAAAGAATCAGGGATTGTACATGGCGACGGCAGTATACAAAAAGGGTGTGAAATGTATTTTTACCGACTTGGCACATACTATGAGCAGATTGGAGACTACAAGTCTGCCATAGACTGCTTCCACAAACTGCTTTCTTTTCCTAACGATATTCAAAATATAGAAAATGCCTATAAAGGATTGATGAACGTTTACAAAAGTCTGGGGATAAATGATTCTATTGTAAAATATGCAGATTTATACACCAATACTAATGATTCTGCAAATGTCTTGCAATCGGCAACAGAGATAATCCGCATGCAATCATTATATAATTATTCAGAAAGTCAAAAGCTTGCAACCCAAAAGATCAGAGAATCCAATTTTCTTTGGAAAGCGTTAGCCATGTCATTCGTATTTCTCTTTATTATTGCAAGTATATTTACATACCTCTTAAAGAAGCATAAGACCGAAAGACAAAGGACAAGAAAGGAATACCAGAAAGCTTTGACGAAATTACATTTAGCGGAAGAAGAATTAAATTCGCTTCAACAAAATGAGGAAAACTTTAAAAGACAAAAAGCACACGAAATCAGCTTTCTACAGGAATCTCTTTCAAGTTACAAAGAAAAATATAGAAAGATAGACCACATGAATGAGCATAAGTTGTTACACCATGATATAATCAAACATATACAATCAATTGCTAAACATGGTCAGAAACTTTCAAATAGCGAATGGTTTATTCTTGAAGATACAATGAAAGAATTCATAACAGATTTCTACGACAAGATGACTAAAAATAGAGCTGCCTTAACTGAACAAGAATACAGGGTTTGCCTTTTAGTAAAGTTAGAGTTTTCTCCTTCTGAAATAGCAAACTTACTTGGTATTAGTCAACAAAGGACTACTAATATTCGGAGCAACATAAATTACAAACTTTTTAAACAGAAAGGTGCAAAGAGCCTATCTATAAACATAACCTACATGTGAAGCCACATGCAGTATCAATCTTTTTGCCACAATGTAATAAGTGTAATATTCTCCTAAACCTTTAAGCATCAACAATATACTCAACCAATAATCATTCAATGGTGTAAAAAGTGTAACCTTGAAATTTTGAGGGCAAGCTATAAGAACATAACTTTGCAGTCAATTATTAAATGCAAAGATTTATGTTTCGTAGATTTCTTATTTTTATGTTTTTACCATTCATAGCGTTTGCAGCAAACGCTATAGAACCACCAACCAACACAGGTGTAACAATTGAGTTACATATAAACTACAATGATCCTACCAAAGGAACATCTCCTATAAAGAGACTGCCAGCACACATTCCACATTTTTATATTTCAGACAGAACCATATTTTCTCCAGCTAATATAGATACATATTATGTTAGCATAACTGATTCTAACGACAATATTGTTTATGAACAATATATAATGCCTGAGCAAACAAGTTTCATATTACCGGACTCTCTTTCAGGAGAGTTCACACTTAACATTCAATTCCAACATATACAATATTACGGTTATATTTATATCGAATAACACATATTATATCTTAACATTAAAAAGTTATAAAAAAATGAAGAAAATTTTGTTTGTTATCACATTGTCCATTATGCTTTTAACAATGAACTCATGCGACAGTAGCAATGAACCGATTGTTAAAAGTGAAATCACAACACTCAACTCTCTATGCTCTCAAGACAAGATTACTTTGGATAATCTGCGACTTTCTATACAAAACTACAACGACTCCGTAGCCAAGATTAACTACTCTAAAATAGAAGACAACGTAACAAGGGGTTTTGGAAGAAATTATGGAAACGTATATGGCAAGGTGTAGCAACTGCATTCGCTGATGTTCTAGGAGGAGCTATCGGCGGATTGCCAGGAGCTACCGTCACATCTGGAATTGTCGGAGCATATTCATTTGGAGGTAACGTTGATTATACACTTACTTTCTCAACAACATTAGAGGACAAACCTATTGTAATGTCCAGAGCTGTAAGCAATATAAACAATTCCGACAGTATTGGATACTATCACAATAAAATATTAAAAGAAATATTTACTGACTCTCTTACTTTTACTTCTTTTGCGGCTTTGAATGACACTGCTAAATATGAATACTTAATACAGAAGATTTCTCAAAATGTCTACAATGAAAGATACCTAACAGAAAACATATTGGATACACGCAGTTTTATAAAACTTTCACAACTAATAAATACATCCATAGAAGATTCTAATTCTTTTGATGAATTTTATTCAAAATTATTAGCAACCAAAGCTATCGATAAATCATTACTTGCTGTTTTATATGAATACATGAAAGGTCTCTCAGAAACAGATAACGAAGAAGATGTTGAAACATATGTCAATGACATGTTAAGCATTGTTAACCAATCGAAACTGGATGGAACAATAAAAGATTCTATCGATAATGGATTTAAAGTCGGCGTAGCAAGTGATCAATTATGGAATAAAGAAATATCAGTTATACAAACAGAAAAGACAAATGAATAAGATTTTATTATCCGCAATTCTCATGTTCGTGTCCGTAGCATCTTTCGGACAAGAAAGTAGCAAATCACCATTGGGAAAGTTCTCGCTGGAACTTAACACCTTGTCTTCAACCGAGTCCCACGACATAAGGGAATTGGGAGCCAACGTCAACGTTTCCTACGAGTTCGTGCCACGGTTCCACGTACTTGCGCAGTACGAACAGGGCATCGGTATCTATGACGACGATGAGACCAAGACCCACTTCTCCAGCAAGACGCTTGGTGGCGGTCTCGGCTACACACTATGCTACGCAGGCAACGGCGGCAAGGTTGACCTCCGCTGCCTCGTCTCACAGAGCATAGGCGGCAACGACTGGAAACGAACTGTCTACGACGCCAACCTGTCCTGGAAGATTGTCAAGGGCATATCCCCTACCCTGCGGCTCGGCTTCCGTCATGAAAACTCCCACACTTGCGGCATCAAAGATACGAACGTATTGTACGGATCTATCGGCATAAAGTTCTGAAGACACCTTATATATAAATATGGACGGGCTTTCGCGCAATCGTGCGGAAGCCCGTCTGCGTGTTTAACACTTAATGGTTTTTAACACGCTTTTTCCGTCTTTTTCCCGTTTTGGTTTGGAGTTACGGAATATTTTGGCTTACTTTGCAACAAACATAGTAACCACATAGTATTAATCCAACTAAAAACTGAGATTATGACAAACGCTGTAGAAACACAAAGTAAGTGTGGTCTGAGGCGGGAAGACTTCCAGACCACAGTCGATGGCAAGCATACTGATTTATTTATTCTCCGCAACTCGAAAGGAAACGAGGTCGCATTCACCAATTATGGAGGGGCTATCTGCGCCATAATGGTGCCAGACAAGAACGGCAACTACGCCAACGTTATACAGGGGCACGACAGCATTCAGGGAGTCATCAACTCCGAGGAGCCGTATCTGTCACGCCTCATCGGACGCTTCGGCAACCGCATAGCCAAAGGCAAGTTCCTACTCCACGGCAAGGAATACACGGTTGCGACCAACGACGGTCCGAACCACCTGCATGGAGGCAATGCCGGCTTCAACGTAAAGGTCTGGGACGCAACACAAGTGAACGACCACGCCGTAGTCCTCAAGTACACAAGTCCATACGGCGAAGAGGGATACTCTGGCGAGGTCGAGGTCTGGGTAGCCTACACGTGGACAGAGGACAACGAGCTTATAATCAAGTACCGTGCGACGACCAACAAGAAGACAATTATCAACCTCACGCATCACGCCTTCTTCTCACTCGCGGGCGATGCCGACCCAACGCCAGACGTTCTCGGCGTGGAATGCCAGATAAACGGCGACTTCTATCTTCCAATAGACAGCACAAGCATTCCGACGGGAGAGATACTCAAAGTGGAAGGCACGCCTTTCGACTTCCACACGCCGCACACTATCGGCGAACGTATCAACGACGACAACGAACAACTGAAGAACGGCAGCGGATATGACCACTGCTACGTGCTGAACAAGCGCGAGGAAGGCGAACTCAGCTTCGCGGCAAAGCTACACGAGCCTACGAGCGGACGCACCCTCGAAGTATATACGACAGAACCGGGACTGCAACTGTACACGGGCAACTTCGAGTTCGGTCTCAAGGGCTGGCACGGCACGACATATCCGAAGCGCAGCGCGGTATGCCTCGAGGCTCAACACTTCCCCGACACCCCCAACCGTCCTTACTTCCCGTCCGTGGAACTTGTGCCAGGACAGGTGTATGAACAGCGCACTATCTACAAGTTCGGAGTAGAGTAACCCCACTGCGCCGAACCCACGCACACACAACCTAAAACCACAGGCGACGGCTCTCGGGCCGTCGCCGCTTTTAGAGCCAAATCAACTATTCACTAAATATGGAAAACGTTAAAACTAAACAAAACGGGAGCATTATCGCCATAATCACGATGATGTTCCTTTATGCCATGATTGCGTTCGTCACCAATCTGGCAGCACCTATCGGCGTGGTATGGAAGAACCAGCCTGAAATCGGTGGCAACAATATGCTCGGCATGATGGGCAATTTCATGAACTTCTTTGCATATCTGTTCATGGGCATACCCGCCGGCAAGCTTCTCACGCGCATCGGCTACAAGAAGACGGCACTGCTCGGCATAGCCTTCGGCTTTGTAGGCGTGTTCATACAATTCCTTTCAGGGTTTCCGACCGGAATCACAGGTTTCATAGTCTATCTTCTCGGCGCATTCATAAGCGGATTCTCCGTATGCCTGCTCAATACCGTCGTCAACCCGATGCTGAACCTGCTCGGTGGCGGTGGAAATCGTGGCAACCAACTGAACCTCATCGGTGGAACGCTTAACTCCCTCGCCGGAACGCTGACCCCGATGCTCGTAGGCGCGCTGATAGGCACAGTCACTGCAAGCACGAGCATGGCAGATGTCAACCTAGTGCTCTACATTGCGCTCGCGGTCTTCGCCCTGGCATTCGTCATATTGTCGTTCATTCCTATCAAAGACCCTGAAATGGGCAAGACCGACGAGACGACGGTGTTCGAGCATTCGCCATGGTCGTTCCGCCATTTCAAGCTTGGAGTCATAGCTATTTTCGTATACGTGGGCGTAGAGACCGGCATTCCAGGCACCCTCAACTTCTATATCTCCGATACCGACCTCACTACGGGCGCGTGGACGTCAGCCGTAGCCAACGCTGCCGCAATAGGCGGATTCGTAGCCGGAACCTACTGGCTGCTCATGCTCGTAGGACGCTTCATAGCCGGCTTCATAGCCGACAAGGTGTCGTCACGCGTCATGATGATGTGCACCAATGCCGTCGGCATAGTCCTCATACTCGGCGCAATCTTCACGCCGAAGACCGTCACCGCAACGATGCCACTGTTCACCGGCACGTCGTTCGCTATGACTACCATTCCGCTCAGTGCCGTGCTCCTGGTTCTCTGCGGACTGTGTACGTCGATTATGTGGGCGAGCATCTTCAACCTGTCCACCGAGGGACTCGGGAAGTACACCGCACAGGCATCGGGCATATTCATGATGATGGTCGTCGGTGGCGGCGTGCTGCCACTTATTCAGAACTTCATCGCCGACCACGCCGGATACATGGTAAGCTACATCGTGCCATTGCTCGCTATGGCTTACATGTTCGTGTATGCGGCCTTCTTCGGCAAGAATGTCAATAAGGACATACCGGTTTAAGGTTAAAAATTAAGAATTAAAGATTAAAAGTCATGGGATTGGTCGGCTCTGCCGCAGCCAATCCCGCAACCATCAGTTATTAACTTTCAACTATTACAGATTATTATGGACACAGAAAAAGTAAGATCCCGCTTTATAAAGCACTTCGACGGCAAGACGGGAAGCATATACATGTCGCCGGGACGCATCAACCTCATCGGCGAACACACCGACTACAACGGCGGATACGTCTTCCCCGGAGCCGTAGACAAGGGAATCATGGCGGAGGTGCGCCCCAACGGACTGAAGACCGTCATACTCTACTCGATAGACTTGAAGGACAAAGTGGAATTCAAGGTCGACGACCCGCAGGGTCCCAAGGCAACGTGGGCGCGGTATATCTACGGAATAGTCCAGGAGATGCGCGCCCTCGGCGTAGATGTCGGCGGATTCAACGCCGCCTTCTATGGCGACGTGCCCCTCGGTGCAGGAATGAGCTCTTCTGCCGCGCTGGAAAGCTGCTTCGCATTCGCAATCAACGACCTCTTTGCCGGCGGGCGCATATCCAAATGGGACATGGCGCTGGCGGGACAGGCTACAGAGCACAAGTATGTCGGCGTTAACTGCGGCATAATGGACCAGTTCGCAAGCGTCTTCGGGCAGAAGGGCAAGCTGATGCGCCTCGACTGCCGCAGCCGTGAGTTCCAGTATTTCCCGTTTGACCCGAATGGCTACCAGCTCGTGCTCGTAAACTCGAAGGTCAAGCACGAACTCGTGGGCAGTCCGTACAACGACCGACGCAGGAGTTGCGAGAATGTGGTCGCCGCCCTCGGAAAGCACTTCGCCGACAAGAAGTTCGAGACCTTGCGCGACGCTACATGGGCTGAGCTTGAGGCTGTCAAGGCGGAGGTCAGCGAGGAAGACTACACGCGCGCCCACTTCGTGCTCGGCGAGAAGGATAGGGTGCTTGCCGTCAGCGACGCCCTTGAGGCTGGCGACTACGAGACCGTGGGCAAGAAGATGTACGAGACGCACGAAGGACTGAGTAAGGAGTACGAAGTCAGCTGCGACGAACTCGACTTTCTCGTCGACGTGGCTCGCGACTGCGGAGTCACGGGCAGCCGCATCATGGGCGGAGGCTTCGGCGGCTGTACCATCAACCTCGTCAAGGACGAACTGTACGACAAGTTCATCGAAGAAGCCAAAAACAAGTTCAATGCCAAATACGGTCACGAGCCGGAAGTCTATCCCGTGGTCATAAGCGACGGCGCTCACAAGGTGTGCTGACGCTGCATTAACCCAAAGTAGGGTCTACTTTCAACATAAGTAGGTGCTACTTTCACTCAAAGTAGGGCTTACTTTCAACGTAAGTAGGCTCTACTTTCACTCAATCCAGGCTCTACTTTCACCCAAAGTAGAGCCTACTTTCATTCAATCCAGGGCTACTCTCACCCAATGTAGGGGCAACTTGCATTTAATCCAAGCGCTACTTTCAACCAAACGACACAAAAAAAGGGGCATTGCCACGTGGCAATGTCCCTTATCAGTATGATAGACAATCGGAATTTACTTTATAATGCCCTGTTCGACAAATATCTTCTTCAAGCGTTGTACGCCCTCCTCGACCTGTTCGTTGGTGTGGGTTGCCATGAGCGCGAAGCGGACGAGCGTGTCCTGGGGCGCGCATGCTGGCGGAATAACCGGGTTGATGAACACCCCAGCGTCGTAAGCGAGCTTCGTCACAAGGAATGTCTTTTCCGCGTCGCGCACATATAGCGGGATTATAGGGCTTTCGGTGTCGCCGATCTCGAAACCTTCCTCACGGAAACGCTTGAGTGCGTAGTTGGTAACGTCCCAAAGGTGCTGGAGCCGCTCCGGTTCCTGCTGGATTATGTGCAGTGCCTCCATAGCCGCTGCTGTAGCTGCCGGAGTGTCGCTCGCCGAGAATATGTACGTGCGGCAGGTGTGGCGGATATAGTTGATAGTGTCCTTGTCGCCGGCTATGAATCCGCCGACGGAAGCAAGACTCTTGGAGAATGTACCCATAATCAGGTCTACGTCGTCGATTACTCCGAAGTAGTCGCACACTCCCCTGCCCTGCTTGCCGAACACGCCCAGTCCGTGAGCCTCGTCAACCATGAGCGAGCAATTGTACTTCTTCTTCAAAGCCACGATTTCCGGCAACTTAGCCAGGTCGCCTTCCATAGAGAACACGCCGTCGACTACGATAAGCTTGACTGCATCATGCGGCAACTTCTTCAGGACGCGCTCCAAATCCTCCATATCGTTGTGTTTGTAGTGCAGTGATGTGGCGAAGCTGAGCCTGCGTCCGTCAACGATGCTCGCATGGTCGCGGTCGTCGCATATAATGTAGTCGCCACGCCCCACGACTGTGGCGATAACGCCAGAGTTTACGGCGAAGCCCATGGAGAAGCAGAGTGCGTCGTCCTTATGCTCGAACTCGGCAAGTTCCTTCTCAAGTTGGACGTGTATGTCGAGAGTTCCGTTCAGGAAACGGCTCCCCGCACATCCGGAGCCATACTTGTCGAGAGCACGGTGGGCGGCGTCGATGACGCGCTGATCGTTGGTAAGTCCAGTGTACGCATTGGAGCCGAACATAAGTATCTTATGCCCGTTTATGTCTGTAACCTCTGTACTTTGCTTGCTTGTGATTTCCCGGAAGTATGGGTACACGCCAGCCTCCATGTACTTTTGAGGCTCGCGGTAGTTCTTATACCTTTCTTGTAACTGTCCCATTTGTTTTCAATAGGTCGTGGCTATCACGCCACCACGTTTTTAATTAGGCTGCAAAGTTACTAAAAATGGTTTAATTTGCCTAAACTTTTAATGGAAATATTAACTATGTGACTTTTTTTAGCCTACTTCGTTGCCTTTTTCGGGCTTTTGCCTTAACTTTGCAACAACGTGTAATCAAAGGCTTTATCCAACGGCTCGCATGAAACACATCACATTCATAATGAACCCCATATCGGGCACGGTCAGCAAGGCGAAGATACCCGCGCTCATAGAGCGCAAGCTCGACACGGCGAAGTTCACCTATTCCATAGAGCAGACCGAATACGCCGGACACGGCACGGAACTTGCGCGGCAGGCTGCTCTGCGTGGCGACGACGTAGTGGTCGCCGTAGGAGGCGACGGCACCGTCAACGAGATTGGGAAGGCACTGACAGGTACGGACACGGCACTCGCCGTACTGCCTTGCGGGTCGGGCAACGGACTGGCGCGCCACCTTATGATACCGATGAACCTCGAACGCGCCGTGGAAGTCATCAATGCCTGCGAGATACACTCGCTCGACTACGGAACCATAAACGGAATGCCGTTCTTCTGCACCTGCGGAATGGGATTCGACGCGTTCATAAGCATGAAATTCGCTGAGGCGGGCAAGCGCGGCATGGCTACCTATGTACAAAAGGTACTCGAGGAAGGACTGAAGTACAAGCCCGAAACCTACGAAATAACCGACTCGAGCGGCTGCCGGCACTACAAGGCGTTCCTTGTCAGCGTCGCAAACGCGTCGCAATATGGCAACAACGCCTTCATCGCGCCACAGGCTTCGATGAGCGACGGACTGCTCGACGTAATCATCATGGAACCTTTCGACATTATCGAAGCACCGCAAGTGGCGTTGGAGCTGTTTAACAAGACTCTCGACAAGAACCTCAAGATTAAGACGTTCAAGACCGACAAGATAACAATCCACCGTTCCGAGCCCGGGCTTATCCATTTCGACGGAGACCCGAAGATGACGAGTGCCGATGTCGAAATCGACATACACAAGCAGGGTATCAACATCGTCGTCAACCCCAACGCCGACAAGTCGCTGCGCCGCCCCAACGTAGTCCAGACCGCATTCTCCGAAATATTCTACGACATCGACCGACTCCGTTCCGACATTGTCGAACAGTCACGCCGTTTTCAGGACATCATACGCCGCAACCTGCCGATATAGCCAAAATGTTCCGCTTCAAACAGTTCACCATCAACGACGGGCTGTCCGCCATGAAGGTAGGTACCGACGGTGTCCTGCTCGGCGCGTGGGCGCATGGAGGCAGCCGCATACTCGACATCGGCACGGGCAGCGGCATCATCGCAATCATGATGGCGCAACGCTTCCTCGACGCACACGTTACCGCTATCGACATCGACTATTCCGCCTGCATCCAAGCCCGGCAAAACTCTGGCAACTCGCCATTTTCCGACCGCATCGACATACAATGCACTCCGTTACAGGCATTCGCAGCATCGCCCGAAGCCGCCCACACGTTCGACAGCATAGTCTGTAACCCACCATTTTTCACCAACTCGCTGAAATCTGGCAACGCCTCACGCGATCTCGCCCGCCATACCGACACCCTAAGTTTCCGCGATCTCATACATTGCTCCAAGCTCCTCCTTGCCGACGGCGGCACACTCTCGCTCGTAGCTCCCATTGACGTAAAGGACGACATAGATTCCGAAGCAATCATCTGCGGACTGTCGCCCACCGCCTCCGTATTCGTCAAGACTACCGCCAACAAACAACCACGCCGTTTCCTCTCCCAATACCTTAACGGCTACGCCTCCCCCACTCCGCCCGTAACCAAGTGCCTGACCGCCCCTGGCGGTTCCCGCTCCGAATGGTATCAAGCACTCACCTCCCCCTTCTACATCAAATAATGCATTATAATGTAATGCCTAACACATTAGAATGTATTGCCAAACACATTAGAATGTATATTGAGCCTCAGTCAAAGACCACTCCAATCCACTCCCTACGCTTTTGGTCAGGGAAGGGCTAATCCCGCAAATGCGGTCGTGGGTCTCAATGTAATGGACTCAAAGCCTCGTAGAGGCTTAACTGTCAATAACCCCAGACTAAGCGAACGTAAGTGAAGCGCAGTCTGGGGAAACGGAAAGCAAAAAGGCAACGTGCTTCGAAGATGCACAACTCTTGCAATTCGGTATCAACATCTTCCTGTATAGTTAGGCTTGTCCCC
>CAZGAT010000018.1:0-62138 GCA_964523825.1 uncultured Prevotella sp. | reverse complement strand
GGTTTTCCTCAAAACGCAGATAAGCGGTTGAAAATCAACCGCTTATCTCGATTTATGTCGGGAAGACAGGAAAGTAGACTTAATTGTAACTGTCGGGCTTCCCCATAGAACTGTCCTATGAGGTCGTCATCATCTGTATAGGACTGTCCTATAAGATTGCCACTTTCTTTTGATTGAGATTCCTTAGTTTTAATATTTGATAGCGCATTTACATCAGGCGCAATTCGATATTCGAGTAAGTCAAGGATTTCCTGAACATTGTTAGTCATTTTCCATATTTTGAAAAAGAGAATAATGGAAAGAACAGACCCAATGATAATAAGAATTCCAAAGAAAACTTCGATTGGCTCAACGCTTAATAATAGATTTATTCCCATATAGTTTATTTTTATATTAACTCTAAATAACACGACAAAGATACGAAATTTTATGTTATAGGAAAACTTCCATGCCGTTTATTTCAAAAATACATACGTCACTGGGGTGGCGGATTTAAATAAAGAGTCTTGTGTCGTATTAGTTTAAAAACAATCTCCAAGAAAACCGGAATATCATAAAAAATAATTACCTTTGCAGACGATATGAACACAAACGTAAGCAAGGCGTTCCTCTTTGGAACGCTCTCTATCCTATTGGCTGGCAATTCTCAAGCCACCGCCACACCCCCTGTAAAATCAGTAAATAACGAGACCGATACGGCATATATCGGCAGCCAGACGCTGGGCGACGTAGTAGTCACTGGCTCGCGTGTACCGCTAACGGCACGGCAGTCGGCACAAATAGTGCGCATAATAACACACGACGAAATAGTGAGCTCTTCGGCACAGACTGTCAACGACGTTCTGAAAATGGCTACCGGCGTTGACGTCCGCCAGCGTGGAGCTTTCGGCGTACAGACCGACATATCCATAAACGGCGGTACGTTCGACCAGATAACGCTGCTTCTAAATGGTATGCCGCTAAGCAGCCCGCAGACCGGACACAACGCTGCCGACCTGCCAGTCTCACCAAGCGAAATCGACCATATAGAAGTGCTCGAAGGCGCGTCGGCACGCGTATTCGGCTCGGCGGCATTCAGCGGAGCAATCAACATCATAACCCGTCCGGCGGCTTCTACTGGCGTGGTTGCCAACATCGAAGGCGGATCGTTCGGCTCGTTCGGTGGTGGAGCGCAAGTGTCATTCAGTCCCAAAGAGACATTCCGCAACCAGCTATCGGGCGGATACACGCAGAGCGATGGCGGGACAGACAACTCGGAGTTCCGAAAGCGTCGTATATTCTACCAGGGAAACTTCGCATCACGCTACATAAGCGTAGGCTGGCAGGGCGGCATCACATCGCAGGACTATGGAGCCAACACGTTCTATTCCTCACGTTTCCCAAACCAATTTGAATGGACACGCCGCTACATGGCATCAGCCAATGCCACCATTACGCCGTTCGCTACGGGTAATGATCTTGCCCGCTCGTTCACCATCACCCCGACTGTCTACGGACACCGCGACTACGACCACTACCAGCTCACCAAAGGAATGTCAGGAGCCAGTGCCGGCGAGAACTACCACCGAATGGATGTTTACGGCGCATCGCTCGGTATGCACATCGACTGGCTGCTCGGCAAGACTGCCATTGGTGCCGACGTACGTAAGGAACACATCATATCCACTGCCTACGGAGACGAACTGCCCGAAAGCAAATGGAAGGACATCAGCGGTTCCGACCGCAAGTATTCACGCGAGGGCAACCGTACAAACACAAGCCTGTATCTCGAGCACGACGTGATAGCTGGAGGGCTTACAGTATCGGCAGGACTCATGGCTAACCGCAACACCGGACTTGACAACGACTTCCGATTCTATCCGGGCATCGACATCAGCTACCGTCCCAACGACAACTGGAAGATATACGCAAGTTGGAACAAGGCCCTGCGCCTGCCCACGTTCACCGATCTATACACGTCAAACGCCGCACAACGTGGCGACATCAACCTCAAACCGGAAAAGAACACCACCTACAAGGCAGGCGTACGTTACCAGAACGATGCGTTCAACGCGCTCGCAAGCGTCTTCTACAGCCGTGGAAAGAACATGATAGACTGGGTATATGAGACCGAAGACGCAACCCGCTATCAGGCTATGAACATCGGCAAGCTCAACAACATGGGCTACAGCGTCGAGGCAGGACTCAACATCTCTGAACTCGCCGGACTGCGATACGGCGAAGGCTCTTCAACCACAAAGCCCATAATGCTCAAGCTCGGCTACGCCTACATCAACCAACGCCACAACACCGAACACGCCATATACCGTTCGCTCTACGCACTGGAATACCTACGCCACAAGTTCGTCGCCGAACTCTCCCACCCGATAGTCTCACGCCTGTCGGCTTCATGGGCACTGCGCTGGCAGCAACGCATGAACGGCTACCACCCATACGCCAAGCTCGACGGCCGCCTGCAATGGACCGAAACTCACTGGCAACTATATGTAAAGGCAGACAACATCACCTGCCACCGCTACTACGACCTCGGCGGAGTACTCCAGCCCGGGCTTTGGATAATGGCAGGCGCGAGCATACGCTTTTAGAGCGCGGAACGAACGCGACGACAGCAGACCTATAATAAAAATTCTGCTTAATCACTAAAAGTTGCAAACTCATTGGAAGCGTTCGAGTGGGAAATTGTAATTTTGCGCCACAAATAGAACCGGCAGCATAATTACATCTATGACATTAACACTCATTACCCTTGCCTTCACGATAGTCATGTTCGCTATCGGGCGGCTGCGTAGCGACATTGTAGCTCTGGCGGCACTGGCCGTCCTGATGGTCTCCGGCATCCTCACTCCTTCGGAGGCACTGGCGGGATTCTCGTCGCCAGTGGTCATAATGATGGCGGGACTCTTCGTCATAGGCGGCGCAATCATTCAGACAGGATTGGCACATACAATAGGAAGCCACATGATGATACTGGCGCGCGGCAACGAGACCAAGGCGTTCCTCTTGATAATGCTCACAACGTCGGTCATCGGAGCCTTCGTCAGCAATACCGGAACCGTCGCGCTCATGATGCCCATTGTAGTAAGCATGGCGGCGCAGTCCGGCTTTAGCAGTTCGCGAATGCTCATGCCGCTTGCCTTTGCCGGAAGCCTTGGCGGAATGCTGACTCTCATCGGCACTCCGCCAAACCTCGTCATAAGCGAAGCGTTGGAGAGCGGCGGATACGCACCGCTTTCGTTCTTCTCGTTCCTGCCTGTGGGCATCATCGTCATCGCCATAGGCATAGCCTTGCTGCTCCCCATGAGCAAGACGCTGGTGAAGAAGCGCAAGGCAGGCAATACTGGAACACAAGGCAAGCTGCCCGACGAGCTTGCATCGGAATACAGCATAACCGACAACCTGCACCGCTGCCGTGTGCCGTCAGGCAGTCTGATAGCCGGCAAGAAGGTCATGGAGCTCGACACCAAGAACCGTTTCGGGCTGATTATCCTTGAGATACGCAGCGAGCGGCGGCGCGCCCTGGGCATGGTGAGGAACGTCAGCCAGAGCATTGCCGCAGGCGACAGTGTGATTGAGGAGGGCGACATCGTCTACTTCATGGGCGGTGGCGACGGAATGGAGCGAATGTCAGAGGCTTACGGACTGGAAAGAATGACCGACGCGTCGCTCGACTTCTACGACATAGGGCTGGCGGAGATAGTAGTTCTGCCGTCGTCAAAGCTTACAGGCACCACAGTACGCGACCTGCGGTTCAGGGAGAAGTACAAGGTCGGCGTGCTCGGCATACGCCGCGGCGACGAATATATCGGCGACGACATCGGAGGCATACGCCTGCACGGAGGCGACGTGCTGCTCGTACAGGCGCAATGGGAAGACTTGCTGTCGCTCAACAGCGACGGAGACAACTTCGTCGTACTCGGACATCCCGACAAGACCGTCGGCAAGGTAGCACTCGACTACAAGGCTCCGACCGCGGCTGCGATAATGCTCCTCATGATCGTTCTCATGGTGACTGGCTGGACGGCGCCGGTGACGGCGGTAATCATAGCCATGCTGCTGACCGTCATAACAGGTTGCTTCCGCAAGGTGAACGATGCCTACAAGACCATAAACTGGGAAAGCATAGTGCTCATAGCCGCCATGATGCCCATGTCGACGGCATTAGAGAAGACGGGAGTGTCAGCCATCGTGTCGGAGTCTCTCGTATCGACACTTGGAAGCATGGGTCCCTACGCACTGCTTGCAGGCATATACTTCACAACGTCCGTCATGACAATGTTCATCAGCAACACCGCCACCGCCGTGCTCATGGCTCCCATAGCCATGGTGGCGGCACAGCAGACGGGCGTAAGTCCGTATTCGTTCCTCATGGCTGTGACGCTCGGCGCGAGCATGTGCTTCGCGTCGCCGTTTTCCACCCCGCCAAACGCCCTCGTCATGAAAGCCGGAGGATACACGTTCACCGACTATGTGCGCGTAGGGCTGCCGCTGCAAATTGCCATAGGCATCGTGATGACATTCGTCCTGCCAATGATCTGGCGGTTCTGAACTATCCGGATATACCACACACCGCCTTCCCCCACCCTACACACCACCACCCGCCCGTCCAATGCAATCAACACGTAGGACAGCACGCGGGCAGATGCCAGACTCCGCGAGTCTGACCGATTAGATTAAACGAGTCTGACCGATTAGACTGCACGGGTCTAACGGCTACATTGGACGAGTCTAATGGCTATATTCGAGGAGTCTTATCGGTTAGATTAAAGGAGTCTGATCGGTCAGACTGCCTGAGTCTAAGCGTTAGACTGTCCGAGTATAGGCGTTACACTCATCGAGTCTAACCGGTTAGACTCGGAGGGTGTTTCCGCCAGACAATATTTAACATAAATAAACACCAAAAAAGTTTGCAAGATTGCATTTTTATCATTACCTTTGTGACTGTTAGTAGTAAGCCTTGCGCAGGGACCTGCTGACATGAGAGAATTAATTTAAAGTCTAGTTTAATTAAAAATTAACGAGTATGGCTATTAAGTACAAACTCTATCAGTTTCAAGGCAAGAATGAGGCTCGTAACGGCAAGTGGTACGGGCATGTTGTTTACTCCGGCACGGAATCTTTGACAGATCTCGCAAAGGCTATCGAAGAGAAGTGCACCGTCCACAAGGCAGACATCACCGCGGTGCTGACCGCCCTCGTGGACGAAATCAACGACGCCCTCATGGACGGACAGCGGGTCTATCTGCCAGGTCTTGGAACATTCAAGGTGGGAATGTCCTGCCGCCCTGCCGACAATCGTGACGAGTTCACGGTGGCACGCAACATCAAGGGGGTGCACGTCCTCTTTAGTCCCGAAATCCATTTCAACCGCACGACCAACACCACGACGCGCTCGCTGCTACAGGGAGCAGTGGTGAAGGAACTCGACGGTTACGACAATGGCAAGCTCGACGAGAAAGACGCGGCAGCCTCCGACAGTGGAACGCAGCAAGGAAGCGGCACGACGCAGGACAGCGGCTCATCGCAGCAGGGAAGCTCCTCCGAGGAAGAAGGCGGAGATAATTCCTGAGGCGGTTAGGCCTATGTGAACTAATCCGAAGACCGTCCCTTCAGAGGGGTTGGGACGGGCTGTAAAAATGTCAACAGGACGGCGTGCGCACACCGTCCTGTTTCTTTTTTTATGCGCTGAACGGCAGACATGGGCGCGCCACATCGTGGCACGGCATTATTCATAATGCCAGACCTCTGGTGCTGGAAAACGGCGGACTTATACGCAGAGTTCCGCCAAAAAGTTGTAATTTTGCACAATCAAACGAACTAAACTGAAGATTACAACACACTGAAATGGCAAACAGGGTCGCCGTAACCGGCATGGGAATATGGTCGTGCATAGGCACCGACATCGACACCGTCAGCCAGTCGCTGCGCGAGGGACGCTCCGGTATAGGGCTTCAACCCGAGCGGTTGGAGTACGGATACCGCTCGGCTTTGACGGGCATCGTCCCCGACGTAGTGCTCACCAAGAATGACGTTGACCGCCACCAGCGCGCGTGCATGTCGGAACAGTCGAAGTACGCGTTCATGGCAGCCCGCCAGGCCTTCCGCTCCGCAGGCATCGGCAGGGACTATCTCCGCGACAACGAAGTCGGCTGCATCTTCGGCAACGACACCTCGGCACAGCCTATCATCGAGACCGACCGCCTCATGATGGCGCAGCACGATACCGAGCTTATCGGCTACGGCAAGGTGTTCCAGTCGCTGGACTCCACCGTTACGATGAACCTCGGCACCATATTCGGGCTTCGCGGCATCAACTTCACCGTGGGCGCGGCTTGTGCCAGCGGCAGCCACTCGATAGGTCTTGCCTACACACTGATACGGCACGGGCTTCAGACCGCCGTGCTCTGCGGCGGAGCGCAGGAGACAAACTACCTTTCACTATCGTCGTTCGACGCGCTGCACGTGTTTTCCATGCGCATGGACGACCCAGCTCGGGCAAGCCGCCCGTTCGACCGCAACCGCGACGGACTCGTACCGAGCGGCGGGGCTGCCGCGCTCGTGCTGGAAGACTACGACCACGCAGTCAGCCGCGGCGCGGAGATTCTCGCCGAGGTGTGCGGATATGGATTCTCAGCCAACGGCGGCGGCATATCCTCACCCAGCGAGGAGGGCTGCAGGACAGCCATGCTCCGGGCAATGGACGACGCGGGCATAGTGGCAGACGACGTCGACTATGTCAACGCCCACGCCACCGCCACGCCGCAGGGCGACATGGTCGAGGCGCAAGCCCTTGGCGGATTGTTCCAGGGGAAGCACGCGCTCATCAGCTCCACAAAGTCGATGACGGGGCACGAGTGCTGGATGGCAGGCGCGAGCGAGGCAGTGTACAGCATCATCATGATGCGGGACAACTTCGTGGCTCCAAACATAAACTTCGACAATCCCGACGAATATTCCGAACGGCTCAACATAACGCCGCGGACGGTCGACACGGAAGTCAGCACCGTGCTGAGCAACTCGTTCGGCTTCGGCGGCACCAACGCCGCGCTCGTCCTAAAGAAAGTATAGCACCACACTACGGATATGCACCTATCAGAATCATTAAGGAAAAGATACACGCAGGAGACGCTTTCAGCCCGCGAGGCACAGCGGCTGGCGGAGTTCATAGCCTGGGGACCGGCGGTATTCCAGGTGGCGAGGCTGATGATACGCTTCGGAATACTGCAACTGTTGCGCGACAACGGCGGCGGACTGACGCGCAGCGAGATAGCGGAACGTACGGAGCTGTCGGACTATGCGGCGAAATGCCTGCTGGAAGCGTCATTGAGCATCGGCATAGTCCTGATAAATCCCGATACCGACCGCTACACCCTTTCCAAGACAGGCTGGTTCCTCCTCAACGACCCCGCCACGAGGGTCAACATAGACTTCAACCACTATGTGAACTACGAGGGCTGGTACCGCCTTGAGGAATCGCTCGTCAACGGCAAGCCCGAGGGACTGAGGCACTTTGGCTCGTGGTCTACGATATATGAAGGGCTGTCGAGCCTGCCCGAGAAAGCGCGTGAGAGCTGGTTCGCCTTCGACCACTTTTACAGCGACTCGTCGTTTCAGGAGGCGTTGCGGATAGTATTCGACGGGCACAGGGTCAGGACGCTCTACGATGTCGGAGGCAATACCGGCAGGTGGGCGTTGCAGTGTGTGGGCTACAGTCCCGATGTCGAAGTCACCATAATCGACCTTCCGCAGCAAATCGAGTTGATGCGGCAGTACGTCAAGGGCAAGCCGGGCGAGGACAGGATACGCGGCTGTGCGATGAACATACTGGACGAGTCGCAGGGCTTCCCCGTCGAAGGCGGAGCGCCCGACGCGATATGGATGAGCCAGTTCCTCGACTGCTTCAGCATGGAGCAGATAGTGAGGATACTGGAGAAGGCGCGCCGCGCAATGGACGGCGGCACGCGGTTGTACGTCATGGAAACGCTGTGGGACCGCCAGAAGTACGAGCCTGCGACGCTATGCCTCACGATGACGAGCCTGTACTTCACCGCAATGGCGAACGGCAACTCGAAGATGTACGACACCGAAGACATGGAACGCTGCATACACGACACAGGACTGGAGATAGAGCACATCTACGACAACCTGGGACAGGGACACACGATTTTGGAATTGAGAGTTAGGAGTTAAAAGTTAGGAGTTGAGAATTTAGGAATTAATTATATGACACGACAGCAAATAGAACAAACGGTCAACACGTTCCTCGTAGAGGAATTCGAGATAGACAAGGACAAGATCAGCGACGGCGCGCGGCTGAAGGAGACACTCGGCATCGACAGTCTCGACCTCGTAGACCTCGTGGTCGTAGTGCAGAAGGACTTCGGTTTCAAGATGAAACTGGAAGAGATGAGGCAGCTCGTCACGCTAAAGGACTTCTACGACTACATCGAACGGAAGATAAGCTAACCGGGAATGGCAGACAAGGCTTGGACAGGCGACACGTTCGGCAGCGGATTCATGCACCGCTGGCTCATCAAGATGCTGCGTCACTCCGACGTGAGGCTGTGGTATGCCTTCGCCGCCGTATTCGTCATACCGCCCTGCATGGCGTTCTCCAATGGGGCGCGCACGGCGTGGCGTTACTTCAGGCTGAGGCACGGATACGGGCGGTGGAAGTCTCTGCGCATGACGTACAAGAACCTCGCGCTGTTCTCGCAAGTCGTCATAGACCGCTTCGCCATGTATGCCGGAAAGCGAATGAAGCTGAAAGTCGAGAACTACGAAGCGTTCAAGCGGCTTTCATGTGGCGAAAGCGGATTCGTAATCCTGAGCGCGCACGTGGGCTGTTACGAAATGGCGGGCTACGAGCTTACGTCCGACCGAAAGCCGTTCAACGCGCTGGTCTTCGCCAACGAGAAGGCTACGGTCATGCAGGGTCGCGCGACCCTTTTCCACGGGCACAACATAAAAATGATACCCGTAAGCGGAGACATGAGCCACCTGTTCGCGATAGAGGGCGCATTGAGCCGTGGCGAAATAGTGAGCATACCGGCAGACAGGGTGTTTGGTTCCACAAAAACCATAACGGTCAGGCTGCTCGGCGGCGACGCGCAACTGCCAGCCGGGGCATTCAGCGTGCCTGCGATGAGGGGGCTCGACGTGATAACGGTGAATGTCATGAAGACAAGCACGACGGGTTACACGGCGTATATCTCCAGGTTGGACTATGACAAGGCGGCAAGCAGGAGGCAGCAAGTGCGGCAGCTTGCCGACAGTTACGCCACGGAACTCCAGCGCATTCTCGAACTCTATCCGGAGCAGTGGTACAATTACTTTGATTTCTGGAAATAAGGCATTGGCAAGACAATGGTAACGGTTCTGTCATACAATATAACTTCGCCCGCAGGCTCTACGACATCGGACAATTTCGATGCCGTGGCTGACGGACGCAGTGCCATACGGCGGTGGGAGAACCTGCATGGTGTGCCGGGCACTGTCGCCGCGTCCATATTCGATAATGACGTCAACGGCGGCGGAGACTATGGCGAATGTTCAAGGTTGGAACGCCACGTGCTATCGTCGGCGGGGCAGGCTATTGCCGACGCGGGTATTGATGTCGCCAACGAGAGGACGCTGTTCTTGCTGAGTACGACAAAGGGAAATGTGGAATGGCTTGGCGACGGCAGCCACGACACTTGGCGGACGCTGCCTGCAAGCAGTGCCGCGGTGATAGCCGGAAGGCTGGGCATAAGGAGCGTTCCAATCGTAGTAGACAACGCCTGCATATCGGGGCTGTCGGCGATAATCACCGCGTGCCGTATGCTCGAAGCGGGTATGTACGACCATGCCGTGGTGTGCGGAGCGGAAGTCCAAAGCAAGTTCATCATTTCCGGATTCCAATCATTGAAGGCAATGTCGGGCTGTCCGTGCCGACCGTTCGACATCGAGCGCAACGGACTCAACCTCGGCGAGGCTTCGGCAACGATAGTCTTGAGCCGGGAGCCGCGGAACGGGAAGCCGTGGAAGATCATCAGCGGTGCCGTGCGCAACGACGCTTTCCACATAAGCACCCCCTCAAGACAGGGAGAAGGCGCGTTTCAAGCCATAAGACAGTCCGTCCGGAATTGCGATATAGACGATATTGCGTTTATAAACGCACACGGAACGGCGACCATGTTCAACGACCAAATGGAGTCGGTAGCCATAGAGCGTGCGGGATTGAGCCATGTTCCAGTCAACGGTTTCAAGGGAATATACGGACATACCATGGGAGCGTGCGGAATATTGGAGACGATACTGTCGATAGAGTCGGTCGACCACGGCGTGGTTTTGCCCACGAAAGGCTTTGACGAGATAGGAGTCTCGGGAAAGATTCACGTCGCCGGCAGTGTAGAACCGACCGGCAAGGGCGGTTTCATAAAGATGCTTTCAGGCTTTGGCGGTACGAATGCCGCAATAGTCGCAAGCAAGAACACGTGTACCGACGGGCAATCTGCGCAAAGTATACCAGCCTTCAAGGCGACACACCACGTCTATATATCCAACGACAAGGCGGAAGTCGACGGCAGGGGTATAAGCCTCCACTCGTCGGGCAAGCCAATGCTGACGGAACTATACAAGGAGTATGCCGGCGACTATCCACGGTTCTACAAGATGGATATGCTCGGCCGTTTGGGATTCATAGCCACAGAACTGCTATTGGAAGCCGAAGGCGGCGCGCGGTTCAACGAGCGTCAAGACAGGGCAGTCGTCCTTGTAGGGCATTCCGGTTCAATAGTTGCCGACATGAATTATCTGCGGACGATACACAATCCCGACGACTATTTCCCAAGCCCTGAGAGGTTTGTATACACACTGCCCAACATAGTGACGGGAGAAATAGCGATAAGGAACCAATATCACGGCGAGACTTGCTTCTACCTGTTGAATGAGCGGAACGAGAAGACCATAAGGGAGATACTTTCATCGGCGTTTCTTGACCCCGAGACACAAAGCATCATAGGCGGATGGATAAACTGTGATGATGAGAACAAGTTTGAAGTTGACATATATATAATAGAACGATAATACAAAATGGACGAACTGATAGAGGAACTAAAGAAAGAGATTATAGAAGTGTTGAACCTTGAGGAGATGTCGCCAGACGACATTGATGCCGACGCGCCATTGTTCGGTACCGGCTTGAGCCTGGACTCCATAGACGCGTTGGAGCTGATAGTCCTCATGGAAAAGAAGTACGGCATCAGATTGGCTGACGCTTCCGAGGGCAAGAAGATATTTACAAGCGTGCGTACAATGGCAGAATACGTAGGCAAGAACCGCAAGAAGTAAATGACACGTCAAAGCATCGTCATAACGGGCGAAGGCATAGTCAGTGCCATTGGCATTGGCAAGGCTGCGGTAGAGGAGTCGCTATTGAGGCTCCGGACTGGCATTGGCGATATGCGGTATCTCCATTCACAGGTTCACGATCTGCCAGTAGGCGAGGTGAAGGTATCGGATAATGAGATGAAAGCGCGGCTCGGAATACCTGCAGACCGTGAGTCAAGCCGCACCACGCTTATGGGAATCATGGCTGTCAGGCAGGCGTTAGCGCAAGCCAAAGTGCCGTCAGGCCGTTCTCTCCGTGTTGTCCTCGTATCGGGAACCACCGTTGCCGGTATGGATATAACGGAGCGGAAGTTCAAGGAGCGGGAGGCGGAAGGACAATCATTTGACTGGATAGAGCACCATGATTGTGGCAGCTGCACCGCCGACATAGCCAGTTACTTCGATTGTTTCAGCGACTATACTACAATATCCACAGCCTGCTCTTCGGCTGCCAACGCGTTTATCCTCGGTGCCGACATGCTGAAAGCGGGTGATGCCGACATCGTCGTAGCCGGAGGTACCGAAGCGTTGTCTTGTTTCCACTTGAACGGCTTTAACTCTTTAATGATACTCGACCATAATGTCTGCCGTCCTTTCGACAAGGAGCGTTCGGGATTGAACCTTGGTGAAGGCGCGGCATATGTCGTAATGGAACGGGAAGATGACGCTATAAGGCGGGGCGCGAATATCGACGCGTGGCTCTCAGGTTATGGCAATGCCTGTGATGCCTATCACCAGACAGCCTCATCGCCAGAGGACACGGGCGCGCAGATTGCCATGCGAGGTGCATTGGGTATGTCGGGGATTGGGTGCGAAGACATACAATGGATACACGCGCATGGTACGGGAACTCCCGACAACGACAACAGCGAGTCCGTAGCTATACGGCAGGTGTTCGACGGCAGTATGCCGATAGTATCCAGCACGAAGGGATATACCGGACATACGACCAGCGCGTCTGGAAGCATCTCGGCGGTCATAAGCATCATTGCAATGAATGGCGGCTTCGTTCCTGCCAACATAGGTTTGAACGAGCCATTAGACGAAAGGTTGAAGCTGCCAACAGCCATCACAAGGATACCCTTGCACAATGTAATGGTCAACTCGTTCGGATTCGGTGGCAATGACTCCTGCCTCATATTGTCAGACGAGCGGCACGCTTCCAATAGCGAGGACTTCATGAAGCCAATAGAAATAGTGGAGGCTTCACGCATCGAGAGCGAAGGTATCGACGCTCTGAAAGACATAAGGCAATATGTCAAGCCAATGGAGGCGCGCCGTATGGGCAAGCTTATGAAGAGCACCATGCTTACTTCTATGCGCGCATTGGAGGCAGCCAATGTCGATATGCCCGATGCCATCGTTACCGGCACGGCATATGGTTCGTTGGAATATAGCGAGCGGTTGTTGGAGCAGTTGGCTGACGGCGACGATACATTCAAGCCTACATACTTCATGCAGAGCACCCACAACACCATAAGCAGCCTTATAGCCATTCATCTGCAATGCCATGGTTACAACATAACGTTCACGCAAGGCAACCGCTCACTCGACTGGGCAATGTATCAGGCAAGGCTGTTGCTTCTCTCCGGCAGGTGCAAGACGGTGCTCGTAGGCTGCCACGATGAGTCCACGCCGCTATTCAACCAACTGCTCAAACAGGCTGGACGGGAACCAATGCCTGATGTGAAATCTGTTGCGATAGTGCTAAAGGTAAAGGATCAAAAGGACTCATAAACCCAACAAGGCTACTCTATGTGGAAGATATTGACATTGTCTATAGCGCAAAGCGCGCTGCTCGCTGGCGGACAGGTGTTCCTGAAGTTCGCACTGGCGAGAATGAAACCGTTCGGCTGGACATGGAGCTTCTTTGGGAGCCTGCTGCTCAACTGGCAGTTCGCAGCGTGCGGGGTATTGTTCCTCGCAGCGTCGCTACTGTGGCTGTATATGCTGAAACACTATCCGCTAAGCATAGCTTATCCGCTCGTATCGTTGAGCTATGCATTCGGAATGGTTGCAGCCATAGTGTTCTTCCACGAGACGGTGACGGTAACGAGGTGGATTGGCGTCGGGCTTATTATGATAGGTTGTTGTCTTATAGCAAAATAATGATTAGCAAATGGTAATGAGAAGGAAGATACTGGCACTGATGCTGCTGATGCTGCCGCTTATGGCAACGAACGCGCAGAACTATACCGTGGCGCAAGTACGCCAGCGCATCAATGCCGCAACATCGAGAATGAGCACAATGACGTGCGATTTCGTACAGACCAAGAGCCTGCGTATGCTCAAGAGGAAGGTCGTATCACACGGAAAGATGTACTATGGCAAGCCCGACAAGTTGCGCTGGGAATACACGTCGCCATATCATTACACCTTCATATTGAACGGACAAACCGTCAGAATGAAGAACTCCAGGGGCGACAACAGTGTGAACGTCCAACAAAGCAAGATGTTCAAGGAGATAACCCGGATAATGATGGGCAGCGTTCTGGGCACTTGCGTATCGAACAACAAGGACTTCAATGTCTCTATACATGGGCAGGGGAACAACTGGCAAGCCGTGATGACACCCAGGCGAAATCCGTTGAAGCAGATGTTCAGTACCATTACGGTATATTTCGACATGAGGCGTTCGCTTGTTTCCAGTGTGAAGATGACCGAAAGGAACGGCGATACCACACTGATAACACTCAAGAACATACGTACAAACACACCAATAGATGCGAAAGTATTTAGCCTTCGCTAGCATTATTGCCGCCATACTGCTGCCGTCGGGAGCCTGCGCACAGTCTGCCGACACGCTTGCCGCCGATTCACAAAGGATAGTTTATCCCGGGAAAGACGGTCAGCAAGTGGAATGCAAGGCTATGATCGAGATGCCGAAAGGCTATATAAGCGGCATTTGCATACTGGTCAACGAGGCGGACACTATCAAGGGAGCCATTATCAACGAGTTCGGGATAACGGCATTGAGCTTCGAATACTCCGCGTCAGACGACAAAGTACGGTTAATCAGCGTCAATGCTATGATTGACAAATGGTATATCCGCAACGTACTGTCTAAGGATATTCGCGGACTTCTCCATGCCTTGAGGCAGGGGGAGGCGGCGTTTGCCGATGAGAGATACCATATAACATACACGCTAAGTCCAATGGACGACACTCCAGATGACGAAGAATAACGACGGCATTATACAGTCCTTGCACGACAGGGGAATCTGCGTGCTGATACCTACATACAATAATGCGGGCACTATCGGGCGTGTCGTAGATGACGTATGCCGATATTGCGGCGACGTAATAGTCGTCGACGACGGCAGCGACGACGGGACTACTGATATATTGAAGTCCGCAAGCGGCATCCACCTCGTCAGTTACAGCGGCAACCGCGGCAAGGGCTACGCCCTCAAACAAGGCTTCCGTGAGGCATTGCGCCTTGGATTCGCCTACGCGATAACCATAGATGCCGACGGACAACACTTCGCACACGACATTCCAGCATTCCTTTATGCAAACAAACAATACCCCGGCAGCCTCATACTCGGCGCACGACGGAGCGGCAACATAGTCCGTTCGAAAGGAAGTACATTTGCCAACAAGTTCTCGAATTTCTGGTTTACGGTCCAGACCATGCGCCGACAGCCTGACACGCAGACCGGTTTCCGCCTCTATCCACTAAAGAAACTCCACGGCTACCGCCTTATAACGTCGCGCTATGAGGCAGAACTCGAACTGCTGGTCTTTGCCGCCTGGCACGGTGTAGGCATTCACTCAATACCTGTCGATGTGTATTATCCACCGAAAGAGGAACGGGTCAGCCACTTCCGCCCAGCCAAAGACTTCGCCCGTATAAGCATTCTCAACACATGCCTGTGCTTCCTTGCCATCGTCTACGGGCTGCCGCTGTTCATCGTCCGCAAGTCTATCGCACTATTGCGGACGCTCCGGGCGTTGCTGCTACTGTCACTTACAGTGCTTATCTTCTACCCTACCCTATGGCTATACACACGCCTTGGCAAGGTGAACGAGGCGAAGAAATGGCGGCTGCACCTGACAATCTACCATGCCATAAGGTTCCTTACACTGAAGGCGGGCATCACCAGCGCGCAATTCTCAAGCCATATAGATCCAGATACGGACTTCGATACTCCTTCGATTATCATCTGCAATCACCAGTCGCACCTCGATTTGCTATATCTTCTATCGCTTACTCCGAAGCTTATCTTCCTGACCAACGACTGGGTATGGCGAAGTCCGCTGTTCGGATTCCTCATTCATAGCGCGGAATACTATCCCGCCTCCGACGGCATAGACGCTCTAATGCCGCATTTCCGTTCCCTTATCGGGCGTGGATACAGTATCGCCATATTCCCCGAAGGCACACGGTCGGCCGATTGCCGGATAGCCCGCTTCCACCAGGGAGCGTTCTATGTGGCCAAGGAACTGGGCGTTAGCATCATTCCCATAACGCTCTATGGCACGGGAAAGGTTCTGCCCAAGAAGACGTACCACATCAGGAAAAGCCCTATATATATGGAAGTCGGCAAGCCCGTAAGCCACGAAGAACTCGAGAATATAGGCACGCCACGCGAACAAGCCAGGGCTTTCCACAGAATGTATACGAGGCGTTACGTGGAAATATCGGACAAATTGGAACAGATGTAACGATGAAGCGGATTATAACCATACTCCTTATACTGACAGCCGGAGTGACGGACGTGCGGGCACAGATGAACATCTGGACCGGGACGGAAGTTCGCCATAGTGTCGAGATGACTCCATACATAGCCAAAGGCAATGGCAACGCAGCCGTGATAGTATGTCCCGGAGGCAGTTATTTCTGGCACGACATGGACGGCGAGGGACATGCCGTCGGACGATGGTTGCGGGACAACGGCATATCGGCGTTCGTACTGCGCTACCGCACGGCTTATGTGCCGGCATTCATAACCCACTACCGGCTGCTGTTCCGCGGCATTCGATACCCAGACGGACTAAACGACGTACGCCAGACACTGCGCATTGTCCGCCAGAAAGCTGCCGAATATGGAATTGATACAGCACGTATCGGGGTTATGGGATTCTCTGCCGGAGGACATCTCGCAATGTGTTCGGTCGAATTGCTCCCAAAGGACGAGCGTCCGACATTCATTGCGGCAATATATCCAGTAGTCACAATGAGCGCGCCATACGTACACAAACGCTCGCGGCGCGGACTTCTTGGAGACGACCGTGAGCACGACCGCAAGCTGCAAGACTCGCTATCCATGGAGCTGCACGTGCCTGATGACTGCCCTCCTATATTCCTGGCGAACTGCATAGACGACCCCGTCGTCGACTACAGGAACTCCGTCTTGCTCGACTCCGCACTATCCGCAAGGCGCATTCCACACCTGTACGTCCAGTACAAGACGGGCGGACATGGATTCGGAGCGTCACAAACGAAAGGTACGGAGGAATGCCGCAAGTGGAAGACCGAGTTCATCGACTGGATAAGGAATATATTCAAGTAGGCAAAACAGACTATATTGCATGGCAAAACAGGCTCTATTGCCCCTCAATACAGTATGTTTTGCAAGGCAATGGAGACCCGCCTGGCTTCAAACGCATAATATGAAAAGAATTGTTTTAAAGATATTCGACTTCCTGCAAGCACACCGCCGCATAATGTTAGTGGCACTCTTGCTGCTTACCGTAGTGCTCGGCTTGATTATTTCCCGCATCAACTACCGCGAGGAGATAACCGACTTCCTGCCACTCGACGGCAACCAGCAGAAGGCTATGCGTATGTTCCAAGACCTGTCGGGGGCGGACCGAATCATTGCGATAGTAGGTATGAAAGACTCTGCCAAGTCCGATCCTGACCGGATAGTTGAGGCAACCGACGCTTATACAAGAGCCATAAGCGGCGAGAAGGCGAGGGTCATTTCAACCATTGACATCGAACAGGCATCAAGTCTGGCAGATTTTGTCTATCGGAACATACCCTATTTCCTTACCGAGAAAGACTATCGGCGCATCGATACACTCTTGCGCGACCCTGACTACATAGACGGGCAACTTGACAACGATATGGAGATGCTGATGTTTCCGTCTGGTGGAATGCTCGCAGAGAACATAGGGCGCGACCCGCTCAACCTATTTACTCCAGTCGTAGAGCAACTTGGAGGTTCCCAACCACTCGACTACGAACTCTACGACGGGCACATCTTCACTCCCGACATGAAGAACGCGGTAGTCATTATAGAGTCGCCCTACGGCTCGAGCGAGACCGAGCAGAACGGCAAACTCATCGAAAGGCTTACCGAGGCGAAGCGCGCCGTAAGCCATTTCAACGACATAGACATCAGGATAACCGGTGGTCCTGTCATAGCCGTAGGCAATTCCCACCAGATAAAGACCGACAGTCTCATAACCGTCGGGATAGCCCTCGTACTCATACTCGCCCTGCTCATAGTATCGTTCCGCAGCCTGCGCAACATCTCGCTGATAGTCCTAACCATAGCGTGGGGCTGGTTGTTCGCCCTCGGCTGCCTGTCGCTGGTTCATAGCACCATATCACTGATCGTCATTGGCATATCTTCGATAATTATCGGAATAGCGGTCAACTATCCATTGCACCTCGTAGCACACCTCAACCATACTCCCGACACGCGCCAGGCATTGCGCGAGATAGTCAGTCCGCTGCTCGTCGGCAACGTCACGACCATAGGAGCATTCCTCGCACTGGTACCATTGAAGTCGATAGCACTGCGTGACCTCGGACTGTTCGCGGCGTTCCTGCTCATCGGGACTATATTCTTCGTATTCACATTCCTGCCACATTTCGTGAAGGTAAGCCCCTCTCCAAAACACGATATTCTATCCCGCATCGGCAACGTACAGCTCGAGAACAACAAGTGGGTGGTCGTAGCGGTGGCTATTCTGACCGTAGCCTTAGGCTATTTCAGCCTCAACACCTCGTTCGACTCCAATATATCACACATCAACTACATGACCGACGAGCAGAAGTCGGACATGGATTATCTATCCCGATTGCTAAAGAACAATCCCAAAGAGAAGACCATTTACGCCGTGGCCAATGGCTCTACGGCTGACGAAGCACTTGCCAACAACGAGTATTTAAGCCAAAGACTCGACATGTTTGCCCATAAACCCGGAGTTAAGGGAATTAAGTCTGCCACACAATTCCTACCCTCCAAAGAGGAACAACGGCGCAGGCTGGAGCTTTGGAATGACTTTGTCGCAAGGTATCGCGACACTATCAAGGAGGAACTGGCAGCCAAAGGCTCGCAGGCAGGGTTCGCATCTGACTCGTTTGACGACTTCTTCAACATCTTGTCCGACGACTATCAACCTCAAGGACTATCATTCTTCAAGCCTCTGACCGACGGTGCTTTCAGTTCAAATATATACCATGACAAGGTCAGCGGGCAGTACAGCGTGCTGACTCCGGTAACTGTTGACGCGTCGAAAGTTGGCGAACTGTCATGTAAACTCGACTCGTCTATCAGCAAGCACAGGACAAATTACTTCAGCTTTGAGATCGGACAACTGAACAGCAGCATAGCCAACAGCCTGTCGGACAACTTCAACTACATCGGCTGGGCATGTGGACTGATAGTCTTTTTCTTCCTTTGGGTGTCCTTCGGCAATATAGAGCTGGCAGCACTCTCGTTCCTTCCCATGGCTGTAAGTTGGTTGTGGATACTCGGACTCATGTCGGTCTTCGGCATACAGTTCAACATTATAAACATCATTCTCGCCACGTTCATCTTCGGACAGGGCGACGACTACACCATATTCATGACCGAAGGGTGTCAGTACGAATACGCCTATGGACGCAAGATGCTTGCGTCCTACAAGCACAGCATCATCATTTCCGCACTTATAATGTTCATAGGCATGGGCGTACTCATACTTGCCAAGCACCCGGCACTGCGCTCTTTAGGCGAAGTAACGGTAGTAGGTATGTTCTCGGTCGTGCTGATGGCATACCTGCTGCCACCATTCATATTCAAGTGGATAGTAAGTAAGAACGGGACTTTGCGCAACCGTCCGCTGACATTGAAGTCTGTTCTCATGCCGCGGCGTTATCCCCAGACGTGCCCGACAGGACTGTCGGAAGACGGCTATAAGCGGTATGTACGTGACGTTTATTACTATTGCGGAAGCGAAATCGTAGGCAAGGTAAAAGCCGCCCTTGCCGTAACAACCGGCATTACCGGCTACGACGCGGCAGAAATCATCAATGTTGAAGGTGGAAACTACGGAGCTGTGGCTTTGCTCGTGGCTCTGATGAATCCGACAAAGACTATAATCATGCGCCCTGCCGATGCCGACGACAGGGCGGTATGCCGAAACGTAGCGTGCAGGATAGCCAAGAACATAAGGTTAAGCGATGAATAAGAAACTCATTCTGTTATTCTGGATTTGGAGCATATGGTTGCAGGCAACTGCCCAAAACACCAGCCCCGTAACCATAAACGCCGACAACTCGGTGACGATAGCCGTACGGTTTGACGGCGCAGAGGAAGTGTATATCAAGGGAAACATCATCTACAACTCGGCATTAAGGCAGTCACTGCCCAAGGCTTTCAGGAAGAAGAAGGCAGAAATGAGCCGTGGCGACAATGGGATATGGACTTACACTACCAAGCCTTTAGCCTCGGAGATGTACACGTATTCGTTCGAAGTGGACGACAAGGACACCTTCGACATTGCCAATCGCAACCTTGTCCGTGACGTTGACACGTGGCTGAACTACTTTATCATCAGCGGCGGCATAGCCAACGACTATATAACGTGTAACGTACCGCACGGAAATGTAAGCACAGTATGGTACGATTCCTCGCTGCCGGGGCTTCCCAAAAGGAGAATGGAGGTATATACTCCGCCAAACTACAAGCCGTCGCTCAAATACCCGGTGCTATACCTGCTGCATGGAACAGGCGGAGATGAAACTTCATGGACAGGACTTGGACGCGCACGGCAGATACTTGACAACATGATAGCCGGCGGACGATGCGTACCGATGATAGTCGTCATGCCAAACGGAATAGCCAACCATGCGGCAGCACCAGGTGAAGATCCGTACAACGACCGTCCTGCGTCGTCCAATGCGGTCGAGTCAATGATGGGATTGATAGAATACGCCTTCGTACCAGAGGTCGTAAATTATGTAGAAACACACTATTCGGTCATAAAGGAAAAGGACTCACGCGCTATCGCAGGACTGTCGTTGGGAGGGCTGCACTCGCTGTTCATATCGGCAAACAACCCAGATATGTTCGGGTATGTCGGCTTGTTCTCTGCACAAACGACCAACTCGATGACTACTGGAAAGAAGATTGGAAGGGTCGAGCACCTCGCTTCGACAATCCAACAAGTCACCGACGCATTCCCATTCCTCGGAAAAGGCAAGCGCATCGACCGTTATGCTGACTATGTAGGAGAAGGAAAGTTGGAGGTTTATGACAGCATCGACGCAAAACTGCAACGCCAGTTTGCCAATCCTCCACGCCTATACTACATAGCTTATGGCACCGACGACTTTGTAAAGAGAATCAATGATGATTATCGAAAGAAGCTCGATGCGGCAGGATACAAGTACGTATTGAACCTGTCCGACGGCGGGCACGATTGGTCAAACTGGCGGAAATATCTCGTCGATTTCATTCCACGGCTGTTCCATTAGGCATCAGACACCCGCAAGATAAGCCATTATCACACAACAACTAATACACAACTCCCATGAAAGAAGATATAAGAAAGATGTTGGAGGACATTCTTCCTCTTGTCGATTTCGATTCCGACTTCTTGTTTGCCGAACTGGACTCTCTCGGCATTACTGCCATACTGATGACACTGTCTAAGGCATACGGCATCGAACTGGAGTCACCAGACGTTACTCCAAAGAACTTCAAGAACCTCGACAGCCTTGTAGCTCTTGTCGAAAGCAAGCTTTCTGAAAAGCACAATGGATAACATCATCAACAACACCGTAGAGGAATGTGTACGGCAGTATGCTGCGGCGATGCCTGAGAAGGCCGCATTGGTATGTAATGAGACCACACTTTCATACTCGCAACTATGGCTTTCCGTCTGCCAGACAAAACGCGACCTCATTGCAAACGGACTGAAAGAAGGAGCCCTGAATATATTTAGGGCATCACAAAACGCCGACTTCATAACGACATACCTCGCTACCCACCTCATCGGAGCAGTGGCAGTACCACTTGAGAAGGACTGTCCGGAAGGCAAGTTCAACGAGATTGCGGGCAAGTTCGGAAATACCGTGTTGCCACAAAGCGGGCGACAAGGTGAAGGCATAGCCGACATACTATTCACCACAGGCTCTACCGGACAGCAGAAAGGGGTTATGGAAAGCTACCGGGCTATCATGGCTGATGCCGACAACCTCATACACGCGCAGGGATTCACCAACGATACGGCGTTCATAATCAGCGGTCCGCTAAACCATATCGGTAGTTTGTCGAAGCTCTGGGCAGTGTTTGCCAGTGGTGGAACGCTCATCATAGCAGAAGGAATGAAGGATATTGACGGATTGTTCCGCCTGTTCGACTATCCAGGCACGTCCATTGCCACGTTCATGGTTCCCGCAAGCATACGTATGATGTTGCAGTTCGGCGAAAAAAGACTGTCCGGACTTTCCGACAAGATAGACTTCATTGAGACTGGAGGTGCGGCTATATCGCAATCGGATATGGACGCATTGTGCCAGGCACTGCCCAATACCCGACTTTACAACACGTATGCCTCCACCGAGACCGGCATCATCTCTACCTACGACTACAACCACAATCCGCGCATAGCAGGTTGTACTGGCAAACCGATGAGAAACTCATCAGCGCGCATAACGGCTGACGGCACGATAGCATGTAGCGGACTGACGCTGATGAGCGGATATATAGGAGATGATGACCTGACACGTTCCGTACTACACGACGGGACAATGTTCACCAACGACATTGGCGAAATAGACTCCGAAGGCAACCTGTACATAAAGGGACGCGACAACGATGTCATGAACGTCGGAGGCTATAAGGTTTCACCACAAGAGGTAGAGAACGCAGCCATGTCGTTCCCCACCATTGCCGATTGCATCTGCTTTATGACCACATCTGACTTGTTCGGCGATACCACAAAACTACTCTATGTTCCCAAGCAAGGCGGACACGTAAGCAAGCGTGAGCTCGCCCTATACCTCGCATCACGTATGGAACGCTATAAAGTTCCACGCATCATCGAACCAACCGACTCTATCCGCCACACATACAATGGCAAGCCTGACAGGAAATACTATAAATAACGCAAGTCCATCTGCCTATTGGCAATGCCTGTGCAACCATTCCATGAGTACCCGCACGATGTAATCCTGTTCCGATACAGTCAGCTGTCTGCCTTTCGGTATGCCGTGCCACTTCTGCAAACAGCCACGGCAACAGCAGCCCGTGGCATGTTGTGCTATGAACGGAGGGAAGATGCCGTGACGCATAGGAGTCTGCCTGCCGTCGTTTGGTATGTTGGCTGGGGCTATCCGCCTGGCTATAATCTCCCTTGCACCCTGCTCTATCTTCTCCCAACCCTTCTTGCGGATATACTCCTTGTCTTTGGCATTGAGATAGAACGAGCTGCGGAACTTGCTCCTGGCAAGTCTGTCAAACAAGGAATCAAGGTCAACTGCCGACCTGTCTTCCTTTAACCCTTCATCTGGGAACAATTCAAGCTGTTTGTACATTCCTCAAAGTATAACTATTCCAGTTGTTGCTCGGCAGCCATATCTATACGTATATCGCAATCATTGATTGAGAAAAAGTGCATTTCATACAAAAGTAGGAAAAATAATCCAATGGCACAAAAAGTGACCTTACTTTGTAATCCATGACTTAATAAAAAGACACATTACAAATGCTTTTATTCCAGTTTAACGGCTGTATTTCTTGCATTCTACCGACTGTATTCCTTAGGTTGTAAGAAATACATTCCTTAGACCGTAACGAATACAATCGTTAGACCCTAAGGAATGTATTCGTTAGATTTCAACGCCTGCCAGCGGAAAATTCCGTGTACAGTCCGCCTCCAGTCAATCCACAGTCAACCGTATTCCGCATATACAAAAGCCCGCTCCCAAATGAATTGGGAGCGGGCTTCGATTCCATATTATCAATAAAGACTAATGGCTGTTGACGTACTTCATCACCGTACGGTAATAACGCTGTGTGCCACGTACAGAATAACCGGTGCCACCCTTCCACATACGGATAGCCTTTTCAACACTGTTGCCGGGATTGTAGCGTGACATGAAGATGACGAACATCTCACGCGATTTAGCCTCGTTGTAGCGGTCGCGCAACGTGAAGCGGCGTTTGCTTCCACGGCTGCGGAGTATTTGGTTGACCGCTTTCACCACACTTGGCGACATCTGGAGGACTCCTGCGTACTGACCGTTACGGGCATTGGCATTGCCACGGCTTTCAAAGTGGATTATCGCGTCGATAACCGGCGACCAGTTAAACTCGTCGCTCTCATTGGCGGCATTTGCGCCAAGTACGAACGCCATTAGAAACATTGATACTACTGATACTTTTACTACTTTCGATACTTTTGAAAATCTCATCACATATTGCTTTACGGAGCCTGAACATGAAACTTCCGCGCAATGTCAAAAGAGACATTGCCAACAGGAGAATCAAACATTTCAGAATGTGAAACCAGCGTTCGCGACGAGGGCTTATGTGAGAATTGAGTTATGCCCTGCGTCTGGACTCCATGTTAAATCGAATGCAAAGGTACGAAAAATATTCCACTTTGCCAAGCCCGTTGCCTCCAGACTGTTAAAACGGACAGTTTTCGACACCACTGCTTGCACAAATGGAAAAAGGTTCGTAATTTTGCACGAGCCTTTAGCCACAAGGGGTTGAGGGTCAATCAGAACAAGGAAAACGATAGTATAATCAATTTAAAGTTTAATCACAATTATTATGGGATTATTAACAGGTAAGGTTGCGCTGATAACTGGCGCAGCACGTGGAATAGGTAAGGCAATAGCACTCAAGTTCGCTGAAGAAGGCGCAGACATCGCATTCACCGACCTTGTCATAGACGAGGAGCACGGCGGTCTTGCCACCGAGCGTGAGATAGCCGCAAAGGGCGTAAAGGCAAAGGGATATTCCGGCAACGCCGCAGACTTCGCGCAGACAGGCGAGCTTGTCAACAAGATAAACGAGGAGTTCGGACACATCGACATTCTCGTCAACAACGCGGGCATCACCAAGGACGGGCTGATGCTGAAGATGACCGAGCAGCAGTGGGACGCAGTCATAAACGTCAACCTCAAGAGCGCGTTCAACTTCATTCACGCCATCACTCCAATCATGATGCACCAGCGCGGCGGCTCTATCATCAACATGGCATCTGTCGTCGGCGTTCACGGCAATGCCGGACAGTGCAACTACGCCGCTTCAAAGGCCGGGCTCATAGCTCTCGCCAAGAGTATCGGTCAGGAGATAGGACGTCGCGGAATACGTGCCAACGCCATAGCTCCAGGCTTCATCGACACTGCCATGACGCAGGCCCTGCCAGAGGATATACGCAAGGAGTGGATTCAGAACATACCTTTGCGCCGTGCTGGAAAGGTTGAAGACATTGCCAACGTCGCTACGTTCCTGGCTTCCGACCTTTCAAGCTATGTCACAGGCCAGGTCATCCAAGTTGACGGCGGAATGAATATGTAATTTCTATTAAACACCTCCCCAAGCCCCTCCGTACGGAGGGGTTGTTTTGTCTCAACTAATTCATAGTTGTAAGTAAGTTGTCAAGATAACACTCATTATGGTTCACCCCATGAAATCAGAAGTATCAAACAAGGTAGCACAACATCCACTACGGACGGAGGGGCTTGGGGAGGTAATCCTGTACGAGGACAACCACGTCATAATAGTATACAAGCGCAGTGGCGAGATCGTGCAAGGCGACAAGACTGGCGACAAGCCACTGTCAGAAGCCGTGAAGGAATGGCTGAAGGCGAAGTATGGCAAGCCAGGCAACGTTTATCTCGGAGTGGTTCACCGTCTCGACCGTCCTGTGGCAGGTCTCGTAGTCTTCGGCAAGACATCTAAAGCCACGTCGCGTCTCAACAAGATGTTCCGTGACGGAGAAATCCACAAGACCTATTGGGCGATAGTACAGACTCCTCCAGCACGACCGGAAGCTACACTCACCCACTGGATAGTACGCAACGAGGCAAAGAACAAGAGCTTTGCCTACGACCATGAGGTCGACGGAGCGAAGAAGGCTATACTAAGCTACCGCACCATAGGACACACAGACCGCTACACGCTACTCGAAGTAAACCTCATGACAGGCCGGCATCATCAGATCAGGTGCCAGCTATCGGCTATTGGCTGCCCGATAAAGGGTGATTTGAAGTATGGCGCACGACGCAGCAATCCCGACGGAAGTATATCGCTACTAAGCCACAAGGTAGAGTTCGAACACCCGGTAAGCCACCAGTTGATAAGCGTCACAAGTCCGCTTCCCGACGACAACCTCTGGCGTGCCATTGCCCCCGAAGGATAATTTTCCTTCCTTTCTCTTGTTTGGCAATATTTTTACTTAACTTTGCATCGTGCACCTGAATGCAAAGAATACTCTCAAGCTACTGACTGCCGTCGTCCTTGCGCCGATAGTCCTATTCCTGCTGCTGACCGTACTGCTTTATGTACCGCCAGTACAGAACTGGGCAGCCCATGAAGTGGCTGCATACGCATCACGACAGACTGGCGACAGCATATCGCTCGGACGCATATCACTAAGCTTTCCCTTGGATTTGGAAGTGTCGGACTTACGTATGCTGCACCCAAATGACAGCCTGCGGAACGTGACCGATACCGTTGCAGACGTTGGCACAATGGTGGCAAGCGTGCGACTGCTGCCACTGCTTAGAGGTGAAATCAACGTAGACGAGCTGACGCTGAAACGGCTCAAGCTGAACACGGCGAACTTCATAGGCGACTTGCGTATAAAGTGCGAACTTGAGAAACTACACATACACAGCCACGGCGTCAATATCAACAACAGTTATGCCAAAGTGGATTTCGTCGAGACGGAGGGCGGTTGGATAGACGTAGCTCTCGGAGACACGATGCCGAAGGACACGAGTTCCAAGGCGTTATGGCAGATAAAGATAGACAAGGCGAGCCTCGCGAAGACACGCTTCCGACTACATATGCCCGGCGACACGATGAATGTCAGCGCATCGTTTGACGGTGCCGTAGCCAACAATGCCGAACTACTCCTGCACGACAATATATATAAGGTAGGTTCGGTCGACTGGCACGGAGGCTCGATAGGCTACGTACGAAACCATACACCATACGTACGAAACGGATTCGACACCAACCACATATCTATAAGCGACATAAACCTGGGCATAGACTCGTTCGTATATTCACAGTCCGACATATCAATGCGTGTCAGGGCTGCCAACTTCAAGGAGCGTTCCGGAATATGTATCAAGGCTTTGAGCACCCATTTCAGCATGACTGGAAAGCAAATCCGACTGCCTGACTTCAACATGACGATGCCGCAAACGTCCATGAGCGGCAAGTTCTGGATGGACTTCAACGCCTTTGACGACAAGGCTCCGGGACACTTGTTCGCCGACTTCAAAGGACGCTTGAACCTCACGGACATAATGCCGCTGCTCGTATCACTGCCGAGACAGACATTGAATGCGCTTCCACAAGAGCCGTTCCAACTGTCGGGACGCATATATGGCAACCTTGAACACCTCAAGTTCCAAAACGTCAATATAGATTATCCCTCGGCATTCACGCTTACAACAACTGGTTACGCTGCCAACATAGCCAATCCACGGCGGCATCTAAAGCTCAACGCACGGGTGCGCGCGGCAACCCGCAACATGGGGTTCGCAAGCAGACTTATGCCACGGCAAATTGCCAAAGAGATAAGGATTCCGTCAGGTCTCACTGTCGATGGAACCATAAATATAGACGGTTCGCGGTATGCGGCATCACTGTCGGCAAAGCTTGGTGGCGGACGGCTTACTGCAAAAGGGTTCTACGACACGGCAAAGCCGTCGTACTCTGTCAAGGCAAGCGCACGGAGGTTCGACATAGGAGCGTTTGCCGTCCGACAGAGGATAGGAGTCTTCACGGGGTATGTCAATGCGCACGGACATGGAACGGACTTCATGCAACGCAACACCGGCATCGCACTCGATACAAGGATAGACAAGTTGAGATACGGGAGGTACACCCTCGACGGTATCAGTGGCAGGATAAGAATGAACGGAGGACGTATCGACGCTTTAGCCAACAGTCATAACACACTGATTGGGGGCAGAGTACACGTCAACGGAACAATAGCACGAAACCGTATAGACCTGCACATGACTGGCAACATTGCCAATGCCGACCTACGGGCGTTGGGACTGACCGACAAACGCTGGCTGCTCTCCACACGTGCCAACGTAAGGATAAAGTCAGACCTGCGGAAGACACATTATATTATAGGCAACATTGACGACATAAACCTATGGGAGAAGACACGCCATGGCACTGCCAGCCTTGTATCTGGTAGCGTCTTCATCGACGGCTCGATGCGAAACAACCGCATTGGCGGACTTCTTCGCGGCAATATCGGCAATGCCGACCTTTATCGATTGGGAATATCAGAGAAGCCGTTTGCCATATCGATGAACACGGACATCGACTTTGATTCCGACCTAAAGGAAGACTACCGCGTCAACGGCAGCATCGGCAACATCATCGCTACCGAAAACGGCACGCAATACATGACGAATGACATGACGATATATGCCCTTTCACGCAGTGATACAACCCATTTGGCAATCAGCAGTGATGATTTCGATATGCGTGCCGATGCCCACGGCTCGTACAAGGGACTGACACGGAGTATCGAGGCGGTAGCCAGGGAGTTGAAATCACAGACGGACAACAAGCGCATAGACCAGCCGGCACTGCAAAGACGGCTGCCAGAGGCACACGTAGTACTCAGAAGCGGAGCTGACAACATGCTCACCACGCTGCTGGCAGACAAGGGCTACAGGTTCAAGCATGCCGACATTGACATTACATCATCGCCTTTGACAGGACTGAACGGTACGGCTGTAGTCAACTCGCTGGTATACAACGACTCGACTACGATTGATTCAATCAACATTGCGCTGAATACGAAGGACGACCTACTGCGTTACGCAGTGGCTGTTATCAACAATTCCTCGAATGCATACCCATACAAGGGCTATGTAGACGGCACATTCTACGAGCGAGGCATACTCGCACGAACCACAATCCTCGATACCCACGACAAGACAGCTATCGATTTCGGACTACGTGCCGACATGCACGGCGACGGCATACGTACTTCCATAGCTTCGCAATATCCCGTAGTAATCGGCTACAAGACATTCACCGTCAACGATTCCAACTATGTCTACATAGGCAGGGACAGAAGGCTGTCGGCAGACATTCGACTGTTGGCAGGCGACGGAGCAGGAGCGCAGCTGTATACCGACGACAGTGACTCTACGTCATTGCAGAACGTCACGCTTAGTATGCACGACTTCGAGCTTGGAAAACTGCTCACTGTCATCCCGTTCGCACCGAACATCACAGGAAAACTTAACGGAGACTATCATGTAATACAGACAACGGACGAGCTGACGGTATCGGGCGACATGACCGTAGGCAATATGACATACGGAGGTTGTGCCATGGGTGATGTCGGAGCGAACCTCGTTTACATGCCACAAGGCGACGGCACACACTATGTTGATGCCATACTGTCTAAGGACGGACGCGACATCGGTCAGTTGACCGGCACGTATGACAGCAAGGACAAGGGCTACTTAAACGCCAACCTATCTATGGAGAAGTTCCCAATGGACTACATAGACGGCTTCGTACCCGACAAGATAGTCGGCTTCCGTGGCAATGCCGAAGGCTCGCTAAGCATAACCGGGCAACTCGACGACCTGAATGTAAACGGAGAGCTGTACCTCGACTCGTCGTCAATGTACAGCGAGCCTTACGGCTTCGAGATGCGTTTTGCCGACGACCCGGTGACTATCAAGGACAGCCGCCTGTTGTTTGAGAATTTCGAGATGTTCGCCAACAACGACCAACCACTGAACATTGCCGGCTATCTCGACTTCCACAATCCAAGCAATATGTACGTTGACGCACGTATGCGAGCCGACAACTTCGAGCTAATCGACTCGAAAGAAAACTCCCGTTCGACTATATACGGCAAGGCTTTCGTCAATTTCATCGGCGGGATACGCGGACACATGGACGACCTGCGCATGGGCGGACAGTTAAACTTGCTCGGCAATACGGACATGACATATGTAATGCGTGATACTCCGCTGTCAACCGACGACAATATAAGCTCACTGGTGAAGTTCACCAACTTCAACGACAGTACGCCCGACGATATAGCGCGTCCAACGATAGCCGGATTCCAGGTAGACCTCGGCATTAACATCGACGAGCAGGCGCATATCGTAGCGGCATTGAACGAGCAGCACTCCAACTTCATAGACCTGATAGGTGGCGGCGACCTGACACTCCACTACGACCAGACCAACGAGACTTCGCTGCGTGGACGCTACACTCTAAATTCGGGGCAGATGAAGTACTCGCTCGACATGATTCCACTGCGTACGTTCAACATACAGCAAGGCAGCTACATAGAGTTCAACGGCGCGCCCGGGAACCCATCGCTCAACATTACGGCTACGGAGAACGTCAAAGCCAATTACAGCGGTACGGCGGGCAACGACCGCCTCGTGAACTTCACTGCGGGAGTGCATCTCACCAATACTCTGGAGAAGCCAGGAATTGAGTTCATCGTATCTGCACCTGAAGACACCGAAGCCCAGAACGATCTGAATACGAAGAGCGCGGAGGAGAAAGGCAAGATAGCGGTGACGCTGCTTGCGTCGGGTATGTACATATCTGACGGCAAGGGCGGCAACTACGCCATGAGCGGAGCGCTGGCAAGCTTCATGCAGAACCAGATAAACAATGTTACGGGACGTGCGCTGGGGTCTATGGGGCTTGACATATCTGCCAATATGGAGAGTTCTGCCGATGCTCGTGGTGCATTGCACACAGACTATACGTTCAACTTCTCGAAACGACTGTGGAACAACCGCCTGCGCATAATGATGGGCGGACGCGTATCTACGGGTTCTACTGCCAACGAGGACAACGGAGCGTACTTCGACAACTTCTCAATAGAGTACCGTCTGAACCGCAACGAGACCCAATACCTCAAGCTTTACTACGACCGGCAGGCTTACGACTGGCTCGAAGGCGACGTTGGAGAGTTCGGCGCGGGATTCATGTGGAGGCGCAAGCTGCAACACTTCAAGGACATATTCCGATTCAAGAGCAGCAACCCGGCACAGCAACGCGCCGCTGGAGCAGACTCACTGATAAGATTCAATCCAAATGAAAGCAAGTAAGCACACATTATATATGTATACGGCTGTCGCCGTAATAACACTGTCGGCATGTTCCACCACGAGCGGTCTTCCCGACGGCGAGCAGCTGTACACGGGAATGAAGCCTACGGTGTACCGCAATTACGACGACAACGACCACTTCCGCTCTACAAAGGAAGAACTCGACGTAGTACTTGCCACTAAGCCGAACGCGTCGCTGCTGGGCAGTCCGTCCATACGGTCGCCATTCCCCGTAGGCTTGTGGATATGGAACGCGTTTAATCCGCACAACAGCGGCTTCAGCCGTTGGATAGTAAAGGCGTTCGGCACGCAGCCCGTACTCATGAGCTATGCCAATCCGCAACTACACAAGTCCGTAGGCGAAGGCACGCTTTTCAAACGCGGCTACTTCAACGGCTCGATAAGCTACGAGCTGTTGCCACAGAAGAACCCGAAGAAGATGAAGATGCGGTACACCGTAGACATGGGACGGCTGTGGCGGCTGGACTCGATAGAGTACCTTAACTTCCCGGCAGATGCAGACAGTATGTTGCGTGCCGACAGCGCGAACGCAAAGATTCACCGTGGCGACGCGTTCAACATAGAAACCCTTGAAAACGAACGCCAGCGAATAGCCACGCTGTTTCGCAACAACGGCTACTACTATTACAACAAGAACAACGCTGCATACGTTGCCGACACGATAGCAAAGCCGGGAAAGGTGATGCTCAAACTGCAAATGGCAGACAGCCTCTCGGCTGAAGCGGCGAAGAAATGGTATATCGGCGACATAACCGTCAACTTCCGACGGCAGATGTTCGAGCAACTATCGCAGAACCGCAGTTTCCATCACTACACGTTGAACTTCAACGGTCGCCGTCCGCCACTGAAGCTCGGAGTACTACTAAGCGACCTACAGCTGCGTCATGGCGATTTGTACAGTGCGCTGAAGGACGGAATCTCACAACGCAAGATTAATTCGACATCGCTGTTCTCCAACTCTCGGTTCACGTTCACGCCACGTGACTCTACCGACGCTTGCGACACGCTCGACATGAACGTAGACCTGACGTTCGACAAGCCGTATGACTTCTACATAGAAGCCTATGGCAAGGGAAAGACAAGCGGCAAGTACGGTCCCGAAATCATCGTGGGACTGACAAAGCGCAACGCCTTCCGCGCCGGCGAATTGCTCGGTATGCGCCTGCATGGCTCGTACGAATGGCAGACAGGGCACGGCAGCGAAGGCTCAAGCTCAAAGATAAATTCCTACGAGTACGGAGCCGACGTAAGCCTGGAGTTCCCACGCATCGTCAATCCGTTCCGCGTGCCTATACGCAAGCGCATGGAGCATATGCGGCGACGGGAGGAAGAAGCCCGCGCGCGTGGCGAGGCATACACTCCGAAACGACCACGACCGCCACGGCAGTTCTATGCCACACCGACGACTACGCTCAAAGCATCGTTCGACGTGATAAACCGCGCGCGGTACTTCAAGCGGCACATCGTTTCGGGCGAACTGACCTACGACTGGCAACCCACGGAGACGAGCCAATACTCATTCAGCCCGCTCATACTCACCTACGAGTATATGCAGAGCCGTACCGCCCGTTTCGTGGCATTGGAGGATTCCATGCCGTATTTGAAAACGTCTATGGCTGACCAGTTCATACCCAAGGCAAGCTTCTCATACACATACCGCTCGCCATCGACCTACCGCCACCCTATCACGTGGTGGACTACGGTCAGCGAATCAGCAAACCTGCTGTCGTTGGGCTATGCCTGCTTCGGCGACAAGTGGAGCAAGAAAGGAAAGACGATGTTCAAGAACCCATACGCGCAGTTCTTCAAGGTGGAAACCAACTTCACCAAGCTGTGGCAACTGTCGGAGAAGAACTCGATAGCCGCACACGTCAACGCAGGAGTCATATACAGCTATGGCAACAGCCGTGTGGCTCCGTACTCGGAGCTGTTCTACGTAGGCGGAGCCAACAGCATACGAGCGTTCAACGTGCGCAGCATCGGTCCCGGACGCTACCGCTCCGCACAGCGCACGTATTCGTATGTCGAGCAGACTGGCGACTTGAAGTTCCTTGCCAACATTGAATTCCGACCGCACATATTCGGCAACCTATACGGAGCCGTGTTCCTCGATGCCGGCAACGTTTGGACCCTTCACGAAGACAATCCCGAAGACGGCGTAGTGCGTGAGGGAGGGAAGTTCGAACTAAAGAACTTCCTTAATGAGATGGCTCTCGGTACAGGCGTCGGCTTGCGCTATGACCTCGGCTACTTCATCTTGAGGCTCGACTGGGGCATAGGTCTCCACGTACCATACGCCGACAGCCACGGCTTCTACAATGTCGACAGCTTCAGCGATGCGCAGACTCTGCACCTCGCCATAGGACTTCCGTTCTAAAGATAGAATATAGATGTATTAATATCGGGAATTGGCTCAGATAGAAGAAAAAGGAATTGTACATTTACATTAATTAGCATAAAGTTTTGCACCTAACAAATAAGGCATGGAGACAAGTGAGTTAGACAACAAGATTGTTATATATCAGACTGAAGACGGTAAGACCAGGCTTAACGTGAAGTTAGAGAACGAGACGGTATGGCTCACTCAAGCACAAATGTCAGAGCTGTTTCAAACAGACAGAACGGTTATTGTGCGCCACATAAGAAACATCTACAAGTCTAAAGAACTCGATGAAGAGTCAACTTGTGCAAAAAATGCACAAGTTGAAAGAAGGTAAACTTAAAAAGAATATGGTAAGTGCATATTTTGCACATACCACAGCCCAGAAAGTTAGTATACTATCACAAAAAAGTTACTATACAAACTCTACAACGTTAGTATAGTAACTCTATAACGTTAATATACTAACTCTGCGGCGTTAGTATACTAACGTTTTAACGGCAATATCACTTCACTTTCAAGTCGAACGGCTGGAGCATCGCGAATATCCTGTCCTTGATTGCGCTGACGCCGCCCACGATGTCGGACTCAATGTTCAGGGGCATGACGGGATCGTGCAGGCTCATGCGGAGGAGGAACCAGCCTTGCTCGCCGCTGCCGTCGCACTTCACACGCACCCCTTCATAGTTAGGCTCGACCACAGTCCAGCCGTCGGCTTTGGAGGCATAGTCCCTGACGTATTCCAGCACGCGCGAGCCGTAGCCCTGCACGTCTCCGGCGGTAACGGTAAAGCGTATCTCCGTACTTTCAGCCGGTTGGCGCAATGCCGATATGAGGTCTTGCAGCTCCTTGCCCTCACTTCTCAGACGGGCAGCCTCAACTATCAGCTTGGCTACGAGGTAGGCACCGTCGTCAAGGAAGTAGTTTTCACGCAATGCGCAGTGTCCCGATGTCTCAATGGCGAGCCAGCAGTCGCCACCTTGCTTGTTGATACGTATTCCCTCGTCTATGACGTTCTTGTATCCACGGCGGAATCTGTGATGAACGCCACCGCATGACTTGATGAAGTCGGCAAGTCCGTCGGACGTAACGCTGTCGGTGACAATGGTGCTGCCCGGATGTTCCCGAAGTATGACTGCCGATATTAGGGCTATGAGCGAGTTGCGGTTTATCGGGTCGCCGTTGCGGTCGACGACAGCCGAACGGTCAACGTCGGTATCGAATATTATGCCCAAGTCGGCACGGCTCTTCACCACAGCCGAGCATATCGATGCCATAGCCTGCTTGTCTTCCGGGTTGGGAATGTGGTTGGGGAAATGTCCGTCAGGCTCTATGAACTGGCTGCCCGACGTGTCGGCACCGAGACTGTCGAGCACATCGACGAAGAATCCGCCACCACCGTTGCCCGCGTCTACGATTATATGCATACCAACGAGCGGGTGGTCGTAGTCGCCCGCGTCAACGCCCTTGCGGATATAGTCAGCGAGATGCGCCTTGTATTGCGACATGAAGTCCCATTCCACGCAGCTTCCACCCGGCGTTTCCGCGAAGTCTCCCTTTGAAGCGATGTCGAGTATCCCGGCAATGTCCGCCTTCTCCAGACCTCCGTCACGTGTAAAGAACTTTATCCCGTTGCGGTTGAACGGAAGGTGGCTCGCCGTTATCATCACTCCGCCCGTAACGGGACGCTCCTTGTCTACCGTCGTCATGAACATAGCCGGAGTTGATGCCAGTCCGCAGTCATATACCGTAGCTCCAGACGCTGCCGCGCCTTCTATAAACGCCGCCTTCAGCGCAGGCCCCGAAAGGCGTGAGTCCATACCCACTGCCAACGAGACGTTGCCAGAGGCATCGTAGCCGTGACCGTACAGCCATTGCACGAATGCCCGCGCTATTGTACTCGCGGCTTCCGCCGTCAAATTCACATTCTCGCCCTCGATGCCCTCAAGGGCAACGCCACGTATGTCAGAACCGTTCTGTAGCTTTCTCCAATCCATATTCTTGTCGTTTGAATTTCGGAGTGTAAAGTTACTTCGTTTTTCCCTCAGAGCCAAACAAATCACATAAAAAAGACTAACAAGGCACTGTATTTCAAGGCAAATTATTACTTTTGCATCACATTGAATGACTATACAATATATTATTATATCCATAATACTGGCAGCCTGCGTAGCCTTTGCCGTGCGCTATTTCGTCAGCGAATGGCGCGAGAACATACGCTACCACAACATAGGCTGCGCCGGCTGCGCGTTCTACGACCGCTGCCGGCGGACAAAGAAGAAGCCCGCCAGGTGATGGCTGCTGGGTGGCAGGCGTGGAATGCCGGGCGTTTGGTGATAATGTATATGCCAGAGACTTGAATAATAGAGACTATCGATTATTAATCAAATACTAAATACAATAAAACATGGATTTACTATTTATCGCTTTAGGCGTACTTGTAGTGTGGTACGTGGTCAGTTCGCTGTTCCACAAGGGTCACAGTTCTGAATATAAGGAGTTTGCCAAGGAACAGGCACGCAACCGCGCGCGAAAGGAGGCACGGCGCAAGGAGCAATCCGCCGGCACCGAACCGCAAGACAGCCCTGCAGACGACTGACCTACCACACAAACGACCAAGATACAAACCATAAAAACAACAGACTAAGATGACAATCAAAACCTTTGAAGAGCTTGTAGACCTTCTCGTCAGACGGCACACCCGCCGTCGTGTAGCAGTAGTTAACGGCACGGACACCCATACCCAGCGGGCAGTCGAGCTCGCCCTCGACGAGGGTATAGCCGACTTCGTGTTCGTCGGAGGGCGCGACGCCATAAGCCGCAACCAGACGTTCGCACACTTCCCCAACCATATAAGCTATGTAGACGCGGACTCGCCCGACGAAGCCGCACACAAGGCGGTAGCATTGGTACGTTCGGGCAAGGCGGACATACTCATGAAGGGACGCATCAATACCGACAACCTGCTCAGGGCTGTCCTCGACAAGGAGACGGGCATACTTCCCAAGGGCAACGTGCTAACGCAGATTTCCCTAGTGCAGATTCCCCACTATCCGCGCATGATATTGTTCTCCGACTCCGCCGTTATCCCCTACCCCACGCAAGAACAGCGCATAGCCCAGGTGCGCTATGTCGTCAACGCGTGGCACATCATGGGAGTTGCCAAGCCGCACGTGTCGCTAATCCACTGCTCCGAGAAGGTAGACGAACGCCACTTCCCATTCACCGCGGGCTACAAGGACATCATCGCAATGGCAAACGCCGGCGAGTTCGGTCCGTGCATCGTCGACGGTCCGCTCGACCTGAGCACGTCGCTGTCGCCCCAAGCACTGAAGACCAAGGGGCTCACGTCGCCTATCGAGGGGAAAGCCGACGCGCTGATACTGCCCGACATCGAAGTAGGCAATACTTTCTACAAATCGCTCACACTTTTCGCCAAGGCACGCACGGCGAGCGTACTCCAAGGAGCCATGTCGCCGGTAGTGCTGCCCTCACGTGGCGACAGCCCCGAGGGGAAGTTCCTCAGCATAGCCCTCGCCGCACTGTAATCAGTCCTTCCTTCTGTCCCATCCCATAGCAATAAATATGTTCCATTGTGCTTAAAGTAGATTAAAAATGGGAATTTTATCGCTCAAACGTTTGCATTATTAAAATATAATGTGTACCTTTGCATCGAGATAAGAAGAAAAGGAATAGAAAAGTAAGATTGCTTTAAGGCAAAGAAAGGAGTAGATTTATGTCAAAGAAGGACTATCCACAGATATATGTGGAGATTGAAAGAGAGGAACCTGCCCAGGTTACGTCACACGAGGTGCTGGGCGGAGAATTATGGTTCGACTAACTGTAATTAGCTATCTGAATTACTGATACAAGCATAAACAACTTGATTCCAATGCGGCTGCCGGCCAATGTGTCGGCAGCCGTAATTTTTTGCTATCTATGTCTGGAGACATTCTTTCCCGTTATTACCTTCCCTGAAAGTAGGGGCTACTTTCACCGTAAGTAGGGCTTACTTTCAATGTAAATAGGCGCTACTTTCGACATAAGTAGGTGCTACTTTCACTTAAAGCAGGGGCTACTTTCATTCAATCCAGCCACTACTTTCACTCAATGTGACGTCTACTTTCAGCCAATCCGTGCCCTACTTTCAGAAAATCCGCAACCGTTACAATCCGACGGTCAGCCCCACATCGGGAAAAACAATATAATGGTTTTTTGGCGGAAACATCTTTTTTTATTAATTTTGCGCCCTATATTTATCAAGGAGAACAAACGAAAAATCTATGGATAAGAAATTCGCCGAGCACAAGGGGCTTGATTTGACCGCCGTTAACCGTGAGGTTCTGGAGGAGTGGAAGCAGAATGACATCTTCCACAAGAGTATTGACGAACGGGAGGGGTGTCCCCAGTTCATATTCTTCGAGGGACCACCCTCGGCCAACGGTCACCCCGGCATCCACCACGTGCTGGCACGGTCTATCAAGGACACGTTCAACCGCTACAAAACCATGCGCGGATTCCAGGTCAGGCGCAAGGCGGGCTGGGACACGCACGGACTGCCCGTAGAGCTGGGCGTTGAGAAGGAGCTCGGCATTACCAAGAAAGACATCAACAACAAGAAGTCTCCGAAATACATCTCGACAGAGGAATACAACCGCAAGTGTCGCGAAAACGTGATGAAGTTCACGAAGGAATGGCGACAGGTTACCGAGGAGATGGGCTACTTCGTAGACCTCGACCACCCGTATATCACCTACGACAACAAGTATATCGAGACACTTTGGTGGCTCCTCAAGCAATTATACAACAAGGGATTGCTCTACAAGGGCTACACCATACAGCCGTACAGCCCCTCCGACGGCACGGGCCTGTCGAGCCACGAGCTTGCGCAGCCTGGCTGCTACCGCGATGTGAAGGACACGACCGTAACGGCGCAGTTCCACATGACGCCCGACAGCTGGAGGAAGCTCGCATCGACGAGTTCCAAGCTCGCATCAGCCGAGCCGTGGGGCAAAGCGTACTTCGTTGCGTGGACGACGACCCCGTGGACGCTGCCTTCGAACGTCGCCCTGTGCGTAGGTCCGAAGATTGACTACGATGTCGTGCAGACATACAACCAATATACGGGCGAGCCCGTGACAATCGTCATGGCAAAAGAGCGCGTCACGGCATACCTCAAGGCAGAATGCGAAGTGGCTGCCACCGACCCAATGCCGGAATTCGACAAGAAAGCCGTGGCATGGAAACGCCTTGAGACATTCAAGGGCACGGAACTGGAGGGACTCCGCTACGAGCAGCTCATGCCTTGGGTAAAGCCGTGCGAGAAAGTCGGCGAGTACAGCGAGAAGTACGTCAACGAGTACGCGGCCTCGCACCCGGAAAAGACATTCAAGGGCGAGGACGGCATAGATACGTTCGTGGAAATGGCGGACGAGGCGTTCCGCGTAATCCTCGGCGACTACGTTACCACCGAAGACGGCACGGGCATAGTCCATACCGCATCGACCTTCGGTGCCGACGACGCAAAGGTGTGCCGCGACGCCAAGGTTCCGGGGCTGTACCTCATCAACAAGCAGGGGGAGACGCGCCCGATGGTTGACCTTCAGGGCAAATACTACGTCATCGACGAGCTTGACGGGAACTTCCTCGACCGATGCGTGGACACCGACAAGTATTCCGTCCACGCCGGCGACTACGTCAAGAACGCCTACGACCCGAAATACAACGAGAACGGCGTATGGGACCGCCAGCGTTCGGAGAAGGAAGAGGACTTGAACGTCGTCATCTGCATGGAGATGAAGCAGGAAGGCTCCGCATTCAAGATAGAAAAGCACGTCCACACCTATCCCCACTCCTGGCGTACCGACAAGCCGATACTCTACTATCCGCTCGACTCGTGGTTTATACGTGACACGGCGAAGAAAGAGCGCATGGTGGAGCTTAACAAGACCATCAACTGGCATCCCGAGTCGACAGGCACGGGCAGATTCGGCAATTGGCTGGAGAACCTCAACGACTGGAACCTCTCCCGTTCGCGTTTCTGGGGCACACCGCTTCCAATCTGGCGCGACGAGCACCGCGGGGAGAAGTGCGTCGGCTCGGTAGAGGAGCTTTATGACGAGATCGAGAAGAGCGTCAAGGCTGGCATTATGCAGAAGAACCCGCTGAAAGAGCGCGGATTCGTGCCGGGCGACTACAGCCGTGAGAACTACGACCGCATAGACTTACACCGTCCGTATATCGACGACATCATACTCGTCAATGACAATGGCGAGCCCATGCGACGTGAGTCCGACCTCATAGACGTATGGTTCGACTCCGGCTCCATGCCTTACGCGCAACAGCACTACCCGTTCGAAGGGGAGATTAACGCCGAGGGACTGAAAGCCACGGGAAAGACCGAAGCCGAGTATCGCGACCAGCTCGTCCACTCTACATACAGCGGAACGCCGGTTCCACCGGCATTCTATCCCGCCGACTTCATCAACGAGGGAGTCGACCAGACGCGAGGCTGGTTCTTCACCTTGCACGCAATATCCACAATGGTGTTCGACCACGTGGCTTTCAAAAACGTGATTTCGTCCGGACTCGTGCTCGACGCAAAGGGGAACAAGATGTCCAAGCACGTCGGCAACGTAACCGACCCATTCGAGATGATACACAAGTACGGAGCCGATGCCGTCCGCTTCTACATGATGACGAACTCGGAGCCGTGGGACAATCTCAAGTTCGACCAAAACGGAGTTGACGAATGCCGTCGCAAACTCTTCGGCACATTATATAATACATACAGCTTCTTCGCGCTCTATGCCAACGTCGACGGCTACGAGCCAGCAGCCACGGCAGCACATCCGGGCGCGGACGCTCCAGAGATAGACCGTTGGATCATCTCAAAGCTCAACAGCCTCGTCAAGGGCGTGCAGGCACAGCTCGACAACTACGATCCCACGCGCGCGGGCAGGCTCATCGACGAGTTCGTCAACGACGACCTTTCCAACTGGTACGTTCGGTTAAACCGCAAGCGTTTCTGGGGCAAGGAGATGAGCGCCGACAAACGCTCGGCATACGACACGCTTTATACGTGCCTGATGGTCGTCGGCAAGTTGCTCGCGCCGTTCGCGCCGTTCTTCGCCGACAGGCTGTACCACGATCTGGGCGGACAGCTCGAAAGCGTCCATCTCGACACGTGGCCCAAGGTTGACGAGAGCGCAATCGACACCGACCTTGAGGCACGCATGGAGATGGCTCAGAAGATAACGAGCATGGTTCTGGCACTCCGACGCAAGGTCAACATCAAGGTGCGCCAGCCCCTGTCGCAGATAATGGTTCCCGCCATCGACGACACACAACGCCGCCGCATAGAGGCAGTGGCAGACTTGATAAAGGGCGAAACCAACGTCAAGGAACTCAACTTCATCGAGGGGCAAGGCATGCTTGTAAAGAAGGTAAAGTGCAACTTCCGCGTCATGGGAAAGAAGTACGGCAAGCTGATGAAGGGCGTAGCCGCAGCTATGGAAGCCCTCTCGCAGGACGATATAGCACGCCTCGAAACCGAGGGCAGGCTCAACGTCGATGTCGACGGCAATGACATCGAGGTGCTCGCAGCCGATGTCGACATTATCAGCGAGGATATTCCAGGCTGGCTGGTATCCAACGAGGGCAACCTGACCGTAGCTCTCGAGGTGGAACTGACCGACGAACTTCGCCATGAGGGTATGGCGCGCGAACTTATCAACCGCATTCAGAACCTCCGCAAGGATTCCGGACTGGAGATAACCGACCGTATAGTCGTAACCCTGGCTCCGAACGCGGAGACCGACGCTGCGATTGAGCACTTCGGCGACCTTGTCAAGGCACAGGTCCTCGCCAACGACATACGCATCGCGCCCAACAACGGCACGGAAGTGGAGTTCGACGACTTCAATCTCAACATCGAGATAAGCAAGGATTGATACTGACAAAACTAATAATAACAACTAAAAGACTTAAACCATGGCAAAGAAGACACGATACAGTGACGAAGAACTTGAAGAGTTCCGCACCATAATCAACGAGAAACTTGCCAAGACGCGCAGGGACTACAAGGAGACAATGGACCAGCTGATGAACAAGAACACGAACGACGTGGACGACACGTCTCCTACATACAAGGCACTCGAAGAGGGAAGTCTGACACAGACGAAAGAGGAACTTGTCGCCATGGCACAACGCCAACAGAAGTTCATCAACGGGCTTGAAGCCGCATTGCTACGCATAGACAACAAGACATACGGCGTAGACAGGCTGACAGGCGAGCTTATACCGAAAGAACGCCTGCGCGCCGTGCCACACGCAACGCTCAGCGTAGCATCGAAGAACGCCAACAAAAACCATTGATGGCACGGAGGAACAAGACTTTATTCGCCGTCTGCCTCACGATACTGCTGATTGTCATCGACCAAGCCATAAAGGTGTGGGTGAAGACGCACATGTGTCTCGGAGAGCAGATTGAGATTGCGCCGTGGTTCAAGATAGACTTCATCGAGAACCGCGGCATGGCGTGGGGAATGCAGCTCGGTTCCAAACTGTTCCTATCCATATTCCGCATAGTGGCAGTTGGGTTCCTCGTCTGGTACCTGCACGTTCAGATAAGGAAGAACGCGCGGTGGGGCTACATAGCCATGCTGTGCCTGATATGCGCGGGTGCCGCCGGCAACATTTTCGACTCGATAGTCTACGGACAGATTTTCTCCGAGTCAACGCCGTTCGCGGTTTCGACATTTGTACCGTGGGGGCAGGGCTACGAGACCAAGCTTCTGTGTGGAAGCGTGGTCGATATGTTCTATTTCCCACTGTTCCATGGCACGTTCCCTACGTGGCTCCCGATATGGGGCGGGCATGATTTCACATTCTTCAACGCCATATTCAACTTTGCCGACGCGTGCATAACCACTGGCGTGCTCTGCCTTCTCATATTCTACAACAAGGAACTGTCCGCAGCGGGCAGGAAGTTGGATAAGGCTGACGTGACCGGCATCGATGGCAATGCCGGGTCAGAAGAAAGTAATGTGGGCGACGATGCACAAGTGCAAGCATAATGAGATGAAGACGCAACGGTTTTTCAGCAGAATAACAGGTAGAATCGTCACGGCTACGTGCATCGCCGTCATGACGGTGCTTGTCGCGTCGTGCAAGCCGGGCGTTCCCGACGAATACATACAGCCGGGCGAAATGGAGGACATCTTGTATGACTACCACTTAGCCTCGGCAATGGCAGACCAGGGCGACCCTTCGCAAAGGGGCGTACTGACTGTAGCTTACCGCAAGGCGGTGTTGCAGAAGTACGGCTATACCGAACGACAGTGGGACACGTCAATGCGATATTACGCCCGTCATAGCGACCAACTGCACGATATTTACGACGCATTGGCGGAAAGGCTCAATGACGAGGCAAAGGAACTCGGTGGCGACGGCACCGACCTTACGCTTGCCGACGACATGAACCAGACAGGAGACACGGCAAACGTGTGGAGAAACGCCACGGCAATGGTGCTTGCGCCCACGCCTGGCAACAACAGCATGACATTCTCGCTCAAGGCTGACACTGCCTATCACAAGGGCGACAAGCTTTCGCTGGAATTCAACTCGTCCTACATCATACAGGACGGAATGCGCAACGCGGTAGCCGTACTCGCGCTCACGTTGGGCAACGACAGCGTGACGAGCCAGACACTACGCATAACGTCGGACTCGCATCAGTTATTGGCGATAGCCGACAACGACAGCCTTGGCATCAAGTCCGTCAGAGGCTACTTCCTGCTTCCGCCAGATCAGAACGCGCAGCCGACGACGACACTGAAGATATTGTGCGTGAACCGCATACGCCTCGTGCGAATGCATCCGAAGAAAAAGCCGGCAACGGCGCAATAAACGATGCGGAGAGTAGGCGCACACAGGGTAATCACACCGACGGCGGTGCTCAACCAGGCAGTTGTCGAGATTGAGTATGGGCGCGTAGTCAACTACTATGAGTTCCGTGACGAGCTGCCTATGACGGAATGGCTCGGAGGAACGATTGAAATACGGCGTGACGCGGACGGAGTGTTGCGTGCGTATGCGCAAGGTCCAGGCGATTCAATAAAGATGATAAACGATTAAAACAATTATAAGCAAACAATGCTGACAGTAGACGAATTGGAGGACAAGCTCCTCGACCTCGCATTTGCCGAGGATATAGGCGACGGCGACCATACCACGCTGTGCTGTATACCAGAAGATGCCATGGGCAAGAGCCATCTGCTCGTGAAAGAGGAAGGAATCTTGGCTGGTGTCGAAATAGCCAAAAAGGTTTTCAACAAGTTTGACCCTACAATGGTGATGGACGTGAAGATTCAAGACGGAGCCCACGTCCGCCCCGGCGACATCGCGTTCATAGTAAGCGGAAAGGTACGCTCGCTATTGCAGACAGAACGCCTGATGCTCAACATCATGCAGCGCATGAGCGGCATAGCCACCATGACCCATCGCTATGTAGAACGCGTAAAGGGAACAGGCTGCCACATCCTCGACACGAGAAAGACCACGCCCGGCATGAGGATATTGGAGAAACAGGCGGTGAAGATAGGCGGAGGAATGAACCACCGCATAGGGCTCTTCGACATGATACTCCTGAAGGACAACCATATAGACTTCGCGGGAGGCATAGAGAACGCCATTTCACGCTGCCATGAGTATCTAAAGGAGAAAAGCCTCGACTTGAAGATAGAAATAGAGGTGCGCGATTTCGACGAACTCGGCAGGGTGCTCGCCAAAGGTGGCGTAGACCGCATCATGCTCGACAACTTCACGCCAGAGGACACTCGCAAGGCTGTCGAAATCATAAGCCACAAGTACGAGGTTGAGTCCTCTGGCGGCATAACCTACGACACGATACGCGACTATGCCGAGCAGGGCGTGGACTTCATAAGCGTAGGCGCGCTGACACACAGCGTCAAAGGACTTGACTTGAGCTTCAAGGCTTGCTGAGACACAATGGGGCTTCGTCTGTCATACAGCCTTGATTAGACGAGTCGGAAAAACAAGTATACAAAAGAAAGACATGAAGAAATCAATCATACTCGCCGCAATGCTCGCCATAGCAGCGCACGTTTCGGCTTGCACCAACTTCATTGCGGCAAAGGGAGCCACTACCGACGGGTCGGTACTGTGTACATACAATGCCGACGACTACGGAATGTTCACTTCGCTGTGCCACTACAAGGCAGGCACGCACAAGAAGGGCGAGATGCGTGAGATTATCGACTACGACTCGCACGCGTCACACGGATTTATACCCGAGGCTGCCGTAACGTACAACGTAATCGGCAACATCAACGAGTACCAGGTGAGCATAGGCGAGACTACATACGGCGGGCGTGAGGCTTGCGTTGATACGACTGGGCAGATAGACTACGGATCGCTGATGTACCTTGCGCTGCAACGCGCCAAGACCGCACGTGAGGCAATCACAGTCATGACTACACTTGCCGAGAAATACGGCTACAACAGCGAGGGCGAGACATTCACCATTTGCGACCCTGACGAAGCCTGGATAATGGAGATGCAGGGTTGTGGCGGCGACAAGAAGCAAAAGGTAGTGTGGGTTGCCGTAAGGATACCCGACAACGCAATTTGCGCGCACGCCAATTGCAGCAGGATAGGCCGTTTCTCCGACTATGATACAGAGGTGATTCACTCAAAAAACGTGATACGTTTCGCACGGCAGAAAGGCTGGTTCACCGGAAAGGACAAGGACTTCTCGTGGAAAGGCGCATACTCGCAGATAGGATTCGGCGACCGTCGCTGGTGCGAGGCGCGGGTATGGTCATTCTTCAACCATTTCAAGGATATGTCGCGCTGGCTTCCATGGGCAGAAGGCAGTGACAAGGAAGCGGAAGATATGCCATTGTGGATAATACCCGATAGGAAGATGAGCGTCGCAGACATGGAAGCGTGTATGCGCGACCACTATGAGGGTACTCCGTTTGCACTTGACAACGACGTAGCGCAAGGCAACTGGAATATGCCCTACCGCCCCACCCCACTGGCGTACGATGTGGACGGGAAACACTACTTCAACGAGCGCCCCACATCTACACAGCAGACAGGTTTCACCTACGTCTCGCAACTCCGCTCGTGGCTTCCGCGCGAGATAGGCGGCATAACGTGGTGGGGCAACGACGACGGCAACATGATCGCATACGTGCCTATCTATTGCGGCAACGAGACACAGCCTGAATGCTTCAACACTCCTGGAGCCGACGCGGTGACTTTCTCCGACAAGAACGCGTTTTGGGTCTGCAACTGGGTCAGCAACATGGTATATCCACGCTACTCGCAGATGTTCCCGGCACTGGAAACAGTACGCGACTCGCTGGAAAAGAGCTATTTCGACGCACAACCTGCAATAGAGGCACGCGCTGCCGAACTATACAAGACCGATCGCCAGGCTGCACTCCGCTACCTCAATGAATATAGCAATACGAAGGCGCAACAGATGCTCGCCCGCTGGAAGCAACTTGCCACATACCTTATAGTAAAGTACAACGACATGGCGGTGAAACCAGAGGAGAACGGACGGTTCAAGCGTACAAGGACTGGCATAGGCGTGCCCGTCGAGCGTCCGGGTTACTCCGAATACATGAGACATGAGATTGTACGGCAGACGGGCGACCGCTACCGTATACCGGAATAAGGGCATATTCCACACAATATGTGGGCTTCCGTGGGGTTTGGTGTTTCCAATTGGAAAGCCAAGCCCCTCTTATTGACCAAAGGTCAAGAAAAGATTGGCTAAAAGGCAGATTTTGTGTACCTTTGCAACTATATTAATTCACTGACAATTAAAAACACATCGACGATAATGGAATTAGCAAGCAAGTATGACCCACAGGCAGTGGAGTCGAAATGGTACCAGTATTGGACCGACCACAAGATGTTCGCATCAAAACCAGACGGACGTGAACCATATACGATAGTCATTCCTCCACCAAACGTTACCGGTGTGCTGCACATGGGGCATATGCTCAACAATACCATTCAGGATATTCTCGTACGCCGCGCGCGCATGGAGGGCAAAAATGCCTGCTGGGTGCCGGGCACCGACCACGCGTCTATCGCTACCGAGGCGAAGGTCGTAGGCAGGTTGGCAGAGCAAGGCATAAAGAAAACCGACCTCACACGAGAGCAGTTCCTCGAGCACGCATGGGACTGGACCAGGGAGCACGGAGGCATCATACTGAAGCAACTGCGCAAGCTCGGCTGCTCGTGCGACTGGGATCGCACGGCATTCACCATGGACGAGAAACGCTCAAAGGGCGTTATAAAAGTGTTCGTAGACCTGTACAACAAAGGCTATATCTACCGCGGCGTGCGTATGGTGAACTGGGACCCGAAGGCACAGACGGCACTGTCGGACGAGGAAGTGATATACAAGGACGAGCATTCCAAACTGTACTATCTTAAATACTACGTTGCCGAAAACGACCAGGCAAAGGTGGAACGCAAGGACGACGGCAACGTTATGCACAAAGACGCGCACGGATATTACGCCGTAGTAGCGACGACACGTCCGGAAACAATCATGGGCGACTCGGCAATGTGCATCAATCCTGACGATGTGAAGAACACATGGTTGAAGGGGCTGCACGTAATCGTGCCGCTCGTCAACCGCGTTATCCCCGTAATAGAGGATACATACGTAGACATACAGTTCGGTACTGGCTGCCTCAAGGTTACTCCGGCTCACGACGTGAACGACCACGCCCTCGGACTGAAGCATCATCTTGAGACAATAGACATCTTCAATGATGACGGCACGATTTCCGAAGCTGCCGGGCTGTATGTCGGTCAAGACCGTATGGACGTGCGCAAGCAGATAGCCATCGACCTTGAGAACGCCGGACTTATGGAGAAGGTGGAAGACTATGACAACAAGGTAGGGTTCTCCGAACGCACCAAAGTGCCAATCGAGCCGAAGCTTTCTACACAGTGGTTCCTGAAGATGCAGCACTTCGCCGACATAGCCCTGCCACCAGTTATGGACGACGAGATAGAGTTCTATCCGAAGAAGTACAAGAATACATACCGCCACTGGCTGGAGAACATCAAGGACTGGTGCATAAGCCGCCAGTTGTGGTGGGGACACCGCATACCAGCCTATTATTTCCGTGACGCAGAGGGCAAGAAGCAGTTTGTAGTAGCTGAAGACACCGACAAGGCACTCGAACTTGCGAAGAAGGTGAATGCCGCCGTAACTGCTGCCGACCTCGAACAGGAAAGCGACTGCCTCGATACGTGGTTCTCAAGCTGGCTGTGGCCTATATCCGTGTTCGACGGTATCAACAATCCAGACAATGATGAAATAAAGTACTATTACCCGACATCAGACTTGGTGACGGGCCCGGACATTATATTCTTCTGGGTGGCTCGAATGATCATGGCTGGTTACGAATACCGCAAGACATATCCGTTCAAGCACGTCTACTTTACAGGAATCGTACGCGACAAGCTCGGACGGAAGATGAGCAAATCGCTTGGAAACTCGCCCGACCCAATAATGCTTATGGAGAAGTACGGTGCCGACGGCGTGCGTATGGGCATGATGTTGTCAGCTCCTGCCGGCAACGATATACTGTTTGACGAGAGCCTATGCGAGCAAGGACGCAACTTCAACAACAAGATATGGAACGCATTCCGCCTCGTACAGGGCTGGCAGACTGCCGACATCGAACAGTCGGAGGTAAACAAGAAGGCAGTAGAGTGGTTCGATGCCAAGCTTAAGACCGTCAACAAGGAAATGGAGGAGCAGTTCAAGCAATACCGCATATCCGAAGCCTTGATGACTGTGTACCGCCTGTTCTGGGACGAGTTTTCGGCATGGTATCTCGAAATGGTAAAGCCGGCATACGTAGACGGCAAGCAACAGCCGATAGACACGACAACATACGAAGCGACACTGCGATTCTTCGACACGCTGCTGAAGATGCTGCACCCATTCATGCCGTTCATAACCGAAGAGTTGTGGCAGCACCTGTATGAAAGGAAGGACGGCGAGAGCATAATGCGTGCCGAACTTCATATTGCCAATCCCGATGCCGAAGACGATAAACTCGTCGAGACATTCGAGCACGTGAAAGAGGTCGTGGCTGGCGTGCGTGCCGTACGCAACCAGAAGAACATCGCGCCAAAGGTATCGCTGACGCTCGATGCCATAAGGCAGAATGCATATGAGGCATTCAACAGCGTAATCACGAAGACAGCCAACCTTTCAGCTATCAGCGTGACAGACGAGAAACCAGCCGACGCAAGTGCGTTCATGGTGGGCACCGACGAGTTCGCAGTACCCGTAGGCGACCTTATAGACGTGAAGGCGGAACTCGAAAAGGCAGAGAAGGAACTACAGCATCTTGAGGGCTTCCTGACGGGAGTCAACAAGAAACTGTCAAACGAGAACTTCGTTTCCCATGCTCCAGAGGCAGTAGTAGAGCGCGAGCGCAAGAAGAAGAGCGATGCCGAGGAGAAGATTGCCGCTATCAAGGCGAGCATTGCCGAGTTAAAGAAGAAGTAAGTAACAATTTAATACACGATTGCCATGAAGAAATTGCTGAACATCTGCATCATCGTCGCAACAAGCCTGCTGGCACTAAGCTCATGCAGTGACGACGACGTGCCAACAGAGCGCACATATGCCAACACCGTGTTCATATATATGCCGTGGACAGGCTCGGAGACAAGTGCCAACGGCAGCCTTACGAGCTATTTCCATGAGAATATCAACGACATAGAGTCAGCAATAAAGAATGGCAACGGCAATACTGGCACGCGTACGATAGTATTCTTCGCCGACAGCGTGTCAGGCAGTCGCCTGTTTGAGATAAACGACGACGGCACGGAGACGGTTCTGCTTACTATGAACAAAGGTACGGTGACTAACGCCGGTGACTTGGCGCAGCTTCTCAATACAGTAGCGTCACTGTCGCCTACGACCACCTACTCCATGCTCATAGGCAGCCACGGCAGTGGCTGGCTCCCCGTAGGCAACCAGCCATTCAGTCGTAGTTTCGGCGGACAGACAGCTGGCACGCAGGCAGACATAACGACACTCGCAACGGCGATAACGCAGTCGAACATCGGCAAGATGCAGTACATCTGCTTCGACGACTGCTATATGGCAAACATAGAGACGGCGTACGCATTGCGCAACGCTACCAACTGGCTCGTAGGCTCTACAAGCGAGGTCATGGCAGCGGGGCTTCCATACTCAAATATATGGAAATACCTGTCGATGACTTCGCCAAACTATGAGGGTATTGTCAGCGGCTTTGGTGACTTCTATTCCAACTACACCTATCCTTACGGCGAATTGTCGGCAATAGACTGCCGTGGAACTGCCAATATAGCGTCGCTTATGCGTGACTTCAACCAGAAATATGACGGAGTGAGCTACGACAAGGACAATATACAACCGCTCGATGGATACCGCAGTCACGTATTCTACGATATGGGTTCGTACATCGACGAGGTTTGCAGTTCAGACACCACAGGAAACCAACAGCTGTATGATGCTCTTGCCAGCGTAGTACCATACAAAACGTGTACGGAGCAGATATATACAGCTTACTATGGTGGAAGCGCGTTCAACGTTTCTACTTGCTCGGGAATAACTATAAGCGACCCAAGTACAAATTACGACGCTGTAAGTTCGAAGACGCAGACGGAATGGTGGAAAGCAACGCATTAAAAGTAAAAATATAAAAAGGGTGGAAAGGCGATTTACCTTTCCACCCTTTTACTTTCTTACCCTTTATTCATAATCGTCCACGACTGAGTTGATGAAGTCCATCATCGGCTTTGCAGTCTTGGCAATATCTGTCAGCCGACCGATATATCCGCTGTCTGCGAAGAAGTCTTCAGGCAGGCAGACCCAGCAGCAGTAATCCTTCATCTTCAGATAGTTCAAGTATTCATATTCCTTGGGAAATCCTTTCGGGCAGGTCTTCAGTGCGTTAAGTCCGAAGCCCTTTGCAGATACCTCGTCGTCATTCCAAACACCTTCGTTGGGTCGTCCGAAAGTATCTACAAACTGCCTGTTCTCTACACATTCACGCCAATCGCCTATACGCGACATTATCTCGTTGCGTGTAGACGACAGTATATTGGTAGGAAGCCAATAACAGCCTACGGCAAACAGGCAGTGTCCTGGCTGTATGTGCAGATAGTAACCGCCACGGAGCGACTTCTTGCCATGCGCGCTGATGTAGGCACCGAAATGACGCTTGTACGGGCTCTTGTCGGCAGAAAATCTCACGTCACGATAGAAACGGTAGCAGCAATCCTTTGCCTGCTGGCTGGCTATTTCGGAATCAAACGTGGAGAAGTTGGCTATGATGTCGCCAACGCTCCGCTCAAAGTCATTCTTGCAATAGGTGTATTCGTCCTTGTGATCCTGGAACCACGGACGGTTGTTGTTGGCAGCGACCTGCTTCAGAAATTCTATATCTCGCTTTATATCCATTGTTTCTTATCTATCCTCCTAATACTTGCAACTTACGCCAGCTTGCTGCCCTTCAATAGCTTGGGGCAGACGGCATCGAACGGACACTTGTCACACATAGGTTTCGCGCTCTTGCATATATACCTGCCGTGCAGCAACAGCCAGTGGTGGGCATCAGGGTTGTCCTCGGCTGGAATGTTCCGCTCCAGGCACTGCTCCACTTTGAGTGGCGTATTTGCCGACGCAGGCACGAGTCCGAGTCGGTGGGCTACACGGTAGACGTGTGTATCGACGGCGATGACAGGCTTGCCGAACCATACGCCTTGCAGGACGTTGGCAGTCTTGCGCCCTACTCCCGGAAGCGTCATTAGTTCTTCAGTCGTAGAAGGAACCTCACCGCAGAAGTCATACACTATCTTACGAGCCATCTCGACCAGATGGCGTGACTTAGAGTTGGGATAACTTACCGAGCGTACATACTCATAGATGTCCTCAGGAGTTGCCGCAGCCATGGGCTCCGCGTCGGGATAGTGGCGAAACAGCTCGGGAGTTACCTCGTTGACACGCTTGTCAGTACACTGCGCGCTAAGCAACGTGGCACACAGCAGTTGGAACGGTGAAGCGAAGTCAAGCTCCGTTGTCTTGTGACCTACGTTGTTGCGGAAGTAATCGAGTATGTATGCGTATCGTTCCTTACGTGTCATGGTTACGTGTCATCTAACTGCCATCATACGGCTGTGCAAAGATACTTATTTTTATCCGTACATGATCATACTGCATGAAAAAAGGCTGCCCGTATTGCGGACAGCCACTATACAGTGTGTGGGTTATACACTACTTTATTAAAGGTCGAACTTATAGCCGACAGTGAACTGGAATACGCTGTTCTTGCTGTCGCTATCGCTTGAAACCTTTGTCAGTCCCCAGTTGTAGCGTCCGTCAATTACGATAGGCACACGTGAGAACTCATAACTTACACCTACCGGTATGGAGAGGTCAAACGTCTTTGCGTCAATATCAGTTGTTGCGCTCGTACCGCCACGAGATACCTTGTACTCGCTGTTGACGTTGAATGCCGGCTGTATGCCGAGTTTTACGGCAAGTCCCTTGACGACATATACATTCGCCATAATAGGAATGTTGATATAGTCAAGCTTTACAGTCTCGTTGATACCACCCTCCTTGTCTTTTGCTCCCTGCATTGAATACAGTAGTCCGGCACTTACCGAGAATATATCGGATACCTGGTATTCGCCTTCTGCACCTGCGACGAAGCCCATACGAGAGTCGGTGTCGTCAATGTCGGTAAGGTTGGCTACATTGAAGCCTACCTTTGGCTGGAGAGTGAAACTTCCGACTGCGTGCTGTGCGTATGCGCCTACAGAGGCGAACATTACGGCTGCCATTAACAATAGCTTTTTCATGATTCAATGGTTTTTAATGGTTATAACTACAATTAACGGCTGCAAATATAGGGGTTTTATATGTAAACGTCAAACTTTTACCAATGTTTTTAATATAATAATACCGTTTTTGTTGATTTTTTTAAAAGCAAGCAAGGGTTTGTCACAATACTGCATTACCTTTACATAAGATAAACTGCACTCACAGCACCATACACTATACACCATACACTATACATATATCATTATAACAAAACAACTGCAATGCAAGATTGAACTCCGTAGACACGCGCAACTGTACCGATTACAGCCCAACGGCTGTTTTTCTTGTATTCCGATGACTATTTTTCTTGCTTTCTAAAGACTATGATTATTGTATTCTAAAGACTATGATCATTGCTTTCTAAAGACTATTATTCTTGTATTCTAACGACAATGTTTCATGCATTCTACCGACTGTATTCCTTAGGTCGTAAGAAATGTATTCCTTAGACCGTAACGAATACATTCGTTAGACCCTAAGAAATACATTCGTTAGATTTCAACGCTTGCCAACGGAAAATTCCGCGTACAGTCCGCCGTCATTCCGTCTCCAGTCAACCTTATTCCGCGAAACATTGCTTTAAATGGAATTGGCAATGCAGTTATAGTTACTCCTAACGTGCTTTTACATTTGGCGAGTGTAGCCAAAGCTTATACAAAATTGCTCGACTCCGAAATAAAGGAGTGGGCAATTAGAAAATGTTATTCCATCGGTTTTATTGTTTTCTCAATGAAGTCAATCTCTGATTGGTCGAGGTCGTACTTCTTGTACAGCTGCTTGTCTATGTCAGCAACGGACTGAGACCAATCAATATCGCTCGAAGATGTGAAGTCTTCCAAAGGAACATATGTATAAACATCTCTTCCTGCACTTTGATCTTGTTTTCTTGGTGCTACCATTATTCGGAAAAATTTTGTACACATATATTTATTACAGTTATTCCTTTCTTCCTTCGTTTTAAAGGAATATACCTGCACAAATGTTTCTGTGCAAATTTCGCCAGGACTTGCAAGATATGTCTTAAAAATGTTGTCTTGTAGTTTTCCAGAACCGTAATTACGTGGTACAAATATTTTATATTTATCCATTCCTTCTTTATTAGGTACAGGGTAATTAGCTGGTGCATATTTTTTTGTTCTATGTTGTTTTTCGTCTAACCCATATATAACTATACCGTTAGAAATAGGTGAGTCACTAATTTTTGGTAGGTTATATTTCTTCTGATCTTTGAAAAAGTCACCACGAAGACCATATGGTTTCATACTGGAGACCATTTTATCAAATGTGTCTTTCTGGAATTCAATTCTCTTCTTTTCTGTCTTTTTCTTTATTGAAATGAGTCTTGGATCTCTTATAAATACATCATCATTGCTGTTGTCTTGAAGGAACCTCGTAGTATGAATGGGCTTATTTAGATCAAGCACGTGTGAATATACTTCGCACTTATCGTTCCAATTGATGTCCCATAGAAAATAACAGACACCTCCTTTTATTTCTACATTGCTAAAGATTTCACGACCATTAATAAAATCAAATAGTTTTCGTATACGATGATCCGTCAGCATTTCTTTTCTAAATTCATCAAGTCCTCTTCCACCAGAATACCAACGTGCAGGCATTACTAATGAAATATATTGCGGTTTAAGAGATTTAGAAACATCTGTGAACTTATTATAAATAGGAATAGCACTTGCTCCCGCACCTCCATCCATTATTTGGTACGGCGGATTCCCCACTACTGCTTTGAATTTCATGTTTTGGTCTTCATTGAAGTGCCAGAAATGCTTGCCGTCGCGAAGAGCGTTTACAACGGTTGCCTGGTTCTGACTAAGGTTGCTTATTAAGTTTGGATAATACTGTGCGTTCACGTGTACATCACGGAATCCCGCAAGTGTACGTTTCGTTATGCTCACTGCCATCGGCGTTTTGCATACGACGAAGATGTTCTGCTCGATAGTTGCGTCCCACAGGCTATGCGCAAATGCGTGGCCAATGTCTCCGTACTTCTGCTTCATTGCTTCGATACGTGAGCGGTAGATGTTGTAAGCGCAGTAAAGAGGATAAAGACCGCTCTTTGAGTTTATTTCGAGAATCTTGCTGTCTGGCGTGAAAACATCGTCGGTTATTCCCTTGTGGAATATATACCGAGGTACTTCCTCCATTTGCTTGTAGTCGGCATCATAGAAGTTGTAACCACCGAGACAGTCGCCCATGTGCATATTGACAACGCGCCACGGCGTGAGTACCGTTTCCTTGTCGGGGTTGCGGAAGGTGTTGAATATGGTTGCTATACGCTCTATACGTTCCTCGATTGTGAACTTGTCGGCGGCACGTGCCATTTCACGAATACGCTTGCCTGCCTCACGGAAGACATCGGGATCGTAATAGCGTTTGAACTTCGCGAAGATTGTTTTCGTTACTCCTGCGGGCATGAACTCTTCCCACGACTTATCATCTACGAGTTCGGCGAAGTTGTCGATTGTTATCTCATCTTCTTCGCTTTCAAGTTCCGCACCATATATGAGCAGCGGCATACGAATGGAAATACCACGGAGAATACTTATGGCTTCGACGCGTTGTGTCTTCTTCTTTTTCAGTTCGTCCAAACGTTTCTGTTCTTCTTCAGTAAGCTGCCTCTTGGGTTTCTTCTGAAGTTTCTCCTTTTCTTCGTATTCCTCGTTGGTGAGCCCCTGCGAGTTGATGTCGATATCGGCAGTCTTTGCCATTGCCTTTGTTTTGCCGATAATCTTTTTCAGTCCGAGAAAATCGTTCAAGTCTACATCGGTGAGTTTCATCAGCTCGTCGCTATATAGTGCACCGTCCTCGAATCCATCTCGCACTACGCGGTCAATCTGCGCACGCTTTAGTTGCCCCATCATCTTGCTGACATCGTAGGGATTCATTTGCGAGCCTTCTATGGATATAATAGGGCAAAAGTTGAGGAACTCGCCAAGGACTTTGCGGTCTTCGTCTGTTTGCTTGCCTGCCTTTGCCGAGACGTGAGCAGCTTCAGCAAGGACACGCAGCGTGCGGTCGGGCGCGAAGTCGAACGCATAACACTCGGTCTTCATCTTGCCTTTGTAAGTGAAAGGTGTCTGCACACGGAATATGGTCTGCATATAGCTTGCTGCCGAGGTGCTGTAAGAACCTGCCAACATGAACACGGCTGTCCACGGCTTGACACTTACGCCGGTCGTAAGTTTGCCACAACTTAGAGTTATAGTCCATGTCATGCCGGGATCTTGACCTATTGCATCGTTGACAAGCTTGAGCGCGTCGCTGTTTTCTTCGTCTTCGTCGCCATTGCCAGCTACATTGACTATATGGAAGTTTCCGAATATAGGGTGAGCTTGCAATTTCTTGCTCAATGCTTTTGCAGCCTTTACTCCTGGCAGCATCCATAGTGTGTGGCGGAAGATGTCTCGGAATTTCTCGTTGCTGTAAGGATAAAGGCTGCCCTCGTCGTCCTTGCAAAGGAGGTTTAGAAAGTTGTCGATGTCGTTGTCATAAATGAATGTTCCATCATCACGTGTTCGGAAGAACTCGCGGAAGTTAAATGCCTTCTCGTCGTCGGCAAACTCGCCCATGAGCGCGCCGAGGTCGTAGGTATAGATATTGATTGCTGGCAGTCCTGCATACGGGTTCGGGTCGCCCATGTGAATAAGGTCCCATTCCGTCTTTGCTTTCTGCTCCATGATATAGTCCCACGTGAAGATCTCGCTTTCCTTATAATCGTCAAGCAGGTTGAATGGCGTTCCTGACAGGCGCAACACCTTGGTAGTTGGTTTCGAAAGTTTGTTGATAACGCTTGCGCCAAGATCAGTCTTCGTGCCCTCGTGTGCCTCGTCAATTATCAGCATGTCCCAAGATGTATTGAAAATATCGCTGTCTTTTGAGAACTTGCCTCCCACTTCTTCGCTTCCTCTCATGTCTTGCATTGAGACAAAATAGACAAAGTTGTCACCTCTGTCGAAGAGGTGTTAGACGGACTGCCTCAACCCAACGATGAGATACTGCAAAAGGCTGCCAGGAAAAGAATAGATGAATATACGAAGACTGCTGGCATAGCATACAATCTTCTTTGGACAGAACTGACTGTTTTCATTGCAGACAACAAAGTGCAGTCATTCAATGATAAACAAGTCCATTTGGTTTTAGAGCGTTCTGGTATACAGAAAAAGGTCTTCGATCAAGTGAAAGGCGCAAACGAGTGGTTCATTTGTGACCTCGAAACAGCGAAACGTGCAATACATGCTGTCAAACAAGGAAAGTCAAGCCTTAATTCTGATGAGATAACAAAAGGACAGACTCCGATCGTATTCCGCCCAGAACAAAGGGAAGCCATCAACAAGACTATCAAGCAATTCCGAAATGGGAGTCAAATGCTGTGGAATGCCAAAATGCGTTTTGGCAAAACGCTTTCCGCACTGCAAGTAGTAAAAGAAGAACGATATAGAAGAACGCTTATAATTACCCACCGTCCCGTAGTAGACGAAGGGTGGTTTGACGATTTCCACAAGATTTTCTACGATTCACCAAAATATCATTATGGGTCACGCACGAAAGGCGAAAACTTCAATTCTTTAGAACACCTCTTCGACAGAGGTCTCGCCTATTTTCAAACAGTTCCGGTGGTATTCGTCGTTTATGGCGAATATATATATCAGCCGGGGCTTTAATGAGGAAGTGAATGTAGCCATGTTTTTAGATTTATTTTATAGTTTCTATGAATCTTATCTTGCGGTTAGACTCGCCTGTCTTTGGGTCGGTGTGTCCCCATTCCCTTATAAGGCAGTAAATACCGTTGTGGTGACGTATGTTCCCGTCTTGGCAGCCGTGGCATTCTATCTTTTCTTCCTGTTGTCCGAAGATTGTGTTTACCTTGTGGAATCCATTCTCGCACGATTCGGGCACTACTCCTTTCAGTCCGTCCATTTGCCAGATGTTCCATGAAATGATATAGGCAATGAATTCCATTGACTTTTCCAATGGCAGTTTCCCGAACTTCTCCTTGTAGTAGTCTATAAAGGTATAGAAAAGAGCCTCACGTGCAAGTAGTAGGTTATCGCCCTGCCACTCATAGCCGTAGGTGGATTTATATGCCGACTGAGCAGCTTTGAGCCATTTGCCAGATTCTTCGACATTCTCACTTATAACGCGAAGTTTACGGTCGAGAAGCCCGATGCGTCTATCTATGGGTATGGGCTCGCCGGTGACGGTATCATAGCGACTGACGAGGTAGGGAGCCTCGCCACATGTAATTTCCATTACGTTGTCATTGACATATTGCTTCCACGTCTTGCCCTCGGGAAAAGTAATGGGGCTGTCAGTAGGAGTCCAAGTATGTGTGCCGTCAGAAGTGGTTTCTTCATGGTTGAAAACGTCCTTGCGCCCAAACCATGCTTCATCAACGAGGTTGTTCTGAGCGTTGCATACCCACGAAGGAGTAAATACTTCCGCCATATTCTTTGCACGTTGTGTCTGCTCTTCTCTTGATTTGATAGACCGTGGGCGTATGACGTTGCCATGTTCTCCTGTTATCTTTGGTATTGTAATCGGGTCGTGTGGTTGGTAGCCTTCTCCCAAATCTATATAACTGTCAGTCGCCCAAAAGATATTCTTTCGGGTTGTATGGTCGAAAAGCAGCATCTTGAAGACCGCTTCGTGTTTTTCAAACAGCTGGTTCTCAATTATGTCAACTTCATTGGTCATTAGGCTTGTGGCTGAAGAAGTTTATGGTGCTTGTAAATTCCGTGATGACTTTATTAATATTAGGGTTGTCGTTTCTTAGGAGCATTGCGAAGAAATTGTCAACACCCCTCTCTGTCAACAATAGAAGATTGCAGGATTGAATATTTACCCTTGTCGGCAAAGGTAGTAAACCAATAACTGAACAAGCGGCTGCGCATAGCCTGTCTGCCGTCGCCAGTCTCACAAATATACAACATTGTTGCGTTGTTGACTCGGAAGAACTCGTTTATGATGGAAAAAACGGTGTCACGGACTCCATTGTCCCTTGGTGATGGCTTGTCGTTGCCGTTAAGGATAGAAAACTGGTAGGATTCAGTAGATAACAAATCGTCATCGGTAAAACCTACGAACAAAACTACATCGGCTTTAGTTTTAAAGCCGTAATAATGATACCGCCCCGTATTGAATACTTTGTACGGAGCGGTTTCATTGATTCTATCAAGATCCAACTCTTTCATAGTACGAAGAATGACGTTGGCCTATTGCCATAACGTTTCTCACATTCAACAATCATTTCATCCTTCATCTTCTCGACCATTTCGTGCTTACGCTGCTTGCCCTTCTCGAACTTCTGAAGGAATTCTTCACGTGTCCTTATCTGTTCCATTGTATTTCTCCTTCTTCTATTTTTTGCAAAAATACGAAGAATCTTTGGAACTAATAAAAATACATTGGAAAATTTCACATCACCCTTCGGCGTTGATTTGGATCAGAATCCGTCTTTCTGTATGACGGTCAGCAACTATAAAAATATTGGCATTATAGTTTCAAGAAAGAAATGAGTAGACGAGCACGAAACGGTCGTTGGCAATGGTATGTATAGGAACGGCTACGCCACGCTTCATGTTCATGACCTCAGACATATCACCAGCGACGCGCATCTGCTGATATGTCAGGTCGTCGGCAGAATACAGCTTGTAGACTGCCTCCTTGGCGCACCAGCAGACCAGGTGGTCTGTGACTGACACAGGCTTCTCGTCGCTACGGAGGAAGCGGGCGGCTATCTTCATAATCCTCTCGCTCCTATACTCGATGTCTATGCCTACATCATGGTGGCGCGACAGCATAATGGCGGCATAGCCGCCAGTCTTGAATACAGTGTGGGAAATGCTGATGTGGAAGCCTGCAAGCACGGGCTTGCCCGAATCGTCGTGAGTAAGGTTTACGCTTCCTGACTCATCTACAGGCATCTCTACACGCCAGTCTTGGGCAACGCGCACAGCCAGGCTGCCGAGCATAAGCGTGACGGCAGCGCGCTCGCACTGCCTTGCCGTCATGCCATCGGCACGCTCTATGGTGCCTACGGCTATGAGCATATCGTCGGAAATGGTAATGACTTCCATGCTGCGCCAGCCTAATCTACTTGCCTGCCGTAGTATCGGATTTCTGGCTTGGGTGTATCGTTACCTTCACCCGGCTGATGCGCCTCTCCTCTATACCGACAACCTCGAACTCGTAGTTCTTGTAGTCCACCTTCTCGTGCAGACTCAGGAAGTCGCCCTTTATCTCGAGCAACAGCCCTGCGAGCGTGTCGGCATCACCCTCCACGTCGGCAAACTCGTCATCGTCGATGTTCAATATCTTTGTGAAGTCGCTGAGCAGTGTCTTGCCCTCGAATATATACGTGTTATAGGAAAGCTTTGAGTATGTTTTCTCCTCGTCGTCGTACTCGTCGTTGATTTCTCCGACTATTTCCTCCAATATGTCCTCCAGGGTCACGAGTCCGCTCGTGCCTCCGAACTCGTCAACTACTATGGCTATGTGCACCTTGTTGGCTTGGAACTCGCGCAACAGGTCGTCTATCTTCTTTGTCTCGGGCACAAAGTATGGCGGACGTATCAGACTCTGCCACCGGAACGAAGACGGCTTCGACAGATGCGGCAGCAGGTCCTTGATATACAGTATTCCGCGTATGTTGTCCTCGTTGTCCTGGTATACGGGTATGCGTGAGTAGTTGTTGTCGACGATGCACTTCAGCACGTCCCCGTATGGCGAGTGTATGTCGAGGTCTACGATGTCCTGCCTCGAGGTCATAACCTCCTTGGCAGTCTCGTCGCCGAAGCGGATGATGCCTTTGAGCATACTCTGCTCGTCGCGTATGTCGTCACTGTCGGTCAGTTCAAGAGCCTGTTCCAGGTCGTCTACCGACAACTGATGTCCTTCTTTCTGCAACACCCTCTCTGCGAACGTGCCACTCCTCAACAGCACATTCTCCACCGGCCAGAACAGCCTGCGCAGTATGAGTATTCCGCCAACCGCACGACGGCAGAACGCCAGAGGGTTCTGGCGGCTGTATACCTTGGGCATTATCTCTCCAAAGAGCAGCAACAGGAACGTCAGCAGTACAGTTATGCACAGGAACTCCAGCCACACGACGTGGAACTCTATCACCTTGCCGAACACATAGTTAAGCAGCATGATGATAGTGACGTTCACCAAGTTGTTGGTTATGAGTATCGTCGCCAGAGTACGCTCGCTGTCGTCGCGAAGCATCTGTATCTTGCGGTCAGTGTCGCTTTTCTCCGTATCAAGACTGTTTATGTCCGTAGGAGAAAGGCTGAAGAATGCTATTTCCGACCCACTTGCGAAGCCAGACATAATAAGCAGCAAGCCTGCAAGCACTAATGCCACCACGGCTCCGATAGTGGGAGCGTGGAATGTGGCAAGTGAAGAAATATCGTATAAAGGTATCATGCAGTTAGAATGGCAGACCGTCCTGGCTGCCCGGCGTGCCGCCGTCTTGTTGTGTGTTTGTGGCAGAGGGCTGGCTCTGCGGGGGATTATGTTGCAGATTTGCGGCAGCCTGCACGCCGTCGGAATGCGTACGGCGCGGAGTAAGCAGCTCCATATTCTCCACGTTTATCTCCGTAACATACCTCCGCATACCCTTCTTGTCGTCATAGGCGCGGTAGCGTATCCTTCCCTCGACATATATCTTGTCTCCCTTGTGCACATAGCCTTCGACTACCTTTGCAAGCCGTTGGAAGAATATCACGTTGTGCCAGTCTGTGCGGTCAGGGACTTGCGTACCGTTAGGCAATGTGTACCCACGCTCGGTCGTAGCCAGCCTCACGCGCGCCACACACTGATCCTTGTCATAGTAGCGCACCTCTGGCTCCTGGCCTACATTGCCTATAAGCATCACCTTGTTCATTGCCTTGCCTCCTCTACATTATATTAAAAGCCTGTTTTGTACTGACGGCGTGCCATGACACACCCTGTCAAGACTGGCAAGCGTCGTCATTCCGACAGACCAGGGTGTTATTTCCACATACCGAGGTATGAGAAGCTGAAGTTCTTGCCTTTTGCCGACGGGAACTGGCTGCGGCGGTCTACACGTGACTGCAAGTAATCCACAATGCGGTTGTAGCAGTCCATACCCGAAATAGCCTTGCACCGAGCCACGAAATGAGTATCACGGTACTCGTGCTTGCCCGTAGAAGGAAGCAGTACGACACGCTTGAAGTCAAGCTTGCCCTCGTACCAGCCCTCTCGTTCCTCGTTAAGCTGGGTCAATGAAGGATTGTCACGGCGGTTGTTGGCAGCAGAGACACCACGCAGTGCCTTCTTATCCTTGAAGTCCTGCATCGTAGCCGCCTCCGTCTTGATGATTATGAAGTAGACATGTGGACGCACCTTACAACGTTTGGGATATGTAACGTCGCTCTTTATATAATTGCGGACTTCATTCTCCATAGTCTTATCCAAAGGAATCTCTGGAATAGAAGCCAAAAACTCTAATGCTTCATTGGCATTGTGCACCAACACCTCACTATCAAAAAAACGTATGTATAAGTTCATGAAAATGGTTTAGTTTTCCCTCATAAAAAAGAGCGGCAAACGGGACTCGGACCCGCGACCTCGACCTTGGCAAGGTCGCGCTCTACCAACTGAGCTATTGCCGCAAATGAATTAAACTATTGTCGTGTGGTTAATTCTTAAAAATGTGAAGAGGAGGAGACTCGAACTCCCACGATACAATTATCACTACCCCCTCAAAGTAGCGCGTCTACCAATTCCGCCACCTCTCCAACATGTATTTTGTGAATCTTGAATAAAGCGATGTGCCCAGAACAGGACTCGAACCTGCACGTCGTGAAACACACGCACCTGAAACG
>CAZGAT010000017.1:0-62236 GCA_964523825.1 uncultured Prevotella sp. | reverse complement strand
TAATTCGCGGAAGCGTTTACCATGCAACCGGCGTACATGTCGGGCACAGCTCCTCTTTTTCCCAATCGTTCAGCGTTACGTCGAGCGTTGACGCGGCTTGCATATTGGTGAATGCTATGTTCTTAATAGCATTACGTGACAAATATCCATTAGATGAAGTTGCCGTAGTAGTGCCGAAATACAGATTGCCATCGGAATCCCAAAGATATAATGTCAAAGCGTGCCCCCGCAAATCAGTCTCTGGTACGGTAAAATAGCAAGTAAGTACACGGTTGCTTCCCGTAGGCTCACGTTGTGCTGATTCTATATCAAGCGTAACATGGTCGGTATACCCCAAAGCTTTAAACGGCTGATAGGTACATGGCAACGGTACGGGACTTGGTACATTACTTGAATTGGCTAAATCTGGCACACCTCCCGTCTCGTCAAACAAATCGAACGTCCCGTGGGTGGCAAACAACTTATCATCAGCTACAAGCATCTCACGGACAAAGTTTCCACTTGCTGGCACAATGCACTGTATACGGATTACAGCTCCCATATTGTATAAAGATGATTGAAACTCTGCCGTGCCGTCATCACCAACCGTTGGTGTTACGGTACTACCTGCCAAAAACCAATATTTGCCCAAATGGTCTCGGGTGTCATGCGTTGTTTGGTGTTGAATCTTTCTGTAATCCCATGGCACAGCACGGCTACTGTTGATTTCAACGTTATAACGGTTATAAGGTTGGTATACAGCATATAGAGAGCCTGACTTCGTACTCCAACCTTCAGCGTATATATTTGCATTTGTTACTGTCGTATTAGCCGAAATAGGAAGAGCGAAAGGTATTTGTGCACCATCTTTTGCAAATATTCCTACTGTATCTCCCAATTGAAAACCTACTTGAAGGCGTGTACCACTGCCCAATCCTACGGAACGGCTTATAACAGCTTTTGCAGATGTTTCAATATTATCCTTAACTTCTCCACTAAGTGGCATTGCAGATATGGTTATATTCCGTATTACAATGTCATCAGACGTACTGACGCTATCAGTACTATCATTTCCACTACTGCAAGCCATAAACATTACAGCAGGCAATAGAGCCATAACATATATAATCCTCCGTTTCATAAGCAAAAAGTATTAAGGTCGTTCAAAGGTATTGGCAGGGGTTGTCCCCACTGCCATTATTACCAAATTAGTCCTTCCATGCAGAGCCTGATTCTTCAGGAGTGAAGCCACCCTGTTTAGCACCTAAATCTCCGTCACAGGCATTAGTCCCATCACAAGAGCAACCTCCTTCAATAACACAGCTTCCAGCCATCATTGCCTCTGCCTCAACCTCTACGACTTTCATGTTTGGCTCAACATACGTTTTCTTTTCTTTGTTCATAACTTTACGAATTCGTTTCTGTCCCGTGGTTCCCCGGAACTGTACATTATCTATTTGGCTTCATGGAAGTGGAACCGACCTCCAGCCAGTTAACTCATAAATAAGAAGCCTCTCCCCGACCCAAAGCGTAGGGAATTAGCCTCACCCCTGCCCTCTCCAGAAAGAGAGGGAGAAAGGATTATCCCTAATTTGTACTTTATGCACGCATAAAGGGAAACTTTCTTTCGTTGCAAAAATATAAATTATCTTGAAGCACGTCAAGGACGGGCGTTGTTTTAACTCGTTTCTTAACGTTTTTTATCATTACTGCCGCTCATATCCGCCCTTTATTCAGGCAGCCCGTCAAGCAGCATTCGTGTCATCGAGACGTTGGAAAGCCCTAAGGCACGGGTGATTACGTCAATCGGATTGCCCGCCTTGCGTATTAGGTAGGCGAAGGTGTTTCGCGCGCAGAATATAGTGAACGGTACTGGAAGCCCCATTGCATCTGCAATCTTCTCCAGTCCGCGGTTGATAGAGCGGTTTACAGCCCTGTACTTGTTGTACTGCGCCTTCTCTCCGCGCACCCCGTCAAGGAAGTTTAGCAGGTATGGCGAAGACTCGTCCCTGCTCTCGAACATCTTGAGGTAGTTCCTCACGTTTCGGTCTATAGGTACTATGACGGAGAAGTCGGACAGGTGCCTCTTTATCTTGAGGTACTTGCCCCGGTAAGCCTCACGCCGCAGGTATATAACGTCCATGATTGACGCTCCGTAGAGGTAGAAGCATAGCATGAACGTGTCGTGCGCCCTTTTCTGCGCGCGGTTGTCCGTCGTGTACTTGGCGAACGCCTGCATCTGCCTCTCGTTCAGGCATATGCGTTTGCCGTCGGAATGTTCCGATGATTGCTCCGCCTTATTTCTGCTTGCGGTTTCAAGCCTCAATCCCTCGTATGCCTGCCCTATGTCGCTTACGTATGCGCCTATATCTTCCATGTCCGTTCTCCCTTTGTCCGTTAGTTGTTGATAATTACTTTCATGATTTGTACTCTATGCGTGCATAATGAGACAATGCAAAGATAGTGCAAACAAGTGAAATGACAAAGAAAAGTCTCGCTTTTCTTTTCATTGCCGAGTGCAGCCTACCTTATTCAAAGGTAGTGCTAACCGAAGACAATAAAAAATTAATTTATTGATTTTTAATTGTTGAGGTGCAGCCTATCTTATTTAAAAGTATAACTTTATTGTCTAACGGCAAAGAAACGATAAAGTTTTTTAAGATTATACCGTGACGATGAGCCAAAGGGAAACAGCTATCATCACGGCGGCGACTACACGCTGATACGGTTTCTTGTTCACGTGCTTTATAAGTCGCAGGGCTATGAAGTTGCCAAGCATCATTGCGCAACCTATAAAGAATCCATTTAGGAATATATGCCAGTTCATCAAGTCGAACTTGCCATACGTGACAGCCTTGACTATGTGCATAGAAGCAGCTGCGGCGGCCTCGCTCACTATGTAGGCGACTGGCGACAGTTCAAGCGTCAAAAACACCGCACTGCTCAATGGTCCTGATATTCCGAGCATACCATTGATGAAACCAGTAAGTCCGCCACCTATGAGCATGGTCTTGCGACCACGCGGCAAATGCATCTTGCCACGCAGCTTCATAATGGAGAACACTATGAGGAACAAGCACAGCAGCCGCGTCATCAACGTCTTGTCAACTATCGAAAAGCCAAACGCTCCCAAAGCAGTGAACGGCAACGCCGGCACGAGAAACCATGCCACCTGCCGCCACTGAATATCACGCCAACCCATTGCAGCACGAGAAAGATTGCTCATCATCTGCGCTATTGTACTGACGGGGACGGCTACCTCTACCCCATAAAAATATGTGATTACGGGCAGAAGTATCATGCCTCCTCCAAAACCTACCGAGCCAGACAGAGTGCCGGCAATCAGCCCTACTATTATTAATGTAACGTACATTGCCATAAATCCGACTGCAAAGGTATCTTATTATATAATGGCAAGGGCATGGCGGACGTTAAACTTTGCTGCAACTTTGTAGAGATTCTGTATTTCGGCGGAATATTCAAAATGTGTACAGGATTAGCCAATAGCTTTGCCATCGACAAACGATTAGGCAAAATGAACATTCTCTTAGGCTATACGAACACAATGGTACGTTATTACAGCCACCCGACATTAGGACTGACTTATGCCGAATGGCAACGCATCTTCATTCTGACACTACTCGTATGCATTGCCGGATTGTGCTACCAACTTGAACCGTGGATTATAGATGGCGCAAAGGCTGTGATTCCACTGCTTGACGCAGCAGACAAGCGCGCCATGCTCGCCTTGAACTTCACAGGAACACCGGCTGCGGACTCATTCTGGTACGGCTATTCACGACAGGCGAACTGGCTGCCACTTATGGCTGCCGCCGTCTTTACCATTATATATATGCACCCTGGCAGCACGAGGGACAAGATTGTGTTCACGCTGTGGGTAGCCATGATGATTGTGCTTTTCGACCAGTTGTCGTCAGGAGTCATCAAGCCACTCGTAGGCAGGCTGCGTCCGTCGCACGATCCGACGATATGTATGATGCTTCACTACGTCAACGGCTACAAGGGCGGCTTACACGGATTCGTGTCGAGTCATGCCGCCAACACAGTAGGCATTGTGACTATACTCTGCACGATATACAAGGATAGAATTACACGCACGATACTCATAGCATTCGCAGCAATGATGTGTTACTCGCGCATATACCTCGGAGTACACTATCCAGGTGACATTCTCGGTGGCGCGCTACTCGGCTGGGGTATAGCCTATACAGTCACAAAACACTTTGCCACAAATATGCGGATCTATACCACACGGAAACGCCCGACAGCGTTGCTTGCCGTATTTGCCATGACGGTAACGGCACTCGTAGCCAATGCGATGGTACAATAAAAAGGGAGCATTGCCGTTATGGAATTGATGAAGATACTGATTATCGAGGACGAGCGCAAACTGTCAGACAGCATTCGTGACTATCTCACGAGCCAGGACTACCTGTGCGAGCAGGCGTTCAACTTCAACGATGCCAAGATGATGGCTGGAACGTATGACTATGACTGCGTGCTGCTCGACCTTATGTTGCCTGGTGGCGACGGTCTCGATATTCTCCGTGAGATACGCAAGCGGAAAAGTGGCGAAGGGGTGATAATCATATCGGCGAAAGACTCACTTGACGACCGCATAAGCGGACTGGAGATAGGAGCCGACGACTATCTTCCCAAACCGTTCGCGCTGCCGGAACTGTCTATGCGCATATTCGCCTTGATACGCCGAAAGGAGTTTGCCGCAAGCAATATCATGCAATCTGGTGGCGTGACCATAGACTTGCTACGCCACACGGTAACTGCCAACGGTTCCCCAATAGTGCTGACCCGTACGGAATACGATCTGTTGCTTTTCTTCGTCAGCAATACGGGGAAAGTGCTTTCCAAGCCCGCAATAGCCGAGCACCTTAGTGGAGAGATGGCAGACATGATGGATTCGTTCGACTTCATATACAGCCATATAAAGAACCTCAAGTCGAAACTATCCAAAGCGGGCGTGAATGACTGCATCAAGACCGTTTACGGAACGGGATACAAGTGGAATCTTTGATAAATACAAATAAGTCTATGAAAGAGAGGACGCTCGCAAGCAGGCTAATGATGCGGTTCGTGGCGTGCATGGTCGCACTAACCGTGCTCGCAATACCCGTACTGTACTATATAACCACACGGTATTATGCCGAAGACCTTGCTGACCTTGTGCGCGATTACGGCATACAGAACCCGGACATAGACCTTGAAGCTGACACTATTGAAGGATTGTTCATACAATTTTTCTCCATTATCGTAATATTGTTCATAGCCGTGCTCGTAGTAATGCGGTACGTACCACACAGGCTGTGGCGACCGTTCCGCGACATACTGTCGACAGCCAAGGAGTTCCGTGTGGAAACTGGCAACGTGCCACACTTGCGGCATACAGGCACACGTGAGTTTGACGAGCTTGGCGACACGCTGACTTCTATCATGAACGACAGCGTAAGGAGCTACCAGGTGCAGAAGGAGTTTACCGAGAATGCGTCGCACGAGCTGCAAACTCCAATAGCCATAATACAGGGACGGCTCGACAACCTAATGCAGGACGAAAGCCTCACGCCAACACAGGCGGAAGCCATACAGCAGATATACCAAGAACTGCGCCATATGTCAAGGTTGAGCCGCAACCTGCTTTTACTGTCGAAGATAGAGAACAATCAGTACAACGCCCACGCCATGGTCAACGTCTGCGACAAGATACGCTCGATACTTCCCAGCCTCGAATCACTCGCCGCCGACATCACAATAAAGACACGGTTTGAAGACACGACACTTACGGTCGATTGCAACGAGACGCTGTTGGAAAGCATGATAAACAACCTCGTGGTAAACGCTGTACGCCACAACACTCCGAAAGGCGTAATCTATATAGAGGTAAAAGGCAAGGGGTTGACAATTGCCAATCCGTCTGACGAGCCACCACTCGACGCAGCCCGCATATTCTCACGGTTCTATCGCACGAAACACAACCAAAAGGGCAACGGACTCGGACTGGCTATCGTCAAGAGCATCTGCGACTACCACCACTGGCGCATCAACTATACATACGCCGACGGACAGCATCAGTTCCACGTCGAATTCTAAATACCCACTTCTTGATACAGGACATAAGACATCAAGAACGACGTTCTACATCGTCGTCGAGATTCCTTATAGGTTTGGCAGGGATACCACCGGCAAGCGTGTTGTCTGGTACATCGTGCGTGACGACGGCTCCTGCCGCTATCACACAATTGTTGCCGATATGAACTCCTGGCAGTATGACGGCATGACCGCCTATCCACACGTCGTCGCCTATCGTAACTGGCTTGATGAGACTCAAATGCTTGCGACGGTCTGACGGTGTCATGGGGTGGTTGACAGTTGCGATTAGCACTCCTGGTCCTATCATGCAATAGTCGCCGATACGAACCTCGTCGACATCGAGAATGGTGACATTGTAGTTAATGAGCAGGTTCTTGCCTGCGTGGATATTGGCTCCATTGTCGCAGATGAACCCCGGCAGTATGTTGGGATTGTCCCCCACGCTGCCGAGAAGTTCGCGTATCGCGGCTTGCTTGCCAGCAGTGTCGAGAACGTCTATCGATTCTAATTTCTGACAGCCCTTGACAGCGTGCAACTTCAGCGCGTCTATCTCCGGGTCGTCGAAACAGAACGGCAGCCGAAGGGCTTTCTTTTCAAGTTCGGTCATAGCACTCTTCATTCCACATTACTTATAGCTTCTTTCGTATATTCCGAGATAGTCGGCATCGCTAAGCGGCAGCGGGTCGGCATCATTATTGCCACCGAGAACCTCGTGTATGTGCTTTGGATATTTGGCAAGTTCGTCCTTCGTTATGCCGACATCACTCATCTTCAGGTTGGCGCAACCTACTGAAGCAACGAGCTTGTCGAGCGCATTGATGAAGTCCTTGCCACTCGTAGGATTCTCCACACCCATGGCACGAGCCATCTTAATCATGGGTTCTTCGGCTGCCTTGCGCTCTGCGAAGAAGTCGAAATACTCGTGACATATCATTATCAATCCTGCACCATGGACGAGGTTCTCATGGTATGAGCCCATGACGTGTTCCATAGTATGTTCCGACGTACAAAGCATATAATATCCTGCAAGCGAGTTGGCGAGCGCCATGTTGGCACGGGCTTCCCTGTCGCCACCGTCCTTATATGCCACAGGCAGGTTCTTAGCTATAAGTTCGATTGCTTTCAATGCGAACATCTCGCCCATTGGATGCTCAAACTTGTTGATTACGCTCTCTGCCGCATGGAAGAACGCGTCCATACCCTGATAGGCGGTGAATCGTGACGGAACTGACATCATAAGGTTTGAATCGACAACCGATATTGTCGGGAACATAGATATGTCGAATACGCCCGTCTTCTCCTCTACCTCATCATTGCTTATCACCGAGAACATATCGACCTCGGAACCAGTGCCGGCATTTGTGGTTATGGCTATCAACGGTTTTGACGGATTCTGAAAGTTTCTCTTTCCACCACGTGCGGAGAATGCGTAATCCCACAAATCTCCAGGATTGACCATCATCAGCGCGATACATTTCGAGCAGTCCATGACGGAACCTCCACCAAGTGCCACAACAAAGTCGCAACCTTCAGTCTTAGCCTTTGCCGCGCCGTCCATGACGTTTTGCCTCGTTGGATTAGGGCGAACCTCGTCAAAGAGTACATGGCTTACGCCGGCAAGGTCGAGTTCCTTCTCCGTAGCTGCAAGATAGCCGTACTTCTTGGTACTCTGTCCATTGCTCGTAACGATGAGAGCCTTCTTGCCTGGCATCTGCTCATTATGTAGGTTTTGTAACTGACCGGCACCAAACAACACCTTGGTGGGCATGTAGAATGTGAAATCGCTGTACATAGTTCTTTGTGTTTTAATTGTTCATTGTTTACGGTTGCAAAGTTACTGCACTTTCCCACCAATGTGGTTTTCCGAAAAGTCATTTGAACTTTGCTGAAAAGACTTTCCCCTTCATTCTTCCATAATACTGCATGAAACGTACAATGGCATGAATGCCACGACTTTTCAGAAAAGTAGATTTAACCTTTCAGCAAACCGACATACATTATAATATATGTAACTTTGCAACATACAAAAGGGAAACGAATATATGGATAAGAACATCACTATCTACAACTTCATGGATACCTTCTACTGCTGCGAGGTGTTCCACGACAAGTTCTGCGAGGAAATGGTAACGGAACATATGCTCGTCTATCTATGCAGCGGCGAGCTTGACCTCATTGCGCCAAACAAGAAGCAGTATCATCTTGCCAAAGGACAGAGCTTCTTCCTGCCACGCAACCACAAGATGCTGAAGGTAAAACACCCGTCAAAGAACGGCGAGCCTTTCAAGGGATTGTTCCTACAGCTGAAGACTCCATTTTTAAGAAAATGATGAGCGAGGTTGACTTCCATACCAATGTCAAGCATCTGCAACCAGAGACTACACCATATATATTGCTGCCGGAACATCCTTTTCTCAAAGGTTTCTTCAAAAGCCTTGAAAGCTACTTTGACGCGCAGGAATATCCGTCGGAAGCACTTATGGAGAACAAGGAGAAAGAAGCCGTGCTGACACTGTTGCAGGTAAAGCCCGAAGTGGTGTCGCTATTGTTTGATTTCGCCGAGCCGTTTAAGATAAACCTCGAAACATACATGAACGACAACTACAAGTCCGACCTCAACATCAACGAGTTCGCCCACTATACGGGGCGCAGCCTGTCGGCATTCAAGAAGGACTTTGAAAACACATTCCACCTGTCACCTGGACGGTGGCTTACACGCCGCAGGTTGAAAGAAGCCCGCCGGCTCATAGAGAACGGAGAGAAGCCACTCGAAGTATACTTGCAAGTCGGTTTCAAGAACCTGAGCCACTTCTCCACCGCCTTTAAACGCGAGTACGGCTTTCCTCCGTCACAACTCGCGGAAAAAGCTGGATAGAGCAGCAACGCTCTTATAGGTCCAGTATATTATAGTCAAGGGGAAGTTAAAGTGGAATCAGACCACTTCAACTTCCCCTTAGCCATGTAAGAATACAGTGGCTTTGCGGATTAATTGTCTATTTCGACAATTGTGTACTTCTTGGAGCCGAGACCAATGTGTTCAGCCCAGTCAATGGTATGGGTGCCGTGCTGCTTGTTGATACGGTTTATAAGGTCGGTCTTGTCGTTCTCAGGCGTTACCTTCTGGTTGTTTATGATGTCTACACATGCCTGATCCAACGCCACCGGGTCGGTAGAGGCAAGTATGCCGTAGTCCTTAAGCTTTACCGGCTCGGGGTGGTCTACGCAGTCGCAGTCGATAGACATATTGTTCATGACCGAGATGTAGATAATGCCGTTCTCCTTCTGGAAGTAGTTGACCACAGCCTGCGCCGCGGCAGCCATACTCTCAAGGAATCCGTCCTGGTCGCCAATGTACTTGGGAGTCCACAGCGAGTCCATGTTCAGCTTGTTCATCTTGCCTGCCGAGTGGATATACGCCTTGCCGTTACTGCTTGCGCAACCAATGGAAAGGTTCTTCAACGCGCCGCCATAACCACCCATCGGGTGTCCCTTGAAGTGGTTGAGTGCTATCATGAAGTCATAGTTGGCGAGATGTCCGCCCACGATGTCGTAGTTCAAGTGGGTATGGTCACGCACCGGTATGCGTATCTCGTCGTACTCGTCCATGATGTCTACCGGGAAGTACTTGGTGAATCCGTGACGGTCGATGACGCGCCAATGGTTTTCGGTGTTGCTGCGCGTGTCATCAGGCGTACTGCCATATGCGGTATTGTTCTCTACGATAGTTCCGTCCACCTCATAAACCAAATCCTTAATCAGTTCAGGCTTGAGGTAGTTGGGGTTGGAGCCCTCGCCAGTCGAAATCTTTATAGCCACACGCCCTTTAGCCTGGACGCCAAGAGCCTTGTATATCTTGACAAGTGACTCTGGCGAAATCTCACGCGTCAGATAGACCTTCGATTGTGCGAACGTTGCCGTTGCAACGACAAGCGCCGCTAATGTCAATAACATCTTTCTCATATACAACTGCTTTTTATAAAATGATAACTACTAAAACTATAATCACTATCGCGTACCGACAGCCTGCTTGCCATATTTAGAAGCTCACGTTGATGCCACCCATGAACGTTGCGCGCGGCATCGGGAATCCGGCATTAATCTCGTACTTTTGCGCCAACAGGTTGTCGCCTTTCACCCACAGTCCTATGTTCTTGGCCACCTGGCAGTTGACAGTGGCGTGTACGAGCGTGGCGTTCTCGGTCTTTTCGTCGTCGCCGACAGCCGTATACAGTCCTGCCAACTGCTGTACTCCACCCGTAATCATCCATATCCCGCTATGCCACTTAGCGCCGATGTAGCCCTTGTATTCAGGCGCGGCAAGCACGTGATGGACCATGTGCAGTACGGAGTGATTTGTGGTAATCACGAGGTGGCTGTTCACACTCCATGCCGCCTCTACCTCTGCGCCACTGTTCTCTATACGTCCCGTATTCACGTTGCGTGGGCGACCGTCTACACGTACTGTCTGAATCATGTTGTCGCCATTGATATAAAACAGGTTCACGCCATAGCTGAACTTGGACAGGGACTGCTTCCATGACAGCTCATAGTTGACGAGGCACTCGGGCTTCAAGTCGGTGTTTGATGGCGGATACAGGTACAGCTCGCGCATCGTCGGATTGCGGAATCCCTTGCTTACCATCATCTTCAACGCTCCGGTCTGTATCGGGCGGAAGACGAGTCCGCCCTGCGGCACCCACTCGTTGCCCGTTATGGAATGATGGTCGAGGCGTATGCCAGCGTCAACCGTAAGCCACGAGGTTATATCCTGGCGGAAGTCTACATATCCCGCGACCTCGTTGCGATGGCTGTGCCCGCTCTGCTTGTTGGGCGTGTCGAGTATCTCGCCTGTGGCTATCGACGTATACCATGCCCGACCGTATATGTGTTGGTAGTCGAGTCCGACCGTCGTACGGTTGCCCGTGAACAGTCGCGCGCTCTGATACCAGCTTATGCCTGCCAGAGCGTCTTTGGAACGGAAATAGCGTGTCTGCGGACTGTTGACAGGGTCGTGGGTCCCGTCGTTTATCTTATGCCGCCCGAAGTTGTCGTAGACGCTCAAGCGTCCGTTCGTCCACCCATAGTCGTTGTCAATGCCGAGCGACGCCGCACCACGGGTTATCCACTGCCTGCCATCATACAGGGGGTTGTCAACAGTACCGGGATTGGAAGCGTTGAAATGTGTGATGTCAATGTCGAACCAGCCACGCCAATGCTCCGTGAAGTCATATCCGAGATTCACGTATCCGCCATACTGCTCGAAGCCCATGCGCGGGCGTTGGTTGTCGCTGCGGCCATACTGCGCGGCGACCGTCGACGAGAACCGCCCGCTGCGCACCTGGTTGCTTGCTTCTGCCTGAACCGTGCCCCACGAGCCCGCGCCGAGGTTGACGTTTGTACGCACTCCGTCCTCGTGCATTCCACGAGTGACGATGTTTATCACTCCTCCCATGGCGTTGGAGCCATAGAGCATCGAAGCAGGCCCGCGCAGCACCTCGACACGGTCTGCCATAAGCGTCTGATAGCTGTCGGATATGGGGTGACCGTACACGCCGTTGTACTGTGGGTGCCCGTCGATGAGCACCATCATCTGACCTGAACCGCCACTGACACCACGCAGGCTCAGCCCTCCTGCGGCATTGGTGCTTACGCCATAGCCCATCATTCCGCGCGACGTGAGCATAAGCCCCGGCACCTGCTCCATAAGCGTTGGCAGTATGTTCACACGTTGGTTCTCCGTCAGTTGCGGACGGCCTACGACATCGACCGTAAAAGGCAGGTGGCGCACGTCGGTGACTGTACGCGTGCCAGTCACTACTACATCGTCGATACGCCCGTCGCGCAGCGAGTCTGTCTGCGCATGACCGGCAGCCGGAGCGAGCATCGCGGCGGCAAGGACAAGGATTGTCTTCATTCTGTAATGTGTTAGTTAATACTCGGTTTGTGTTTCAGTTGTCGCTTGTATCATGAAGAATACGCCACAAAGATATATAAAAATTCCAGATGTAAACTTTATTTGCCGAAAATTAACACTTCCTGAACGCGACAAAGAGGGAGAAGGGAGCCGTATTCCGCCTCCTCAAATCTCGCCTTCATTGAAGTCGAGGCTCGACACCATTCAATTTGCCCGTCAACACCCTTGGTGTTGATGAGCAACACCATTGAAGTCCACGAGCAACACCATTGGTGTTGAAAGGCTAATCAGGCTCATTCGAGGCTGGAATATGCCTAAATCGACGAACAAATGTGCCTGATTCGAGTGGCAAATGTGCCTGAGTCCAGGGACGGATACTATACCTCCGAGCCTCAATATGGCTAAACCACTGGCTTACAACCATATAAGAAAATCCGCCACGAAGCCCTGTTTTTGCGCCAGCAGTACTGCCGGAACGGAAAACAAGGCTCCATGGCGGAGCATTTGTAAAATAAGTGTGACGGATTTAACGTTTCGCCATACCAATGCAAGGCGAGGCCGTCAGTGCCCCACGCCACTTGCAGCTATGCGCAGCGAGAGGGTGTGCGGGCGCGAGGCATCTATGGCGTATTTCTCCAGCACGCCCGGACCGCAGGAGCTGTTGCCAAGTCCGAGCACGGCGCAGTCGATATGCAAGTCTACATAACCGGAAGGCTCCAGCTCGTAGTCGTGTCGCGCCTCCTGCAAGTCCTCCACGCTATACGGCAGCGCGCTGAAGCTGAACGGCGTTTCGCCAAGTGCCTTGAAGGCAAGGCTCCGTCCGGCATCATCGGACAGCACGACATAGGAGCAGTCCTCATGGTTGCCGCTGTCCTGCGGGCGCGGATAGTGGGTGTACTGTCCGCCGACGGTCGAAACGTACCTGCCTACCAGCGCCGAAGTCTTGCGATCGGGATAGTTGTCCCACGGCCCACGACCGTAATACTCTATGTTACGGTACTCCGACGGAATGCGGAACCGCAATCCGAGACGTGGAAGCGGGGGCAGCGTGCCGTGACACGTGAAGGTGGCTTTGACATCTATGGCACTGTCGCCGGCCTGCCTCCATACCGTAGTCATTACTATCGAGCCACGGGCAAACCGGTAGCGCGTGGAATCTGCCGTAGAACCATCGGCATTCACCATGGAGCCGAGTCTCTCCACAGTCGGATTATACAGGCTGTCGTTCTTCCACTCCTTTGCCAGCCAGTTGCCGAATCCCTTGTCATTGTCGGTCGCGGCGCGCGCGCAACTCAACGAGACCTCAAGGCTTTCCCTTCGTGGAGCCATGCCGCGCCCCAGAACAGAAGGGCTTACAGCGGTGACGTGTTCACTTACCGCCACCTGCTGCGTGACCACGGTGTCGCCCTGCGGGGTTATAGCCGCAAGGTTAAGGCGCACATCGTGGCGGCGGTTGGCGGCAGCCACCGTCGGCAACTTCATGATAGCTCGGCTGCCGCCAGGACGTATGCCCGTAAGACGAATGGACGCATTGTCCGTGATCGAGCCATTGTCCATAGTATGGACTTCGACGGTATAGCCGTCAAGCGGGACGTGTGCGTAGTGGTTGACGACCACCACGCTGTCGTCGCGGCGTTCAAACTGCACGGGCGACAGCACGCTGCGCACCTCGTAGAACTTTGGCGTAAGCTCGCGGTCGGCACGAATGATGCCATTGATGCAGAACGTGCCAGAATTAGGCTTGTCGCCATAATCGCCGCCCATATGCTTGTCGCCGACAGTCTGATCGACCCAGTCCCATATGAAGCCTCCGGCAAGCCGCTTGGTGGAATAGAACTCGTCCCAGTATTCCTTGAAGTTGCCGAGGGCGTTGCCCATACAGTGGGCGTATTCGGCGGTCAATATGGGACGGTCATCATTCTTTCGTGCCGCAATATCTGCAAGATGCTCCCAACGGGCATTCTCCGCACGCTCCTCGCCACCAGCCTTAACGCCGGGATTGAGGTATTCCTGCTTCACGCGCGGATAGAAACGCTCGATGACATCGACACACCGAGGGTCGGTGTATGGGAACGTAGTCTCGTCCCAACCGCGCAACGAGTCTGAAGATTTGAAATAAGGAGTCTGCGCGCCCTCGTAAGCCACGGGGCGTGTGGGATCGAACGTATGCAGCCAACCGCTCATAGCGGCATGGCTCGCGCCAAAGCCGCTCTCGTTGCCGAGACTCCAGAAGATAATGGAAGGGTGGTTCTTGTGCCGTTCCGCCATACGCTGCGCACGCTCTACGAATGCCGCAGTCCAGTCAGGCCACGAGGCTATCGAGCCACGCAGTCCGTGAGTCTCCGCATTGGTCTCGTCCATGACGTAAAGCCCTGCCGAGTCGCACAGCTCGTACCACCGCGCGCAGTTCGGATAGTGGCTCGTACGCACGGCATTGATATTGGCAGCCTTCATCAGGCGAATGTCCTGCCGCATTCTTTCTTCCGTCATCACACGACCCAGCCACGGGTCAAACTCATTGCGGTTGACACCACGTATCATTATCGGGCGACCGTTGACGAGTATCTCGCCACCAGTTATCTTTATCCAGCGGAATCCCACTTTCTGTTCCGCCCGTTCTACCGTCCGCCCGGCAGAGTCGACAAGGCTCATGCGGAGCGTATACAAATACGGTGTCTCTGCCGTCCACTCGTGCGGCTTGGCGACACGCATGACTATCCGTCCGAATTTGGCACCGCCCCTCTGTGGATACCACTCATTCATATTGCGCGCCTTGTGATTGAGGTCGAGTATGCCGTCAGCGTCCACGCTACCATTAGCGACCGTACTGCCGTCGGCATCAACCAAAGAGGCATGGACGGAATATCCGTCGCCCCGCTCACCATTATAAACCCTCAATTGTGGATTGACGAGAAGGTCATAATCGGTAGAGTCCGTTTGCAGAACCGCCATGTAACCACAAGTGTCGATAGCCACAGGCTCCGTGCGTACGGCTATATTGGAGAACGTTATGTCGGGAGTGTGGAAAAGGGTGACATCACGCTGTATGCCGCCAAAACGCCAATAGTCCTGGTCTTCGAGATAGCTTCCATCACTGTACTTGTACACTTCGACCGCGACGAGATTCTTGCCCCGCCTTAGATAAGGCGTTATGTTGAACTCTGCGGCATCGAACGAACTCTGACTGTAACCCACCATCTGACCATTTATCCATACATGGAATGCCGACATCACACCGTCGAAGCGGAGGAATGTCTGCCCACCGTCCCAACTGTCAGGAAGCGTGAACCAGTGACGGTATTGACCAGTCGGTGAACGCTCGACGAACGTAGTCCAGCCATGCTTTGGCTCACTCGTGACACGTGGAGGATCTATCTTGAACGGATAGCCGGCGGATATATAAACAGGAGTCCCGAATCCGTTTACCTCCCAATTGGCAGGTACGGGGAAATCCCTCCAACGCTTATCGTTGAAATTTGTCTTGTAAAACTCTGGCTCGCGCTCCTCGAATGTCTTTGTCCATGAGAACCGCCACATACCATCAAGGCTTATCTGGCTATCGCCAACCGTGCTGACAAAAGGCATGAAGTCGGCACGCGCGGGCTCACGGTTTATCGACAACACGTGCTGGTCTTCCCAGTCACGATGCCCGTCAGCAGCCTCCAACGATTGCGGGGCAAAGGCGTTTATGGCTGACAAACACGATAGCAACAATACGTATATCTTATTCATCTCTTTATTGCACTTCAAGATTGTCAAATTCCAATCCATTTCCACCAATAACGGCTATACTGTAGGAACCTGCATTTATCTGCGTCCCGGTAGTGGTGCTAAGCGTCTTGAACTTCTTTGGTGTCGGCGGATATGTAATGGCACGGTCTTGAAGGACGATGCCGTTGCGGTCGGTTATCGTAAGGCGCGCCTTCACTGGCGCAGAAGTCGTATTCTTATAGCGGAAGCGCAGGGCGTATTCACGTGCCACGCCCGGCGTTATAGTCCACACAAAACTGTTCTTCAGCTTCTTCGCCGTATACTTTGACGCAGGAAAAGCCTCCGCGTCCTTTGGCAACAACGACTTGGGATATTGCGCAAGCGTATCGCCGTCGAGACTATGCCAGTAGTCGGGTGACAGGTGGTGGGTGGTGGGAGTTAAAAGTGCGTAAGAAGAAATATTGTCTGCCGCTATAGCAATTGCGCTTATAACAGCCTCGCCAGCCTTGACATCGGGGAAGCCGATATGTATCTTTCCATTCTGCGGACGTACATAAACCACCTTCTTCAATGCACCGGCAAAGCCTGCCTCAGCCCACGGGTCAATATCCTTCAACACGGTGTCGTTGACTGCCACAGAAAATACGCGCTCACCCTCACAAGCATCAACATCACGGACTCCAAGCCACGGCTCGGCAAAATAGAGCTCCACACGGTACATACTGCCGTCAGGCACGTCGAAGTCATAGCCGAGTTTGTCGCGCCCCCAACGGAACGACTGGAACAGGACATCGTCATTAGTGCCGTGAATGCTATCGGTCATATGTCCCTGCGATGCCGTGAAAGGATTGAGCCCGAACGCCTTTGCCCAAGAATGCGACCACAGGTCATTATCCTGCGACCACAGGTTGCCATTAGTGTCACGATAGTCGTCGCCACCACAGTTCACCCTATATAAATATGTATAACCATCGGCAGGCTTCAGGCTTACAGGATGCATGTCGGCAGCCGTAGGAATGTTCTTCCCAGTATGGTCTATGCCACAGCCAACATTCCCCCCATACATATTCCTATATGCGTAATAACCCTCTACCGGCTGTTCCCACGGTGAAAGCAAGCCCTTGTAGTTGAAAGGTCCCACCTTGTCTATACGGCGCAGAGCCTCATCTGGCTGCACACGCCCCGGATTCTCGTGTGATACGAAAACCCACTGGAAATGCCCACAGACACTATCACGTACGGAGTAGGCAAGCCGTGCCTTCTTCGACAACAATGCTGCCGCGCCCTCCTCACTGTAATCTCGCTTCACAGGGCGATTGCCATTATCATAGTGAAGTCCGAGCGTACGCCACGCGCCATACTCGCCATTAAGCAGCTGGTCGTCGCGTTTCAACTCGTTGCCATAGTTGTCGGCACTGCCTCCGTACGTTCCGCTCCAATTCTGGACGACGTTCCAATCAGTTCCCTCACCACCGTTGCATGTAGTGACAAGGCGTTGGTCGCGGCTTGTCGGATCCATTTCACGTATTATCGCAGTGCATTCCTCGGCGAAGTCCTTTGGAAGCACACTTTCATTCTGCAATCCCCAAAGGACTACGGACGGCGAATTGCGGCGTTCGCGAATCCACTGGCGAAGGAAATGCTTGAAGTTCTCACGGAACTGTGGAGTGTCATACCATATATGGGCAGAGAACTGACTCCAAAAGAGCATTCCCTGTTCGTCGAGCAACTGTTGGTAATATAGGTTGTGTGGTTGGTGAGCCTCACGGAAAGCATTGAATCCGGCACTGCGCATGAGTTTTACGCGTGATGCCACTTGTTCATGGCTCCACGAATGGCTGTTGCCAAATAGATGTTCGTAATCGCAAGTACCGTTTATAAATACAGGCTTGCCATTCAACAGGAACTGCCCATGATGGTCGCCGCTGTCACGGCTCATGGGCCACGATACGGAACGGAAGCCAAATTCGGTGCTGGTCTCATCGGTAGTACGCCCGTCACGCTTTATCATCGTCGCGAGAGTGTACAGGTATGGATCGGAAGTGTCCCAACGGTGAACGCCGGCAACGGCAACAGACTGGCGCACGGTAATGGTACTGCCGGCAGTGACGACAGTATCTTTCGTCAGACGGAAGAATGTCTTTCCGTCAGCCTGATTCATCTTGTTGACGAGCTGTATGTTGGCATCAGCCGTTCCATAGTTATGAATCTCGGTCTCTATGAAAGCACTGTCGCAGGCAGTGTTGCTCCAGACGTGTACGCCGAATGGCTCTACACGAACCTCATCAGTCTCCTCAAGGCTTACCGGACGGAATATACCGAACGGCTGGCTGCCTTCGGAAAATCCCCATTCGGAGGAACAGCCACCACACACCCAAGGCATGTCCGCAATCATCTCAGGGTGCTCGACACGCACGTTCAGCGTATTCTCAGATTGCAGATAGGGAGTGACATCAAGTGTAAGTGTCGTACGGCCAACGCCCTGACGTGGGAACGAATGACCGTTTATAGTCACCGTAGCATATGTGCCTATTCCCTCAAAGCACAGGAAATATCTACGTCCGTCCTTCTTCCTTACGTTAAATGTCTTTGTGTACTCGGCAGTACCGTGCAGATTGCCATGACGAAGCTGGCGATAACCATAATAATTGTCGAAGTTATGCGGTATGTTCACCGTATGCCACCGGTCCTCATCATACACAAGTTTCTGGTTAGCCTCTACAACACGTACATTCCATGTGCTGTCGAGTGACACTACCCTGCGCCGTCCCTTCTTCTCTATTTGTGGAAACGACACGTCGCTGCGCCCCATTGGTACGCTTGTAGCTACCGCTATGCCGCGTTGCCCCGCCTTGTTTACGGCACAGTAGAAATGGTACACTACCCCACCCGACTTCATTACATAGCTCTTATGGGCAAACATATCATCATACGGCTTGCTCGGAACTATGAGGTCGGCACCTGTCCAGTCCTGCCAGTGAACAAGGTCACGGCTGACGGAAAATGTATTATATGCGTTGTACTTCCTCGACGGATTGTAAGCCGAGAAATAGAACATCACGTATAACGGCTGCGCAGCGTTGCTAAAGCAAGCTATCTGCGCGTCACCCGTGATAATGCCAGGCTGCTCGTGAGCAAATACGGGGTTGCCACTATAACGCTTCCAGTGGCGCATATCATCACTAAGCGCGATACCGATACGCTCGGCCTTCAAACCATTTGACGGATTGACCCCTCCCGCATTATAAAACATAATGAAACGGCAACCCAAAGACCTTGTTTTATCCTCATAAACAGTGCTTTTATACTGCGTAAGCCGTTCCCACCACTGTGCGTCCTTGTCGTTATATGAGAGTACTGGTTTCTTGCTTGCTTCCCACTCATGGGCTGTCGTTATATCGCCACGTGTAGATGCCATGCCTATGCTCAAAGGAGCACGCACCGCCTCATAACCTGTGCCAGTGCCTCCAAAGTATGACATCCAATGACGACCACGATATGTATCCATTGCATAGGTTCCATTCCAAGTCCAATCAATGAGTGACGGATAACCGGCACGCTGGTTCATGTCCCAACCACTGTCGGCATAGGACAGTACACGTCCCTGCTTCTTCCAGTGCAACAGGTCGTCGCTGACGGCAAGCCACGTCTCATAGCCACGTCCGTTAAGTCCGTCGCTGCCGTTGTAGACGATATAGGTCATATACCATCGCCCGTTCTCACAGTAGACAATAGGACAGTCTATCTTGTGACCGTTATCTTCCGGAGCTATAACAAGTCCATACTTGTATGGAGTACGAACCTCGTCGTACACGGACTGCATCACAGAGTCCGGTATCGTGGCGTGTACAAGTACTGATGACAACGAGAATATTAATAATGTAAGAAGCTGTTTCCTCATTTCCCCCATTATATTAATAGAACAGCCAGTCTATAGCCTTATCGGAACCAGACAAGCCGCAATCACGTTGCGCTATCGTATCGGACGTAAAGCCAAGTATGAGCAACACGCCTTTAGGTAATGACAGCGTGTGGTGCCCCGCATTGAAATGATATGGGTGTACGTTCACCTGTGGCATACCATCTATTCTAATAGCCGACGTAAGGATTGGCTCGGCTTGTCCGTAGTCGTTGGCAGTAGCGTCGGTTTCGAGCTTTGGTGCCTTGGCATATTTCATCTGGTCGTCACGGAAATAGCCCACAAGCAGCGTTACTGGCTTCTTGGTCGTGAACTCGATAGTAGTCGCCTTACTGCGCATCTCGGAGTATGGCAACGTAATGGCATTCATACCGACAAGTTCCGGGGCGACCTCGGTTACGACACTGTCAAGGTCGGTGAACAGTCGTGCGCCACGAGTAATAGGTGTTTGGTGCTGGGTATTTATGAATGAGACTTCGGCATTTCGCAAAGGCTTTATCACCGTGGCTGTCTCTGTATACGTTCCGTTTGCCTTCGCCTTCAGCATCTCTATGTTCTTCTTAAAATTAGCCAGTTCCTGCTCATAACGCGGCAGAAGCTCTGCCCATGTCTTCATTTTTCCACCGTCGCCACCGATAGGTATACGGCGTTGCGCAGTCTGCATACTGTTGGCATACAGATACGTATCCTTAGTCAGGTCAACGAGCTTTCGGTAATGCTCAAGACTCTTCTCAAGTAGTGGCACGGCAGCGTCAAGTTCGCTTATATCTTTGCCCCATTTGTAGTTGAGTACGTGTTGGGCGGCTTTGACTTTCCACCCAAAGGCGTAGGCAAACTCACGATAACAGTGCATGTCGTTCTGCAAACGGCTGAACTCGTCCTTATTCACTGTAACGAATGATGCGGCAGAATCTATCGCAGCCACAGCACGATCGCCATGAACCTCAGTCTGTGCAACGATGTCGAGGGGCAGTTCGCCCGTGTGTGGCTCGTGCTTCCATTCTTTTTCAACATATTCTATAAGCTTCTCTCCTTCAGGTCCGCAACTCTCATAGAAGCCAGGATATATGGTGTACTTGTAAGGATTAACTAACTGGCTCATGAACATTCCGAGCAGAAGCGTTTGGCGGTTGCCTTCTGTAATACCAAAACGGCGTAGGAGCTTCGGCGCGATTTCTCCGCTCTCGTCGTATGCCTTACGTATAAGGTCGGCACCATATGACTGTTCGTCGCCACTGATACCGTAATAAGAGGCAAGCCGTCCATCCCAATAGTGGGCTTCATCGACGGTATCACGCCGACAGTTCCATGCATAACGTCCCCATGTTGCATACCACATCCAGTCACGGTCAAGCTGATACTCACGCTTGCCGTCAGGCAGCTTGTCTGCCGTATAGGGCCAGTCCCAGTATGATGCCTGTGGATAGAGGTGCAGCGCATTGGCATGATGGATATCGTGCATAGCCACAACGGCCTTCCTTACAAAAGCTGGCGACGACCAACGCCAAGGTTCAAGGTCGGCAAGTATGTGCACATTCTCAATGTGTGTGGTTCCGAGTGCTGCCAAGTCACGGTGTATCTGCGACCAAGGTCCGCGTGGCTGGTACGTAGTCAGCGACTCGCCATTGTACTTGTGCATAGTATACAGGTTCTTGTACAGCGGTAACGCAGCTTCCATAACACGCTTACAGTCGGTGTCATGGGCACGAAGTAGTAGAGGCGGCTCGTCATTACGTCCAAGAGCGCGCAACCCGTCCTTTACTCCAGGAATAATCGTCTTGGTAAACCACTCTACATCGTCATCGTATGTATCCATTGCCTCACCGAGGCACACGAGTAGCCCAACGTTCGGGTACTTTTCTATGAATGCCGCTATCGACTTACGCGTATAGTCGCTGATAAGTGGAGTTATAGGACGGTGACGGTCTTGTGTCTTCAGTCCGTAGTGGTCGGCAAAAGGTTTGCTGACGATGATGTTGTAAAACATCTGTATGACAAATATACCACGACGGTCGGCTTCCTTGGTTAGGAAAGAAAACATCTCCTCATTTTTCTTGAACGTGGCACTGTCTACTTCTACTGCAAAAGGATAGTCTTTCAAACGGACAAGAGAGGCAAACGGATGACCGTTCCACAGATATAGCGAGTTCATGCGGTTGTCTACAAGCATGTCAAGGTACTTGATCCATTGCGCCTTGTCATAGAACCACGGAAAGTTCTCCGGAGTATAAGGATATTCGTAGACCTGATGCCCTGGCAGGTAGGTGGTCTTCTGTAATCCCACACACGCCCCGCGCAGCACCATCTCAGGCGCGTCGGTAATAGTACGTGGCAAAGACAATGTTCCCGTACGGCGTGCATGTTCCGCTATCTCGTTGCAAGCATAGATAACACCTGTACCATCATTGCCGACAACATTTATCTTCTTTCCTTTTGTCGTTATTGTAAAGCCCTCCTTGCGTAGTCCGGCAGTATCCTTTGCCTGACTTAACGTTACCCTATAGTCAGGTTTCCTATCAGTAACTTCATAGCCAAGTACTGCCAACTTCTTCTGAAGGTACTCCGCGGCAAAAGTCTCACGGTTTGACGCAGTACGCTCTGTAATTATACTTACACGCTGGGCATGAACAGACGAACATACGATGCACGTCAGTGCCAACATTATATATCGTATTGATTTCATTTTGGAAGTTTAATCTCTTTATAAGCTACACGGAGACGACGCCATGTATAAACGGCATGAAGGTTTCCGTCATGTCCCTGAATGATTGCGGGATATGAATACTGGTCGACAGGGCTGTCCTCCAAAGTGACATAATTGGAGAAATGCTCGCCGTCGTCGCTAAGAGCGACACGAAGCGGAGTGCGTACTCCCTTCGGAGTACCGACGATAGTCTCGAAGTCGTTGTAAATCAAAACATGGCGACCGTCTTTCAAGGTAACTGCGTCGGTGCCACTCTGATTGTTCGGAATATCGGTAAGCTCAACTTTCGTCCATGTGTCGCCGTTGTCGGAGCTGTAGGAAGTGGCAAGCTTACCGTTGTGGGTGCGCATAAGCACCTTCAGCCTGCCGTCCTTAAGCTTCAGGATGCTAGGCTGTATGCATTTGATTGGATGCATCTTGCCGTCGTCGGTGAGGATGGCGGAGTCAGCCTCGATAGGTCCTACATACTTCCATTCCTTGGTCTGCGGATTGTAAATCTCGACATGGAACTTCCAGCCGCCCTTCTCCGTACTTGACGGGCAGATGAGCCTTCCGTCAATCAGTTCGGGTTTGTTCTTCACCGGACCGATGAAGCCCTTTGGCAGCATCTCGCGCTTGCTCCATGTCTTGCCGTTGTCGCGCGAACGGACAAGGCAGCCTTGCCAGTCGGCTACGCTTGAGCCGACCTTATAGAAGAGCAGGACTTCGCCGTCGGGCATGGTGAAAAGGACGGGATTCCAGCAAGCCTTGCGCTTCAACTTAGGATTCTGCTTAACCACATCGCTGCGTTTCGTCAGATAGTCGTAGTGGATATTTGGCATACTCTTGATTGGACCGAGATATGCGCTTGTGGTCGAGTCGTTGATACCCGACAATCCGGCAAGTGCCACATCAGCCGTACCGAGTTCAAACACACCGTCGCCTGCAAGTATTGGAGCCTCCCATTTGTCGCTCCCCTTTGGTTTCCTACTTACCCATATGCACACATCGGGATTCTTTTCCCATGTTCCGCCGAAATATGCGGCAAGCAAGTCGCCATTCTTAAGTTCGGTGATGGTAGAGGCATGAGCCGAATAGAACGGAGCGAACTCATAGAGGAACTCATCCTTCACAATGTTCTTGTCCTTTGTCGGAATATCGCAGTCGAAGGTATAGTCGCCACTGCCTATCTCCTTGAGTTCTCCATTCGGCAGGCAGACCGATGCCGTCGTATTGGCAGGTATCGAAACCTCCCAATGCAGACGCTGGAGGGTCTTGTTCCATTTACTCACTATCTTTCCATAGGGCGACGTGAAGCAGGCATCGATATTGAAGCAGTCCTCAATCTCGAACGACGGCTTCAGGACTATGTGCTTGTATGCCACACCGTCGCTCTGTCTTATGCCGCCAAGATACTGGAAGCACCATGTAACAAGATCGCCAAGGAGCATGACGTGGTTGCCAGAATTCATAGTTGGATTAGCCTTGTCACCATTCCACAACTCCCATATCGTAGTCGCACCATTCTCTGCCATATATCCCCAAGAGGGGTATTTATGCTGTGTTGCCAACAGATATGCGACATCGGCAAATCCATTGTCGCTAAGTCCGCGCAACAACCAGCTTATGCCTATAACGCCACAGGTCACATGCCCCTTTCCTGTAACGATGATGTTTTGAACTATGTTCTTCACCACATCTGCCTTTACGCTGTCGGGTACAATGCCGAAAGCAAGCGGAAGCACGTTGGCTGTTGCCGTATTGTTGCCATAGAACACACTGTCGGGGAACAGAACATGTCCTGGACGTGGTGACGTTCCACGCTTAACTGTCAGGAACTTGGCGTTGAAAGCCCTGATAAGTTCCGCCCGTTTTGCGCTATAAGTCTCCGCATCAGTAGAAAGGTTCTGCATACGTGCGAACTTTTCCATGAGTTGGAGTACCCTTACTCCGTATGCTGTCGAAATGAGTTCGCCATTAGTCTGCCGTGCAGGATCTTGCGAATGTATAAGTTCCAGCTTTTCTGGTGGAACACACCAATCGCCATACTTGTCTTTGGTTATTATTCCATCGACCTCATACTCTGAAAGCATATGGTCGAGCCACTTCTTCATCGCGGAATAGCTGTCTATAATCGGTTGCGGATTACCAAACTGCTCATATAGCATGTCACATGCGAATGGGAATACGGCAGGCCACGTCATGTTGTCCTCATAGTAATTCCAGAACGACGGCGTTACGTTCGACATTGCACCATCCTCGCGCACTCCTTCCGACAAGTCACGCATCCATTTGGAATACAACCGTTCATTGTCGAACAGGAACGACTCTCCAAGGCATCCTGCGGTACGGTCGCCAAGCCACGGTTGACGCTCGTTACGCTGCGGACAGTCCACAGGCATACCCTTATAATTGCTGCGTATGCCCCACCATGCGTTGCGGAGTACCTTGTTTAATAATGTATCGGATGTTTCGACGGAACCAGTCGCACGCATCTCATCGCCAACAACATATGCAGTGAAATCATCGGCTTTGGCATTAGGCAGTCCTGTGACGTAGACATAGCGGAATCCGTGATAAACAAAGGTAGGATTCCACTCATCTTCCTTTCCATTGCGCACGTATATATCCTCGGACTGCGCATTTCGCAAATTGGCAGTATACAGACCACCGTCAGCAGCGAGCTTTTCTGCATACTTAACACGTATCGTGTCACCACGTCCGCCTTGCGGAACACGGAAGCCTATCCACCCTGCCATATTCTGTCCGAAATCAAGGATTAATCCGTCACCCCATTTCTTGACAACAGGCTGCTTGCAGTATTTCTCTACTGTCATGTTAGGTGTCATCTGCGCACGGAGCGTACCGTCAGGAATAGCGGAACGCTGCGCCTTAACCCATTTGGAATCGTCATAGCCCACAGTCGTCCAACCGTCAAATTCCATACGTGCGTCATACTCCTCGCCATCATACTCGTTGGCAGAGCGTATGGCACCATCAGTAGAAAGCTTCCACTTGTCGTCAGTCACCCATGTTTCCTTCTTGCCATTAGAATACTCGACAATGACGTTTATACGACACTTAGGCAGTCCGAAATAAGGGGTCTTATATGATTTCTCCTGTCGTGGAGGGAACGCCCTACCCGCCTCGAGCACTATTCCGAGCGCATTCTTCGCACCACTTGACAGCAAATCGGTTATATCATACGTATTATAGTAAACAGTCTTGCGTAAGTCTGACGGTACTGGACGCAACACATCGCCACGTCCCACCTTGCTTCCATTCACATAGAACTCGTAAAGACCGAAGCCTGCAACGAATGCCGTAGCACGGACTATCGAGTCCTTAGCCTGGAACTCACGACGCAAGTAACGTGCCTGAAGCCGTGTGTGCACACCACGGCAATCGCCAGGTTGCAATTCTTCCAATCCTATCCACCGTCCACGCCAATGTGTCTCGCCGAGCAGTCCTATACTGAACCGTTGCGGCTCACTCCAATTCGACTTTCCTTTGTTTGTAGCCACACGGACTTTCCACCATGCGTGCTGGTTGTCCTTAAGGCGCACGCCATTGTATTGAATCCACAATTGACTGTTACTCTTTACCACACCACTATTCCAAAGGTCGCCGTCATTACGGGCTAGTTTCTCCTTCGATGATGCAACGACTATCTCATAACCCGTCTGGACAACATTACGCTTGTCACTGCTTATCTTCCACGAGAACCGCGGCAATGTAACATCAATACCCAAAGGATTAACCAGCCCCTCGACTGTAAGGTCATAAACGCCCACCGCAGAGGCTAATATACGCAATGGCAACAGAGTCGCAAGTAGTATAAGGATTGTCTTCTTCATCATTCGTTCAAGTTACGTTTGCCGTCGGCAATACTCCTATTGGCTATAGCCTTTTGGTCTTTTGATATGTAGTCTCTATCCGCGTCAACAGCTATGAGTACGCCGTCGTTTGGCGTACCACGATGCGGATTCTGCTGGAAGAATGTTTTAATAGAACTGTCGAACGTCCCAATAAATGACAATGCGCCTGTAGCCGCATCCATCCACCACACGTTCTTCTTCTCTCCACTTATCTTCCGCAGGTCAATCTTCATAGGGTCGCTATTGTAATCATACACCAACAGGTAGTCTGCACCACGAGTGGCTATAAGCCGGTCATACTGCGTGCCGTTCTTGACAATCACACTCTGATCGGGTACACGCTCGAAGTAAGGGAACGACAATATAAGGTCTTTTAAATACTTCATCTGGTTGTAACCCGGATCGTCCAAAGCCTGATACCATGACTTCTCGGCTCCGTCGCTGCCGTATGATGTCGGATAGCCAGGTTTCAACATCTGCATTATAGCATTGTGTCCATAGGTATGACCGCAACTCCCAGCGAACACGCTCCAGTAGGCGTAACGCCGCACATCATAATCCTGCCATCGTCCCTCACTGGGGTTGTGCAGTCCCTTGGGTATATCCTCATAGCTCGGTTCGTCGTCCAACACGGGCTTAATCGGCTCATACTTCCACGTTGAATCAACATACATCCAACTATCCTCCTCGGTATTATCTGGAATTGGATAGTCGGCGTTCCCCATACGCTGTCCGTACTTGCGGTGTCCACTTTGGAACATATGGAAGTCTATCCACGGAGCCTTGCTCCACCAGCGTGCTGACGTATAACGTCCACGTGGGTGGTATGTCATCAAGTGGTTCTTGTCGATAGACTTTATCGCCGTCGCCATAGAATTCCACACCTCAGGGTGAATATCGCCCTTTATGTCGCCTCCCATAATCCAAATGATGTTGGGCTTGTCCTTATACCGCTTGGCAAGAAACTCACCATACGTCTTTGCCTGCGCAGCATTAATATGACCAGAACTCACTTGCGATCCCCATATAGCCACCATACCTATATATATGCCGTTGCGCGCAGCAACGTCTATTATATAGTCCATGTGGTCCCAGTAGGAATACACTCCGTCGGGGTCAGCCTTCGTCATATCCCACCCTGCCGGGTTCGACATCTGCCCGTATATGTTATACGAGGGTACGCCATTAAGCACCTGTACCTGTACCATGTTGTAACCAGCGCGGCGGCATTTCTGCAAATAGAACTGTACTTCGGCACGGTCAAGACGTTCTGGCATGAGCCAGCCCGTATCTCCGAGCCAGAAGAACGGCGTTCCGTTCTCAAACTGCAAATAACGGTTATTGTCCGACACTTTGAGCCGTCCGTTGTTCCACGGCTTGGGTTCTCCAGCGGCAGCCGTTGTCAGTCCCAACGCCAGGCATATCGCCAATATGATTCTCTTATTTATACTCATGTCTCGTTATAACTTTTTGCTTCGTTTATATTATAGTTATTGTCTTTCCTTTCTTTGTCGGTATGTCGTATAGATATGTTGCCGGCAACGCTACTTTCTCACACTTCACCTCGGAGTGGTTCAGCAACTGCTTCTGAGCAGCTGTCGCAAAGAACGGGTTGGAGTTCCCGCCATGCGCCTTCTTATAGCCACGGAGTGGAGACGTGACACGCAGACGCAGATTGCCGCCAAGGGTTGACTTCACTACGAGGCGCGTTATATGCCCATCGCGCCATTGCAAGTCTACTATCTCAAAACCGCCACGGGCTTTGAGTCCCTTGACCTCACCCTGCGACTTCCATGCGTCGGGCAATGCAGGAAGAATGCTCACACAGCCGTCATGGCTCTGTACGAGCATTTCGCTTATACCAGCAGTACAGCCGAAATTGCCGTCAATCTGGAATGGCGGGTGCGCGTCGAACAAGTTTCTATACGTGCCTCCGACCTTCTTGACCGTACCATAAGCCAGGAAGCGGTCGTCGGTAAGCGTAAGCTGGTCGTGTATGAGTTTGTAGGCATGGTTACCGTCAAGCAGCCGTGCCCATAGGCATACCTTCCAACCCATAGACCAACCAGTACTCGGGTCGCCACGGTGTACGAGCGACGTTCTTGCAGCACTGCACAATTCCGGAGTGCGGTAGGGGGAGATTTGGTTGCCAGGATACAACCCATAGAGATGACTCACATGGCGATGGTCGTCATTAGGATCGTCCCAGTCCTTGAGCCATTCCTGCAACTGTCCCCAACGCCCTACCTGCATGGGTGGCATAAGTGCGAGACGGCTTTCATAATGGCGTGCCAAAACATCGTCAATGCCGAGTGCGCGGCTTGCCGATATGACATTGTTGAACAACTCGTACAGCAGTTCGTTGTCCATAGTAGTGCCGTAGGTGATAGCTATCTTGCCATCTGGCGACGGGTGGGTGTTCTCCGGCGATACCGAAGGGGAGATTACGAGCCACTTGTTCTGCGGCTCCTCTATCAGCATCGAGTCGAGGAACGCCGCAGCTCCCTTCATTATAGGATACGCGCGGCGCAGAAAATCCTTGTCGCCCGTATAGAGATAGTGCTGCCATAGGTGGCTGCTGACCCATGCTCCGCCAGTCATCCACATACCGCTCGGAGCATGGTCTATTCCACCCGTCACACGCCAGATGTCTGTATTGTGGTGCAGCACCCAGCCTCCCTTGCCGTACATCGTACGGGCGGTGTTGGAACCTGTCTCGCTCACCTCTCTTATCAACCTGAACAACGGCTCGTTCAAGTCGCTGAGATTTGTCGGCTCCGACGGCCAGTAGTTCATCTCAAGGTTGATGTTGGTCGTATATTTTGAGTCCCATTGCGGGAACATCTTGTCGTTCCATATTCCCTGAAGGTTAGATGCCTGTCCGCCAGGCTGCGACGAGCAGATGAGCAAGTAACGCCCGAATGTGAAATAAGTAGCACAGAGCCAGTTGTCATCGTGGTTCTTGAAAGCTACGAGCCGCTTGTCCGTAGGCACGTCTGGATATTCGTCCTTGCCAAGCGAGAACGTCGTACGCCCCATATAGCTTTGGAACTTCGCCACATGTGCACGTTTCGACAACTGGTAGTCATGCGACATTGCCTGACGCAACAGGCTTTCAGATAATGATGACTCGTCGCCGCTTATATCCTTATAGTTCTTAAAGTTCGTAGCAATAGATATATATAATGTGGCTTCATCGGCTCCCAAGACGGACAACACTCCGTCACGCGACTGCTGCTTGCCGCCGACAGCTTTCGCTGCCATACGCCCCATAAACCTTACCTTCCCCTTGCAACCCTCAAGCTTCGACGTTACACCGAGCAACGTCACCTCGTCGCCCTCGCTATTGATAATCACGTCGTCGTGGGGCGAAGTCATGTTGGCATTGAACGTTATCTGCCCTGGGCGCGACGCGGTCATGTGCACCATGACCACATTGTCGGCAAAGGAAGTCATCACCTCACGCGTAAATGTCACTCCGTCCACCACATATCTCGTTATCGTACGCGCCGAGTCGAGACTGAGCTCACGATAATAGTCCGTATAGCCGACGGCTCCAGGTACGGAAATGTAAACGTCACCAAACGTCTGGTACGCCATGCCCCAGTTCGTAGCCGACATAACCTTTGCCGATGCCAAGTCCTGCGCCTTGCGGTAGAGACCCTCGAAAAGCATACGCTGGATTTCCGGAATAGCCTTGCGTGCAGCTGGATTTGCATTGTCGTTGGGCTGCCCCGTCCATATAGTCTCCTCATTGAGTCCTATGCGCTCGGTGGTGGGATTGCCGTAGACCATCGCCCCAAGTCGTCCGTTCCCGAGCGGCAGGGCATCGGTCCATACCTGCGCAGGCGCGTCATACCATAACATATACTGTGCCACAGCCCCCAATGGAGACAACAGCATAACGCCGCCTATTAAAGCGTTCAATAAAAATTTCATAAAATTCGTTTACCTATAAGACGCGCGGACATACGTTTCGTCGTCGATATACACTGTGTTTTTCTCAAAAAACCGACATTCATGTGTTAGCAGTCCGCATTTGTACAATATGGGTCCCCTGAAGTCAATGCAGCAGCTTGTCTTGGCCAACTTAATTTTTATTTGTTTTAACTATTAAAAATCCTTAGATAGAGGATAAAAAGAATTACCTTCGAGGATGCTATAATACATCATAATGAGGTATAATACATCTGTAATACATATAATGTCGGAGATAAAATAAGATAATACAAAAACAAAAAGAGAAGTCTTAACATAAAGACTTCTCTATAGTGCTCTAAAAGCAAAATTAAAAAAAGCGGAGAGAGAGGGATTCGAACCCCCGGTACCTCTCGGTACGACGGTTTTCAAGACCGTTGTAATCGACCACTCTACCATCTCTCCTAATGTATCGACGCTGCTTTGGTCGAAAAGCGATGCAAAGGTAAGCATTTATTTTTAAAGTCCAAAACTTTCTTGTGGTTTTTCGGTAGCTTTCGGTGAAAAAGGTATATTTATCAGCAGTTTTAATAATGGAAGGACTCTGTCAAATACGTAATTTTGCAAACGCAATAGTAAAGGAGATTACAATATGAAGACATTGGTTGTTTATTTCTGTCAAAGTGGCAATACGGAGAAGATAGCAAAGCGTGTGGCACTGGCTACAGGTGCGGATATGGAACTGCTGGAGACTGTAACTCCATATACGGGCGACTATAAGAAGATCGTCGCTGACGCGCAAGATGAAGTTGAGCGGAACTATCAACGTCCGATAAAACCTCTGAGGCACAACGTTAAGGACTACGCCCGTATAGTCGTGGGTACGCCAACTTGGTGGTACAAGATGGCAAGTCCTGTGCTTACGTTCCTTTCCATAACGGACTTCCACGGCAAGACAATCGTCCCGTTTATGACTAACGCAGGCTGGTCAGGGACGGTAATCGAGGACATGACCATAGTCGCCGAACAGAATGGTGCTAAGGTAGAGGACGCGCATGAATTCAAGTTCAACACCCACGACGACGGAACCACTACCGGTATGGCAACGCCTGAATCAGAGCTTGACAAATGGGCAAGCGGTTTGAAGGAATAACATTGCAGCAGGAGCGCTCACTAACGTTGGTGGCAGATAAAGGGATAATCTAATCATAACAAAGGTATATGGCTATGAGAAAGAACATTTTATTCATTTTAAGTCTTGTGATTATGGTATCATCATGCGCAAAGGCACAGGACCAGTCAACCGTGGAGTTTACAACAAGCGGTACGCAGGGCTCTGGTTCAAAGGTTTATTTCACACGTGCCATATCGGCGGAGGGACTCGTACGCATCTATGAGGCTGTCGGGCGGAAGGCTGTTGGGCGTGTTGCTGTCAAGATTTCCACTGGCGAGGACGGTGGTAATAACTACCTGCACCCGGAGCTGATAAAGGAACTCGTCGATACTGTGCATGGCACTATAGTCGAGTGTAATACGGCTTATGGCGGAAGCCGTGGAACTACGGAGCGTCACCGCGAGACTATACACAAGCACGGATTCGACGAAATAGCCTCGGTAGACATAATGGACGAGGACGGTGACGTACAGATACCGACACTTGATAAGAAGCACCTGCAGTACGACCTCGTAGGCTCGCACCTTGGCAACTATGACTTTATGATAAACCTTGCCCACTTCAAGGGACACGCCATGGGAGGATTTGGCGGTGTGCTTAAGAACCAGTCTATCGGCGTAGCGTCATCACATGGGAAGATATACATTCATACCGCGGGGGCTAGCACGACGCAATGGCAGAACACGCCGCAAGACGATTTCCTTGAGTCTATGGCTGCCGCAGCGCAGGCTGTAGCAAACCAGTTCGGCGATTCCATACTGTATATAGATGTGATGAACAACTTGAGTGTCGACTGTGATTGTGACTCACATCCAGCTGCGCCCGAAATGAAAGATGTCGGCATACTCGCTTCTACCGATCCTGTGGCACTCGACAAGGCGTGCCTTGACCTTGTATTTACGTATAATTCTACTCCTGGCGACGATGCCGCACCTCTGCAAAAGCGTATCAACCGACAGCACGGAACTTACATAGTAGATTATGCCGAGCAGATAGGGCTTGGGCAGAAACAATACCAATTAATCAACATTGACAACGGAAACGAAACTGCGAAATGACTATAAGGGAAGCGACGGTTGACGACGCACAAACACTTCTTGACATCTATGCTCCTTACGTCGAACGTACGGCTATATCATTTGAATATGACGTGCCATCGCTCGACGAGTTCCGCAAGCGCATAGAGACAATTAGGAAGCATTATCCATACCTTGTTGCAGAGGAGGACGGACGAATATTGGGCTATGCCTATGCTCACGAGTTCTTGCCACGTGCGGCATATAGGTATAGTGTAGAGACTACTATTTATCTTGATATGAATGTGCGGCACCATGGTATCGGTCGCACACTGTATACAGAATTGGAGAATCAGCTTTGCAATATTGGCATAAGAAACATGAACGCCTGTATCACATATATGGTAAATTCAGACGAGTATCTGCCGTTAGACAGTATACACTTCCATACGACAATGGGCTTCTCGCGATGCGCCCACTTCCACAAGAGCGGTTACAAGTTCTCACGATGGTACGACATGATATGGATGGAGAAGATGATAGGAAAACATGAGTGATGGCGGAGAGATTGAGAACAGTCAGACGACCTTGCGCCTCGCACACTCCGCCTTGCGCTTGCAGTATCGGTGGCACTCGTCACATAGGTCATAGCCGAGTAGAGTGCCGATAATGAAATCCTCTTCAGGTGTGAGTTCGTTTAGCGGGCGCGTGACTATGTGTCGTATGGCATCGAGACACTCGCGTCGCCCGAAGTAAAGGTTGATGCGCGAATTGCCTACGGGCTGTATGATATAGTCTATATTCTGGTGGCGTAGTTTCTCGACTGCGAGATCCTTGTAGCATTCAGGAAACGTATATAGAGCCATACGCCTGACTCCTTTCTTGTATTGGTATATCTGTTCCGACAGCACGCGTATGTCCACGGGTATAATTTCTGACTGCATCATCTTTTTTCCTTTTTGTCGTTGCTGGGTTTCGCAACTATCGAAACCCAATCTTTCGAATGCAAAGTTACATGATAAAGCGTGCGGTTGCAATACCAATAATTTATGATTTTGTAAGTTCAGCGCAATATCTACCTGTGTATAAACGACATATTCCCTTGTGGTGAGTGGAAATATTCCGTTAGGGCGAGTGAACATATGTTCAGTGAGTGGAAGAAAATAACGGATACTTAATGAAACTGATCGAAAAATGAATGTAAATGCATACTTTGGCAGACTGCAAATAAAAAAAGGTCACCTCGCAGTGACCTTTCTTGTTTCGTTCTCCTTTCATGAGAACTCAATGCTTGATTGTTGGTTCGCGCCTCTCGGCGTTCCCCATTAATCTTGCATCTCGATCAATTAACCTGAAATTTAATCAATCCTTAAACCTAATAACTAAAACCTAAATACTAAATGAAGCAATCTCTATTGTTTCTTAACCGAAAAAATAACTAAAAACCTAAATCTATTACTACTAACCTAAACAATCTACTAACTTATTTCTTTTGACATTGCAAAGTTACGGCTGTTTGCGCACACAGCCAAACGATCTGATAGATTTTTATAGATAAATCTGTCGTTTCTTGATTAACATCAATCAAAGTGACACATATCAAGCTGTAACTTTAAGAAGGAAGCTTATAAGTAAACGGCAACTGGTGTATGGGAAGCCAATTGCCGTTTGCCCTGATTAATAAGGTATATGCTTTTATGCTCCATGGAACAAGTATTCTTTCTGAATGTCGGCAGTGAGCTGCGTGAACAGGCGGTTCTGCAAGTCGTGAGCTACTTCGAGTGCATGTGTGAGCACACGGTCGGAGAAGTCCTGCAGCAAATCGTGGGCTGCCATGGCGTGTCCCGACTTCACCAGTCCAAGATAGTCTTCTTCCATTTCCTTCTGCCGTTGGTCGTTCTCCTGTTCTATATAAGCGTATGTTTCCTTGATAATAGGCGCATAGGCATTGTAGTTCACCATGCCGAGGGTCATAACCTTGCGGAACGTCCAGTATGCGGAATCGTCGGAGCAGTTCTCGTCGCCGAGATAGTAGGCTTCTGGGAATTTATGCACACCTTGATACAGTGGGAGAAATATCCCGAGGTCTGCCATTCCCTCAGCAACGTAGGTTACACAGCCGATTTCCTTCGGCAACCACGGGCGGCACTGCATGACATGTGTTTGTGTAGTGCGGAATATGCTTACGGGGCGGTATGGTTCCTTGCCGTTGTTGTGCAGGTACGGGTCATGGTCGGTGCCATCGTAGTGGAACCGGAACGCACGCCGTAAGTCTGATATGTCCAACTTGTGGTCTGCTTCGGCAAATACCGGGAACGAGTTCACATCTACATCGTTCTTTATTCCAGGTGAGAACAGTTTTTGCAATCCCCACACTCTCGGATAATTATAGGTCGTGTCGGCAATGTCATCTTTGGAATATGCTTTATGGAAGTCGAACGAACCCTTTTGCGGGTCATACAGCCCGTTTTGTATTGCGAAATCTATCAAGTCAGCCGATGCAAGATAGTTCTCCTTGTCGTTTGGATCGTACTGTCGAAAACGGCTTTGGTTGCCCGTTACGAAATACTTGCCCGCAGGCATACGGCACGCAAGCCATCTGTGACCAGCAGCGTTCTCCAGATACCATGTCTCCTTGTCATCAATGAATCCTATGCCGAACCCTTCGGCTGAACCGTACTTCTCTATCAGCGAGCCAAGACGCTCTACGCCTTCACGCGCGCTGTGTATGTATGGCAGTACGATGTTGTAAGTACAGCATTCCGACAATCCTCCCTCGACGTATGGATCAACTTTAAGCACTTCGGGTGAGGCGAATATTGTCTCTGTAGAACTTTCACCTACACCTGCGGCGTTCCACCCCGCACTCCCCCATTCGTTATGGTATTGGTAGTCGGGCATGGCGGTATAGCCAAGAGTCTTCTTCGGCAGTTCGCAACGGAACGTACTGTCGGCAGCAACGAACTCAGCCGGACCGTTATCCGTATTCTCGCGTACTACGAAGTTCTTGGTCCTCAAAGCGTCGAAATCCTCCGAGCGCGCCAGTATGCGTGAGCCGTCGGCCGTCTGTCCTTCGCCTACGATGATTGTCGTACACTCCGACAATGAGTTTTTCTTCTTTCCCATGATGTTATTTATTTTGTTGTTTGCCAGTCTTGTATGATTTTGGGATTATCAAGCGCGACAAGCGCATTCTGTGCCAGTGCCAGCATCTCCGACTGTCCGGGATATACTGCCACGGGAGCGATAAACGCCACACGTCGTTTCAGTCCGTCAACGACATACTGCGAATATGCCATGCCGCCAGTCAGTATCACCGCATCTACATTGCCGCACAGTACTGCTGCCTCTGCTGCAATCCATTTTGCTATGTTCCATATCATTGCATTGGCAACCAGCCTCGCCTTGTCGTCACCATTGGCAATGCGGTGTTCGACCTCACGCATATCGTTTGTACCGAGTAGTGCCTTTAGTCCGCCTTCCCCCGAAATCTTGTCAAGCATTTCCTTTTCGGTGTACTTGCCACTGTAACACATACGCACGAGATCGGATACTGGCAATGACCCTGAACGCTCGGGTGAGAAAGGACCCTCGCCGTCGAGTGCGTTATTGGTGTCTATGGCACGACCGTGATCGTGTGCGGCTATAGATATACCGCCACCGAGGTGGCAGATTATGAGGTTTAGGTCTTCATATCGCTTATGATGCTCAACAGCATAACGCCGTCCGACGGCTTTCTGATTCAACGCGTGCCACAGGCATACGCGTTCTATCTCCGGGAATCCGCATATGCGTGCCTCGGGGGCAAGTTCGTCTACCCGCCCGGGATCAGCTATGAAGGCACGGCATGGCGGTACACGACTAGCAATGTCACGCGCTATGGCGCAGCCCAAGTCGCAGGCGTGTATGTATTTGGCGTTGAGGCATTCGTGTATCATCGCATCGGTGACTTCGTACACTCCGCTCTTGACGGGACGTGCCAGCCCGCCACGACCCACTACGGCATCAAGCTTGTGCGGTATGTGGTGGCGGTTCAACTCGTCAATGACAAGGTTCAACCGGAAGTCACGCTGGTTGCGTACGCCACCAAAGCTCTCAAGCTTCTCGGGAGAGTGCACGATGTCGGTTTCAAATACTGGTGAAAGCTCTTCATAAACGGAAATCTTCGTCGATGTAGAGCCGGGATTGATTACAAGAATGCGCCGTGGATTGGCGGAGTCGTGCTTTTCGCAGTCTTGTATTGGTGTATACTTGGTCGTGTTGTTTTCAGTTGTCATATTTCTGCGATGTCGTTTTTGGTTTGTGGTTAGCCGTCAACGCCGTATTAATTTACAGTTGCGAAGTTAATAAAATATTATGAACGCGACAAAGGTTTAACGAAGAATTTGCTACCTTTGCACGCAAATTTGAAAACTTCAGAAACTAACAAAATGAAAAAACTTACACTTACGTTGGCTTTGCTTGTAGCGTCATTGCTTTCTGTCGGCGCACAGGTGGAGCGTCCGCGCCTTGTGGTCGGTCTCGTGGTAGACCAGATGCGGTGGGATTACCTTTATTACTATTATGATGACTACTGCGACGGCGGACTGCGACGGCTGCTACGCGAGGGCTATTCGTTCGGTGCTACGGAGATAAACTACTCGCCTGCCATTACAGCCATAGGGCATTCAAGCATATACACCGGTTCCGTTCCCGCACTTACGGGCATTGCCGGCAACTGGTTTTGGGAAGACGGCAAACCTGTCTATTGCTGTACCGACACGACGGTGCAGAGCGTAGGCTCGACAAGCCGCGAGGGACAGATGAGCCCGCGCCGAATGTGGGGCACTACTATTGGCGACGAGCTTCACCTCGCCACAGACTTCAAGTCAAAGGTAATAGGAGTGGCTCTGAAGGATCGCGCCTCCATACTGCCGGCAGGACATAGCGCCGACGCCGCCTATTGGTGGGACACGTCAGCCGGGCATTTCGTCTCGAGCACGTTCTATATGGACAAGCTGCCACAGTGGGTTGTCGATTTCAACGAGGCCAACCACACCAAGCCTGGATTCAACATAAAGACCAATGACGACGGTGTGACTATGACGTTCCGCATGGCTGCTGCAGCACTCGACAACGAGCGGCTGGGACAGGTGGACGGACGTACCGACATGCTTACCGTCAGCATATCGTCAACCGATGCCATAGGACACGAGTATTCCACTCGCGGTCCGGAGAACAAGAGCGTGTACATGCGCCTCGACCACGACATTGCCGAGTTTCTCAACAAGCTTGACAATACCGTCGGACGTGGCAACTATCTGTTGTTCCTCACCGCCGACCACGGCGCGTCGCACAACTACAACTTCATGAAGCAGCACCGCATACCGGCTGGCGGCTGGGCGTACAACAAGACGGTGAAGGATATGAACAAGTACCTGCGCGCCCAGTTCCCCGCCCTCGATACCGACCCCGTGCTGGGCGAGGACAACTACCATTTCTTCTTCAACGACAAGGCGTTCACCACTGTCGACAAGCAGGCAGCTGTCGACAAGGCAATAGAGTGGCTGCGCCGTGATACGCAGTTCCTTTGGGTCGTCGACAACAACAAAGTAGCTGCGTCCAACGTGCCCGAGCCTCTCAAGACGCGAATCTTCAACGGACTCACGCCCCACCGTTCCGGCGATATAACCGTCATCATGCGTCCGCAGGTGTTCGGCGCGAAGGTGTCGCCTACATATCGTGGCACAACCCACGGACAGCCGATGACTTACGACGTACACATACCGCTCGTGTTCTTCGGCTGGCATGTCAGCCACGGCGAGAGCGTCGAGCCGACGAGCATCACCGACATCGCGCCTACGGTCTGCGCCATGCTACACATACAGAAGCCAGATGCAGCCGTCGGTCGCGCCCTGTTGCAATAACGTACGATATATCGTTGCCTCGCTGTTTTGCAATCCCTGTGCTCTCGGCAAAATAACGAGGCAAATATTTGGCTATAACCACGAAATGTTTTAATTTTGCACTCCGAAGCAACGCCCCCTGTGGATTGCCTCTGTGGGTTCTGTAGCTCAACTGGATAGAGCAACTGCCTTCTAAGCAGTAGGTTACGGGTTCGAGTCCCGTCAGAATCACAGAAAGTTAAAGCCGGTAGATATTTTCTATCGGCTGTAATTTTTATAGAGCAACTACCAAAGCGCAGCTATGTTGCGGATTCGGGTTATCGAAGAACTGTTTAGGATTTTGCATCATTTCAATAAATGGATAAAAAGGCTCTGAATGTTCAGAGCCTTTTATTTTAATTCGTCTTCTTCTGGGAAGAAGGGCACTTCTTCTTCATCATTATCTTCACAGAATTTATCGCGGAGGTCTGCGACGGCGAATCCGATTCTTGAGAAGAATAATATGAAAACTGCTTGAACGAAAGTAGCAACAAAACCACCAAGAATAATTGACCATTCGAAAACATAGTGGCTGGAATATTCACTCCGCCTGTGAATTCCTACAACGAGTGACGCGATAAATCCACAAACCAATACTACAATGCCAACAATCTCCAGTATCTTAGAGATCTTACGTAAATCAAATTGTTTCATTGTATTTTCTATTTAGTGTTTATTTTGAAAGTCTATCGTATTCTTACCGCTTACTTCAGCTGCGCGCCGTCCTTGAAGGCATTGCCGGCTTTTGCGCCGACTTCGAGGTAGTTGTGGTGGACGGGATCGTAGGTTATGAGGCGCATCTTCGCGACATCGGGCTTGCCGTCGGCGGCGAGGAAGTCCTCGCGGCACTGGATGTTAAGGATTTTGGCAACGAGGTAGAAGCCTGTGGCGGACTCGTCCAACTTTCTCTCTATGCGGCATTCAAGCGTCATGGGGAAGTCGGTGAACACGGGGGCGTTGACCGCCTTCGCCTTCTCCACCGTCCAGCCAGCGCGGGCTACCTTGTCCTTGACCTTCCTTCCGCTGACGAGTCCGGCGTAGTCGGCTGCGACGAGCTGTTCCGCCGTGGCGAAGGCTACGGTGAAGTCGGGATTGGCGTTGAGGTTTACGGTCGTCTGGTGGTTGCCCATCGAGATGAAGATTTCGTCCTGGTCCCACGTGCCTGCCCACGCGGCGTTCATGGCGTTCGGCGTACCGTCGGCGTCGTACGTACCGATGATGATTACTGCCTGCGGCAGGAACCACGAATTTGGTTTAAAGTCTTTCATAATTTGTCTCCTTATATGGTTAGTTTATTATCGTTGCCGGTACGGCTACAATGTGCCGCAGGCTTGTGTCCCAGGTTTGTTCCGTGGCTCAAATTTACGATTATTTTTTGGAATTGTGGCTTTTGCCGGTCATAAACTTGCAACAATACCAGCCTACGGTCTTTCAAGGACTGGGAAATGCCACATTTATATTTAAAAGAAACCATACATACGGTCAGCCTTGACCATATAGACGGAAAAAGGGAGAACCCGTATGAGGCTCTCCCTTGAATGCTTGTCCTGTGGTAGTCGGTATGAGAATCGAACTCATATGCCAAGATTGAGAATCTTGTATCCTAACCGTTAGATGAACCGACCGTTAGTCGCGCTTTCCTTTCACGAATCCTCTGGCGGAAGGAGGGGGATTCGAACCCCCGGTACGCGTAAATGCGCACGGCAGTTTAGCAAACTGCTGGTTTCAGCCACTCACCCATCCTTCCTTGGGAAGCTGTTCCTACCAGACGTTCTTGTCAAACGCGGTGCAAAGGTATGGCTTTTATTTTAACCCTGCAAACTTTTCCCAAACTTTTCTCAAACTTTTTTGAATATCGCCCGGCGCGGAGTGGGTTACGATGGTGGCGGGAGCGAGTTCACGTTATGTGAAAAACGGCTTACGGCGATGTCGTAAGCGGCGTGCCGCGGCGTGTATGGCGGATTGCCACAATGTAGGTAGTGGCTGTTCACGGTGTGAATAATGCCTATTTGCGGTGTGTGTAACGCCTATTCGTGATGCGGGAGGTGGCATTTTGTGGTGTGGGAGGAGGGTTGTCGTGGGTCGGGAAGTGATGTTTTGTGAACGTCTGTCATTTGACAGACAGTTGTCTGACATTTGTCAGCCATAAGTCCGTCAATTGTCAGACTTACGGCTGACAATTGACGGACATTCACAAGAGGTCAGTTGGCAGGTCATAAAAACAGTGTTGCCAGACCACAAGAAGGCACTTCCCGCATCACGAATAGCGCCCAGACTCAATGAGTCCAGGCGCTACATACATTGCAAACAGGAGACAGGGGCGGCGTGCCGCGGCACTACCGGCGGTCAGAGCCGCACGGTCTCCGAATATGCCTCGCCGAAGCTGTTGGTGAAGGTGACGGTGACCGACTTCGCTCCCTTCGACGGGACGCAGCGGAACAGGTGCGGGGTCCTGACGTCGCGGGCGTCCTTATAGAGCGCGTTCTGCTGGCGGATATAAGCCTCGTCGACGCTCGTGAACTGCTCCATGGAGCCTTTCGCGGCTCCGTCCTCCGACCATTCGACACGGCACCGCGGGTCGTAGTCCCACACGTTTGCCACGAGGTACTTCTTCGCGCGGCGGAACTTGCCGGGGGCGTAGAGGCGCATCTGCACCGACGTACCCGCCTTGGTGGGCTTGTAGTGCCAACGCACGTCGTCGCCGTCGACGCTTACGATGAGGTAGCCGTTGGGCGCGCCGCACTGGTTGACGTCGCCGCCCCACCACGCTCCACACGCCGCGCCGATGTTGTGCTGGTATATGCTGTCGGTGACTATGACGTTCTGATAGAAGTGGGTATGCCCGCAGAACACGTGTACGCGGTAGCCGCCCAGCACCTTGGCGAGCCGTGCGGCGGAGCGGACGTTGCCCTCGCCCATGACGGAGTTCCACCCGGCGGCGTGCATGTTGAGGAACACGACGGAGCCTTTCGGCACGTACGAGAGGTCGCGCTCAAGCCAGGCGAGCTGCGCGTCGGTGATGTTCTCGGTATACTTGCGGTCGCCCATATAGTCGATGTTCTTCATCGTCACGACGTGTACGCCGCCGATGTTGAACGAATAGTCCGCAGGTCCGAACAGGCGGTAGTAGTTGTGCTCGGCGAACTGTCCGCCACGGCGCGCGTTGTGGAGGTCCTGGTAGCGTTTGTCGAAGTCGTGGTTGCCGATAGTCTGGAACACGGTCATGCCGAGCCTCTTGCACGAATTGGCGTAACCGTCGAACATATCGGGCGTGTCGAACACGAGGTCGCCGAGTGTCACGGCTACGATGTCGCCACGGCCGCGCAGCGAGTCGGCTGTATGCCGCAGGTCGGCAGCCGTTTCCTCCCTCCAGCGCGCGAGCTCCCTGTCGTCGAGCACCTGCGGGTCACTTATTGCGAGATAGGTGAAGCTGCGGCTGGTCGTCTTGCGGCGGCGCAGCGTGAAGTCGTTGTTCCGCCTGCCGACAGCCTCGCCCACGGGTATGTAGAACCTCGCGAGTCCGTCGCGCTGCGGAAGCTCGAACGCCGGGGGAGTGGATATGTAGACGAACTTGCTGGCGCACGTGTCGGTCGTGAGCGTCCACTGTCCGCGGCTGTCGGTGGTGGTGAAGTTCTGTCCGTCGTTGACTACGACGTTGGCAACGCCCTTGCCCGACGTGTCCATGACGCGTCCCGAGATGGAGAATACGGTGTTGCCTGCCTGTGCAGCCACGGCTATGAGCGCCATGGCTACGGTTGAAAGAATGTTCTTGTTCATTTTGATATGTATGATTCTGCTGATGTCAAGTCTGTCGTAAACTCGCTCTGGCGGTATTCGTTGCCGAATCCGTCGGTCGCCACGACCTCGACCTTCGCCTCGGGATTCTTCAGCTTGTAGACGAAGTCGTGGAAGCAACTCTTCGCGAAGCTGTCCTTCGCGCGGTTCTCCACTCCGACATGATAGCCCACAGCCCACGCGTCGGTGTGGAAATACTGCCATGCCGAAGCCATGTCGCCGCTGTATGCGCCGTCCTCGTAGACGCTTACGCGCCACGTCGGGTCGTAGTTCCACACGTTGGCGACTATCCAGCCGGAGCCGAGTCCGTAGCCGAAGGAGTCGTAGTCGCCGCCGAACTCGGCATCGCCGTGCAGGAGGCGTATCTGGTAACTGCGCGGATAGTTCGTGGACTTATAGTAGTTGTCGACGATACTGGTGCCGTTTATCTCGTATACGGCATACCCGTTCGGCGTTCCGTCGGTGTTGACGGTGGAGTGCCACCACGCGCCGCAAGCCGTGGCGGTGACGCGCTCCTCGATGCTGATCGGCGACGTTATGGCGTAGCTCTGCTGGTAGTGCGTGTGCCCGCTCATGAGCTTCGATGCGGCGAATCCGTCCAATAGGGCGAGCACGGCGCGGCGGTTCTTGTAGTCGGCATCGCGCAGGGGAATGTGGTAGAAGAGTATGACGAGGCGGTTCTTCGGCACGAACGACAAGTCCTCGCGCAGCCACTCGACCTGCTCGTCGGTGAATCCTGCGGTATAGTCCTCGGAATTGGTGAACATCACGTCGTCGAGGCACACGATATGCACCCGCCCGCGGTTGAACGAATAGTTGCGGGGTCCGAACTCGCGCTCGAAGTCGTCGTTGCCGCGCGGCTTCGACGTGTCGGCGAGGCGTGCCTTGTCGTGGTTGCCGGGCGTGGCGAACACGGGCATCGACGTGGAGTTGAGCAGCCCCTGCATGGCGGAGAGATGCTCCTGCCTGTCGTTGACTATGTCGCCGAGGCATATCCCGTAGGCGGGAAGTTCCGTGGAGGCGAGCGTCTGCCTGATGTCCGGGAGGGTCTCGCCCGTGAAGCGGCTTATCTGCGAGTTGTTCGTCACCTGCGGGTCGCCAATGGCAAGGAGCAGGAAGTGGTCCTCGTCGGCGGCAAGGCGTTGCAACGTGAAGTCGTAGCGTTTCTCCGACGTGAGCCGCTTGTAGAATCGGTTGCTCTGCGCCTTGTAGCCCGACGGTATCGAATAGTTGACGAAATGCGCGTCGGCATTGCGCCTCATCTGGTAGAATCCCCTTGCGTCGGTCTGTACGCAGGAGTAGCCGTCGCTGACCGTCACGCCAGCCACGCCCGTGCCGGCATCGTCGGTTATCACGCCGTAGAGGTCGTTGCCGTCGGCGGGTGTGACGGTGGTCGCGGATTCCTTGGTGTCGCCACCTTTGTCGGCAACCGTATCATCACTACCGCCACACGCGGTCAGGGCAAGGACGAGGACGGCGCAAAGCCATCCGCCCTTGAGAAAAGAAATCATATAGTTCATATCCATGTTCGTTTATTCGGAAACCACTACGTCGTCGATGCAGAACCGCTTGTTGCCCTCGGCGGCGAAGACGATCTTGGTGTCGCGCGTGGGGTTGTCAATCGTGAAGGAAACGCTTTCCCATGTAGAGGAAGATGTCTTGCCAGCGTTCTCGAACGTATATCGGGTGATTGAAGGCGTGCCTCCTCCTGTGACGGATATGGCTACCGCTCCCCCACTCTCCTTGACATACTGCGCCACACGGCACGTGACCGTCACACGGGACGCGCCAGCCGACAGCCGTGCCAACGCCGGAGTGATGACGCTTCCGGCAATGGACGCAGTGCCCGCCTTGACGTACCCGGGGTGCTCGTACACCTTTACGCCGCTCCAGCCGCTGAAGCCGCGGAGCTGCCGGTAGGATTCGGCGTGGGTGAGCACGAGGTCGTTGCTACCGTCGGTGGTGGCGGAACATGCCGTCACCGCCACGCTCTCGTCGATGACGGTTCCATCGCCGGTCTTCTTGAATCCGCCCTTTATGCCTTTCTTGCCTGCGACGACATCGCCGCCCCACAGCATGAGGTCAAAATGCTCTTCAAGCACTACCTGTGCCAGCACCGTGGCTTGCATGGCGGACGTGTTGGCTGTGGCATCGTCGGTGGTTACTGTAATGGAGAGCGGACCTGCCTGCGTCGGCGTGCCGGAAAGGGGCAACGTGAAAGTGCCCTTCTCACCGTCCATTACGAAGTCACGCGCCTCAACCGACAGCCCCTCGGCTCCAGTGCCCGACAATGCCGCGCTGACGCGGACCTTGCCACCGGCATAGCCATAGGTATACGGAACCTCTATGCCGACACCCTCGGCAGGGACGTTCACCTGCAACGCGCCTGTAAGCTTGGCTGTGCCGAGATGCAGCGGCGCGCCCTCCTCTTGGGTGCATACCACGGGGAGATCCTGTCCCACGGCATGAAGTATGAACGAGTCGGTACGCAGGTCGCCGATGTTGCGCAACGCGCTTACCGTTATCTTGTCGCGCGTTACGCCGTCGCCAGTACCGCCCGACTTGTCGAACGCAATCCACGGGGCATTGGTGGTAACGCTCCATGCGCCGTCGGTGCATACGGTAAACGCCTTCTCTCCACCGGCAGAGGTAAACACCAGGCGGCTGTCACTGCGCAGCACGAAGCTCTCGTCATCGCTGCTGCACGACGCAAGCCCCACGACTGTAAGCGTGGCGAGTCCTGTGACCGCGAACGATGCCGTAAGGAATGCACTTATAATCTTATGTTTCATGTTTCTTATACTATTCAAAGTCCTTAACTGTCGTGTTTCCACAATTCTTCACTCTCATTGCTTGTCTTTCTCATTTATCCCAGCCATAGTTCTGCCCGAGCCTGGAGTTATTCACGAGGGCTGCCTTCGGTATCGGGTGCACGTACCGGCGTTCGTCCCATACGTTCTCGTTGGTTATGTACAGCCGTCCGTTGCTGAAGGTGTAGAACTTCGAGTTGGCAAGGTTGACGTAGTAGATGCCCGACTTGGTGGACGATGGCTTGTTGTCTACCACCATCAGGTCGGCGGTTCCGTCGCCGTTGCTGTCTATGGCTACGTTCTTCGAGCCGATATAGATGCTGCCCCACGGCTTGGTCATCATCTGTCCCTCGCTCCAACGCATGAGGTCGTCGAACCGCAATCCCTGACACTCGAAGAAGAGTTCGATGCCGCGCTCGCGGCGTATCTCGAGAATCCACTTGTCGGTGACCTTGTCGTCGAAATAGCTGACAAGGTACGGGTCGGCAGTCTGTGGAGCCTTGCCGTCAACTCCGGCGCGCTCGCGTATCGGGCGTATGGTATTGTTCCACACGCTTTCGTCCATTTCGCCGAGTTCGGCCTTTGCCTCCGCCTCGTCCAAGAGCACTTCGGCATAGCGGAAGATAGGAATGGCGTTGGCGCAACGGCTCGTCTGTTCGTAATAGGTGTCGTCGAGGTTGAACTTAATGACCTGGTAGCCGGTCATCGTCACCGCCCACGTGGGATTATAGTGCTGCGTAGTGCCGTTGACGTTCTTCATGTACGAAGGTGTGATGACACTCTGCGCCAGACGGCAGTCACGGTTCTTGCAGTTCTCAACGAACGTCTTGGTATCGTAGTCGGGACTGTCGGTGAAGCGCGAGCCGTCACGGTTCAGGTACGTGTTGACGAACTCCTGAGTAGGCGACCAACGGCGGGTGTCGTTGCCGGCTGAATTGAACTTCTGCGTTACGTTGTGGGTGGCTGCAAGCTCGCTGCTGTACTCGCGAGCCATGATGACTTCCTGGGTCAGCGGTTTCTCGCTTTGGAACAGCGAACGGTAGTCCTTCTCGGGATTGCCGGTATTGACGAGGGAATACTTGCCGGAGTTCATCAGCTCCTCCGACGCGCTTACGCACTCGCGGAGCCAACGCCTGTCGCTGCCAGCCTCATGCCACGGGGTATTGGTGGCGGGATTTACGGCGTGATACTTGCGGAACGTCCCCTCATAGAGACATACGCGCGACTTCATTGCCAGGGCTATGTATCGGTTGACCGATGCGGTAGCGTCTGTCGTCAGGTTGGCACAAGCATAGTCGAGGTCGGCAAGCACCGAGTCCATGACGACCTCGCGGTCGTCGCGCTGACGGTAAAGCTGAACGCTGTCGCCAGCGTCGATAGTTCCGCTGTACCAAGGCACGTTGCTGTAGGTCTTCACCTTGTCGAAATAGAACCACGCACGCCAGAACCGGGCTACGCCACGATAGTGGTTGAGCGTTGCAGCGTCAGCCGACGCGCGGCCGATGTTCTCAAGGAAGTAGTTGCACTGGAACAGGTTGTTCCACGCGCTGTATGTCCAGCCCGACGCCTTCGTAGCGTCGTAGTCGGACTGTAGGAACGACGACGTGGTGCTCGTGGCGAGATAGTCGCACGTGCCGCTGCCGCTCGACGTCAAGTCTTCGGCACTCGGAATGAACTTGGTGTACAGCCCATTGGCATAGAGTTCCAATTCCTCCTTGTTGGCAAAGAACTCGCTTGAGGAAATCTTGTTCACCGGCTCCTTGTCGAGATAGTCGCCACACGAGGTGAGAGCCAATGCCGACAGCGCAAGCCCTACTATAATATAATGTGTTCTCGTCTTCATCGTTTTCTTTACTCTTTTTACCTTTTTACTTCTTTACTCTTTGACCTTTCATCAGAACGTGACGTTAAGTCCGAACGATACGGTCTTCATCATCGGATAACTGTAGCCGTCGCCGGCAGAGCCAACGGGATTCCAACCGTCGGGGTCGCCCGCTCCGATTACTTCCGGATCGTAGTTCTTAGCCCACTTGTGGAGCGGTGTTATGGTTATGAGGTTCTCGCCAGAGACGTAGAACATGAGTTCGCCGATACCGATACGGCGTGTGAGCGTCTTCGGGAAGGTGTAGCTGACGGTCACGTTCTTCAACCGCAGGTAAGCCGCGCTCTGAAGATACTTGTCGTTCGGACGGGTGAGCGGTCCCTTGCTGACTTCGGCAATATATGAACGGAAGCGCGGCCAGTATGCATTTGGATTGGTGATATTGCCGTCGGCATCGACCCCTGCCTGCGTAGACGAGTTCTGCCACGGAAGGTCGAAACCATAGGCGCGGCCGTACTGTCCCCAGAATAGCGACGACTCCGCGTGCGGATACCAGTCACGCTGGCCGACACCCTGCCAGAACATCGAGAAACCTATGCCCTGCCAGTCGGCACCGTAGGAAAAGCTGTAGCAGTAGCGCGGCGTGGTGTTGCCGATCTTCACGAGGTCGCCATGGTCCTCGACGGTGTTGTTGCCGATGTCGATGACGTTGTCGCCGTTCAAGTCCTTGAACTTCAAGTCGCCAGCCTCCCAGACCGTGCCACCGCCGTTGTAGTTGGTAAACCAGCTCTGCGACGGCGAGTTGAGCACGTCCTCCTTGCTCTGGTAGAAGCCAGCCACGCGGAATCCCCATATCTCGCCAAGCTCCATGCCCTTGTAGTAGTGTGTCGTGTTGTTGGTGGGCAGCGTGTTTGTCGTCGATGTGTATTTGGTGATAATGCTGTGGCTGTCCCACAGGCTGCCCTTTACGAAGTAGTTGAGCTGGTGACCGCCCACGTTGAAGTGGTCGCGCCACGAAAGAGAAAGCTCCCAGCCGTTGGTCTTCATGTCGGCATTGTTGCCTTTCGGGGGATTGTTGCCGTAGACGGCTGGAAGCTCCGCACCCACTACGTACATGTCGGTAGTGTTCTTGCGGTAAAGGTCAAAAGTAAGATTGAAGCGGTTTTTGAACATATCGAGGTCAATGCCGAAGTTGTAGGTCGTCACCTTCTCCCACGTCAGGCTCTTAGGTATCGGCGACGGGGCGGTGGTGTAGTTGATGAACGCGCCGTTGCGGACTATCGCCGACTTGGATATGGACATCGTCGAGAGGTATTGGTACGGGCTTACGAGTCCGTTGCCTGCCGAGCCGAGCGAGAAGCGCACCTTCAGGTTGTCGAGGAACGAGTCGCGGAGCGGCTTCATGAACGGTTCCTCAGATATTCTCCAACCGACGGAAGCCGACGGGAAGAATCCCCACTGCTGGTCGGTCGGGAACTTGGACGAGCCGTCGTAGCGCCCGCTGACCTCGGCGAGATAGCGACGCTTGTAGTCGTAGTTCAAGCGGTAGAAGAATCCGACAAACGCCCAGTCATAGCTGCCGTTGTCGCGAATATAGTACGAATCGCCGTCGACGAGGTTGAAGTTCGGCTTGTCCTTGACGAGCAGTCCCTGGCGCATGACACGCAACGTGGTGTAGTGGTTGTCCTCAAGGTTCCAGCCGCCCATAGCCTTCAGATGGTTGGCTGCGCCGAGACGCGGCTTCCACGTCAGCGTGGCGTTGGCGGCGATATATTCCGTATCGTAGCCGCGGGTCTCGAGATAGCTGTAGTTCTGGTGGGTGACGCTCGCCGTCGGAGAGATGAATCCCTCGTACAGGTTGCCCACCTGGTCGCGGTGGTTGCGGGTGTAGGAATAGGTGAAGTCTCCCTTCGCCTGAAGCACATCCTTGATAATGTCGGCGGTAAGTCCGGTGGTGTTCTTGAACGTCAGCTTCTTCAGCTCGCGCCACGACGTGCCCTCGTACATTCCGGCATACCCGGTGTAGACGGCAGCCTCGGTCCACGTGCCGTCGGGATTGCGCAGCGTGGCTACGGGGAATCCCTGCGTCTCTATCTGCCGCTGTATCGGTATGAGCGACGACATATCACTCTGGCTGTAGGGATACATGACGGCGGGCTCATGGTACGTGCGCCGCCACATCTCGGTATTGTTGCTCACGGTCAGCCAGCGGTTGAGCCTCAACGTGCCCTTGGCGCGGAGGTTGTAGCGGTGGAAGTTCTCGCCGCCAATCTTGTACACGCCGTTGGTGCCGTAGTAGCTGCCGCTTATCAGATATGTAGAACGGTCGTTGCCACCACTGAGGCTCAGCGAGTGCTGCGTGGCGGAAGAAGTGTTGCGGTAGACGGCGTCGAACCAGTCGGTATTGCCGAAGTAGTCGTAATACCCGTTGTCGTTGACGCGCACCTTCTCAAGCGTCGGGTCGGCATCGCGCCGCTGAAGCTCGGAATACCAGTCGTCCCACGAGACTATGAACTTGTTGAAACGGTTGTTTATAGTGCTCGGCTCCTTGCCCTTGTAATTGAGGTATGCGTTGTAAAAGTCGGTAGCCCACTGGAGTCCGTTGGTGACCATCTTAGGCTTTACCGTGCGGCTCATCACCGAGACGCTGCCGCTGTATCGGAGCACGGGGCGGCCCTTCTTCGCCTGCTTCGTGGTGACGAGGATAACGCCGAAGGCTCCGCGCGCTCCGTAGACCGCCGTCGATGAAGCGTCCTTGAGCACGCTTATGCTCTCGACATCGTCGGGATTGACGGCATTGAGGTCGCCCTCCACGCCGTCGACGAGCACGAGGGCTGAACCGCCCGCGCCTATCGAGGTGACGTTGCCGCGAATCTTGATGTTTCCCGTACGGGTCGGCTTGCCGTCTGAGAACGTTATCGTCATGCCGGGAATCTCGCCCTGCAACGAGCGGACGATGTTCGGATTGCTGCGGTTCTCAAGCACGTCGCCGTCCACCTTGGATATTGCGCCGACGATGTCGCGGCGGCGTTGCACACCGTAGCCTACGACATACACCTCGTCGAGCGACTTCGCGTCCTCCTGCATGACGACGCTCATGCCCGGCACGACCTTCACCGTCTGGTCGCGGTAGCCGAGGTACTTGACTGTCAACGTCCTGCCCGCAGCGTCGATTGTGAAACGCCCGTCAATGTCGGTCGTCACTCCGCGGCGCGAAGCCTTGTCCACGACCGTAGCTCCAGGCAGCGGCTGACCGTCGGCATCGGTCACGGTACCCGTGCATACGCCCTGCGCGTGAGCCGCCGCTACGGTTGCCAGCATTGCCGCCGACACGAGCACACGCGGAAGTCTTCTCTTCATTCTGTCTTTCATCTCAAATCAATGTTTACTGTAAAATCACGCCGCAAAGTTACCCCTGCGATGTTTAATAGCCGTTAAGCCGGAGTTACAATGCCGTTAAAACATAAAATACCTGAAATCAATCCTAAAAAACTCCAACGGCGACAAAAAAGTGACTTTTGTCATTTATAAAAATGACTTTTGTGAAAATATAAAATGACTTTTGTCACTGAAACATTTGACTTTTGTCATTTGAACAAATGACTTTTGTGAAATTATAGAATGACAAAAGTCATTTTTTAAATCACCAGCATGACTTCCACACTCCACCTGCGCCAATAGCCGCAATCATTTCAAAAGTTTTGGGGGGACGGGCACAAAAAAACGCCCGCTTCCTTTCGGAAACGGGCGAACAATTGCTTGCCTATGTCTTTTCCTATGCCAACGCAGGCACACGAGGGCTTCTTATTCTTCCTGCGAAGCGTCCTGGCTGCCGTCCTCGACCTTCATGCCGATGTCCTCGAGGAGCTTGATAGCATCGACATACTGGGCTATGCCCTCGGCAACCTGCTGGGCTGCCTTCATGGCGAGCACGACGGTCTGCGGACGGTGGACGACGTCGCCGCCGGCGAACACTCCCGGACGGGTAGTCATGCCGCAAGGACGGTCCTGCACTATGACATAGCCCTTCTCGTCGACATCTATGCCGTTGGTGGTCGAGACTATGCGGCTCGCCGGACGTGAACCGATGGCGAGGAATATGCGGTCGAACTGCTCGACATGCTCGCCGTCGGGACCTTGCAGGCGGACTTCCTTGAGCCGTTCTTCCTTCTTGTCGGGATTGCCGTCGCCGATGAACTCGACGGCGTTGGTCTGCCACACGAACTTCACGCCTTCCTTCACAGCGTCGTTGTACTCGCTCGCTATGGCGGGCATCTCCTCCTGCGTCTTGCGGTAGATGACCGTCACGTCGGCACCGAGGCGTATGGCTGTGCGGGCAGCGTCCATGGCGACATTGCCGCCACCGATGACTCCGACCTTCTCGCCAGACTTGAGCGGAACCATCTCGCGGCTCATTGCTCCCTCGTTGTAGGCGTTGACGTTGTGGAGCAGGTACGTCGACTGGCTCACGCCGCGGAGGTCGGCTCCCGGCACGCCCTTCATCTCCTGCGGCAGTGCCGTACCCGTGCCCATGAATATGGCATCGAAGCCTTCGGCAAAGATACTGTCAACGGTCACGCCGTTCTTTCCGACGAGGCAGTTCAGGCGGAAGTCCACGCCGAGGGCGTGGATCTTGGCAATCTCCTTGCGGACTACGTCCTTCGGCAAACGGTATTCCGGTATCCCATACATGAGCACGCCGCCGGGTTCTTCCTGTCCCTCGAAGATAGTCACCATGAATCCCTTGCGTGCGAGGTCGCCGGCTACGGTCAGTCCGGCGGGACCCGAACCGATTACAGCCACGTTGCCACGGGTCTTCTGCGGCAGCATCTCGCGGGTGAGGTTCATGTCGGTGTCGAAGTCGGCGATGAATGCCTCAAGCCGCCCTATCTGTATCGGCTTCCCCTTCTTGTTCATCACGCAATGTCCCTGGCACTGCTTCTCGTGCGGACATACACGACCGCAGATTGCAGGCAGGTTGCTCGTCTCGTTGATGATGCTCATAGCCGCGCCAATGTTGCCCATAGACAACTCGTGTATGAAGTCGGGAATGTGGTTGCCTATCGGACAACCCTTGCGGCACTGCGGCACGCGGCAATTGAGGCAACGCTTTGCCTCGGTTATGGCTTCGAGCGTGCTGTACGCGTGGTGCACCACCTGGAAGTTGTTGTTCTCTCTCTCTTGGTTGCTCATGTATATCCTTAATCTTTTTACCTTTTTATATCTATTTGCCTTTTGACCTTTCTACCCTTTTACTTCTTTACCTTTTTATACGCCTTCACGGTCTGCGCCCCGTACATTCCCTTCACGATGTACGTGCCTTGTGGCAGACCGTCGAGCGACTTGCCGCCGGCAACCCTCACTCCGGCAAGGTTGTACACCTCGTAGTGCGTCGGGCGTATGTCCTTGACCGTAGTGTCTGATATTCCAGCCGGCACGGCGTTGGGCAGATAGAAGTTCATCGTGCGGGTGTACGAGCCGACGTTGTCGGCATCAGTGGCGGTCACGTCGATAGATGCCAACTGTCCACGGGCATTGTCCTTTGCAGAAAATGAATACTTGCCACCACCGAGGTTGCTGACGCTGACACCGTCGGCAGCCGAAAGGGTGAAGGTAGGATTGTTGGTGTATCCGCGGAAGTATTCCTTCATGTCGATAGTCACGACGTTGCCTGTCTGTATTTCGAAGTGCGGACATGCCATCCAGTTGAGATAGTCCTCAAGGTTGGTGAATCCGTCGCCATCACTGTCGCCGTTGTTGTCGGCAACGTTAGGGTCGGTACCGACTGCCTTCTCCCACCAATCGGGCATACCGTCCTGATCAGTATCGAAATCGGCAGAGCGGTGCACCTCGGTCAGTCCGAGTCCGTCGAATCCCTCGCAGCCGGCGTCTTCCTCGCTATCGATGAGTCCTTTCTTACCACTACGGCTGCCCGTGGTCGAGGTAGTTCCGTTGAGCGTCTCGGTTATCATGCGCTCGTCATGGTTGGTAAGGAACGGCTGGTTTGCGCCGACATCGGAAAGCACGTCCTTGTATGCGGCACGTGCGCTCTCGACCGTAGCCTGACTCTCGAAGAACGGCTGCGAAACGAACGGTTCCCAAGTAAGCTCTTGCCCACCAGAGAGTTCATATGCGTAAGTATTGTTAATTGCGTCTTCGGTCAGCGCGCCGTTATTCACAGCCTGGCGGACGTTGCCGCTGACGTATGCCGACTGGGAGCCTTTGCCAGTGCCCTCAAGCTGAAGGCGGAGGAGTTTCGGCTGAGTAGTCGCCGGTCCCATCTTGTAGTAGTTGCCCACGAAGTTTATCTCATGCGAACCGCCGTCGGTGGCACGTCCTCCCCAATTGTAGACTACATTGTTGAACACGTCGTGATGACCGTCGTAATAGCCGCCGCCGTCAAGTCCGCCGCTTAGGCTCCAGTTGCGTCCCTCGTTGTGGGCAAGAAGGTTGTGGTGGTAGGAGCCGACACTAAGCGCAGCCGACATCTCGCCACCACCGATAGTGGCAGCATAACCGTGGCGCGTGCCTTCATCGTAATTCGGGTGTCCTGCCTGATTGAGCGTTTCGGAAATGATAGTGCGCTGAAGCGTCAGCGAGTGGGCGTTGCGTGACGAGAATCCCTCGTCGATAGTCCACGATATTGAACAGTGATCCATTATGGAGTGGTCGTTGCCCGCCATTCCCATGCCGTCAACGCCGTTGAGTATTGTCGAGTCGGAAGTGCCAGCCTCGTCGCCATAAGTCTCGCCGTTGCGAGAGCCCGGGATAACTCCGTTTACGAGTTTCTTGTGTCCGAGTCCCATGCGCAGGAAGCGTGTCTGACCGTCAGAAGCCATACCGAACGGACACGTCGCGAGCATTATCCCACGCCCTGGAGCAGTCTGTCCGGCAATAGTCACGTATTTGTCAGAACACGTAAGACGGTTCTTCAAGTGAATTATGCCACCAACGTCGAATACTATCGTGCGCGGACCTGTCACTTTCTTTATTCCATATCGGAACGAGCCTTCGACCGGGTTTTCATCGTCGCCGTTATCCTCGAGCGTCGTCACGTGGTAAACCACTCCGCCGCGTCCGCCGATAGCCCATTTGCCCCAGCCTTCCGCACCAGGAAAGGCGAGATGGCGCGGACGGAACGTCCATGTCGCACCTGTATAGGTAACGCCGTTAACGGTCTCATCGACCCGCCAGAAATAAGTATCCTTGTGTGTCAGCCCGTCTATATAATACGTAGTGTCGTTGATAACGGCGACTTCCCTCAGGTCCAGCGAGTCTGTACCGAAATACACGTGATGCTCGGTCGCTCCCTTAGCACGTGCCCACGAGAGGGTTATATATCCCGTGTCGGCATTGGCGTGATAGTCCTTGTCGGCAGGATAAGGCGTGGAGGCGAGCATACTGGTGTTCACCTCGTCTATCACGATACCGTTGATATATACGTTGGTACAGTCGTACGTCTTGCCCGTCTCCAACACACTCTCGTATGTGATGACGACATTCTGTCCCTCGGCAGCGTCTACCGTTATGTAGCTCATGCCGGCCTCGCCGATAGTCTGCGCGTTGGCAGACTGCCTAACGTCTGTCTCTACCGTCTTGCCATTCACCAATACGCGTATCGGCGCGATATTCTTCATTCCGTTCACTCCGTTATGGTAAGCCTGAATGGTGTGCCTGCCAGCGGTAAGTCCAGATATGGTAAGGCTTATCGCCACGCTCTTGTCGGCAAGTATCGGAGTGTTGTTGTCATCATCGGCTATGAATGCCACAGCAGCGTCACCGAGCAACTTCATGTCAGCCTTGCCTGACTTCACGTCGTTCTTGCTCCACTGCGCGCGCAACTGGTTGGCGTTGCCGGTAGCCGCTACGGTAAATGTCAGCCCGTCCACCGTTTTGGTGTCTTTGGCAGCCTGTGGAACCACCCATGAAGTGTAACCTTCTTCCTGTACCTCGGACGAGCTGCGTCCAGACATGTCGAAGTCAATCTTCTGCGCAAATGCCGCCGTTACGCTGGCGAGCAAAGCGCATATAACCATAATCTTCTTCATCTTGTTTGCTTTAACAGATTAATCCAATTAGAAAGACGTTTGAACGCTGGTTTTGTTAGCATCGAAAACAGTTCATCATCAAACCAAGCATAAACCGAATGACTGAAATACGGGCATTGCTTCTACATCAATACCAAATGTTTTATCAATAGTAGGGACGATCGGGTTCGAACCGATGACCTCTGCAATGTGACTGCAGCGCTCTAAACCAGCTGGGCTACGCCCCTATCCACGTGCTTCCGACCATTTGCAATGGTTCTAAAAGCGACTGCAAAGGTAACAATAATATATGTAACGGCAAAGATTTACGTCTCGTTTTTTTATTATAACTTTTCAACGTTCTTAACCAAGTCCTTATTGGTTGCGCATATTATGTCACAAAGGTAATTGGAATAAAAGCCATGAGTGTTAAACGAAATAAAAATATAGTAAAACAGAATATCACATTGGCAATTATTGTTATCAATTTTAAAAAGAATGCGCGCAATATTGACATATAAAGATATTTAAACTATATTTGCGATATAAACACAAGCAAACAAGACTGCACCAATGAGCGACATTAAAGAAAACAACCTAACCCAGACCATCGTTGATTACAATGAGGTGAAACAGCAAATTGTGAAAAAAAACGCAGAATTAGAACAGCAGAAGTTAAAATTGCAGGGACTAAAGCAGAAGTTAAAGCAACAGGAATTAAAGCAACAGGAACCAGAAAAGGAGCCTTCGGACGCAAGCCTGTATTTCCACTTTACCACAGATTACACGGACACGACTTCCAAAGAGTACCGCAACTATGTACTTCACATATTCTGCACGTCGGGACACGCACGGCTGAAGATGGGTGCAAAGAAATTTGACCTGACCGCCAACTCATGCGCAGTAATCCTAAACAACCAGATACTCGGCTGGCCTGACCTAAGCTCGGACTTCAGGTTCAAAGCGGTATTCATCTCGAACGACTACCTCATGGGCAATTCGCCTGACACCAATTATGACAGCATGGGTATGTTGTCACTAATGGAAAACCCAATAGTGAAAATGACCACAGAGGAGTTCGGGCTTTGCATTAATGTGATGGAAGCCATAAAAAAACGTCTGACTATGCATGAGCACATGTTCTACGCCAGCGTATTGCGAAAGGCCGTTGAAACGCTCTTGCTCGACATATACAATATTCACGCACGTGAAGGGGATTTCCAAAGAGGAGTGGGCAACCAGGGACTCAAGATATTCCACCAGTTCATATCTATGCTCGAGCATGGCACTTACAGAGAAAACCGTGAAGTTCAATGGTATTCGGCGCAGATGAACATATCGTCGAAATACCTGTCGGAAGTGTGCCTGCTAATAAGCGGACACAGCGCGGGGCACTGGATAAACCGGTTTACAATAGAGGAGATAGCACGGCTGCTACACAATCCGAAACTGTACATCAACCGCATATCCGAAATGCTGCACTTCACCACCAACTCGTATTTCAGCCACTATGTCAAGAAGCAACTCGGTCAAACGCCGCGCGATTACCGCAGGTCAGTACTTGGAAACAAACGCCCGGCACAACAGTAGCACAGCCAGCCACGGAGTGTGCATAAAATACCTTAATTATTAAGACAATATTTTGTCGATAGGGATTTTTGCGGTAACTTTGCATTTCGGCAGAAAACATATATTTTTATATACAAGAATTTTATACAACTATTATATTTTAAACATTTAAAATTATGCAGATTGAGAAAGTACATGCTCGCGAGATTCTTGACTCGCGCGGCAATCCGACAGTTGAAGTAGAAGTAACACTCGACAACGGCGTTATGGGACGTGCAAGCGTACCATCAGGCGCATCTACCGGCGAGAACGAGGCTCTTGAGCTTCGTGACGGCGACAAGAACCGCTTTGGAGGAAAGGGTGTACTGAAGGCTGTCAAGAACGTCAACGAGGTCATCGCTCCTGCACTCAAGGGTGACAACGTGCTCGACCAGCGCGCAATAGACTACAAGATGATCGCACTCGACGGCACTCCTACAAAGAGCAAGCTCGGTGCCAACGCTATACTCGGCGTAAGCCTCGCCGTAGCACATACGGCTGCCAAGGCTTTGAATATTCCTCTGTACCGTTACATCGGTGGAGCAAACACCTACACACTGCCAATCCCGATGATGAACATCATCAACGGTGGTGCTCATTCGTCTGCACCTATAGCATTCCAGGAGTTCATGATCCAGCCACGCAACTTCAAATCTGAAAAGGAAGCTATCCGCTGCGGAGCCGAGGTGTTCCACGCTCTGGGCAAGCTCCTGAAGAAGCGCGGACTGTCTACTGCCGTTGGTGATGAGGGTGGCTACGCTCCCGAACTCGACGGTATCGACGACGCTTTGGAAAGTATCTGCCAGGCTATCAAGGACGCTGGTTACGAGCCGGGCAAGGACGTAACTATCGCCATGGACTGTGCATCTTCCGAATTCGCAACACAGCGTGATGGCAAGTGGTACTACAACTACAAGCAGCTCAACAACGGCATGCCGAAAGATCCTAACGGCAAGGAGTTTGATGACGAGGGTCAGATCAAGTACCTCGAGGAACTTTGCGAGAAATATCCTATCAAGTCTATCGAGGACGGACTCGACGAGAACGACTGGGAAGGCTGGCAGAAGCTCACTGCAAAGCTCAGCTCAAAGGTTCAGCTCGTCGGCGACGACTTGTTCGTAACCAACACCAAGTTCCTTGAGAAGGGTATCAAGATGAACGTTGCCAACGCAATCCTCATCAAGGTCAACCAGATTGGTTCGCTCACCGAAACCCTTGAAGCTATCGAAATGGCTCACCGTCACGGCTACAACACCGTAACCTCTCACCGTAGTGGCGAGACCGAGGACACTACTATTGCCGACATAGCAGTAGCTACTAACTCTGGTCAGATCAAGACTGGTTCTATGAGCCGCACAGACCGTATGGCAAAGTACAACCAGCTTATCCGTATCGAGGAAGAGCTTGGCTCTGTAGCTAAGTACGGCTATGACAAGCTGAAGTAAACAGAAACGTATATAGGATTTACTTATATACATTATATATAAATAATACCGCTGGTTACGATTATGTAGCCAGCGGTATTATTTTTTGCCTTTATCTCTTAAAATGCTTGCTCCATATACGGGCAAGCATTATTTTATGCCAAGCGCATTACTTGGTGAAGCGTATCCAGTCGACATCGAAGAATGCGGCATCATTCCTCACGCCCGGACGCATGCAGTAGAAACCGATCTTGGCTCCAATCCACTTGCCCTCCTTCAATTCGAACGTCTGTCCCATGTCAGTGAACTTCTTACCATCGAGACTATAAGAGAACTGGGCGTGCGCCTTTATCTTGTTGCCGACACCAGTACTCCTTACGCGCGCGCGTACATATATATATTGTGTAGCCGAGCGTGGTTGCGGTATGTCGTCAACAGCATATTTCTGCGTATAAGGAGCGGGCATCGCCTCAAGCTTCAATGGAACCTCCTTGACAGTGGTCTCCGCCTTGCCTTTGTGCGCGTCCTTGCACACCACGTAGCGCATGGCACAACCTTCATTGGTTGATACAAACTTTATTCCGGCATAATCCTGCCCCATGATGACGAAACCACCCTCCTCGCCTTTCTGCTTGTATGCCGGATTCGGTATGAAGCGTACGCGGGCAGTGGCTGTGAAGTTTTCGGTAGGCAGCTTCTGGAGCAACGCATTTTGAAGGTCGCTAACGTTGTGATAGCCCTCCGGAGCCTGTACACCATAAAGGCGCAGGCGGCTGTTCTTGGCGTCGCAGAAGTACCAGTAATGACTATAAGGTCCCTCGAACTGCCACTGCTTGCCGAGTTCGGTGGAGTTGAAATCGTCGTCTTCCGACGGTTGGAATACGCCCGACGACGGAAGGTTAGGCTTCTTCCACGTAGCAACGGCGTCACCACAGCCGTCACCGTCGGCATCGTCGCCTATGACGAGCCAGTCGTTCTTCCACTTTGCCGGCTGCAAGTGGACTACACGTCCGTAGGCGTGCTTGTCCTGAAAGTGGAGGAACCAGTCCTCGCCATTCTGCGTGTCAACCCATGCGCCTTGGTGAGGACCGTTCACCTTGGACTTGCCCTGTGCCAGTCCGACATACTCGTCATAAGGACCATACGGGCTTTTCGAGCGCAGCTCTACCTGCCAGCCGTACTTCACGCCACCTGCGGGCGACATTATATAGTAGTAGCCATTGCGCTTGTAGAACTTCGTACCTTCGATTGTCGGCTGGTCTTCGTGCCCGTCGTAGACTATGCGCGAGGGACCTGTGACGTGGGTTCCGTCAGCAGACATCGGAGCGACGAACAGAACCGACTTCACCCCAGCTCGCGAGCCAGCACAACCGTGGCTGATATACGCATTGCCGTCGTCGTCCCACAACGGACAACAGTCTATCATTCCCTTGCCTTCCTTCACGAGTACCGGTTTCTCCCACATTCCGCGTGGGTCTTGCGTACGTGTCATGAACAATCCCTGATCCGGGTCACCCCAGTAGATATAGAACCATCCGTCGTGGAAGCGTATTGCCGGTGCCCACACGTAGTTGCCGTGCTGGTTGGCTTTGCGCCAGTCCAGTTCCGTACCTCGATATTCTGGCAACACGGGATAATCGTCCTTTAGCGCGGAACCTATGATTTCCCAATTCACCAAGTCGGTGGAATGCAGTATCGGCAATCCTGGAAAACAGGCGAACGACGATGCCGTCATATAATAGTCATTACCTACACGGCATACGTCGGGGTCGCTATAGTCAGCGTCTATGACGGGATTCTTGTACCGTCCACCCGGCAAGTTCGGATTCCATGTGTTCGATTTCTGTTGTGCGAGCACGCCGGTCGGTACCGCCAGTGCGGTGGCAAGCGCAAGCACCATGAGTTTGTTGGTCTTCATCAAGTCTTAATTTGGTTTTAAGTTGTTTGTCCTGTTTACTTAATAAGCCTCAAAGTTAATACAAAAATACGAGAACCCGCCATCCAGCCCTTTCTTTCCATCACCCATTTAGTTTGAATTAACTTTTCCCAATTAATAACGTGCCCCACAACCTGCCCTGCATCATCATAAGCTGGCAGTTATATCTGCCTGTCCTAAAACAGGATATAACCCGCTTACACCATACCTGTTAAGGCACACAGAAAACTTTAACATTTGTTTACTTTTTGTAATCGACTAAATATCAATCAATTACAAAAAGGTTACAGCACGAGCAAAAAAAAACTTTGGAAAAGTTATCGACGTATCGAAAAAACGCTTACCTTTGCAGTGTTTTAATAAACAAATGATTGTTTTACAGAATTAAAAAGCAAAGAAAATGAAGAAATTAGTTTTAATGTTCGTAGCTGTTGCAGCTATCTCTTTCGCATCTTGCGGTAACAAGTCTGACAACGCAGCTAACGCTGATTCTACAGCAGTTGACAGCGCAGTTGTTGATAGCACTGACAGCACTTCTGCAGACAGCACTGTTGCTGACAGCACTGTTGCTGACAGCGCAAACGCTGATAGCGTAGCTAAGTAATCTTAGTTCTACGAACTGAAAAGAGAGAGAAACGACCTCTGGCTCTGGTGAGTCAGGGGTTTTTTCATGTCTATATCAAAGACAGTTCTGTCGTTCATCTCTGTCAACTATTTTCCATATCATAAAACGACTGTGTTTCTTACTTTCTAACGATTGTATTTCTTACTATCTAAGGAATACATTCATTACCCTCTAACGATTACATTCATTACCACCTAAGAAATACATTCCTTAGACCCTAACGAATACAATCGTTACAACACACTGATTACCAAGCGTTCACGCGCGTTTTGCAGCTATTAAAACGCATACTCTGCTTTCTGTCCACTTTCGAATGTAGTTAGAAAAAGTAAAAAAATATTCACCTGTACGCTTGCAACTATGCAACATTTGTTATATCTTTGTGACGTACAATAGTGATATATTGGCTTGCAACCTGAAGATTTAAATATCAACAACCATAATTAAAAACCATTACTTTCTAACTATGGAGAGGCTCACCACTTACAGACCACAGCTAATGGCAATTGCCATGATAGCGATACTGTTCACCCACCTTAACTTCAACTACGGATCGACCATTGCCAACAGGTTGGAACTGTTGTCCGTAGGTGGTGTCGATGCGTTTTTCTTCCTGTCGGGCTATGGGCTGTATTTTTCTTCACTGAAGAAGCGAAGCATATGGCAATTTTACAAACGCCGTGCTATACGCATACTGCCAGCCTTTTACATAATACTTGTCCTCCAACTGACCGTACAGCACCGGCTTACTCTTGGCGAATACCTGCTTGAGGCCAGCACCCTCACTTTCTGGTTCCCTGGCTTCGGATTACATTTCTTCGGCTGGTTCGTTTCAGCCATTATCATGCTTTACGCCATATTCCCCCTATTTAACAGATATTTCAAACGCAATCCCCTGAAGACGACCATAATTGCCGTAACTGCATCGCTCATACCGACCGCACTTTACGCCTGGTATTTCAATTGCGTAAAGCCCGGCTCATATAATGGGCTAATATTGGCGTTCGCACGATTCCCGATATTCTTTCTTGGAGTTTATTATGCCTTCTGGGAAAGGAAACGGGAAGGTTCCGACAACCATTCAGCCTTGTCTACAATGGTAGCAACAGCCGCCGCAACGTTGGTCGCATTCAATATTGTCATCGGGCAATTCGGATATATGTATTTACGGAACACGGGGATGCTGTATCTTCCATTCATATTCATTATTCCAGGAGTATCGCAAGTATTATGCAAGTTATTCCGGCACATGCCTAAGTCATGCAACAAACTATTGGCTATTTTAGGCACATGCACATTGGAATCCTATCTGCTTATAGGTCCGGTCTACTCGTTCAAATGGCAGATAGCCAGAATGACAAGCCTCCCTTTAGAATACTCCAATTACATCATGATGTTGCTCTGCATCATTATGGCGCTACTTATTCACCACATCATTGAGAAAGCAAGATCCTTTATTCCGCACAAATCAGCCGTTGACTTAGATGGTGGAAGACATTAGATTCATCAAAACTTATCCGCCATTGTAAGCCTATACTTGAAAGACTAATCCAGACAATCGTACAGCCTTGACCTTTATGCCCAACCACCCGGAAATCAGCACAAATATATTTACGCATATTATAGAAACCGACTCACTAAACAAAACACCCGGAAGAAAGATTTTACTGGAAATTCGTCGAATTCCTGAACCGCAGGCACGTCCAACGCCTTAAAGTTCGCGTGGACGACCATAACCAATAGCATCGCTATTATTCTTAGCAATTCGATATTTGAATTTCTACCTTTTCCTGTTGTAGCAGGCGCGGTTTTAATCGCCATAGCCTCATTTCTTCTTATATACAAAATATATTGTTACTATGACCATAATTACATTTGTATATGCAAAGTTATAGAAAAAACAGGACGCCAAGAGATATTGCGGTTTATTTGCTACTAAAATGCCAACAA
>CAZGAT010000016.1:14264-63289 GCA_964523825.1 uncultured Prevotella sp. | reverse complement strand
CGGGGGAGGTCGTCGGAGCCAGCACACCACTCACGACCTCCCAGTGCGTGTGATGCCTTCTGACGGGGCTGCTTGGTCTCACTTTCCCCACCGAAAAACTATGGAATCCCGGAAAACTTTTATATATTTGCAGGCAGAACACGTATAACTCAAAGCCAAACGATATGCAACTCGACCGGACGACAATGCCAAGCTACTATGCCAACTGCATCACCACCACCTGCCCGCTCATGGACAGATGCCTAAGGAGCCTCGCGTGGCGCACCCGTGACCGCGCGGAACATATCACCATAGTCAACCCAGACCTGACCACCTCCGACACCTCGTGCCCCTACCACCGCCCCGACACACGGGTGCGCTACGCATTCGGCTTCACCCGCATGGCTGACGCCATGACCCGGGGGCAGTACTCCGCCTTCCGCCTCGCCGGCATCAGACTCTTCAGCCGCAGCGGGTACTACCGCCGGTTGAACGGAGAGTACCCGCTCAGTCCCGACGAGCAGCAGAAGGTGCTCGACGCAGCCGTCCGCGCCCGGGTTGCAGAACCCTACGCCTTCGACAGCTACAAGTACCGTCCCGACTGGTAGCGCCACACCTCCCCCACCCTTGACACCATTCACTCCCCGTGAGACCACCCCCGACCTCCCTGTTCGGGGAGGAACTCTGATAGGGAACCCATATATAGAAAGTCGGTATACCCCTCCCTACCTCCCCGTTCGTGGAGGGACTCTGACGGGAATGCCCCATCATAACCTCCCCGTTCGGGGAGGAACTCTAACCTGTAACACAACTATATCCCCCCATGTCTGAAAACATTACAAACGGGTATCTGATACCATAGTTTCCGAGTAACTCGCATTAACATACATTAGCACACGGTGCGTACATACCCACTAACTATAACGTCCCTCCCAGTGAGGGACATTCGTCTCACCTAGGTGAGACTAAAGTCCCTCGCCCCGAGGGACTTTAGTCCACGCCCGCAGGAACAACAGACTCTTAAGGAATGTAAAATCGCTCCCACTAAGAAACGACTTTATAGTTCAATATTGAGGTACACATAAGTTCACTATGGTAACATATGTAAGTTCCATATGACGGCGCACAAAAGAATAATACCTAACTATTATAGAGATACATACCTCGGAGATGTTGATAACATATCATAGGAACAGTGGGTTACCGACCTCGGAGATGTCGATACAATAGTATAGGAACATGTGGGTTACCGACCTCGTAGATGTCGATACAATAGTATAGGAACATGTGGTTGCCGACCTCGGAGAGGTCGCCGCTTGGTAACCCACACTCATCTTTGCGTAGCAAAGTGAGTGGGGAAACGGGGTATATACGGTTACAACGACCCAGGAGGGGTCGCCGTACAGCCAGTGTCGACGTGTCGGCAGACCATGGTGACGGCACGGTGACTCCCCCGGAGTCAATGCCGGCTACGTGCATGACACCCGCAGCCAACCCTACTGGTATGGCTGCGGGTTACCAAGCGGCGACCACTCCGTGGTCAGTATGCCTGTCACTCCGAAATGGGTCGTGAGGTATAAAAAAAATAGGGAAACGCCTTATCACTAAGGCGGATTCCCTTCAATATAAACCTAAAATAAAATAACTAAAACTGGGGTCGCGCCTTATCACTAAGGGGCTTCCCCTAATATAAAAAATTAGATGATTTACGTAAAACGGATGGGGCTTCTCATCACTGGGACACCGCCATCCATGCCTGTTAAAATAATTCTATTAACCAAAACTTGGCCGGGTTTCCCAGCGCTGTGGGGCCCGCCTGCCAAACTATAAATATCATATTATGTGCTTATAAAACGGGGCTCGGGCTTATCACTAAGCCCGGGGGCCCTTATCCTTTTTAAACGGTAAGATGTATTTGAGAACGGGGCTGTGGCTTGCCGCCGCGACCGAGCGTCCTCGTCCCACATGGTGGGGATGAAATTGCTAAAAAGCAGGGAAGCACCTTATCACTAAGGCGCGTTCCCTTCCAACATTATGTACGAGAAAAAAATTTAAACTTCTACATTAAAATCCTGGGGTTACCCAGTCATCGTATGTGCGGGCGCCCCCCGCAGCAATGTTGGTTCTACCGTTATTTATGTATGTCTTAGTTGTTTTCTGGACGCAGCTTGCGGACTGTCTCACCCGCGCGCCACATCTCCATGTCATGCATCTCCTGGAGTTCCTTGTTGAGCTTTTCCCGGTAGTCGGGCTGCGAGTTCCTATCGATGGAGATCTGCGCTTCGTTACCCGACTCTACCGAGCTGTATAGCCATTCCATGACCGGCAGGATAGCCGCCTTGAACCTCGGACGCCAGTCAAGCGCGCCTCGCTGGGCGGTCGTCGAGCAGTTGGCATACATCCAATCCATACCCTTCGAACCGAACAAAGGACCAAGGCTTTGGGTGAGTTCCTCTACCGTCTCGTTGAATGCTTCCGATGGCGAATGCCCATGCTCGCGCAGTACCTGGTACTGGGCTTCGAGGAGTCCCTCTATGGCTCCCATGAGCGAGCCTCGCTCACCTGTGAGGTCAGAGGTGGCCTCTTTGTTGAATGTAGTTTCGAAGAGGTAGCCGGAGCCGATGCCTATGCCCATTGCTATGGTTGTCTCGAGTGCGTGACCCGAAGCATCCTGGTATACGGCGTAGGAAGAGTTGATTCCGCGTCCCTCGAGGAATAGTGAGCGGAGCGAAGTTCCCGAGCCTTTCGGCGCGACCATGATAACGTCCACGTCCTTCGGGGGTACTACTCCCGTGCGGTCCTGCCAGTTGATTGCGAACCCGTGGCTATAGTAAAGCGTCTTGCCTTTGGTAAGGTACGGCTTGATCTTAGCCCACTGTGAGATCTGTCCGGCGTCGCTCAGCAGCATGGCGATGATGGAGCCCCGGCGTGCGGCTTCCTCTATCGGGAACAGTGTCTCACCCGGGACCCAGCCGTCCTGGACCGCCTTGTCGTATGACTTGCCTTCCCGCTGTCCGACGATGACGTTGAAGCCGTTGTCGCGCAGGTTTCCCGCCTGTCCCGGACCCTGTATGCCGTAGCCGATGACTGCTATTGTCTGGTCTTTCAGTACTTCTCTCGCCCGTTCGAGCGTAAACTCTTCCTTGGTGACGATGTTCTCCTCAACGCCACCGAAATTCATTTTTGCCATATTACTACTGTTTGTTTAATGGGGCAACCCATGTAGCGGACCCCGGTATAGTTGTTTCTATTTCCCCTGTTGATTTGTTTGTGCAAAGGTACGTATTTATAACGAAACGACCAAGAAAAACATCAAACTTTCACAAAAAAGGCACTACATCTTACTACTTCGACATCTTTGCCTTCCCCGGTGACGCTTTTTGTGATGACTATGTTGAAGTGCCGTCCCGCCCCGGTACCGGCACCGGCGGCGACGGGCTTCGCCGTGTCGCCGTCAGCGGTCTGGACGTAGAGGTTGAGCCGGTCTCCCTGGTGCGCCTCCGCCACGTAGGCGATGTCGAGGCGGCGGAGCCTGTGGCGAGTATACCAGTCGAGGTCCCACAGGTCGAGCACGTGCTCGATGTACTTCACCGAGTTTATGTGCCCGTTCACGTCCACGTCGCTGTATCGGGTGTCTATGGTTCTGGCGAGCACCGTGTCGTCGATGCTGACCGGCACGCGGGTCGTCCCCGACATCGGACACGGGTATGACGGTTCGACATACCGGGCTATGCGTCCGTCGCCGACCCGCATGATGTCTGCGGGCTGGCGGGTCTCCGTGTCTATCATCGCCCAGACGCTGCGCCCGTATCCGTAGGTTGCGCCGCCCGTCTCGGAGCCGATCTTGAAGTCGCGGCTGGTGAAGTAGCGCATCGCTCCCTCCACCCACGTCTCCACGTAGAACCGGTCGTAAGCCATCGGAAGTGAGTCAAGCTCTATGGAGAGCCGGCTCAGCACCCATGTCTTTCCTATGGTGTTGAGGTAGTGCATACCGTACCCGCGGTCGTTGCTGTGGTAGTCTGCGGCGTTCAGCATGTGGTTGCCGAGATGTCCGACAAACAGGCGGTTCTGGAAGTCGCAGTGGAACGGCTCGGCAAGGAATCCGTAGTGTCCCACCTTCGGTAGTTCAGTCTCTGTGTTCATAGTTTCCATATTCTTTCTCGTACTTTTAGTTGGTTTTCTTATGTGGTCCGTCCCGGGGTTCTTGTGTAGTCCGTCCCGGGATTCTTATGTAGCCAGCCCGGCGGAGCGTGCGGCGGATACCCTACCCGCGCTCACGCTCTTCGAGGTATTTGGCGACCGTCTCGTCGGTCGAGCGCGTCACGGCTATCCTGCCCGAGCGCGTGTACTGGAGCAGGCATCCGAACCTCTGGAAGTCGGCGTACAGACCTGTCACGTCGTCGGTTATACCCGTGACGAGTACGGTGGCGTAGGTAGGGTTGACCTCCAGCATGTGCGCGTCGTGGTGGCGTATGCAGCGGCTGATCTCCGGGTTGTCGAGCAGCAGCGGCGTGGCTATCTTGAATAGTCCTTCCTCGTGTATGAAAAGCTCGTCGTCGGTATAGTAGTCCGCCTTCACTACGTCAATCTTCTTCTCAATCGCCTTGGTTATCTTCACGATCTGGCACGGAGTGCTCCAGCAAGTTATGGTATACTTGTGTATGCCGGGCAGGCTCGACGCGCTGACATTCAGGCTTTCGATGTTGACTTGCCTGCGCGTGAAGACCGCGGTCACCTGGTTGAGCACACCTGCGATGTTCTCGGAGTATACCAGCAGGGTGTACAGGGTCAGTCCGCCGTCCCGCGGTACGTTATGGTTGTCGTTGCTCATGTTCCTTATATTAGTTTCCCAGGATTCTCTCTATCAGTTCCCCAGAATCCTCTTTATTAGTTTCCCAAGATTCTCTCTATCAGTTCCCCAGAATCCTACTGATTAGTTTCCAAGATTCTCTCTATCAGTTTTCCAAGATTCTACTGATTAGTTTTCCAAGATTCTACTGATCAGTTTCCCAAAGTCTCTCATTCGGCTCCCCCTCCCCCTCTGCCGGGGAAAGCCCGTAATTCAACATTAGTAATTGAGGGCATTCAACACTCAACACTCCTCATTCAACATTCATATGTCTAGGTGGAGCTGCATCTCGTCGATACTCTTGCCTGGCAGCGTCATGGGCTGTATATTCTCGTCCTCCCTGACCGCGCACTCCAAGAGGAACGGGCCTTCGGTATCAAGCATCTCCCGAATCTTGCCTTCGAGTTCCCCGCGTTCTATGGCGACATCGTAGGGTATGCCGTATCCGCGCGCTATGTCGGCGTATCGCGGATTGAGCATCTTCGTGAACGAGCGGCGGTGTCCGAACATCAGGTCCTGCCATTGTCGCACGTTGCCGAGATAGGTGTTGTTGAGTATTATCATCTTGACAGGCACTTGCTGCTCCATTATCGTTCCGAGTTCCTGAATGCTCATCTGGAATCCTCCGTCGCCCGAGAACATACACACAGTTCGGTCGGGCGCGCCGAACGCAGCCCCTATGGCGGCAGGCAGTCCGAAGCCCATAGTGCCCGCGCCTCCACTGGTGACTATGCTGCGGTTGCGCCGGTATTTGAAGTAGCGCGCCGAGAACATCTGGTTCTCGCCCACGTCGTTTACGAGTACGGCTTCCCCGCCGGTCGCCTCCGCCACGGCGTTGACGACCTCGCCCATGAGCAGCGGACCGTCCTTCGGATGGATACTCGGCTCGATGACCTCGACCCGCTCCTGCTCATATAGCGGACGGAACGACTCTATCCACTCAGAGTGGTCGTGGCACATGACAAGACTGGTCAGCGCAGGCAGGCTCTCCTTGCAGTCAGCTATCAAAGCCACGTCAGTCTTGACGTTCTTGTCTATCTCGGCGGGGTCGATGTCAAGGTGTATCACCTTCGCTTGCCGGGCGTACGTGTCAAGCCTCCCGGTCACTCGGTCGGAGAAACGCATACCTATGGCTATCAGCACGTCGCACTCCTGCTCCTTGACATTCGGGGCGTAGTTGCCGTGCATACCGAGCATTCCAACGTTCAGCGGGTGGTCGGAAGGCAACGCCGACAAGCCGAGGAGCGTCCTACCTGCCGGGATATTGCCCTTTTCGAGAAACTCCTTCAGCTCTGCCTGCGCCCCGGCAAGCTCGACGCCCTGCCCTACAAGTGCCAAAGGCTTCCGGGCATTGTTGATGATGTCGGCGGCGCGCGCCACGGCGTCCATGTCCAGTTTCGGATAAGGATTGTAGGAACGGACGTAGTCGACCTTGCTCGGCTCCCACTTGCACGTTCCCGTCTGCGCGCTTTTGGTGAAGTCCAGGACGACAGGTCCCGGACGCCCGCTTCGGGCGATGTAGAACGCCCGGCTTACCGCCCACGCCACGTCCTCCGGACGGCGTATCTGGTAGCTCCACTTAGATATAGGCTGGGCTATACCCACGAGGTCAACCTCCTGAAAGGCATCAGTGCCGAGCGCGCCGACTCCCACCTGCCCCGCTATTACGACAAGCGGCGTGGAGTCCATCATCGCGTCGGCAACGCCGGTCAAGGTGTTGGTAGCCCCGGGACCGCTGGTAACGATAGCCACCCCGACGTTGCCACTTACCCTCGCGTAGCCTTCGGCAGCGTGGGCTGCGGCTTGTTCGTGGCGCACGAGCACGAAATCGAACCACGGCTCTTTCTTCTGCGTATAGGTGTATAGCGAGTCGAAGACAGGCATTATCGCACCACCGGGATAGCCGAAGATGGTATTGACGCTCTCCTGGTATAGAGACCGCATAAGTATCTCGGAACCAGTGCACTCCCCGCCTATCCTTATGCCGTTCCACGGCACTTCGATAGGCGACTCGCTGCCGCTGCCACGTCCGATACGTATCGGAGTCGTACTGGGGTTTGTATTGTTGTCTGACATGAGTTCTCCTATTTTCAATCTATGATTCGCACGCCTCCCTTGTCGGCACTTGCCACGCTCCGCGCATAGGCTCGCAGCGCCTTGCTGACCGTACGCTTGCGCTTCAATGGTTGCTGGGGACGGGCTGCAAGCTCGTCGTCGGTCAGTTTGACGTTTATGCTACGGCTCGGAATGTCTATGACTATGATGTCTCCGTCCTTTATCTTCCCTATGTTGCCACCACTCGCGGCTTCCGGGGATATGTGTCCGATAGACAATCCCGATGTGCCGCCCGAGAACCGCCCATCTGTAATCAAGGCGCATTCCTTTCCGAGATGACGGCTCTTTATATACGAAGTCGGGTACAGCATTTCCTGCATTCCTGGTCCACCCTTAGGGCCTTCGTGGGTAATTACGACACAGTCGCCCGACTTCACCTTGCCTCCAAGTATACCGTCGCAAGCATCTTCCTGCGAGTCAAATACCACAGCCGGACCTTCGAAGTGCCACAATTCCGGCGCGACACCGGCAGTCTTCACCACACAGCCGTCTTGCGCTATATTGCCAAAGAGCACGGCGAGTCCGCCGTCTTTCGTATAGGCGTGCTCGATGTCGCGTATGCACCCGGCAGTCCTGTCGGTGTCGAGCGACTGCCAAAGCGCGTCCTGGCTTCCCATTGTAGTAGAGAACTTCCGTCCTGGAGCTGCATAATATATCTGCCGTCCGAATGCCGACCAGTCGGCAACGGGAGAAAAGGCTTGCGCTTCGGGAGTGTCATTCGTAATATCATACTTGCGCATAGCCTCGCCGAGGGTCATACCGTCAACACGCCTGACATTCCCGCGTATCAAGCCACCTTTGTCGAGTTCGTTAAGTATACCGAGTATGCCACCAGCGCGGTTGCACTCCTGGACGGAGTACTTCTGTGTGTTTGGCGCAAGCTTGCACAAGCACGGAACGCGCCGGCTAAGCTTGTCGATGTCGTCCATCTTGAAGTCGACTTCGCCTTCCTGCGCCACGGCCAGTAGGTGAAGTACGGTATTGGTAGAGCCACCCATTGCAATGTCGAGCGTCATTGCGTTAAGGAAAGCGTCGCGAGTGGCGACATTACGTGGGAGGACACTTTCATCACCATCTTCATAATATGCAAATGCGTTCTTGACTATCTGACGTGCCGCAGCACGGAACAGCTCTATGCGGTCCTTATGAGTTGCAAGTATAGTTCCGTTGCCAGGCAGTGCAAGTCCTATTGCTTCAGTGAGCGAGTTCATGGAGTTGGCAGTGAACATTCCAGAGCAACAACCACAGCCCGGACAAGCACACTCCTCTATCTTTCGCAAGTCTGCGTCCCCGACTTCGTTGTCAGCTCCAGCAATCATGGCTGTTATCAAGTCGGCGTTCTCACCTTTCCAGCGTCCTGCCTCCATAGGTCCGCCAGAGCAGAATACCGTCGGTATATTAAGCCGCATAGAAGCCATGAGCATACCAGGCGTAACCTTGTCGCAATTGGATATACATATCATAGCGTCTGCTTTGTGGGCATTAACCATGTATTCGACCGAGTCTGCTATAATGTCGCGGCTTGGCAATGAATACAGCATTCCGTCATGCCCCATTGCTATACCGTCATCAATGGCAATTGTGTTGAACTCGGCGGCATAACAGCCCATAGCCTCTACCTCCTTCTTTACTATCTGCCCTATCTCGTGCAAATGAGTATGCCCTGGTACAAACTGCGTGAATGAATTGACTATTGCTATGATAGGTTTGCCAAATTGCTCGTGCTTCATGCCTGCGGCAACCCACAAGGCACGTGCGCCAGCCATCTTTCTTCCCTCCGTACAAACCGTGCTTCTTAATTGATGTTTCATATCCGCTAAATATTAATATACGGCAAGGCATCAACAACACAATCCGTTGCTATGCCCTAAGCACATTATCTATTCCTTTTAAATTACGCTTTGTTATTTCTATGCTAAGTGAATGCAAAGTTACTTACTTTTTTATTCAGAAACAAGCAATTTAGAACATATATTCAAATAGAAGTTATTGTTTGATTTAAAATAAATCCAAAAGCAAAGAATTTAAAAGTTATTAGATTGTAATAAGACCTATAGAAAAGACAATGCCAAACACACCTTAGAACAAAAAAGTCCCCGATGCCGAAACATCGGGGACTGTATATAGAGTAAATAACTTGTTACCCTTTTATAAGGCTTTCGATTACTTTACGTAAACGATAGCGAGACGGTTAGAGGTGTTGCCCTGAACGCCCTTGCCTTCAGCCTTGTCAACAACTACGCCCTTACCCTTGAGGTACTCAGCAACATTGTTTGCACGAGCCTCAGACAGACGCTGGTTGATTGCCTTTGAGCCCTCAGGAGAAGCAGTACCAGTAATAGTAACGTGTGAACCTTCCTTGATACCGTCAAGAGCCTTCTTAGCCTCCTTAGTCAGAGTAGACTTACCCTGAGCGAATGTTACGAATACAAGGTCAGAAACGTTAACTTCCTTAGCCGGAACTTCCTTGACAACTTCCTTGACAACTTCCTTCGGCTTCTTAGCAAGTTCAGCCTTCAGGTTGTTGATCTGGTCGTTAAGACCGTCTATCTCTGCCTGGTCGCGGAAACGAACCAAAGAGAAGTTGTGACGACCATCGTGGTTCTTGAACTTGTAGATAACACCAGCGTTCAACTGCAGGAAACCGTTATTGATGTTATACTCAGGCTGATCTGCAGAAGAAGTCAACTTGTAACCAGCATAGTAAGTATCTGATTCATTTGTTGTGCCATGCTGTCCGAGGAATGCGAACGTTACTGAAGGCTCAACATAAATCTGCCATTCCTTGTTCTTGCCGAGGTTGAACTGGAAATCAAGACCTGCCTTTGAAGTCATACGGTTGTAAGCACGACCAGCATCCTCATGCATGAATACGTGACCCCATCCGAGACCATAGAGTGCGCTTACCTCGAAGAAGCGAGGATCACCCTTGTAACCACCAAAGAGGTTGCTGAGGTTGAATGTACCGAGGAGTGAAGTGTTAAGTGCGCGTGCTACAAGCTTTGTAGACTGCCAAGGCTTATTAGAGAAGTAAACATTGCTCTCTACAGCCAAGCCAAATACTGGAGTGATATTCTTACCTACGCGGATACCAGCATTAGGATCGAGATCGCTCAGCCACTTGTGACCAGTCAACTTTGTAGCGACACCGCCATTGACACCTACATACCAGTTGTCAGTGAACTTGCTCTGACGGAGACCATACTCCTGACCAGGAGCAGACTCAGCGACCTGAGCAGATGCAGAAACTGTCATTGCGACAGCAGCTAACATTAAAACTAACTTTTTCATGTCTCTCTGAATTAAATGTAATTATTAAACGATTTTATCCTTTCTCTCACTATTTTCGTGTGCAAAGTAATAAAAAAGATTTGTAACTGCCAAATTTTTTTGATAAAAAAACCATTCCATAAGGATAAAACAGACAAAACACACCACATTTGTGGTATAACTGACGTAATGTAAATATGTAAAAAGAAAAGCGAAGCTTGTTGCATCCCGCATTAGCCTCGCTCATAATTAGAGAGTTATAAAAAATCAGGTTTCATGTTAATTCTGTTCCTGTATAATTTTCATTCCTTCACCCACAGCCTCCATATTCAATGGTATCATGTTATGGTGTCGTTCTGGCAAACTCTTGTACAGAGCCTTGTTCAACCCATCAGTAGACACTACAGGGCAAACTTTCAACAGTCCCCCAAGGACAATCATATTGAAAACCTTTGAATTTTTCATTTCGGCAGCCTTGTCCATGGCATCTATACGGTACACCTTTATATCATTACGCCGTGGAGGATTCATTATACCATATCCATCGTATATAAGTATGCCACCAGGCTTCACCTTTGGTTCAAACTTGTCAAGCGATGGTTGGTTGAGTACAATGGCAACATCATACTTACTCAATATTGGCGACGAAATATGTTCGTCGCTGACTATCACAGTCACATTGGCTGTTCCGCCTCGCTGTTCTGGTCCGTACGCAGGCATCCACGTAACCTCTTTATTTTCCATAAGTCCGGAATAAGCCAAAATCTTGCCCATAGACAAGACACCCTGACCTCCAAAACCGCTTATGATTATCTCTGTTTTCATTGCTTTTAAGTTTTTTAGTTCATGAGTTGCAAAGTATATGAGTTGCAAAGTGTACAAAGACATGAAAACTCAATACCCTGAAAAGACTCAAAAAACTTAATCATTTTATGCCTGTAGTATCCTTTAAGTCGCCCTTGACATACTTTTTAAACATGTTTTCACGCATCCACTCATTAGCCTTTACGGGCGAAAGTTTCCAACCGCTGTTACACGTTGATACTATCTCTACAAGCGAACTGCCCAATCCTTGCATACTTGCCTCAAACGCCTTGCGTATGGCTTTCTTCGCCTTACGGATTGAAGCAACAGTGTCAACGCTCTGTCTCGTAACGAAACAGGTACCATCGAGATGACTTGCAAGTTCTGTTATATTAAGTGGATAACCATGTATCTCCGGGTCACGACCATAAGGACACGTGCTCGTTTTCTGTCCTATAAGTGTTGTCGGAGCCATCTGACCGCCTGTCATGCCATATATTGCATTGTTGATGAATATGATTGGTAGATTCTCGCCACGGTTCAACGCGTGAATAGTCTCACACGTGCCTATACATGCCAAATCTCCGTCACCCTGATATGTAAACACCAAACGGTCTGGCCACAAGCGTTTGATAGCTGTCGCTACTGCCGGAGCACGCCCATGGGCAGCCTCCTGCCAGTCAATATCAAGGTAACGATAAGCAAAAACGGCACACCCCACAGGACAAACACCCACGGTCTTGTCACTCATTCCCATTTCCTCGATTATCTCCGCGACGAGTTTATGCACCACACCATGCGAACAACCAGGACAGTAGTGCATCGGCGTGTCGTTCATAAGCGTTGGCTTTGTATATACCAGGTTCTCTGGTAATATTATATCGTTTGCCATCTTACAATTCTTTTAAACGTTCCACATTACTTGATGAGCTGTGATTTGAGAGCCTCTACTATTTCCTCTGGCTCTGGAACAATACCTCCAAGACGCCCGAAGTGCTCTACTGGCAGAGTCCCATTGACTGCCAAACGTACGTCATCGACCATCTGACCTGCATTAATCTCGCTTACGAGTATGCCTTTCTTGCCCTTTGCCATGTCTGCTATTTGACTACTTGGGAACGGCCACAATGTTATTGGACGGAACAAACCGACCTTTATACCTTGCGCACGGGCTATCTCGACAGCCTTTTCACCTATACGGGCAGCACTACCAAAGCTAACTATGATATAATCGGCATCTTCGCATTGCTGTGTCTCAAAGCGTACTTCGATGTCCTTTATCAGCTGATATTTCTCCTGCATATGTATATTGCGCGCTTCCATTACCTCCGGCTTAAGTTCAAGCGAAGTCAATATGTTAGGATTGCGGTCGGGAGTACGCCCTATTGTAGCCCATGGGCACTCTTTCTTTATTTGTTCTTCCGTTCTGCGCGGCTTTATCGGAGGGAGGACCACCTTTTCCATCATCTGCCCGATAACACCATCCGACAAAATCATAGCAGGATTACGATACTTGAATGCAAGGTCAAACGCGAGATCTACGAAGTCTGCCATTTCCTGAACGGAGTTCGGCGCAAGAACAATAACATTGTAATCACCATTTCCGCCACCACGCGTCGCCTGAAAATAGTCACTCTGTGACGGCTGTATGGTGCCCAGTCCCGGGCCTCCACGTTGAACATTGACTATCACACCAGGAATCTCCGAACCTGCCATATAGCTTATACCTTCCTGCATTAATGCCACACCTGGCGACGATGACGTTGTCAATACGCGCTTGCCAGAGCCTGCTCCGCCATATACCATGTTTATGGCTGCGACCTCGGACTCCGCCTGAAGCACTACCATTCCTGTAGTTTCCCACGGTTTAAGTAATGATAATGTCTCGATAATCTCACTCTGTGGAGTAATGGGATAGCCGAAGAAGGCATCAGCACCACAACGGATTGCGGCATGGGCTATAGCCTCGTTGCCCTTCATAAGTGTAACTTCCTTGTCTGCCATGTCTATTCCTCCACCTTTTTACGATAAACTGATATGCACCCGTCAGGACAAACTATGGCACACGAAGCACAACCTACGCACTTGTCCGCATTGGCTGGTTCCACATACGGGTATCCGTGAACATTGACTTTCTTCTGAGCCAGTGCGATAACGTCCTGCGGACATGCCACAATACATAGCTGGCAACCCTTGCACCGGTCAGTATTCACAACGATGGCTCCTTTAATCTTGCTCATACGTTTTTGTATTTTATAAGACCGTCCACACTCTTTTAAAGAAACGTTGTGGCAGTCTTCCCTTATATTTATCAACCTTTCAAGGATTATAAGCGTCCTTGTTGTAGAAATTGAGTATATCCTCCAACATCTGTTTCGCTTCAACAGCAGGCGAATCAGGATCTTGTTCTATTGCTTCCATATAGCAGTCGAGCGCATGTTGCCAATCGCCCTGCCGCCTGTATTCATTTCCTTTACGATACCACTGTTCCGCCGTCATTCCACTATACCTTATTTATAATACTCCTTTTTGCCTGCGGCAAGGGTATTCTTCATAAGCGAGCATATAGTCATAGGACCTACTCCGCCCGGTACAGGGGTTATAAAGCTGCACTTGGGAGCCACTTCATCGAACTTGACATCGCCGTTAAGATGAAATCCTTTCTTCTTTGTCGGGTCGGGAACACGCGTGGTTCCGACATCGATAACAACCGCTCCTTCCTTTACCATATCCGCCGTTACGAAATCAGGCTTGCCAATTGCGGCAATGATGATGTCGGCATTACGGCATTCTTCCTTTATATTTGCCGTATGGGAGTGGCACACCGTAACCGTTGCGTCGCCATAATTCTTCTGCATCATGAGCTGTGCCATAGGCTTGCCCACGATGTTGCTGCGTCCGAGAACGACACACTTTTTTCCACTTGTAGCTATATTGTAGTGCTGGAGCAATGTCATTATGCCAAGCGGAGTGGCAGAAATGAAACACGGAAGCCCTATAGCCATGCGACCGACGTTTATAGGATGGAATCCGTCAACGTCCTTACGGTAGTCTATCGCCATGATTATCTTCTGCTCGTCGATATGCTTGGGAAGCGGGAGCTGGACTATAAAGCCGTCCACATCGGCATCTTTGTTCAGACGATCCACACAAGCGAGTAGTTCGTCTTCGGTCACATCGTCCTCATAACGGATAAGTGTCGACTTGAAACCGCACTGCTCACAAGCAATGACCTTGTTCTTCACATACGTCTCGCTGCCACCATCATGACCTACAAGAACCGCTGCCAAATGTGGCTGCTTGCCGCCTTTGGCTACAATATCCTTCACTTCAGAGGCTATTTGCTGCTTTATCGCCGTGGCAGTAGCCTTTCCATCAATAAGTGTCATTTCTCTTTCGTGTTATTTTAAAGTGCCTGCCGCACCGCATTACAACTTCGGCATACCCATGCCGGCAGGCATTTGAGGCATATTCTTCAGTCCTTTCATGCGCGACATCATGCCCGCCATCTTGCTGCCAGTGACCATTCGCATCATCTTACGGGTCTGGTCAAACTGCTTTATCAGCCTGTTGACCTCCTGATAGCTTGTTCCAGAGCCTTTGGCAATACGCTGCCGGCGGCTCGTATTAAGTATTTCAGGGTTAGTACGCTCCTTAGGGGTCATACTTTGGATTATAGCCTCGATGCCTTTAAAGGCATTATCGTCTATATCTATGTCGCGGATAGCCTTTCCAACACCTGGTATCATACTTGCCAAGTCCTTCAAGTTACCCATCTTCTTTATCTGTTGTATCTGCTTATAGAAGTCGTTGAAGTCAAATTTGTTCTTCTGTATCTTCTTCTGGAGCCTCTTTGCTTCCTCTTCATCGAACTGTTCCTGGGCACGTTCCACAAGTGATACGACGTCGCCCATGCCCAAAATACGGTCAGCCATACGCACCGGGTGGAACACGTCGATAGCCTCCATCTTCTCGCCCGTGCCTATAAACTTTATCGGTTTGCTTACAACGGTACGGATAGACAGTGCCGCACCGCCTCTGGTATCGCCGTCAAGCTTGGTCAATACGACTCCGTCGAAGTCGAGACGGTCGTTGAATTCCTTTGCGGTATTTACCGCGTCTTGTCCCGTCATGGCATCAACGACGAACAGGGTCTCGTCCGGGCGAACGTGGTTCTTAAGGCTTTCTATCTCGTCCATCATCTGTTCATCGACGGCGAGACGTCCCGCCGTATCGACAATCACCACGTCGTAGCCCTTGGCCTTGGCCTCGTGAATGGCATGATCGGCTATTTCGTTGACATTCTTGCTTTCCGGCTCGCTATAAACGGGCACGCCTATCGACTCGCCGACGACCTTCAACTGGTCGATAGCGGCCGGACGATACACGTCGCAAGCCACGAGCAGAGGCTTCTTGTTCTGCTTTTTCTTCAGCATATTGGCGAGCTTGCCGGAGAAAGTGGTCTTACCGGAGCCTTGAAGACCGCTCATCAGGATTATGGCGGGGTGCTGCTCAAGCTTCAGACCTACTGTCTCGCCACCCATAAGTTCCGCAAGCTCGTCATGAACGAGCTTCACCATGAGCTGGCCAGGCTTTACGGCAGTGAGCACGTTCATGCCCAATGCCTTTTTCTTGACTGTATCGGTGAAAGTCTTTGCTACTTTATAGTTGACATCGGCATCGAGCAACGCCCTGCGAACGTCCTTTAAAGTCTCTGCAACATTTATCTCTGTTATCTTGCCCTCTCCCTTAAGTATCTTAAAAGAGCGTTCAAGACGGTCACTTAGATTCTCAAACATTTGATAATATTTAGTATTTGATTGGAACGCAAAGATAGCATAAAAAGCCCAATCGGGCGAAAGTGGCTACGGGTATTTAAAATATTTTAAAACACGAAAGCCAAAAATGCGCAATAAGATTGCCGTTGTGCAAAAAAAGCGGAAAAGGTTTTGCCTGCTCATTTTTTCTTTTTACATTCGCATCCGGTTTGTTCCACGACAAACTAAAATAACTTACAAAACACAATAACATTCAAACGATGGAATACTATATCAGCATCAACAACGAGAAACGCGGTCCATACAGCATAGAAGAATTACGGGCACGCGGCATCTCGGCCGAAACGTTAGTCATGACAGCCGACTCTGACACGTGGATTCCGGCATGGCAAGTGGCAGAACTGCGTCCCGTCATAGGCAAGGCGGAACAGTCTGGCAGCGAGGCTCCTGCCATTGGGCAGCCAGCCAACGACTTTGAGGAAGTCCACGAGGCTCCCTTCCAGCAAGGAATCAACTACCAACAGGGCAGTCCCGTGCCTCCGCCAATGACCGACAACGGGCATAACAAAGGCAACGGCTGCCTGAAAGCGTTTCTAATCGTACTCATAGGACTGCTCGTTATAGTCGGCATAGCCGTGGCTACATGCCCTGACGAGAAGGCGCACAAGGCCGCATTGTCCGACGTAGCGGCGCAACTGGCTGCCGACGAGGTGACGGACAGGGACTCAGACGCTACCAACGGCGGCATCATCGACCAACTATTTCAGAAGATGGGAGCCTCTTTGCTGCGCGGCATTGCACAAAACGCCGTCGACGAACTGATAGTCGTAGACGACCATACGGTCTATTCCACGGGCAAGGTGCGTGTCGGAGGCAAGGAGCACACGGTGTCCGTCGGCGTGTTCGGGCATGTGTTCACCGTCGACAAGGACGACTTAAAGGCGGCAACCAAACGATATTACGACAAGGCGGGGCTGGACGCGAAGGAGCAAATACAGCAGAAGGCGTCGGAAATAATACAACAAAACGTTGTCGACCCTGCCATAGACGAGGCTAAAAAACATCTTGACGATATCATGAATGAAGTGGAACGCCGCTTCGGAGTTGACGAAGGACAGTTAGAGGGAGACGACGGCACGCAGCAATCCGACTCTTCCTACGAGGGCTTTTAAACCATAACGAAACACGCCACTATCATACCTACAATACAAAAGGGCTTCTTTCGCAAGCAGGAACATGCCGTTCCACGCTGCAAAAGAAGCCCTTTTACCATTCAATACAGACTGTTTTACAAAGTAATGCCTGCCTCCAGGTTACAGGCGCAGGTGCAGCACCAGTGGCAAATGGTCGCTATATCCGCCATGATAGCGCGGTCCCATATAGAATCGGAATGGCTTTACGCCTCCATACTTGGCATCTTCTTCCAGCAAGAACGGCGCGTCGAATATGCGGCACGACTCCACCCTGCCGGCTAAACTGCCGCTAACGACCATCTGATCAAGGCTTCCCCACTCGCCATGGTAACGGTACGTGCCCTTCGCGCCGTTGCTTCCACGCGCGCCATCCGACACGTTCACCATGTCATAGGCGCACAACGACTGCAAGACGGGGCTGCCGGCATAGTCATTGAAGTCGCCCATTACAAGCACATACGCGTCAAACGACACTCCGCGAATGGAATCTACAGCCTCAGCCAGACGCCCTATGACGGCACGACGGTAGCCGCGCGTCAGCCTCTCTCCGCCACGGCGGCTCGGCGCATGGAGTACGAACACGTGCAAAGTATCTCCCGTTACCAACTTGCCCGACACATACAGAATGTCGCGCGTGGGTTTCATGCCTTTCGGCGGAGCCACCCGCATGGAAAGACTGCGTATGACCGAGAACGAGAAGGGGGAATACATCAATGCGACATCAATGCCACGCTCGTCGGGAGAGTCCGTCATCACGTACTCATAAAGCGCCTTCCGCAACAGCGAACGCTTGGTAAGGTCACGCATTACGGTATCGTTCTCGACCTCGCACAGCCCCACAAGGTCTGGAATAGCTATACCGTCAGAGTCCTGTCCGCACGCCAATATCTCCTGACCTATCTTGTTCAACTTCTCCCAATAGCGGTAGCGGGTCCATCGGTATGCCGATTCCGGCATGAAGTCGTAGTCGTTCTTCAGCGTGTCATGCTGCGTGTCGAACAGGTTTTCGGCATTCAGTTCGACAACGGACAGGCGCGCCTGCGCCCATGACGAGGCACTATGCAAACAGCAAACGGCAATCACGCCGACGAGCCTGACTGCCGGTTGATGGATAAAAGTAATCATCTGCCGGTTGATTTCAATTACCGCTCAATCCTTGATCTCAATATCCTGCCGCACGTTGTCGCGTATCTTTGCCAGGTAGTCGTGCATTCCGGCAGCGTCCTTCTTGTCGATTATGGCAAGCAACTCCTTGAGTTCGGTGCGTATTTGCGCCACCTGGTCGTGCGTATAGGGGTTGAAAAGGATTTCCTGGAGCAAGTAGTCGTCCTCGTTAAGCACGCCCTTGGCTATCTGCATATGCCGTTTGAAGGTCGTGCCGGGCGCGTCCTGGTGCTTCATAACGGCTGCAAAGACGAACGTAGAGACGAAAGGTATGCTCAAGGAGTATGCCACCGTCTTGTCGTGTTGCTCAAAAGTATACTCGTAAATGTTAAGTCCGAGCTTGTGATACAGGTCCTTGAAAAAGATGCGCCCCATATAATCGCCCTCGGTAATGATAATGGCGTTCTCCTCGCCCAACTGGTTCAAGTTGGCAAAAGTAGGTCCAAACATCGGGTGAGTCGATACGTATCTGAACCCGCTACGGTCATACCAGTCCTTCAATCCGGTCTTTACGGAGCTTATGTCGGATATGATGCAGTCGGTCGAAAGATAGGGAATAACCTCCTCAAAGGCAGGTATCGTGTACTTGACCGTCACCGCATTGATGACAAGTTCGGGATTAAAGGCCTTCACTTCTTCCAATGCGGCAAAGCGTTGGCAGTTGTATGTGAACCGCATACGCTTCGGATCTTTGTCATATACAGCCACCTCGTGGTCGAAGCTGAGCAGGTCTATGAAGAAGGAACCCATCTTTCCGGCTCCCATTACAAGTATTCTCATTCTCTCGTACTTTAACGGTTGACTATCTCAAGTTGCTGCCTCACGGACTCCTCGTGTATGAGTTCGAATATGTGGGCTATGCATTCAGGATCGATACCTATCAGGCTGCCTTGCGCTCCGCGCTTTTCGAGAATCTCGTTGTAGCGGTTCGCCTGAAGGACCGTCATGTTATGCTCCTTCTTGTACACCCCTATCTCACGGCAAACGCGCATGCGCTTTGCGAGCAAGTCCATGATTTCGTTGTCAACCTCGTCTATCTGACTGCGCAACTGACGTATGCCCTCGGTCGTAGTGTGCTCGTCCCGAATGACGAGAAGCGAGAGAATATAGTCGAGAACGTCTGGTGTCACCTGCTGCTTGGCATCGCTCCACGCCTCGTCGGGGTCACAGTGGCTCTCTATTATCAGCCCGTCGAAGCCCAAATCCATTGCCTGCTGGCACAGCGGGGCTATCAAATCGCGCCGTCCGCCAATGTGGCTCGGGTCGCAAATGAGCGGAAGGTTGGGCATGCGGCGGTGCAGTTCTATTGGTATTTGCCACATGGGGAGGTTGCGGTATATCTTCTTGTCAGGACTGGAGAAGCCACGGTGAATCGCGCCGAGGCGCTTTATGCCAGCCTGGTTGATGCGTTCCATGCCGCCAATCCACAACTCCAAGTCCGGGTTTACGGGGTTTTTTACCAATACTGGAACGTCTACGCCCTTCAGACTGTCGGCAACCGCTTGCATGGCAAAGGGATTAGCACAGGTCCGAGCACCTATCCACAGCACGTCAATACCATACTTCAACGCCAGTTCCACGTGCTCAGGAGTAGCCACTTCGGTAGCCGTCAGCATACCAGTCTGCTCCTTTACTTCCTTCATCCACGGCAAAGCTTTCTCTCCATTGCCCTCGAAGCCACCCGGTTTCGTACGCGGCTTCCATATGCCGGCACGGAAAATATGGCATCCTTTGGCTGCAAGCTGCTTGGCAGTGGTTAATACTTGTTCCTCGGTCTCAGCCGAACAAGGTCCAGCAATGACGCATGACGGACGCTCGTTGTCACTCGGCAAGTTCAATGGTTCTAAGTCTAATTCCATAATTGGTATAGTTTTAATCTTTATATTTCATGTTCCTTATTCTCTCAAGAGCCTCCCTCATCTTGTCGTCCTTGGCGCAAAGGGATATGCGTATGTACCGTTTGCCGTTGCTTCCGAATATGAATCCGGGGGTGATGAACACACGGGCGTCATGCAAAACGCGCTCCGTGAGCTGCTCTACGTCTTCATACTTGTCGGGGATTCTGCCCCAAAGGAACATTCCAACCTGCTCCTCGTCGTACGTACATCCCAACTCCCGCATGATCGCCTCGGCTATAACGCGGCGGCGGCGGTAGTTCTCTATATTGTTCTCGCGGTGCCATTCCGCAGTATTTGTATTGTAGGCTTCGGCAGCCGCAAGCTGTATGCCGCGGAAAGAGCCGTTCTCTATGTTGCTCTGAACCTTGAACATCCACGATATATACGTAGGATTGCTTATCATCATCGCCACGCGCCAGCCCGGCATATTGTGACTTTTAGACATAGAATTGAACTCTACGCAGCAGTCTTTCGCGCCCGGAACCTGCAGGATACTCATCGGGTGGTCGTTCAAAATGAGCGAATATGGATTGTCGTTGACAACGACTATATCGTGGTTTCGGGCGAAATCGACAAGCCTTTGGAACGTTTCCATGCGGGCGTTGCCGCCCGTCGGCATGTTGGGATAGTTGGTCCACATCACCTTTACACGGCTCAAGTCCATACGTTCCAGCGCGTCGAAGTCGGGCTGCCAGACATTGTCTTCGAGCAAATCATAGTACGTTATCTTCGTGCCGAATATCTTGTTTATCGCAGTATAGGTCGGATAGCCTGGATTTGGGATAAGCACCTCGTCGCCGGGATTGCAGAAAGCGAGCGTGACATACATTATACCTTCCTTCGATCCGATTATGGGCTGTACCTCGGTAGCCCAGTCCGTGCCCACGCCATAGGTACGCTTGTAGAATCCAGCCATAGCCTTTTTAAGCTCCGGCAGCCCCGACGTAGGCTGATAACCATGCGCGTCAGGTTGCCGTGCCACCTCGCACAGCTTGTCAATGGTCTGCTTCGACGGCGGCATATCCGGACTTCCAATGGCAAGGCTGATTATGTCCTTGCCCTCGGCGTTCAACTTCGCCACTTCCTTCAGCTTGCGTGAGAAGTAGTACTCCTGTATCTCGTTTATTCTTTCTGCTGGTTTCATCTATCCAATTGATAATTATAATTGATGATTGGCAATTATTTATTCATTCTGCCGCCTTGTATTCTCCGAGTATCTTTATATCCTTAACAAGTGGTGTGATAGCGTCTATCGACTGGCGGTAACGTGTCAGGTTGTCGTAAGTGACATCGACGTAGAACAGGTATTCCCATTCGTGACCAATGATTGGCAGGCTCTGTATCTTGGTAAGGTTTATGTCGTAGAACGAAAGTATCGTCAGTATCTTGCTCAAGCTGCCTTCCTGATGCGGCAAGGAGAACACAAGACTGGCTTTGTCGGCTTCTTCCAGCGGACGGAGGAACGACGCTTTCTGCGGATTGCACGTCACGAGGAAGCGCGTAAAGTTGTGTTTGTTGTCCTCGATGCTGTCCTCCAGTACCTTCATTCCGTACATACGCGCTGCGGCGGAGTTGCAAATGGCGGCCTGCCCGTACAGCTTGTTGGCGGCGATGTATTGTGCCGCGCCTGCCGTATCGTCAGCTTCGACGGCTTTCAGTTCCTGATGCGTGGCGAGAAACTGGCGGCACTGCATCAAGGCAACGGGGTGGGAATGCACTTCTTTGATGCTGTTCCAGTCGTCGTCGGGCAGGCAACAGATGCTGTGTTGAATGTGGAGCTTGTGTTCTCCGACCACCGTCACGCCCGACATACGCAGTAGCTCGTAGTTGTGGAGCAAGCTCCCAGCTATCGTATTCTCTATTGCCATGAGCGCAACGACCGTAGGGTCGGCTGCGACCGCCTTGAACACTTCCTCAAAAGTATCGCAACAGATAAACTGCAACTGCTCTCCGGCAAAGTATTCGCGCGCCGCTATGTCGTGGAAACTGCCAAGTTCTCCTTGTATTGCTATTCGTATCATATCTTAAAACCGAAAAACGGTCCAACTCCTTCAAGGGGCGGGACCGTTTCGTTATGCTTTATCTGATTCTTGCTTTTATCTAAGTTGAAATCTACACGCAACTTCCCGCTTCACAATTCCTTGCAAAGTAAAAATAAAAGTAATAATAAGATGCGTAAGATTTAACCATGATGTCACTTTATCGTTGTTACGATTGCAAAAGTATAACATTTATTTTGTCTGCGCAAACAAATCAGTATGTTTTTTACTCTAATAGTTCGTTTTTGCTACCGCAGCGTGTTTTTATCCGCTTTTTATTTTGATTTGTCTTCTAATTGCATTAATTTTGTCACAAGCAATACGCCAAAACTTAACGACAGACAAACCAATACTAAACGACAGACGGAAATGATTAGAAGCCTAAGACCAGCGTTGCTCGCCATTACATTATGTATATGTATGGCTGCACGCTCCCAGAACACGACACTGTCGGGGCTGAACCCAGAAAGGTTCAACGCCGTGATAGACGGCAAGACGACCACGCTGTGCGTGCTGACAAACGCCAACGGCGTAGAGGCATGCATCACAAACTACGGCGCAAGGCTCGTATCGCTCATGGAACCGAACTGGAACGGCAGAATGGAAGACGTGGTACTCGGCTACGACAACGTCATGGACTACCACACGAAGGGGCAGAACTTCGGCGCGACCGTAGGCAGGTATATCGGACGCATCATAGGTCCTACGATGACAATTGACGGTACGACGTATCATCTTCAGGACAACGGCAGCGGAGTAATATCCCACGGAGGCAAGCCCGGGTTTGCCAACAGGGTGTGGGACATCGTGAGCCAGAGCCAGCAACAACTCGTCCTGCGGTACGTCTCACCCGATGGCGAGAACGGATTTCCAGGAGAACTCACCACGACACTTACCTATACGCTCCGTGACGACGGCGCGCTGACCGTGGACTTCAATGCCACCACCACGAAGCCTACGGTCGTAAACCTCTCCAACCACTCGTTCTTCAACATATCGGGCAGCCCGGAACGCTCCGTCGAAGTGCAGAACCTGTGGATTGACAGCAGGCGTTTCGCCGAATATGACAACCACAAAAACGTTACCGGAAGGCTCGCCGACGTGAAGCATACGCCGTTCGACTTCCGCAAGCCACGGCAGATTGGCGAACGGATAGACGACGATTGCGCGCAACTAAAGGTCACTGGCGGCTACGACCACGCCTTCGCCCTCGAGCACGCGGACGACATAAGCCGTCCTGCGGCAATAGTATACGACGCGCAAAGCGGACGCTGCCTGACCGTATACACTACCGAACCAGCAATACAGATATACACGGGCAACGGACTGAAGGGCAACCAGACGGGCAAGAACGGAACGGTCTACAAGCGCCGTTGCGCCATCTGTCTGGAGACTATTCACTTCCCCGACTCGCCGAACAAGCCGCAATTTCCCTCAACGCTGCTCCATCCCGGCGAGACTTACCACAGTACGACGGTGTTCGTGTTCTCCACCGACCCTCCGTTGATTATGAAACGCAAGTGACGGCGCGCTTTTGCTATCACTTAAAAACATATAAACCCGAAAAGCCTACAACTAAAAAAACATAAAGCGGGCAGCCTTTCTTTGGAACTGTCGTGCCTACTCCTTACTTTTGTACGTCAGAAATTTCTCATGGGATATATGAAGAACCGAACATATATATTGGCATTTGCAATGCTCTGCGCCACGATTGGCGCAGGCGCACAGGACACTTTGACGACCGCGGACAAGCCCGAGCCTATCGAGCCTTTACATCTGCAAGGCGCACGCGAGGCTACCGAAGCCGAGAAGGAGTACGCGAGGCAGTGGGAGAAAGACCGCGAGGAGCAGCAACAGATAGACATGAACCTCCCGCCAGTGACGGAGAACGGGCAGGTGGTAACGCCCGCCGACGAGTATTACTATCCCTTCTGGGGCGGATGGGGCTACAACCGCTGGAGGCTGCACAAGGGCTTGAACGTGAACATCGGGGCTTCGGCGTTCGTCACGTCTGGCAACCACAGCGGAACGCACGGCGGATTCACGCAGGACGTAAGTCTGATGTACGTGACTAACCTATCGAAGAAGGCAACGCTCGCCATTGGCGGTTACTTCAACAATATGCAATACCGCGGCGACAACTACACCACCGCAGGCATGACGGCACTGTTCGGTTATCAGTTTGACGAGCATTGGAGTGCATACGCGTTCGTACAAAAGGCATTCGCAAGCAACAACTTCGCCACTTCCTATTACGGCGGTTACAGTCCTTATTATGGCGGATACTACAGTCCGGCGGCATACTGGGGAGGGTATTATGGCTATTCGGGCGCGTTCGGCTACGGTCCGTGGAGCAACAGCATGATGGACCGCATCGGCGGCGGCGTCACCTACCAGTGGGGCGACCGCGGGCAGAACGCAATCTCCATACAGATAGAGGTCGACCACGCCCCCAACCAGCGCAACGGCTACAACTACCGGAGGTATGACTATCCGGTGAGGAATTAGGAGTTAAGAGAGTTAGGAGTTAGGAGTTAGAAATTAGAAATAAAAGATAAAGGATTGGGAGATATGCCGAGGGGCGTTTCCCAATCCTTTTTTATTCTACACGCCTCACGTATTCCTTTGCATGAGTCGTTGCGTACTTTACTCTTTTACCCTTGGCTCATCGTCATTATACGCTTGCGGAACGCCGACATATACAGCAGTCCGGCGGTGGTAAGTCCGAACGGGAACGCAGCCCACACGCCGACAAGCCCGAAGCCGAACACTATGCCGAACAGATAGCTCAACGGTATCGACACCACGAAGTAGGCTATGAAGGCATAGAGCACGAGCGGACGCACGTAGCTCAGTCCGCGCAGGCTGTTGCCGAAGACGATCTGCAACGCGTCGCCGAACTGGTATATCACGAACGGAATGACGGTCATCGCCACCAGTCCGCCCACCGAGGCATCTGGCGTGAACAACCCGCCGAGGCTGTGGCGGAAGGCGAATATGGGAACGCTCACCACTACCGCAATCCCCAGCACTATCTGCATGGCGGCATAGGCGTTGCCGCGAGCCGCCTCCATGTCGCGTTGCCCGACGGCGTTGCTTATGCGCACGGCCGCCGCCGCGCCGATACCGTAGTACACCATGAACCCGAGCTGGCTTATCGTGAGCATGACCTGGTGCGCCGCCAGGGCCGTGGTCCCTATCCAGCCGACGATGACGCTCGTAAGGCTGAACGACGCAGTCTCCATGCCCATCTGCAAAGCCACGGGCCAGCCGAGCTTGTTCAAGTGCGCGAAGTCCTGGCGGTTGACCCTGCCGCGGCGGAATCCGAGCGCGTAGCCACGGTACTTCCGTGAGAAGAAGAACACGCCTGCCATGACCACAGCCATGACGACGCGCGAGAGGAGCGTGCTCAGTCCCGCGCCGACGAGTCCCAGCTCGGGCGCGCCGAGGTGTCCGTAGATGAGTATCCAGTTGCCGAAGATGTTGAGCACGTTGCCGCCGATGAGCACCCACATGGCGAGCGACGTGTCGGTTATCCCGTCGGCGAACTGCTTGAAAACGTTGAACAGGCACACGAACGGCAGCGAAGCCAGCAGCACGAGGAAGTACGGGCGTATCAGCGGCAGGAGCTCCGCGGGCTGCCCCATGCTGCCGACGAAGGCGTAGAACACCGCCATCGCCGCCACGAGCAGCGCGGCAAGCAGCATGTTGGCAGCCACGGCGTTGCGCACGGTCTCGCCCACCCTCGCAGTCTCGCCACGACCGTAGAGCGTGCCCACGGTGGGAGTTATGGCGTAGGAGAATCCGAGGGCGAACAGTATGACGAGGTTGAACATATTGTTGACGAACGCAGCGGCGGCAAGCTCCATGGTCGAGTGGCGGCCTATCATGAGCGTGTCGGCAAAGGCGAGGATTATCGTGCCGAGCTGCCCGACGACTATCGGCAGTCCGAGCATCGCCAGCGGACGGTAGTACTTAGTGTATCCGAGAGTCATTCGCCAGCCTCCCCCTTGCGCATACGTACGAGCTCTATCGCCTCCTTGCCCGTCATGTGCTCTATCTCGAAGTCAATCATCATCATCGCGCGGTACGACTTGCGTATCTCCCTGTCCAGCCCCTCCTCGTCGCCACGGGCGCAACGGTCGCCGAGCAGGCGCGTGGCGCGCATCTTCTCGCCGTCGTCCTCGATGAGGCGCACGCGTCCGAAGCATACGACCGAGCGGAAATACGTAGTGAACCGCTCCGGGTGTACGTCGTCGCGGTCGATGACGGTGAACGAAGCCTTCGCGCAGCGGCGTATGGCATCTACCTTGTGACCGCGCAGGGCGGTGTGGAAGTACAGGTGCCCGTCGTGGTAGACGTGGCTTAGCGGCACGCCGTAGGGATAGCCGTCGTCGCCCATGAGCGAGAGCACGCCGGCAGTATTGCCACGCAGTATCTCCAAAGCCTCGTCGTCAGAAAGCTGCTGGCGGTTGCGGCGCATGGGGCGGAAGCCCTGCTGCTGGTCGGTTGAAGTACGTTGGTTGGTTTGCTTGTTGTTACAATCTGTCATAACTGATAATAAAAATAAAGGTGTGTTACTATCCTTCATGAGGGCTGCAAGCAATGTGTCGGCGTCTCCTGCCTGAGGATTTTTCTTTAAAGCGACTGCAAAATTAATACAATTCACGGATAACGCAAAGGAAAAGCCGCGGAAAGGCTCGGCTACAGCGCCCACAACCCGACCGCGACGTGGCACCTTAGAGTCTCAACAGTGGCACTTTCGAGAACTGTTGACATTTGTCAGCAGTTCGGTTGACAATTGCCAACAGTTCGGTTGACGGTCGTCAACAGATTGGAAAAGAGGCACTGTTGACTTACGAAAGTAACTAAGTTGACTTATAGAAGCGGCACTGGCGGGCACGAAAAAAGCCACCTTTGCGGGTGGCTTTCCTTAAGATGACGATATGACAAGATGCTAAAAACTCCCACGTCCGCACGGGATTAGGGTCTGCATCACTTCACAAGCTTCAGCCGCAGCGAGTTCAGCACGACGCTGACCGACGACATAGCCATGAGCGCGCTGCCCCACATCGGGGTTAGCTTCACGGGCGGGTCGGCGAAGAACAGGTAGAGCACTCCGGCGGCGAGCGGTATACATATTATATTGTATATGAACGCCCAGAAGAGGTTTTCCCATATCATCTTCACCGTCTTGCGGCTCAGGTTGACGCTGTACGGCAGAGCCTCGAGGTCGTCGGTCATGAGTGTGACCTGCGCCACGTCCATGGCAACGTCGGTGCCGGTGCCTATGGCAATACTCACGTCGGCGAGCGCGAGAGCCTGCGTGTCGTTGATGCCGTCGCCTATCATCGCTACGGTCTTGCCCTCCGCCTTCAGCTTGCGCACAAGTTCCTCCTTGTCCGACGGAACGCAGCGCGCCTTGTAGTGGCTGATGCCAGCCTTGTCAGCCCAGTACTTGGCGGCTTCGGGCTTGTCGCCGCTCATCATCCACACGTCGATGCCGTGGTCGCGCAACTGCCTCACAGCCTCGCGTGCGTGCGGCTTCAACCGCTCGCGCTCCTCCAGCGGCAGGTCGTCGGCCTTGGTGAAGTCCACGTTCTGGTTCGGAATGGTGAGCGTGCCGGTCTTGTCGGTCACTATTGCGTCCACCTTGCGCAGGCGTTCCAGCGCGGTTGCGTCCTTGATGAGCACGTGGCGGTCGGCAGCCTTGCCTATGCCCACCATGAGTGCCGTAGGAGTGGCGAGTCCCATGGCGCACGGGCACGCTATTACGAGCACCGTCACCGCCGAAACTATGGCGTCGGGCAGTCGGTCGGTGCCGCCGATGACTATCCACGCGAAGAACGTTATCAACGCCAGCACGCCCACGACGGGCACGAACACCAGCGCCGCCTTGTCGACTATGCGCTGAACGGGAGCCTTCGAACCTTCCGCCTCCTGCACCATCTTGATGATGTGCGCAAGGGCGGTGTCCTCACCCACCTGGCGGGCGCGCATACGGAACTTGCCCTGGCTCGGTATCGTGCCGGCAAGTACCTTCGCCCCCTTTTTCTTCTCTGCCGGAGTAGGCTCGCCAGTTATCATGCTCTCGTCGACATACGCCGCGTCGGGTGTCATGAAGCTCTCCGCCGACAGCACCTCGCCGTCGACGGGGACTTTCTCGCCGGGGCGCACCTCGAGTACGTCGCCCACGTCGATAGTCTTGATGGGAACCTCCTGCACCGTGCCGTCATCGCCGACGATGTGCGCCGTCTTCGGAGCCATGCCCATGAGCTGGCGTATGCTCGTGGCGGTGCCGTCCTTGGCCTTCTCCTCAAGCATCCGTCCCGTGAGCACGAACGTGATAATCATTCCGCACGAGTCGAAATACGTCAGCGACGGATCGCCCCAGAACGTATTGTATGCGCTGAAGATGAACGCTATACCCGTAGACAGTGCCACGAGCGTGTCCATGTTGGCTGCGCCGTGTCGGAGCTGCCTGGCGGTACTTGTGTAGAAGGCGCGTCCGCAGAAGTACATGTTGGCAAGGGCGATGAGTAGCGCGAGCTGGTTGGTGAAGTCCTGCGAGCCTACGTCAACCCAGTGCATATTGACGAACATGCCCACGACCGACAGCGCCCAGCTCAGTATCGTGCGGCGCTTCAGCAACGTATACTCGCGCTTGCGTATCTCCTCGACCGACGTTCCGCTGTCTATGACGAGGTCGTAGCCTATGCCGTTAATCTCGTCCTTCATCTTCTCGAGCGAGATCGTGCCGGGATCGTAGTCCACAAGCGCGGAACGCCCGGCAAGCGACACGCTTGCCGAGTTGACACCATCGAGGGAATTTAGCTTGCGCTCGATGTTGGCAGAACACGAGGCGCAAGCCATGCCTATTACAGGAATGGTCTTCTTCATCGTCTTACGCCTCCATCTCGTAGCGTCCGAGGGCGTCGACGGCAGCCTTCATCTGCTGCGGCGTGACCTTCGTCTCGTCGTATTCGACAGTGACGTTGTTGGCCGTGTGGTCTGCCTTCGCGCCGGCTACGCCGTCAAGAGCCTTGAGGGCGTTCTCGACGTTGGCCTCGCAATGTTCACACTTCATACCTGTTACCGTAAATACCTTTTTCATCTTTCCTTTGCATTAAAATGTTAAACTTCCGCGTGCAAAGGTACACATTATATAACCGCAAGGTGTTACGGAATTATGGATTAGATTTATAGATTTCAGATTGTGTCAAGTCCGCGGCGGGTGTTCCTCTTCAAAGCCTTGAACTGCGTCGGTGTCATGCCCGTGACGCTCTTGAACTGGCTTGACAGGTAGGCGGTGGACGAGTAGTTCATCTTCACGGCAATCTGCGTGAGCGACATCTCGTCATACTTTATCAGCTCCTTCACCCGCTCGATGCGCTGCTCGATGAAGAACCGCTCTATGGTCTTGCCATCCACCTCGGAAAAGAGCTTGCTAAGCGCGCTGTAATCCTGATGAAGCTCCGAGGCGAGGAAGTCACTAAGGTTCTGTGGCGAGTCGTTGTCACGATAGTGCACCAGCCGTATTATCGCGCTCTTTATTCGGTCTATGGTCTGCTGCCGCCTGTCGTCGAGAAGCTCGAAGCCGAGCCTCTCCAGCTCCACGCGCAATTCCCCACGCTTGGCATCAGCCAGCGTATCGTCTATCGTGACCTCTCCAAGTTCTACGCTCACCGGGTGCAGTCCCTGCCTGCGCAGCGTATTGTCGACCGCCATCTTGCAGCGGTCACACACCATGTTCTTTATATATAGCGTCGTCATATTCCTCCTACATTAATAAACAGATGGTTTTATCCCTTCTCATTCCTTATCCGAATGCAAAAATACAAATTACTAATTACAAAAAGTAGCCAAAGGAAAATATTTTCCAAACCAAAGCAATACAAATCCAAGTTTTTTATATAAATTTGCAACATCGTAAAGATTTGGACAAACCAAGGACGTATTCATCATGAAAAAGGCAAAGATTGTCATCATGCTTGCCCTCGCAGCAACACTTTATGGCTGCGGCACAAGCTCAACCGTACCAATCACAGGGCGCAAGCACACCCTTTCGGTAAGCGACGAGCAGGTACTCGCACTGTCAAAGCAGGAATACACCAAATACATGTCTACCGCCAAACTGTCAACAAACAAGACACAGACGGCAATGGTACAGCGCGTGGGGCGCAACCTCGCCAACGCCGTAGAGACATACCTCAAGAACAACGGCTACGCAAACGAGGTAAGCAACTTCGCATGGGAGTTCAACCTCGTACAGAACGACGAGGTTAACGCCTTCTGTATGCCGGGCGGCAAGATTGTCGTATACACGGGCTTGCTGCCGGTTACGCAGAATGAGAACGCGCTTGCAATAGTCCTCGGACACGAGATCGCACACGCCGTGGCAAAGCACAGTGCCGAACAGATAAGCAAGCAGCAGCGGCAGAGCATAGCCACAAGCATCGGCGGCAGCATACTCAACAGCACCGTCGGTTCCGGCGTAGGCGACATAGCTACTCAGATAGCAAGCGGCGCATTCTCATTCGCCAACGCAAAGTACAGCCGTTCAAACGAAAGCGAGGCTGACCACATGGGGCTTATATTCGCGGCAATGGCTGGCTACAATCCCAACGAGGCAGTAACGTTCTGGACACGTATGGCGCAGTCAAGCTCAAGCAACCAGTCGTCAGGCTTGCAATCATGGCTTAGCGACCACCCGTCGGACGCGCAGCGTATCAAGGACATCAAAGGCTGGCTGCCCGAGGCATTAAAGTATTACCACCCAACGACAACCAACACGACATCAAGGACTACACCCACAAAGAGAACTACCAAGAAAGCGACAACCAAGAAACGCAAATAGTAATGAGGAGTGTTGAATGAGGAATGTTTAATTGGTCGGCTTTCAGCCGATGCACAATGTACAATTAATAATTATCCATTCTACATTAAAATCACTCAACATTCCTCATTCAACATTCCTAACTCAACATTCAACATTAAAATACATGATTTCCTATTTCGCAGAACACATGTGGCAGGTATGGCTCATAGTGAGCATACTGTGCCTTATACTCGAACTTACCAATGGTGACTTCTTCATCTTCTGCTTCGCGGTAGGCGGCGTGGCAGGCATCATAACGTCGCTCATCACAGACAGCATTGCGGCACAGGTGATAGTATTCGCCATAGTATCACTACTAAGCATATTCTTCGTGCGCCCAGTCATACTCACATACTTCCACAAGCCCGGCAGGAAGAGCAACGCTGAAGCACTGATAGGCAAGTCAGGACGTGTGACCGACGCCATACCTGCCAACGGCTACGGCTACGTGCAGATAGACGGCGACAGTTGGAAGGCACACACGGCTGACGGTCAGTCCATAGAAGCCGGAGCGCGTGTGGAAGTACTCAGCATGGACAGCATAATAATAACAGTAAAACGTATTTGACACATGGAAACAGGCTTAATCATCCTTGCAGTTATCGTGATTCTCGCCATAATATTGGTGAAGAAGTCACTGGTCATCATCTCGCAGAGCGAGACAAAGATTGTCGAGCGGCTCGGCAAGTACTATGCCACGCTGCAACCAGGCATCAACCTCATCATTCCGTTCATAGACCAGGCGAAGACCATCATATCTCTGAAGAACGGACGGTACGTCTACACCAACACCATAGACCTGCGTGAACAGGTGTATGATTTCGACCGCCAGAACGTCATAACCAAGGACAACATACAGATGCAGATAAACGCACTGCTATACTTCCAGATAGTAGACCCGTTCAAGGCCGTATACGAAATCAACAACCTTCCAAACGCCATCGAGAAGCTTACGCAGACTACCCTGCGTAACATCATCGGCGAGATGGAGCTCGACCAGACGCTTACGTCGCGCGACACTATCAACACCAAACTGCGCGGCGTACTCGACGACGCTACAAACAAGTGGGGAATCAAAGTCAACCGCGTAGAGCTCCAGGACATAACTCCTCCGGCAAGCGTACTCCAAGCCATGGAGAAGCAGATGCAGGCAGAACGAGACAAGCGTGCGACAATCCTCACAAGCGAGGGCGAGAAGCAAGCGCAGATACTCCAGTCGGAAGGAGAGAAGGCAGCCAAGATAAACCGTGCGGAAGCCGAGAAGCAACAAGCCATACTACTTGCCGAAGGTGAGGCTACGGCACGCATACGCAAGGCTGAAGCCGAGGCACAGGCTATCGACAAGATAACCGCAGCCGTAGGCAAGACTACCAATCCAGCCAACTACCTGCTTGCAAAGAACTACATACAGATGCTCCAAGACGTTGCAAGCGGCGACAAGGCAAAGACCGTATTCCTGCCTTACGAGGCTTCCAACCTTATGGGAAGTCTTGGCGGCATAAAGGAACTGTTCAAGGGTGTATAGACCCACACCAGCAACTTATGAGTTTTTAAGTTCACGAGTTTGCGTGCCATATATTGGACGGCTTGCAAACACTGTGGCTTAAAAACTCATAAGCGTATACAAACAACAACATCGATAATGGAAATTGCAATATTCTGTGGTGCAAGACCAAACTTTATAAAGGTAGCACCAGTTATCCGGCAGGTCAAGAACCTGCAAGCCAAAGGCAGTGACCTTACATTCACCCTCATATATGCCGGTGCCGACAATGACGATACTGTCGAGCAGTCGCTATTCGACGACCTCGACATAGAACGCCCGACAGTATTTCTAGGTGTGACGTGCCAGAACCTCAACGAGATAACGGGACAGGTAATGGCGAAATTCGAGACCTACCTGCAAGGCAAACACACCGACGCGGTGATAGTCGTCGACGATTTGGCCTCGACCATGGCTGCCGCCATAGTAACCAAAAAACAGGGCATTCTCCTCGCGCACATCGCCGCAGGCACACGCTCGTTCGACATCAAGATGCCAAAGGAGATAAACCGCCTCGTCATAGACGGACTGTCCGACCTGCTGTTCACCGCCGGTATAAGCAACAACTCGATAGCCAACCGCGAGGGAGCGGAACTATCAAAGGTATACCGTGTAGGCAACATTCTCATAGACAATATACGCCACTGCCACGACCGTATAGAATCGTCGGGCAAGGAGGTTGTCGACAAAGTGCTTGCGCCATTGAATCTTGCGCCACAATCGGCATACATGGTCTTCACTCTAAACCGCAAGGCAATACTTGCCAACCACGACAACCTTCTCGCCATGCTCCACGGTATGAAGGAAGCAAGCAGCGGTATGCCGATAATCGCGCCGTTGCGCCCACAGGTAGCATCGGCAGTAAAGTCGCTGATAGACGGCGACGGTCTCCAGTTTGACAATTTCCACATCGTCAATCCTCTCGGCTATCTCGCCTTCTCATACCTGACGAGCCATGCCACGGGAATAATCACCGACAGCGGCAACGTAGCCGAGGAAGCTACATTCAACCAAGTGCCGTGCATAACGCTCAACAGCTATACCGAACACATAGAGACCGTAAAGCAGGGCACCAACGTGCTCGTAGGCGAAGACCCACGGACGCTTGCCAATGCCGTTTCCGACATGGTCGGCGGCAAGTGGAAGGCAAGTACCATACCCGACCGTTGGGACGGACGCGTGGCAGAGAGAATAGTACAAACCATCATCGATTACAAATAAGGACTACACAATGCGGAACACATTTGGCAACCTCTTCACACTCACATCATTTGGCGAAAGCCACGGAACGGCAGTCGGCGGCATCGTAGACGGTATGCCGGCAGGAATAGATATAGACACGGACTTCGTACAGAATGAACTCGAACGCCGCCGACCAGGGCAAAGCCACATAACGACCGACCGCAACGAGGCTGACCAAATAGAATTCCTTAGTGGCATATTCGAAGGCAAATCTACTGGCGCGCCTATCGGATTCATTGTCCGCAATACCAACCAGCACAGCCAGGACTACGACAATATGCGCGACGTGTTCCGTCCTTCACACGCCGACTATACCTATTATAACAAATACGGACTGCGCGACCATCGTGGCGGCGGACGCACTTCGGCACGCGTAACGATAGCGCGCGTGGTAGGAGGCGCATTGGCAAAACTCGCACTACGGCAGTTGGGCATCGACATCAAGGCATATACTGCACAAGTAGGAACCATCACGCTCGACCGTGACTATCGGAAATACGACCTTTCCGTGGCAGAGACAAATATAGTAAGGTGCCCCGACACCACGAAGGCACGGGAAATGGAAGACCTTATAGCACGCGTAAAAGCCGACGGAGATACCATTGGCGGCATCATAGCGTGTGTAATCAAAGGTTGTCCTGTAGGTCTTGGAGAACCTGAATTCGGCAAATTGCATGCGCAACTCGGCGCAGCCATGCTCAGCATCAACGCCGTAAAGGGATTCGAATATGGCGATGGCTTCGACATGGCTTCACGCCGTGGCTCCGAAGTCAACGACATATTCCTTCCCAATAGCGCCTCTGCTGAAGACGGCACAAGTCACGACCACACCGAAAAACACATCACGACTGCCACCAACCACAGCGGAGGCATACAGGGCGGCATAAGCAACGGACAAGACATATACTTCCGTGTGGCATTCAAACCAGTCGCAACGTTGCTTCAAGAACAGCCTACTGTAAACATCGCCGGCAACGCTACCACGCTAAAAGCCCGTGGTCGGCACGACCCGTGCGTACTTCCACGCGCCGTGCCAATAGTCGAAGCCATGGCGGCAATGGTCATTCTCGACAACTACTTGCTGAACAAGACCGTAAAACTATAACTTCCGTCCCTAAAACCCATTGAATGGCACTGTAAAACAAACCCTTTTACCCTGCCTTTACAGCCAATGTATTGATTCACCACAATCAATGCATTGCGCTTTTTAGCCTGTCCTTTCCATATTGGAAGCCAATGATCAATATTCACTTAATGGATATTATGCGGAACATACGCAACTTTTAATGTCAAACAGTTGCATTTCTGAAAAATTTTCACTTACTTTGCAGCATAAAATATATGGATTAAGGCGTTTATCTACGCTTTGTTCTTGACTCTTAGGAATCTGGTAAATTTCAATTATCGTCAAAGGACAACGCAACGATAGATGTTCATGCGGTGTATTGTCACCAAGCCTTAGCCGTATGCCTTATTTCAATATAAGGTATGCGCTAAGGTGTGATTATATACTATGGCGTGGGCTTCTGGGTTGCTCGTTCTGACGATAATGGGCATTACCAGAGCCTTCTAAGAGTGGGACGAACAACGATAACAGTTCCCCACGCTTTTTTTCATATAACCATATTAACAATAATAATTAATTTTGATTCTTAGGGGGAATAAGAATCCTTTTTTAGTAACAAAAGGACTCATTTGAGTTCTTTAAAATGGTAACAATTATGAAGAAAATTATTTTTTTCTTAGTTATCTACTAACAACAGTAGGTTTCACATCTTGTAGCAGTAGTGACGATGACAATGATGGATTCGCTTTAAACGACCAGGTACTTTATGCAGGAGACTCTATAAAGTTGTCTCCAAACGCAACCGTTGCAAACAAGTTCACTGCTTATGTTTCAAAAAGTGGGTATCTGCACGGTTTCCATGTAGGAGAGACAACTGTAAGTTTAAACGGACATACTGCCAAAGTAACCGTACGCGGACATTATAATGCATTTAAGGTTCAAACAGATTGGACTCTAACCCCTGACCAAGTTAAAGCAAATCAAGGAGGCACACCTGATAGGGATATAACAAATAATGGAACACGAATGATTATTTATAAGAATGTTGGTATTGCCAACTATTTAGCGTATTCTTTCAAAAATGGCAAGTTAACTTCTGCTATGGCATTTTCAAATCCAAGTGATACAAAAGAACTTGTAAACTTTCTAGGCGAAAGATTCCTTATATTCCCTGAAGAAGTTGATTCCTATACGTATGTTTTCATAGATGCCCTTAAGGTATCGGACTCAAAGACAATGGTTATGGCTCAACTTGACACAAGTGTAAACACAGATTATATGTTACAGACAATGTTCGCTTCCACAGCAGCATTAAACAGTAACAGTAAATCTCAAACTTCTGCATCTAGCATCTTACAAATCTTAACTCAGGAACCTATTCAGGTTGAATAGTTTTCGTATTAAGACGAAATACTCTCTTTACATGAAAGGAAATATTCTCTTTGCAATAAAGAAAATATTTCCTTTCACTATAATGGAATATTCCAACTCACCCAAAGGGAATATTCCGACTGACCATAAGGACATATATCGCCTCAAACCACACCGATAATCTCACTTACACTCTTGCAACCATGACTGTCGAGCCACTCATCGATGCCGTCGCGCACCTTGATTGTCGCCGTCGGGTCTATGAAGTTGGCAGTTCCTATCTCTATGGCAGTAGCTCCAGCCATAAGGAACTCTATCGCATCGGCGGCGTTCATTATACCTCCAAGTCCGATTACGGGTATCTTGACTGCATGGGCGACATCATAGACCATGCGGACGGCAACAGGCTTGACGGCAGGACCGCTCAATCCGCCAGTGCGTATGCTCAGCTTGGGCTGCCGCTTCTCTATGTCGATAGCCATGCCCATAAGCGTATTGATGAGCGAAACGCTGTCGGCGCCCTCCGCCTCGCACGCCTTGGCTATTGAAGCTATATCGGTAACATTTGGCGAGAGCTTGACTATCAACGTCTTGTGATATGCCTCGCGAACGGCTCGAACTACGCTTGCGGCTCCCTCGCACGTAACTCCGAATGCCATACCGCCGTCCTTGACATTGGGACAGCTTATATTCACCTCGATAGCGGGTATACGGTCAAGCGAATCCAGGCGGCGGGCACACTCGGCATACGTCTCCGGGCTGTTGCCGCTGACGTTTACGATGACATTAGTATCAATGTCCTTAATCTTCGGATATATGTTCTTGACGAAATAATCAACGCCCTTGTTCTGCAAGCCGACACAGTTCAACATGCCCGATGGGGTCTCTGCCATACGCGGATAGTCGTTGCCCTCACGGGCGTGGAGCGTGGTTCCCTTGACGATTATGCCTCCTATTCCGTCGAGTGGAACGAGGTCGGCGAATTCAAGTCCATAGCCGAAGGTTCCGCTTGCGGTCATTACTGGGTTCTTTAGCTTGAGATTATTTATCTTTACATTAAGATTTGCCATCTTCCAATCACTTTTCTTTAACAACCATATATATTATATAATGTGTACGGCGATGCCAACGGCAGGCGCACCACATACCGTCACCACAGCAGTTTGTCGATATTGAACACTGGTCCGTCCTGGCATACGCGAAGATTTCCCTCCGTTGTCTTCTCCACACAGCATAGACATGCGCCAAGCCCACACGCCATCATATTCTCAAGCGATGCCTCACACGGTACGCCTGCCTTGCGTGCAAACTTCGCAACGGCTTTCATCATCGGCGTGGGACCGCACATTGATATACGGTCGAAGCCTCCTTTCGACAGTATGGAGTGATTGGTGACAAATCCTTTTTCGCCCATTGAGCCGTCCTCCGTAGTAACATATACAGGCGCAACAGCCTTGAAGTCGCCAAGTTCCAGCAAGTCGGCTGCACTACGCGCGCCCAACAGGAATGAGACATTGGCTCCGTGCTTCTTAGCCTCGGCACCGAAATACAGCAATGGAGCCACTCCTACACCTCCACCTATCAGGAGCAGGCTTTCGTCAGCCGACGACGGCATGGTGAAGCCATTGCCCAAAGGCAGCAGGCAGTTGACCGTAGAACCGCAGTGGAGGCTTGACAGCCAACGTGTTCCGTCTCCGACAACGGCTACAAGCAGCCATATCTCATTGCGCCCACGGTCTACATAGTTGATGGATATAGGACGACGGAGGAACGTTGATGCCGATCCGTCGATACGAATCTCTACAAACTGACCAGGGAGCATGGCAGGCAGAGGCTTGTCGGAGGTGAGTTTGATAAGCACATAACGGTCGTTAAGACGCTCGACTGACACCACCGACAAGTCCAAAAGATATTTCTTCATCACAATAAATAGGTAATATTACAGGTGCAAACTTACATAAAATTATCGAATTACACCCTATATCGCCTCTACAAAATCACACCCGTACCGCAACTTGCGTCACGTCATGCATCGAAAGCCGCACCATTAAAAAACGAACGAACATATACAAGCACCGACACGCATAAGGACTACATTATTAAATATAAGGGTCGGGCTTCCAGTTTATATGTATAAAGTAACCGCCCACAGTTTACTACTTCTTAGGCACAAACGTCTCCCACGTCTGGTCGTCATAGAACACAAGTATTTGCGAAATCTTATGCGGTTTTTTGTCAACTGTTTTCACAACTATATTGGAAGCGTTCTTGGAAGCCGTGCCACCATTCATCAAATGCGGCGCCTTAGAGGTCATACTCCTGATAGGTTCAGGAGTATCGTCGAACTCTATTGCAGCCTCCTTGGGACTACCCGATGGGGTAGAGGATACGGAAGAGCCTCCCAAATCGTCGTTGAACATGGGTCCGTTGCCATACATCAGCCAGTCGAGATTTATAGTCGGGAATTTACTACGTATGGCCTCGATAGTGTTGACCGACACCTTTGCCTTGCCTCGAAGTATAAGGCTGAGGGTCGCAGTAGATATTCCCAGGAACTCGGCGAACACCTGTTGGTTCATGTGCTGGCTGTCCATTAGTTGCTTAATACGCGTGTTCATGACTCAAAATCATTAAATATGGCTTATAAAAGCCGTTTTACTTTGATTTTACAAAGGTAAACATAATAATTTAAACCACCAAACATTAAACCAAGTATTTAGAATATCATGTTTTAAATAAACAAACCTAAATATTAAATATACTAAAGTTTCTGTATGTGTAATATTGATTTAGCCTTATAAACCTAAATTCCTACGAATAAATACGTACAAAGCCATATTATAAAGGCTTTGCCTAATAATCTGGGAACGAACAGTATGTTAGCACAACCTATATTGTATAAAAGGGCTTATATGCATAGATAAAGCTATACGCATGTGCAAATCATTACACTTTTTTGTCGCCATTAGATATAAATCACTGATATTCAATCTTCTATAGGGGCTAAACTTGTACTGTATATTTATGTATTTATTCTGCTAAAGATAAATATTTAATGGATAAACCTAAAGTTTAGAAGCTTATGTGCAATGCCATTTAGCCTTTAAATCCAACTAAATCAATTTAGCTAAATTATATGATTTAGTTATCTAACTATTAAATCGTATTATCTAAACTATAAAATATGCAAACACTAAATTAAAGGTATCGCAATGGGCTTAAATCAGCTATTTTGCCCCGTTTTACGGGTATTCGGTCGGAAGTTTGTAAATACGCCAGTTTTGAAAGGGCTTTTCAAGGGTTAAGACACACGTAATCAACGTGTTAACCCTAAAAAGTGAATCCGCGAAAAGGCAAAAAACAGCTCGAAAGAGAATAAAAACAGGTGGATTTCAAGCTTTCTTGGATATAAACAAAGGTGCTAAAATACCACATTTTGCAGCTTTTAGCACCTATATTGACGATTTTTCTTGTTTTATTTAGCTGTTTGTAGTGGCTCCTATCTGAAAGAACTCCACCAGAAAACACATTTATAATATGGTTTATGCTATATTAATATAGGGTCAAACACATACTAATGTATAGCCCAATACATACTAATGTAGTATGAAAAAGACGAGTTCCTTCATCAAATCACCAGCACTGGTTGACGGATTTTCTATTCCCTTGCTCCGTGCATCTACTTCCCTAATCTTGGAAATTATATCCATGACCTTCCGTGCTGAATAGTTTTTCATACCTGTAATATAGTCCTTCGTCCCCCACGGATTCCGCAAATCGAGAGCAGCCATAATGTCTTTCTCATTATTGTGCTGTGGAGAATAGTATACTATCATCAGGTTTTGGAAGAAGGAAAATATCAAAGGCAGGTTCGCATAGATAGAACCTGACTTTGGATTACTGTCAAAGTATTTGATTATCTGATTTGCCTTGAACGCATCTTTCTGAACTATGGCATTTCGAAACTCAAAACCATTGAAGTCCTTGCTTATTCCAATCTCACGTTCGACAACATCAGGCGTAACCCGTTTGTCATTTTCCGGAAGGCTGACCAGCACCTTGTCGAGTTCGGAAATAATCCTGTTGAGATCGGCACCGATATGGTCGGCTATCATCATCGCTGATTTTTGGTCAATGGTAGCTTTCCTCTCCCGAAGATAGTTCACTATGAAATTCGGCAGTTGGTAGTCGCGCAGTTTTTTGCTTTCAAACACTACCCCTGCCGACTGTGCCAAAGCAATCACCTTTTTGCGTGCGTCAATCTTCCCATTCTTATGACACCAGACAAGTATTGTCGACTTCACTGGATTTTGAAGATATTTCTCCAACGGTTCCAAAGATTTTATCGATTGCGCTTCTTTAACAATTATTACCTGATGTTCAGACATCATTGGAAACTGGTGAGCCTGGTCGCAAATCTTCACCGCAGTAGTATCTGCTCCATAAACAATCATCTGATTGAAGTCACGTTCTTCGGGACGGAGGACATTTTCCGCTATGTAATCTGAAATTTGATCGATATAATAAGGCTCGTCTCCCATCAATATATATATAGGTGAGAACTTCCGAGCCTTCAGGTCGGTCATTATCTGCTGGAACGTAGGTCCGCTTTTAGTTGGCATACTCAAAATTTTGCATTAACTTTGCAAAGTTACAGCAAACCGAACACAATACAAAATGAAAGCATTTCATTTTTATTGTTGAGGCGAAGCACAACTTATCTAAAGTTACAGCAAACCGAACACAATACAAAATGAAAGCATTTCATTTTTATTGTTGAGGTGAAGCACAACTTATCTAAAGTTACAGCAAACCGAACACAATACAAAATGAATCCATCAAAAACGACAATGATGCAGCAGCTGAACCTCCCACCTTATAATATAAGGCTACGCGACAATGCCGGACGCGTCCAGATATTCGACATTCTGCGCAAGAAATACGTAGCACTTACTCCAGAGGAATGGGTACGCCAGCACTTCGTCCATTATCTCGTTGATTATAAAGCATTTCCGACCACACTACTTGCCAACGAAGTCGCACTCAACGTAGGCGACAAGACTATCCGTGCCGACAGCGTACTGTATGACAACCACCTGCGTCCGAAGATGATTATCGAGTATAAGGCACCGACCGTCACACTAACCCAAAAGGTGTTCGACCAGATAAGCACCTACAACCTACTCCTCCACGTAGACTATCTCGTAGTGAGCAACGGACTGCAAACATACGCTTGCAAAATGGATTACCAAAATCAAAAATATTTATTCTTAGAGGAGTTGCCAGACTATCAAAAGTTATAACAAAAACATTTGGCATGGTCTTTGTCATTTATACTACGACCCTAACGCAACATATACATTATTATATATAGGACACGCATAGTATGTTTAAGTGGATTGGCGCATTCGCAGGCTATCTCTTCACAGGAAGTCTCGGCATAGCATTTCTTGGATTCATCATCGGCTCGTTCATTGACTGGGCTAACAGAAGCGACGGCTTGTCATCGTCCGGCAGCAATGGAAGCTGGAACAACGGACGTTCGTATGGCAATGCCGGTTACGGCACGGGCGGTTCAACATATACTTCCAGCGGATATTACGGCTACGACCCGTATGCCGCAGGACGAACCGGACGCAATCCTTTCCTATATTCGCTCATGGTTCTCGCCAGCTACGTCATCAATGCCGACGGCAAGATTATGCATTCCGAAATGGAGTTCGTGCGCAAGACCCTTCGCGACAACTTCAACGCTACCGTCGAACGGCAGGGCAACGACATTCTCCTGCGCCTCTTTGCCGAGCAGAAGCAGCACGGCATGGCGGCATTCAAGGCGAACATACGCCAGGCTTGTATGACTATCAACGTCCACATGGACTATTCCACGCGCTTGCAACTACTTAACTTCCTTGTACTCATAGCCATGGCTGACGGTGTGGTATCACCCGAAGAAGTAGCAGCCATACGAGAAGTGGGCGCATACCTCAACATAAGCCAGCAGGACATAGAGTCGATGCTACACCTCAACGACGCAAGCCGTCCGTCGGGAAGCCTCGACGATGCGTACAAAGTACTCGGCGTAAGCCCCGACGCAACAGACAAGGAGGTAAAGGCAGCCTACCGCAAGATGGCTCTCAAGCACCACCCCGACCGTGTAGCTGCTCTCGGCGATGACGTACGCCGTGCAGCCGAAAAGAAGTTCCAGGAAATCAACGCGGCAAAAGAACGCATCTGGAAAGCACGCGGCCTTTGATGCCACACACTTGCTTTTGATATTATATTGCACGAGACCTGTCGTTGTTTACGCACACAGCGATTTCTCGTGCATTTTTCTTGTCTAAAAGCTTGCGACTTAAAGAAATAACGCATATATTTGCCATTGTGTTTGACGCTTTCAGCGTGTAAAAAGCTTCACAAACCTCCTTCCAGCAGGAGAGATATAGATAAAAGGCACCGCCCCTGCAAATAGATTCGACAAGCTATGACATTGCCGACGGAACAAAGGTGATATTCGATGGAACTTTTGAAGGCGCAAAGTATCTCACATCAATCAACATACCAAGCTCTGTAACGAAGATAGGCAGAGAGGCGTTTTCTGGGTGTTACAATATTGATGTTCTTGACATACCAGAGTCAGTCGATTATATCGATTCATATGCTTTCTATTCGAGTTTCAAAAAGATCTATCTCCGCCCGTTAGTACCGCCAACAACTGGTTATGGTAATCTTTTTAGCAGTACGAAGACGCAGATATGCGTTCCGTATCAGAGCCTTGCGAAATATAAGAAGATCAGTGGTACAATTCTATTGAGTTGTGGCAGTTCACCGCCCGACACCACTATGAAACGTACTATGTGGAAACATTCCTTACCGGCATAGACTTCTCGCAAGTAAAGGGAGCCAACGCGTACAAGGTGGTGATTAAGAATTAAGGTTCGCCAACCTGCTTCCATGTCGTTGGTATCACGACCATTTTATTATCCCCGCTCGCTTTGTCAATACAAAGATGAGTGGGGATTGTTATATGCATTGTCTTGGCTGCGACATACAGTTTCTAAGTCCAAGCCATACTATTTCCAGAAAATTTCCATTGCTTTGGAAATACCATTTCCAATACAGTGGGAAACTGATTTCCAATACAGTGGAAACACCATTTCCAATACAGTGGAAATACCCGTTCCAATATAATGGAAATACCCTCGAAAACGTATGCCTGTCCGTACGCGAGCAACAGGGCATACTGCTTAAGCATGAATGATGACTTGGCAGAGAGCATGCACGTAAAAGATTATGACAAAGGCAGACACAATTGCATACGTCTTTGTTGTTACTATAACTTTACAAATACAGGTCTGTTTGCATTGTGGATTGTTTCTTGTACAAGAGTTGCCTATATATTAGGAATGGCAAGTGCCGATAATTGGAAAAAAGTGAGTACTTTTGCAAGGGAAAGCAACTACTTGAATCAAGAAAGCAATAATGGGATTAAGAGAGAACGTCGACTGCTTCATACCGTGCGACGACTTAGTGGCGGCGAAGCAGACCATAGAACAGCTAAGCCAGTGCCCGGCTGTACAGCATATATACCTACTCACAAGCAACGATTCCGCAACTGCGCACGAGCCACTACCTGGCACGTCGTTCATCACGGTAGACAACATCATGTCGAGCCATACAATGCTCGACATGGCAAAGGCTACAACTGCCGACTACGCGCTATTCTACATGAAGGCGACTCCGCTCGGCATAGGATACCACGCGATAGACAGGCTGTGCGCCGTAGCAAATGACACTGCAGCCGCACTCGTGTACTCCGACCACTATTCCGTAGAGGACGGCGACCGTGTGCGCCACCCGCTGATAGACTACCAGGAGGGCAGCGTGCGTGATGATTTCGACTTCGGCTCGCTGGTTCTTATAAACGCGACACAGTTGCGTGAATACGCCATGGAACACTATGGAAGTGCCCTCGCAGACGGCAGCGATGCACGTGACAAGGAAGCCACGTGGCAGTATGCCGGGTGGTATGACCTGCGGCTATGGCTAAGCCGTCACGGACGGATATTGCACCTCGACGAAATGCTCTATACAGAGGAAGAACTCGACACACGGCGCAGCGGCGAAAAGCAGTTTGACTATGTCAATCCCAAGAACCGCGACGTACAGATAGAAATGGAAGCCGTGGTGACGAGCCATCTCGCTGCAATAGGAGCACTTGTAGAGACGGCGGCATACCCTACCCCTGACTTCGACAGCCAGCTGTTTGACGCTGAAGCTTCGGTAGTTATCCCGGTGTACAACCGTGCCAAGACAATAGCCGACGCCGTACGGTCGGCATTGAGCCAGAAAGCGACGTTCAAGTACAACGTCATAGTCGTAGACAACCACAGCGACGACGGAACGTCAGATATAATAGAAAGTTTGAAGGCGGAGCCTGACGACGGCAAACTGATACACATAATACCCGAGCGTACAGACCTCGGCATTGGCGGTTGCTGGAACGTAGCAATAGACGACGGGCGATGCGGGCGTTTTGCCGTACAACTCGACAGTGACGACCTTTATTCATCGTCCGACACTCTCCAGACTATCGTAGACGCGTTCCACGAGCAGCACGCAGCCATGATAGTCGGTTCGTACCGTATGTGCGACTTCCAACTCAACACCCTTCCGCCAGGACTTATAGCCCACACGGAATGGACCGACGGCAACGGAGCCAACAACGCACTTCGCATCAACGGACTCGGCGCGCCACGAGCATTCTATACTCCTATAGCCCGGCAAATAGGATTTCCAAACACAAGTTATGGCGAAGACTATGCCATGGGGCTGGCGTTCAGCCGCCGTTACCGCATAGGACGTATATATAAAGAACTGTACCTATGCCGCCGTTGGGGCGGCAACAGCGATGCAGCACTTTCTACCGACCGTATAAACGCCAACAACCTGTACAAGGACAGACTGCGGACTATAGAGATTGCCGCACGTAAGAACGCCAACACTACTGGCAGTGATAATGGAACTAAGGAGCTTGGAACATTCTTCGACCAGCAACTGGAGCGATGGACCGACGCACGCAAGCGGTTCGCCGACTTGCGTAATGTAGAGACAAAAGAACTGCCTTTACAAGACAGAAGAACAGAAGAACAGAAGACACAGACGCTTAGTTTAAGGGTACAGTTCAACCCAGCGAGAATTGTCAGCACGGGCGCGAAGATAGACCGAAAGGCATTGGAGAGCCGTCCATGCTTCCTGTGCGCTGAGAACCGTCCACAGGAACAGATGTCGAGAATTGTAGACGACAAGTTTGTAATGCTCGTCAATCCATTCCCCATACTGCAACAACACTTCACCATACCAGCCCTACGCCACCAGCCACAACGCATAGCCAAGTGTTATGATGAGATGCACAGGCTACTGTCGTCATTCCCAGACTTGACAGTATTCTACAATGGTCCACGATGCGGTGCCAGCGCGCCCGACCATATGCACCTACAGGCAGGAACATCGGGCGTACTTCCACTACAACGCCAGTGGCAATGGCTCGCAGAAAGTCTCGACACCGTATGCTCTACCGACGGTGGAAGCATAGCCGTCATACGGCAGTACCCCTGCCCCGCCCTGCTGATACGCTCTACCACCGCGCAGGCAGACCAACGTCTGTTCCAACTTGTCTACGACTCACTACACATACCGCAGGGCGACGCAGAACCGATGATGAATATCGTCTCATGGCGCAATGGCGACGAGAACCTTAGCGTAATATTTCCACGGCGCAAGCACCGTCCTGACTGCTATACTGCGACTGGCGGCGGACAGATGCTCGTAAGTCCTGGCGCGCTCGATATGGCAGGACTTATAATCACGCCACGACGCGAAGACTTCGAGCGCATGACTCCGGATATTGCCAAGTCCATACTTTCAGAAGTGGCAATAAGCCAAGACGACTTCGGACAAGTGATAGAACGCATACGCAGTAGCGCGACGAATACGGAATGCATACTGCCGCACATAAGCGTAGAACCATACGTGACTGTAGGAATAGTCAGCGCGGAGAAGATAAGCTTCCGCCTCAACGCCCCATACTCCGTCAGCGCAAGGACGGCAGAAACAGATTCCGACGAAGGCATTGCCTACGACAAGCACACTGCCAGTGGAGCTGAAGAGGCAGAGATTGCCGGCGGAAAGATTCTATGGCGTGGCAAACGATATAGCGCGCTATCGTTTGCGCCAACAAACGATAGCGCGTCGTTCTCACTCGACGACGTGACGATAGGCGTCAACTTCCACTGGGAGCGTCGTGAGACACAGACTTTCGAAGGTTCGCTGCGTCTGATAGTCACAGACGGAAAGATATGCGCCATAAACAAGCTGCCAGTAGAGCGGTACCTCGTAAGCGTAATATCGAGCGAGATGCGTGCCACCTCATCGTTGGAACTGCTAAAGGCTCACGCCGTAATATCACGCTCGTGGCTGCTGGCACAGATGCGACAACGGCGCAACGGCATCAAAGAGGCTGACGGCGCGGACAAGCATATAGATGCCACAGACACGATAGTCAAGTGGTACAACCGCCAAGACCACACACTGTTCGACGTTTGCGCCGACGACCACTGCCAACGCTATCAAGGCATAACCATGGCTTCAAGCCCACACGTGGAGGAGGCTGTACGGCTCACCCGCGGCAAGATACTCGCCTACGGCGGCAATATCTGCGACGCACGTTTCGGCAAGTGCTGTGGCGGAGTGACCGAAGAATACCAATACTGCTGGGACAACACGCCTAAACCATATCTCTCGGCTGTTCGCGACATCATGGATAGCAGTTCGGAAGCACCCGACTTGACGGTAGAGGACGCTGCCAGACGGTGGATAATGTCAGAGCCGGAATCGATGTGCAATACCTCCGACCAGCAGGTGCTGTCGCAGGTGCTCAACGACTACGACCTGGAGACGCACGACTTCTACCGCTGGCATGTCGAGTACACTCAAAAGGAGCTACACGACCTGCTGGAATCCAAGACCAATACTGACTTTGGCACCATAACAGCCATAACGCCACTGAAGCGCGGACGCAGCGGACGCATATGGCTATTGAAGATAACAGGAACGCGCCACACCATGACCATAGGCAAGGAACTGGAGATACGCCGTGTGCTAAGCCCGTCTCATCTGTACAGTTCGGCATTTGTAGTCGACACGACAGGTACCGACGAATCCACAGGCGCGCCAACAGGATTCCGTATAACTGGCGCAGGCTGGGGGCACGGCGTTGGACTATGCCAGATAGGAGCCGCCGTAATGGGCGAACACGGCTGCAAGTACGACCAAATACTGCTGCACTACTATCGTGGAGCCAGAATTGCCACAATATATGTATAAGACGACAATTCTCCAATATGGAGGAACGTCAAAGCACCAATACCAAACGCATAATACTTCAACACCTGATTAAATGAGCAAGATAAAATCACCATGGGCATGGGTGCCCACGCTATATTTCGCAGAAGGACTGCCATACGTAGCCGTAACGCTGCTGAGCATCGAGATATATATGCAAATGGGACTTTCCGACGCTGAAATCACGTTCTACACCTCATGGCTGTACCTTCCATGGGTTATAAAGCCGTTCTGGAGTCCGTTCCTCGACCTATTCAAGACTAAACGGTGGTGGATAGTAACCATGCAGCTATTACTCGGCGCGGCATACGCCGGCGTAGCATTCACCGTACAGACAGACTGGTGGCTGCAAGGATCGCTGTGCTTCTTCTGGCTCATGGCATTCGCAAGCGCCACCCACGACGTGGCAGCCGACGGATTCTACATGATGGGGCTTGACCAGCATTCACAGGCGTTCTTCGTCGGCATACGGTCTACATTCTACCGACTGTCGATGATAGTCGGCAAGGGCGTGCTGATAATGGTTGCCGGAGTATTGCAAGTCATATTCCGCAACCAGATACGCTTCTCGTGGGGACTGATATTCTACGCCCTGACGGGATTGTTCATAGCCTTCTATCTCTACCACAACTACGTCCTGCCACGTCCCACTGAGGACGCAAGCCAGGGCGACAAACTAAAGCCACGGGACATACTCCACGGATTCGTCGAGACGTTCGTCTCGTTCTTCAAGAAACGGCAGATAGTAGTAGCGATACTGTTCATGCTGTTGTTCAGACTGCCCGAAGCACTGCTCACTCCTGTGTCGCAACTGTTCCTACAGGCACAACCAAGCCGTGGCGGATTGGGGCTGTCGCCACAGGAATTCGGACTCGTCAACGGCACCGTTGGCGTTATTGGACTGCTCGCCGGTGGCATAATCGGCGGAATGCTTGCCAGCAAGGACGGGTTGAAGAAGTGGCTGTGGCCTATGACCGCAGCCATAACCATTCCAAATGTCGCGTACGTATACCTCGCATATGTCATGCCCGACAGTCTGCTGGCGATAAACGCCGCCGTGTTTCTCGAAAACTTCGGCTATGGTTTCGGCTTCACCGCGTATATGCTCTTCCTCATATACTTCAGCCAGGGCACCCACAAGACCAGCCACTACGCACTGTGCACAGGCTTCATGGCTCTAAGCATGATGCTTCCAGGGCTGTTCGCAGGCGCGCTGGCACAAGCTGTGGGATACCGGGTATTCTTCCTCATAGTCATGGCAAGCTGCGTGCTGCCATTCGTAGTAGCACACTATCTCGATATTGACCCGCATTTCGGAAAGAAATAGTATTCTGGAAAAATCACCAAAGTGACTTTTCCAATTCACCAAAGTGATTTTATTAATTCACCAAAGTGATTTTATTAATTCACCAAAGTGATTTTATTAATTCACCAAA
>CAZGAT010000016.1:0-14164 GCA_964523825.1 uncultured Prevotella sp. | reverse complement strand
GTGATTTTGAACAATCACTTTGGTGGCTAAAAACACAACTCCCCCGCTTGCGATTACAAGCAGGGGAATTAACATTATATATAGGTGTATTTCAACATCTGGCACTTACCAACTAACACCTATCACCCAACACCCTAATCAATATACCTGCGGAGTATGTCGCCGTAGGCATCTATACGGCGGTCGCGCAGGAACGGCCACCAACGCCGCACCTGTTCCGACCGTTCCATATCTATGCCTACCACTGCCGAGGTTTCGTTTGCGTCGTCAGCCTCATACAACAGCTCTCCCTGTGGTCCACATATGAAGCTTGTGCCCCAGAAACGCTGGCTTCCCTCCGTGCCTACACGGTTGACGGCTACGACAGGTAGTCCGTTAGCCACAGCATGACCACGCATTACGGTCTGCCATGCAGTGCGTTGCCGTTGTTGCTCCTCATTGGTGTCAGCCTCATCGTAGCCTATCGCCGTAGGATATATAAGGAGCTCCGCTCCACGCAGTGCCATTATGCGCGCTGCCTCTGGATACCACTGGTCCCAGCACACCAGTACGCCGAGCCTACCGAGCGACGTATCTACGGGTTGAAAGCCTATATCACCTGGTGTGAAATAGAACTTCTCGTAATATCCCGGGTCGTCGGGTATGTGCATCTTGCGGTACTTGCCTGCCACCGTGCCGTCGCTGTCTATAACCACGGCGGTATTGTGATACAGCCCTGCCGCGCGCCGTTCGAACAGCGACGTGACTATCACCACATGCAGCCGCCGGGCAAGCTCGCCATAGTATTCCGTTGACGGTCCTGGTATAGGTTCCGCCAAATCAAACTTGTCTACGTCCTCCGTAAGGCAGAAGTACAGCGAGTTGTGGAGTTCTTGCAACACTATGAGCTGCGCCCCGCCGTGAGACAAACGCTCTATCGACGCGGACAAACGCCGCTTGTTGTCCTCTATATCGGCAGTATTATGCTGCTGTACTATACCTACGTTTATCTTTCTCATTGTCCTTTCTTATCGTTTCTATTTTATGAAATCTCCTATGAAACTATACGAACATAGTTCCACCGTCCTTTATCAGCACACCGGCAGGCAGGTTCATCGTCAGGCAGTGCAGGCTTCCATGCTGACGTATAGCCGTACGCGAGTCGATGCCAATGACCTCCCTGTCGGGAAAAGCCGACTGTATGACGTTCATCGCGTAGCGGTCGTGCTCCGGCTGACCGTATGTAGGCACGATTACCGCGCCATTGATTATAAGGAAATTGGCATAAGTCGCTGGCAGACGGTCGCCACCGTCGTATATGGCATCGGGCAAAGGAAGCCGCATAAGGCGGTAGGCCTTTCCGTCAAGTGTACGCAACGACTGCAACTGTCGCTCCATTGCATGGAGTTCATCGTACTGCTCGTCGCCCTCGTCAGCCCCTACATATAACAGCGTATAGTTCGGGGCGCATCGTACGAGCGTGTCTATGTGTCCGTCGGTATCGTCGCCTACAAGCTGACCATGCTCTATCCACACCACACGACGGACGCAGCCGAACGCCGAATGCAGCCTCCGCTCTATGTCGTCTTGCGTCATCGGCTGGTTGCGGTGCTCTGAAAGCTGGCTCGAACGGGTTACGAACAACGTACCGTGCCCGTCGTTCTCCAACGCCCCACCCTCGAAAACGAAGTCTGTCTGGTCGTCAAGCGCGCCATAGAACACGCCGGAATGATAGAGCCTTTCAGTCACGGCATTGTCCTTAGAGGCAGCGAACTTGTCGCCCCAGCCATTGAAACGGAAGTTCAACAGGCGGTTCTGTATCGGCGAACAACCAGAACGACGCTGCGTAATGGTTATGGGACCATAGTCGCGCGCCCACGTATCGTCGAAATTGCACACGCGGCAAACCACCCTCGCCACCTGTTCCTTTGTCAGGACGGGGCGCAACATATCAGCCACGTGGCTGCGGTCGGCAGTCACTATGAGCAAGTCCTCGTACCGGGTTATGGCTTTCGCAAGTTCGACATAGGTCTTTTCTATGTCTGCAAGGTATGGTGCCCAGTCTGTATTGGCGTTAGGCCACACCAACATCACGCCGCTTTGCGGCGACCACTCGGCTGGCAAGTGGTAATTACTTCTATCATAATCGTTCATAGTGGTTATAGGTTTGGTTTCGCCCGCAAAATTAGTGTAAACCACAGACAATACAAAATAAAACATCACTTTTTTGACTTTAGCAACAGCAACAGCCAAAAGAATGGCAACATATATCCCGATTATACGATAGGGAATATAATAAAAATCGTTAAAGTATAACCGTCCGGCGGTCGTTAGCCATTAATAATGACTAACTTTGCAACCCAAATATCTTATGCATAGCGTGAAAATTAAGGAAGTGTTGAGTGCCCTTGAACGATTCGCGCCCCTGCCCCTGCAAGAAGACTACGACAATGCCGGCTTGCAGATAGGACTAACAGAGGCGGAAGTATCAGGGGCATTATTGTGTCTGGACGTTACCGAGGCTGTGGTAGACGAGGCTATCCGGCTCGGCTGCAACCTCATCGTGAGCCATCACCCGCTCATATTCCACAAGCTCGCACACATAACCGGCGAGGAGTACGTACAGCGCGCTGTCGCCAAAGCTATCAAACATGATATTGCAATAATCTCCATGCACACCAACATGGACGCTGCCGAGGGCGGAGTAAACTACAAAATAGCGGGAAAGCTCGGTCTTTCCGACCTGCGGTTCTTCGGCAACACGCAGACGGCAACTGCCCCGACAGACAATGGAGGAAGCCGTACCGTAGCTGGCGGCGAGGGCGTCATAGGAACGTTCAAGGAGCCTTTGGCAGCCGACGACCTAATAATCAAGCTCAAGGATACGTTCGGAGTGGAATGCGTACAGGCAAACCAGCTCTTGCACCGTGGTATACGGCGCGTGGCATTGTGCGGTGGCGCAGGATCGTTCCTCCTGAACGACGCTATAAAGGTCGGTGCCGACGCGTTCATAACTGGCGAGATGCACTATCACGAATACTTCGGTCACGAACAGGAGATACAGATTTGCGTCATAGGACACTACCAGAGCGAGCAGTTTACGACCGAAATCTTCCGCGACATCATAAACAGTGAATGCCCGGAAGTGCCAACACATATCACTGAAATAAATACAAACCCGATATTATACATTTAATCATGGCAAAGAAAGACCCAAAGGATTTGACCGTAGAGGAGAAGCTCAAGCTCCTCTATCAGTTGCAGACGACGCTTTCTTCTATCGACGAGAAGCGCGCGTTGCGTGGCGAACTGCCTAACGAAGTACAGGACTTGGAAGACGAACTGGCAGGTCTCAACACGCGAGTGGAGAAGATTCAGAACGAGATACAGGAGTTCAAGAGCGCGATCACGCAGAAGCAAGGCGAAATAAAGGACGCGGAGGCAAGCCTCGAGCGTTACAAGAAGCAGCTCGACGACGTGAAAAACAACCGCGAGTACGACACTCTGAGCAAGGAAATAGAGTTCCAGAGCCTCGAAATTGAACTCTGCAACAAGAAGATAAAGGAAGCTACCGAAAAGGTAGGGACACGTTCCCAGGACTTGGAGGACGCAAAGGTTGAGATAGAAGACCGTGAAAAGGCTCTCGCCGAGAAGCGTGAGGAGCTTGAAAAGATAATGCAGGAGACACGCGAGGAGGAAGACCAGCTGCGCGAGAAGGCTGAATCACTGGAAGAAAAGATTGAACCACGCCTCCGGGACTCGTTCCTCCGCATACGCAAGGGAGCGCACAACGGTCTCGGAATCGTCTACGTGCAGCGTGACGCGTGCGGCGGCTGCTTCAACAAGATACCGCCACAGCGCCAGCTCGACATTAAAATGCACAAGAAAATCATCGTTTGCGAATACTGCGGACGCATACTCATCGACCCGGAACTCGCCGGAGTGAAGGTCGAGAAGGAAGAAAAGCCGAAACGCAAGCGTACCACCCGCAAGAAGAAGGTGGAGGAAGAAGCCAAGACGGAAGTCGAAGAGGCATAACAAGTGCATTGTGCCGACAAGTGCTAAAGGCACATCAGCCAATAGAAATGACGAAGGACGGACACGATAATGTTGTCCGTCCTTTCTTTTTATAGTTCCGTCGGTTATTCTAAAAGCCCTCCACGAGCCTTATTCATCGCCTGCCATAAGGTTGCCAAGATTGTCCTCAAGATGCCTTTTAAGCCGTTCGAGGAACGTCATTTGGGGCTTTTTGCCATTATTGCCGTCATCGCCAAATACTTGAGGTGCTTCGGGTGCGTTGCCATTCACAGGCGTTTCTTCACTGGCTATTGGAGTTTCAACAGTACTAACAGGCGTTTCTGCGGTACCGGCAAATGGTGCGCTTTCATGCACGTCAGCATTCTGTTCTTCAGTCAGGCTTGTTTCGTTTTCTGTCAAGCCAGTTTCCTCCACAGGGTCAGTCATATCGGCAGGTTGTCCAGCTTCCATTACGTTCCCGTCAGGCTTGTCCGCTTCGTGGTGAAGCCATGATTCATGCGCTCCTACGACCGGTTCACGATATAGTTTGGCTATGACTTCGCCATACTGTTCTTCCTCGTTCGACGATGTTACGGTATCTTTTGGCATGAAACGGTTGTCAAGTCCGGTAGCGAGGATTATTATCTTGGCGTCCTTTCCAAGCGTGTTGTCGTCGCTGGTTCCCCATATAACCTCGATATTTGGGTTCAGACCATACATGAAAGCATCTATTTCCCGCATCTCACTCACGAACAACGGCGCGTCGTCACTGGTATATATGTTGAACAGAATGTTCTTTGCCTGCGTGATGTCGCTGCCATACAGCAGTGGCGATTCCAGCGCGTTGACAATAGCTTTCTCCACCCTTCGCTCCCCACGGGCACGTCCTATCGCCATTATAGCGCCTCCGCCACCATGCATTGTAGTCTCCACGTCGCGGAAGTCAAGGTTGATATTGCCCTCAAGGGTTATCAGTTCGGAGATGCTCTTTGCCGCGTTACACAGTATCTGGTCGGCAGACTTGAACGCTTCTTTTACCGGTATCTCCGTGGTAGAGTATATGTCGCAGATGCTCTCATTGTTTATAATGAGTAGTGAATCTACGTTCTTGCGCATCTCCTCCACGCCCTTCAGTGCCTTTATTATCTTGCGTTTCTTCTCGAAATAGAACGGTATCGTGACTATGCCGATAGTGAGAATGCCCATGCTTCGGGCTATCGACGCGACGATAGGTGCCGCTCCCGTGCCAGTGCCTCCGCCCATACCGGCAGTTACAAAGCACATCTTCGTATTGTCGTCGAACAGGTGCTTCACCGCGTCCTTGGTCTTAAGGGCCTCGTCTTTGCCGAGTTCGGGATTGCCGCCGGCACCGAGTCCGCTGTCGCCGAGGAGTATTTTGGTGGGCACCGGAGAGTGCGACAGCACCTGGCTGTCGGTGTTGCACACGGCAAAAGAGACGTTTGCGATGCCTTCCTCATACATATTCTTGACGGCGTTGCACCCGCCTCCGCCCACGCCGACGACCTTTATGATGTCGTTGGAAGTGTCAGCCACGGGACCGTACATGTCTATTATCTTCTTCTTTTCGTCTGAATCCATGCCTATGTGTGTTTTGCGTGCAAAGATACGGAATTTAAACCAAACGGTAAACCAAATCGCTTCTGCAAGCCTTGCAGAAATTATTTTTCTCAAATACGGAATGTGCTGGCGGAAAAGTAGCTAACTTTGCATTCACTTTACAAACTGGAATAGATGGGCGAAGTAACGGAACTGGACGACGGCAGGGCTTTGGAGATGGCGCGGCAGGTGCGCAATCTCGTGACGCAACTGCAAGTCATGGGGCGCAACGACCTTCTGTTGCGTGCCATAACCGTGCCTACGCTCGAACAACTCCGTATAGAAGCCGCGCGCGGAACGCTCTCACGGCTCATCATTACACGCGACTACCGCATCTTGTTGGAGGACGGCAACCGCGAGGTACAGCTGACACCGATCCACCGGGCTGTCTATCTCTTTTTCCTAAGGCACGCCGAAGGCATCGAGTTCAAGCGCATAAGCGAATACCGCGACGAGCTTTCCGACATCTACCGGTGTATAACCCACTCGTCAGACGACGCACGCATAGATGATTCTATAAGCCGTCTTGTCAATCCGCTCGACAACGCTCTGAACGAGAAATGCTCACGAATAAAGTCTGCCTTCAGCTCCCTCATGGACGAATATTCAGCCAGCTACTACATCATAGGAAGCCAGTCGTCGCGCATTGTAGCCACATCGGCAAAGATGTGGTACCGCCGTCTGAAGCTCATCACGCTCCCACGCGAGCTCGTAGTCTACGAGTGTGGGCAGATATAGTATTTGTCCCTTATAGCCAAACAGTTTGTATTGAAGAGCAAAACAGCATATATTGCCAAGCAATATAGCGTGTTTTGCCAGGCAAAAGAGCGTGTTTTGCTCCGCAATCCAAGCCGTTTCACCATTCCACAACGTAACTAAATGCCGAATAGCAGGGCTTTTTCTTTGCCATTTCGAGCGTTTGCCGTATCTTTGCAAAGGCTTTGCAACACATTACAAGATACTTATACACTGACAGAAATGAACACACCGAAGAAACATCTGCTCGGAATGACGCTGCAGGAGCTGAAGTCCGTCGCCGCGGAAGCGGGTATGCCGCAGTTCACGGGAGCACAGATGGCGCAATGGCTCTACGGCCGCCACGTGGCGGATATTGACGAAATGACGAACATTTCGAAGAAGAACCGCGCACGGCTCGCCGAGGACTACGACATAGGCTGTGCCGAACCAATAGACGCGCAGCACTCCAAGGACGGCACGATCAAGTACCTCTTTCCCACAGCAGGCGGCAAGTTTGTCGAGACGGTGTACATTCCGGAAGACGACCGCTCCACGCTGTGCGTGTCGTCGCAGGTGGGTTGCAAGATGAACTGCTTGTTCTGCCAGACCGGAAAGCAGGGCTTCCAGGGCAGCCTGTCGGCAACCGACATTCTGAACCAGGTGTACTCGCTGCCAGAACGCGACCGGTTGACCAACATAGTCTTCATGGGACAGGGCGAGCCAATGGACAATCTTGACAACGTTTTGCGTGCTACCGACATACTGACCAACGACTCCTACGGCTACGGATGGAGCCCGAAACGCATCACTGTGAGCAGTGTCGGAGTGAGGGACAAGCTGAAACGCTTCCTCGAAGAAAGCGAATGCCACGTCGCCATAAGCCTCCATTCGCCGTTCCCGGAGCAGCGTTCCGAGCTGATGCCGGCAGAACGGGCAATGTCTATAACCGATGTCGTGGAACTGTTGCGCAACTACGACTTCTCGCACCAGCGCAGGCTGTCGTTCGAGTACATAGTCTTCGGAGGACTGAACGACTCCATGGCTCACGCACGGGAGATAGTACGGCTGCTCGACGGGCTTTATTGCCGCGTCAACCTCATACGCTTCCACCAGATACCCGACGTGCCTTTGCGAGGTGCAAGCGACGAGAAGATGGAGGCATTGCGTGACTATCTGACCCACCACGGCATATTCACGACCATTCGGGCAAGCCGCGGACAGGACATATACGCCGCCTGCGGACTGCTGAGCACGGCGCGGCAGAACGGGAAGAAGCCGAAAGGCGACCAATAATACAAACCAATGCACACACACCGACATACCGCTACGACAAGAAAGCCAGTACACTGCGCACTGACTTTAGCCGTATCGGTGTGGCGTATAGTCATTGCGATGTTGGCGTGTGGCTCCGTCGTTGCGTGCGACGAGCCTGCCGGCAAGCCGGCGAGCAGCAACCGCCCCTACCAGGTCACCGTATTTGGCGACGCTGGCGGCTCCATAACGGGAGAACTCACCGACACTGTGGAGGGACTTCCGCAACAAGAACCGCGTTTCGACGTAACTACGGCGGCGGACGGGGAGCCGAACGAGTTTCAAAGACTGGCACGCGCTATAGTCCGTATCAAGTATGACAAGTCGGCAGACAAGGCAGCCTTGACGTGCCAACGGGACGTTTACGCCCGTCCGCAGATAGTTATCACAATCACGGCGCGCGACAGCAAGGCATTGAAAGACTACGTTTCCCGGCACAAGGGAGTAGTCTGCAACCTGCTGGAGACGTTCGAAATCAGCACGGCGGTAAAGGCTTTGAGACGCCAGCACAACGAGAAGGCGGAGCGGGACATACGCCGGCTGACGGGAACCAGTATGCTCGTTCCGTCGGAAATGACCGCAAGCAAGCACGGACGTGACTTCATCTGGTTGTCAAACAATACCAACGAGGGGCTGGAGAACATCTGCGCATACCGTATACGGGGGCGTGTGACTGACTTCAGGCACGTGCGTGACAGCGTGATGAAGGCAAATATTCCAGGAGAACGCGCCGGCATGTACATGGAGACGGCACGCGCCTGGCACGGCGAACCATCGAGTACGGGCATACGACTGCCCGAAGGCTCGACACTATACCGTGGACTATGGGACATGAAAGGCGACGCGATGGGCGGTCCTTTCGTAAGTCTGACGCTGTGGCACGAGCCATATACCATAGTCATAGAAGGCTTCGTGTACGCCCCGGAGGGCAAGAAGCGCAACCGCATGAGGCGTTTGGAGGCGTGCCTGTACTCATCGGTCATCAACAAAGGAAACAATAAATAACTTCAAAACACTACAATACAATTATGGACGAAAATAAAAAGATACGCGTGGCAATCACCCACGGCGACACAAACGGTATAGGCTACGAACTCATATTCAAGGCATTTGAAGACCCTGCGATGCTCGACTTGTGCACACCTATTATATATGGTTCGCCAAAGATAGCCACATATCACCACAACGCGCTCGACCTCGACACTAAATTCTCTATAATCAGCAACGCGAGCGAGGCACGCGACGGACGCATAAACCTCCTTACCGTGTTTGACGACGACGTGAAAGTGGAGCTGGGAACGCCCACTGAGGAGTCCGGCAATGCCGGTTTGGCAGCCATAGACCGCGCGCTCGCCGACTACCGCGAGGGACTTTTCGACGTACTCGTCACCGCCCCGATAGACAACAACGACACGTTCCACTTCAGCGGACAGAGCCGTTACATCGAAGACCACATGGAATGCGACGGTCAGGGACTTTCCGTTCTCGTGTCGGAAGGACTGCGCGTGGCACTCGCCACACGCAACCTGCCTCTAAAGCAGGTAGCCGAGAGCATAACAAAGGACAACATCAAGGCTACGGCGAAGAAACTTCACGACTGCCTCAGGCGCGATTTCAGAATATCAAACCCACGCATCGCCGTGCTGTCACTGAACCCGAAAGCCGGCGACAACGGCTTGCTCGGAACCGAAGAGGGCGACATCATATGCCCGGCTATTGGCGAACTGGCTGAAAACGACATAGAAGTCTTCGGTCCATACGCCGCCGACCGTCTGTTCGGCACAGGTGATTACGACTATTTCGACGGCATACTGGCGATGTATTATGACCAGGGGCTCGCGCCGTTCCGCTCGCTCGCTACCGACAGCGGAGTTAACTATACGGCAGGACTCCCCATAGTCCGCACCGCGCCGGAGGTGGGAGCGTCGTTCGATATAGCCGGACGCAACGAGGCAGATCCCGTTCCCATGCTTCACGCCATATACCTTGCCATCGACATATACCGTCATCGGCAGGAGTTCGACGACCCTCTCAAGAACTCGTTGGAAAAGCTCCATCACGAGAAACGGGACGAGAACGACAAGACACGCTACAATATTCCACGCAAGCGTGACGACCGCATATCGCACAAGCACGACTTCAAGACTGCATCGACAACCAGAGCGGAGGCTCAAACGGCTACCGCTGATACTGGAGACAGCACGCCCAAGGCGCAATAACGGCTGATGAAGAATAAATACCAAAACGCTTTCTTCATCTTCGGGTTGGCAGTCCTCGTCGTAATGGTGGCACAACTCGACTTCCAACAGGTGTGGCAGGGACTGCGGCACGCCGGTTACTGGTTCTTCGCGGTGGTCGCGCTGTGGGCATTCCTGTACCTGTTCAACACAGCGGCATGGTATACAATCATACGGAACAACCACCACCATTCTCCCATATCGTTCTTCTGGCTCTACAAGATAACCATTTCGGGATTCGCACTCAACTACGCCACGCCCGGCGGACTTATGGGAGGAGAGCCATATAGGATAATGGCGTTATCGCCAAAGATTGGTACCGAGAGGGCATCGTCGTCGGTCATACTCTACGTTATGACCCATATCTTCAGCCACTTCTGGTTCTGGCTGCTGTGCGGCGCGCTCTACTTTGCCACACAAAGGGTTACGGCGTTCATGGCAATCATGCTATCGGTTGTAATGGCGGTGTGCATACTTGCCATCTGGTTCTTCATGAAAGGCTACCGTCACGGGCTTGCCGTCAGCGGAATGAGGCTGTTGAGCCACATTCCGGGGCTGCGGCGGCATGCTTCAAGGTTCATAAACAATCACAGGGAACAGCTCGATACTATCGACAGGCAGATAGCCTCGCTACACAATCAAAGCCCACGCACGTTCGTAAAGGTCGTCCTATTGGAACTGACATGCCGGTTCGGGAGCGCGCTCGAGGTGATGTTCTGCCTCCTGGTGCTGTATCCGTCGGTCAACTACATAGACTGCGTGCTCATCATAGCGTTCACGACCCTGTTTGCCAATATGCTTTTCTTCATGCCGCTACAACTCGGCGGACGCGAGGGAGGCTTCCTCATGTCCGCCACTGGGCTTGGTCTGACTGCAGGAGCGGGCATATTCGTCGCGCTGATAGTACGGTTGCGCGAGCTGATATGGACTGCAATAGGACTGCTCATGATAAAGATTGAGAAGAAGCGCGGCAACGACCAGAGCCACTGAATATCCATACGGCACAACCACCGTATAACTACGGTCAAAAAACTCTGCCATATTTGCAGATGTTTGAAATAAAATATGTAATTTTGTCAGCCAATCAAATCAAGTAGTTTCATACGATGAACACTTCTGAACTGCAAAGAATAAAACAACGCTACAACATAGTTGGCAACAGCGACGGGCTGAACCATGCGCTCGACGTGGCGCTGCAAGTTGCTCCAACCGACCTTAGCGTGCTTATAGTGGGCGAGAGCGGAGTCGGAAAGGAGATATTTCCACGTGTAATACATGACAATTCTCCACGCCGCAGGGAGAAATACTTTGCCGTAAACTGCGGTTCCATTCCCGAAGGGACTATCGACAGCGAGCTGTTCGGACATGAGAAAGGTGCCTATACTGGCGCGATTGGAGAGAGCGAAGGCTACTTCGGCGTTGCCAACAAGGGCACTATATTCCTCGACGAGGTAGGAGAACTGCCTCTGGCGACGCAGGCACGGCTGCTGCGCGTGCTTGAAACAGGCGAATATATACGTGTGGGCGGTCAGGAAATACGCAAGACCGACGTGCGCATAGTGGCTGCTACAAACGTCAATATGCGCAAGGCCGTCAGCGAGGGCAAGTTCCGCGAGGACTTGTACTACCGCTTGAACACCATACCTATACAGGTTCCACCTCTCCGAGACCGCGGAGAAGACGTGATATTGTTGTTCCGCTTGTTCGCGTTACAAATGGCAGAGAAGTACCGTCTGCCAAAAATCACGCTCACAGAAAGCGCAAAGCAGATGATGCTAAAATATAAATGGCCAGGCAACGTGCGCCAGCTCAAGAACATAACGGAACAGATGTCGGTGTTGAGCGAGCAGCGTGAAATCAACGAAGGCACCCTACGCAAGTTCATACCACAGGATGAGGAAAGCACCGAACTTGCCACAATACAAGGCAATGGCCGCCATAGCTACGAGAGCGAGCGTGAGATTCTGTACAAAATACTGTATGAACTGCGTGGCAACGTAAGCGATTTGCGCCGTGACCTGAACACCGTACGCAAGCAACTCGACGAAGCCCGCAGGCTGGAAGGGGTTGCAGGATTCGAGAGAATACCAAGTAACAATGGCAATTACCCAGCGACGCTGAATCCGACGGCATCGAACCAGCAACGACAACAGCCCAACCAAGTGGAAGACGCAGTTGCCGAAGAAATATCAGAGCCAGAGAGCCTCAACCTCAATGACATAGGACGGCAGCTCGTAGAGAAGGCTCTCGAACGCAACAACGGCAACCGCAAGAAAGCGGCACAGGAACTTGGAATAAGCGACCGTACGCTGTACAGGCGCATAAAGCAATACGGTCTGGACAAGTAAGTACTGGGACCTCTAACTGAAACGTTCAAAGACAAGGACTGGGAATGAAGATTTCAATGACAAACCACTACAAGAAGGCAAGCTGGCTGTTGCTATCGCTGTGCCTCGTAGTACTCATATCATGTTCCGTAAGCTATAAGTTCAACGGCGCGAGCATAGACTACACGAAGACGAAGACCATACAGATAGAGGACTTCGCCAACCGTTCCGCATACGTGTGGGGACCTATGGCTCCGATGTTCAACAACGCCCTTAAGGACGAATACGCCAACCATACGCGCCTACAGCAGGTAAAGCGCAACGGAGACATGAAGATTGAAGGTGAGATTACGCAATACTCACAACGCAACAAGAGCGTAACCAGCGAGGGACACTCGGCACAAACCGAGCTTTCCATGACCGTAAACGTACGCTTTACGAACACGAAGAACCACTCACAGGATTTCGAGCGGCAGTTCACTGCCACACAATCGTATGAGACTACACAAAGCCTCGCATCGGTACAGGAACAGCTCGTGACGACAATGGTTGACGATCTGGTTGACCAAATATTCAACGCGACGGTAGCAAACTGGTAGAGCCAATGAACCTCCAACAATACATAGAGCACCCGGAGCGGCTGAACCGCGAGACGCTATACCAGCTACGGTCACTCACAGCCATGTATCCATACTATCAGCCCGCACGGTTGCTGTTGCTGAAGAACCTGTATCTGCTTCACGATCCTACGTTTGACGAGGAACTAAGGCAGGCAGCCATGTACATAGCCGACCGCAGTAGGTTGTTCGACCTCGTAGAAGCACGACATTACCAGCTCCGTTCCGATACTCAAAACAACAACCAAGACACTGCCGGGCAAGTACGACACACCTCCGGCACAGACCGTACGGCGGAGCTTATCGACGACTTCCTCAACCAGATACCAGAGGAAAAAGAACCTGAAGGAGAACTCCGCAAGCCCACGGCTGCCGATGCCACACACGACTACGTGGCATATTTGCTCAGCAATGAAAGCGAGGAACAACGGCAGAAAGAGGAGTCCGAGACACCGAAACTACGCGGACATGACCTGATAGACGACTTCCTTGAACACGACGACGGGCGGATGCAGCTTCAGGACGAGCCGGAGTACGAGCCGGAAATAGAAGAAACGACCGACTCGGCGGAAAGCGAAGATACGGGCTTCTTTACTGAAACACTGGCACGCATATACATCAAGCAAGGACGATATTCAAAGGCTTTGGAAATAATTAGGCGTTTAAATTTGATTTATCCAAAAAAAAACCGTTACTTTGCAGACCAAATCCGTTTTCTCGAAAAATTGATATTAAACAATAATACAAAATCAGAATAGAAAATGTACACATTATTTGTAATTCTCATCGTCATCGCAGCACTCCTCATGATAGGTATCGTCCTTATCCAGGAGTCCAAGGGCGGCGGTCTGGCTTCAAACTTCTCATCATCAAACCAGATTATGGGCGTACGCAAGACCACTGACTTCATCGAGAAGACGACATGGGGACTCGCCATCGTAATGGTGGTTTGCAGCATTGTCTGCGCCCATGTGGCACCACGCAGCGATGCCGAGCAAAGCGTAATCGAAAAGACAGCTGGCGACAGCAAGACCAATCCTAACACACTGCCGAACTTCGGCGCGAGCCAGCAGCAGAAGCAAGGCGCGCAAGAAGGGGCACAGCAGAATGCTGCCGGAGCTGGTCAGAACGCTGCCGGAGCACAGCAAGGCGCAGCCAAAGCACCAGCTTCAAAATAACAAAAGCAAAAAAGTATGGGATTTGTTTGGCTATATGGAATAAATCCCGTACCTTTGCACTCGCTTTTCAAAAGCAATCTTATTTCACGGTGGGCGTAGTTCAGTTGGTTAGAGCGTCAGATTGTGGTTCTGAATGTCGTGGG
>CAZGAT010000015.1:0-64140 GCA_964523825.1 uncultured Prevotella sp. | reverse complement strand
CGGAGAGGTCACCGCTTGGATAACCCCGTATCATGCCAGAGGCTGATGCGGGGGGGGGAAAAAACTACTAAAGGAACCATGACTCTGGAAGAGTCACCGAGCCAACACTGGTTATCTATGGTGTATCCGCTTGTTCGGCGACCCTTGCAGGATCGATGCCGCTATATACAGATATTGCCCTCGGTCAGCCTTCGGCATGACCGAGGGATAGTAAAGCGGCGAACCTTGCAGGTTCAAATATGAAACCATCGAATCGGTGGATTCTCTCTACAGGAGTGGGAATTGGGGAGAGGCTTTATACATTAGTATTCGTTGAGCAATACATTAGTATTCGTTTGACATATACAATAATGCACTAATTCGGTTGTTCTACTGGTCTGTTCTATCGGACATGACGGAGGGGCAGCAAAGCGGTAAGTCAGTGTAGGTTCAAATGTGGCAAGCCAGTAAAGGCAATGCCAATTAATAACAAAAAAGAAATAATGCAAACGATAAATCCTGCGGTAAAGATTATCCGCGAGGCGATAGGAAAACAGAAGGTTGCAGGGGACGCGGACGTGCGTCCTCTGCATTATGTTGTAAAGGACAGGGTAAACGGTGGTACGCTATGGTATAACGTTCTGACCCGTGAAATGCTGTTGATAGATGACGATGAACAGGGTCTTGCAGAGACAATGCAACGGCTAAAGGAACAGTGGTTCGTGGTTCCGCAGGGTTTCGACGACGCGAAGTTCTGCCGTGAGGTAAGGCAGCTGAACGCCATACTCGGTATAAACAAGGGTGACAAGTCGATAACTGGTTATACGATATTCACCACTACCGATTGCAACGCCCGTTGCTATTATTGCTTTGAGTTGGGACGCCCACGTCGCCCGATGACACAGAAAGTTGCAGAGGACACGGCACACTATATTATAGACCATGCTAATGGTAATGAAGTAAAGCTAAGTTGGTTTGGCGGTGAACCACTTTATAATATGTCGGCAATAGAGACTATTACAGGTATTTTGCGTGATAACGGACAGAAATTCACTTCTCTGGTTGTTTCCAATGGCTATCTGTTTACTGAGGAGGTAGTACACAAGGCAAAGACAGAGTGGAATTTGAAAAGTGTGCAAATCAGCCTCGATGGTACGCAGGACATTTACAACCGTTCGAAAGGTTTTATATACAAAGGCGTAAATGCCTATGCGCGTGTACTTGACAACATAGGAAATTTACTTGCCGAGGAAATAAAGGTCAGTATTCGATTGAATGTGTCGAGCAAGAATGGGAAGGATTTATACAACCTCGTGAAAGAGTTGCATGAACATTATGGTAAGCAGAAGTTTCTGACTGTGTACAGTCATGCGTTGTTTGATGGTTCTGAATATAAACGAGAGTATGGTTATGAAGTCAAACGCCGTATACATGAGGACAGAATGGCTATTGAAGGGCTTGCGTCAGAATATGGATATAAAGGACAGAAGTATTTAGACAAAGATCTAAGTTTATACTATTGTATGGCAGATAACCCTTATACTGTGACTATCCAAACTGATGGGCGGATAGGAAAGTGCGAACATTATTCTGATGATCATTATTTTGGGAGTATATATGGCGGTGCAGTTGATAATGATGTTGTGAAGATGTTTCAGCGCAAGGAACAATTGCCAACGAGTTGTAATGGCTGTGCTTACTATCCTGACTGTGTCCGCATAGAGGCATGTCCAGACAAAGAGCCTTGTATACCTGAAGATAAGGAAGAACATATCGACGAAGTGCATAGGAAAATGCTAAACACCTACAATGCGTGGAAGGAGTGGAAGAAAAAGGAAAGGGGAAGCTTGTAAAGTCTTCCCCTTTATCTATAAAAATTATCTGCATTAACCCGTTGGTGGAATTAATTAAGTACGCACTTAGTTAATTCTGCTAATGGGTATGCCATTACCACTTTCGTTCAGCCGAGGCTGAACGGTCATAGAGACCTATTACTTTTTCAATAGAATACCGTTAGAAGGACCGTTCAGCCATGTCTGAACGAAAGTAAAAAAGTGTAGCGGCTAATCCTTATATGGCTCCATTGCGGAATACGGTTGACTGTGGATTGACTGGAGACGGACTGTACACGGAATTTTCCGCCAACTATCATTAAAATCTAATGAATACATTCCTTAGGGTCTAACGAATGTATTCGTTACGGTCTAAGGAATACATTCCTTGCAACCTAAGGAATACAGTCGGTAGAACGCAAGAAAAACGTTCGTTAGAATGCAAGAAAGACAACTGTTAGGAAGCAACGGAAACAGCCGTCAGGCTGTACATATTAGTAACAGTACACGTTACGTTTCCCCTTTCTTTTTCGTTGTATCGACAGAATTTAGTACGCACTTTGTTAATTCCGCCAACGGGTATCTATTAGACGACATGATGCGCATGGCACGAGACGTGTGGAAGTTGGATTGGATTCAGATAACCCTTGACGGCACGGAACGGAACCGCACGAAGGTTTATATATACAAGACTGGAATACCTACCGCGCGTGGAAGGAGTGGAAGAAACATAAGGGTGGAAGCCTGTAATTGGCTCCCCCTCCTCCTATATCTAAATTATCTGCATTAATTCTTGCCGTATCAAAGGAAAACGACTATATTTGCAAATGGAACAAATAGAATAAGACAATGGAACAGACCGCATTCAATCCTGCACAGATGAAGATACTGCACCTTATGTCGTTCGTCAAATCAAAAGAGGAGCTTGATGATTTGGAAAGGGTCATCTCTAAATATTTTGCAGAGAAACTTGATAATGATATGGACAAGTTTTGTGCAGAAGAGGGCATTACCCAAGCTAATATTGAGGCGTGGGGCAACGAGCATATGCGTACACCATACAAATGAGAAAGATTGTTCTCGATACCAATTGCCTGTTGATGTGCATTCCACGAATCAGCCCTTACAGGTGTGTATGGAATGCTGTATTAAACGGCGACATAATACTGTGCGTATCAAATGAGATAATAGAAGAATATCTTGAAATCCTCACGCAAAAGACAACATACGAAATAGCAAGCAATGTCGTTTCTGTAATAATGACATTGCCGCATACTGAATTTATTACTCCGTATTATAAGCTGCATCTTATAAAGGCGGACGAAGATGACAATAAGTTTGTTGACTGTGCTTTTACAGCGGGTGCAAGTTGTATAGTCAGCAACGATAATCATTTCAACATATTGCAGGAGGTCGATTTCCCAATAATAAAGGTTGTTAGGATTGGCAAGTTCGCCAATTGGGTGAAGAATATGTGTAAGCCGCTTGGCAATTAGAGGACGTTTGTTTAAAGCATAAATTATAATAAACTGGATAGGACAATGAAACTGAAATACACGCTGGAGCGGCAAGAGGTGCTCGACAAGACATTTGCTGTATATACTGGAGACGACGGCAAGAGCCACATGATAACGTTGGAAGGTGTGGCTACGGACATACTTGACGGAATAGAACATGGACTTGACGAGGAGGAAATCGTCGGCAAGCTTTTGGAGGACTATGATGTCAGTGAAGACAAGTTGCGTGCGGACGTGCATTCGTTCGTTGGAGAACTGGATAAGCAGGGACTGCTTGTATAAGATATAAAACAATGGGGAACCAAATTGGTTCCCCTTGTTTGTGCTATTTCTTGTAAAGGTCGGCGCGGGCGCCTGTTACTTCAAGTGCTTTTTAAGCCACTCCATGTGTCCGTATTCTGTGGCTTCGCTCGTCCAGTGCTCGTTGATAGGAGTTATGAGGCTTTCCTTAGGGCAGGTGAGGACGTTCCAGACGGCATAGCTCGTGGTTGGCGGGCAGGTGTTGTCGTTGTAGCCCCACGTCATGTATACGGGGCAGGTGATGTGGCGTGCGAAGTTTACGACATCGTAGTATTCCAATGTCTTGATATTGTTGGGCGTGAGCAATCCTGGCGTTCTGTTGAAGTGTGGATAGCCGCCGGTGCGTCCTTTCTCGCTGTATGCCGCCATGTCAGCAAGTGCCGGGTGGTTGACTATACACTGTGTGACACGTTGGTCAAGTCCTGCTGCTACCAATGACAATGCTCCTCCTTGACTTCCTCCTTGTACGGCGAGATTCTTGCCATCCCATTCAGGCAATGACGCAAGCAGGTCGAGGCTGCGCACGAGTCCGAGGTATACGTGCTTCATATAATAACGGTCGCGGTTGTCGATACCGTCTTCAAGATAGCCGGTGCCACTGCCGTTGAAAGCACGGCTTAGGTCGTTGAAAGTCTCTTGCGAGAGTCGTGGGTCGAGTCCGTGTATCTCGATTTCGAAGCGTATGAATCCGTTTTCGGCATAATACTTGTGGCGCAATGGTTCCTTTATGGTCTTGATGCCGGCTCCGGGAGGGCAGAGTACTGCGGGACAATCCTTGGCCTTTGCGCCTTTGGGCACGAACAGATAGCCGTAGATACTGTAGTTCTTGTATGTTTTCAGCTTGACGAGCCAGCAGTCGAACTTTGGCGTGCAGTATTCCTTTGCCAATTCCTTGGTATAGCTAAGTGGCGTGCGGTGCATATCGGCAACCGCCTTGTCCCAAAATGTTGTGAAGTCGGAAGGCTCTTTGGTGAAAGGCTGAATTTTGTCGACGGAGAAACCTACCTTTACGTGGTGCTTGTAGGTCTTTCCGTCTATGTCGACAGAGAGCTTGATGTCGCGGAAGCCTGGCGTACGGCGTGTACCTGCATTGATGACGGCACGTCCGTCCTTAAGCGTGACGGAACCAGAAGCGTCGTCGGCAAGCATATCGTCAGAGATGGTATAGCGCAGCGTGCCACTGCGTGGAATGCCATACTTGAAAAACTCTATGTTTATCTTGGCATTCTGCCCGGTCTTGTACAGCCAGTCGGCATGGTCGGGAACAGTGACGAACAAGTAGTCGCTGCGATAGGGATAGTTCTCAGCCTTGGCGCATACGAGGCATACGACCATGGCGATTAGGAATAATACGGTCTTCTTCATTGTTTGCAATGTATTGTTTTAGTAATTTAGTATATCGTTCGCAAATTTACGTGTTTTTTCCGAAATATCTGACGGTTTGCTTTGCAATGTCTTGGGTTAATGCTAAATTTGCACGGCAAAACAAATCAGCAGATGAAGAAATACGATTACTTGATAGTAGGCAGCGGACTGTTTGGAGCTACGTTCGCTTACATGGCTCACAAGGCTGGACGCAAGTGCCTCGTTATAGACCGGCGCGACTGGTTGGGCGGAAACGTGTATTGTGAAGAAGTTGAGGGAATACACGTCCACAAGTACGGCGCACATATATTCCATACGTCGAACAAATCGGTATGGGACTTCGTCAACTCGCTCGTGGAGTTCAACCGCTACATCAACTCGCCGGTAGCCAACTACAAGGGACGTTTGTACAACCTGCCGTTCAATATGAACACCTTTTATCAGATGTGGGGTGTTATGACTCCGAAAGAGGCTCAGGCAAAGATTGACGAGCAAAAGGCAGAAGCACTACGGCAGTTCAAGTCACGCAATCCGCAGTTTATAGTCAATGGCACGTATTTGCCGCAGAACCTCGAAGAACAGGCGTTGCTGTTGGTCGGAAAGGATATATACGAACGCCTTATAAAAGGATATACCGAAAAGCAATGGGGACGGAAGTGTACGGAACTGCCGTCGTTCATTATAAAGAGGCTGCCCGTGCGCCTCGTATTTGACAACAACTACTTCAATGACGCATATCAGGGTATTCCTGTAGGTGGTTACAACAAGTTGGTGGAACGCCTGCTGGAAGGCAGCGAGACCATGACGGGCGTAGACTTCTTCAAGGAACGCGACAGGTTGGCTCCGTTGGCGGACAAGATAGTGTACACGGGACAACTCGATGAGTATTTCGACTTCAAACTCGGACACTTGAACTTCCGTACCGTGCGTTTTGAGACCGAGGTTGTAGACACTCCGAACTACCAGGGCAACGCCGTTGTCAACTATACCGAGTCGGGAGTTCCTTATACCCGTGTGATAGAGCACAAGCATTTCGAGGTGTTCGGTCAGGCTGTCTACGAATGTCCGAAAACGGTTGTAAGCCGTGAGTACAGTACGGAGTGGAAGCCTGGAATGGAACCATACTATCCTGTGAACGACGAAAGGAACAACACGCTTGCCGACGAATACCGCGCTATGGCGGCAGGTGAGAAAGATGTAATATTCGGTGGCAGGCTTGCCGAATACAAGTACTACGACATGGCTCCTGTGATAGAAAGCGCAATAAAGGCTTTCAGGGCTAACGACAAATAAAAATGCAGTGGAAATATAATGATAAAAGGGAAAAGCACCTTAGACGAGTCCGTCGAGGTGCTTTTTCAATTCTTTAAGCTCGTCACGTACGGAGATTAGGCTGTCTATGACCTGCTGGCTTCTGTCGGCTCCGGAACGGTTGGCCTGAAGCATCTTGCGTGCTGCGGCAATCTTGAAACCACGGACTTTGACGAGATTGTAGATGACCTTTATCTGGTCGATGTCCTTCTGCGCGTATTGCCGTACGCGGTTGCCTGTAGTCTTTGGGCGCAGGTGTGGAAACTCACTTTCCCAATAGCGTAAAAGGCTTTCGGAGACATTCATCATCTGCGCCACTTCCTTTATGGAGTAGTACAGCTTTGTTGGTTTGTTAGTGTTAAGTGCCATAATTGCCGTAGTGGTTTTTCTATGCTTTAGTCGTGCAAAGATAGCAAAAAGTTTTTTGTCTTTAGGTGTTAGTCATGAGTTTTTTGTAACTTTGCACAAATTTAAATAGTTAACAGACAAAGACATAAGTAACCATAATGATGACAGCAAACGAAATCCGCGACTCATATTTGAAGTTTTTCGAGTCGAAAGGTCATGTCATAGTGCCGTCGGCACCAATCGTAGTAAAAGATGATCCCACACTGATGTTCACCAATGCCGGAATGAACCAGTGGAAAGATATAATCCTCGGAACAAAAGAACCAGAACCGCGCCGCAGGACGGACTCGCAGAAATGTCTGCGCGTCAGTGGCAAGCACAACGACCTGGAGGAAGTGGGGCGCGACTCCGCACTAAGCCATCATACTATGTTCGAGATGCTCGGAAACTGGAGCTTCGGCGACTATTTCAAGGAGGGAGCTATCGACTACGCCTATGAATACTTGGTGGACGTGCTGCACCTCGATCCAAAGGACTTGTATGTCACCGTGTTCGAGGGCGACGCAAGCGAGGGCTTGAGCCGTGACGACGAGGCTGCCGGATACTGGGCAAAGCACTTCCCAGAAAACCATATCGTCAATGGCAACAAGCACGACAACTTCTGGGAAATGGGCGATACGGGTCCTTGCGGTCCTTGCTCGGAGATACACATCGACTTCCGTTCCGACGAGGAAAAGGCGAAGGTGCCTGGCGAGCAGCTCGTCAACAAAGACCACCCGCAGGTTATCGAGATATGGAACATAGTCTTCATGCAGTTCAACCGCAAGGCTGATGGCAGCCTGGAACCGCTGAAGATGCACGTCATCGACACCGGCATGGGATTCGAGAGGCTTGTCCGCCTGTTGCAAGGCAAGAACTCAAACTACGATACCGACATCTTCACTCCGATTATCTCGGAGATAGAGCGTCTGTCAGGCAAGAAGTACAACCACACGTTCCCCGAAGGCGAGAACGGCGAGGGCGTGAACGATGAGGAAAAGGTGGATATTGCAATCCGCGTGGTTGCCGACCACCTGCGCGCCGTAGCATTCGCCATTGCCGACGGACAATTGCCGTCGAATGCCAAGGCAGGCTACGTTATCCGCCGCATACTACGCCGTGCAGTGCGATACGCCTATACGTTCCTCGGACAAAAGCAGGCGTTCATGTACAAGCTCCTGCCCGTGCTCGTCAACGAGATGGGCGGTGCATATCCGGAGCTAAAGGCACAGCAAGAGCTTATCGGACGCGTAATGAAGCAAGAGGAGGAGAGCTTCCTCCGCACGCTGGAGAACGGTATTGAGCTGCTCGCCGCCGACATGGACGAGATGAAGGCTGGTGGCAAGAAACAACTCGATGGCACAAAGGCTTTCCGGTTGTTCGACACATACGGATTCCCGCTCGACCTGACGGAGCTTATTTGCGGCGAGAACGGATACACCGTAGACGAGGAAGGCTTCAATGCGGAAATGGCAAAGCAGAAGGCACGCGCCCGCAATGCCGCCGCAGTGGAGAATGGCGACTGGGTGGTGCTGAAGGAGGGCGAGCAGGAATTTGTCGGCTACGACTATTCCGAATACGAGTGCCACATACTGCGCTACCGCAAAGTCGTACAGAAGAAAAACACGTTCTACGAGGTCGTCCTCGACCACACTCCTTTCTATGGGGAGATGGGAGGACAGGTCGGCGACAAGGGCGATTTGGTCTCGGAGTCAGAGACAGTCCACGTCATAGACACCAAGCGCGAGAACAACCAGAGCATTCACATCATAAAGCAACTGCCGAAAGACCCTACTGCCGACTTCATGGCTTGCGTAGACACGGAAAAGCGCGAGGGCAGCGCGTGCAATCATACGGCGACCCACTTGCTCGACTACGCGCTGAAGCAGGTACTCGGCGACCAAGTAGAGCAGCGCGGCTCGTACGTCGATGAGAAGACGTTGCGTTTCGACTTCAACTATTTCGAGAAGGTCAGTGATGACAAGCTGCGCGAAGTGGAGCGCATTGTCAACGGAATGATACGCCAGGACTTGCAGCTCGACGAGCACCGCGACACTCCAATAGACGAGGCGCGGAAGCTCGGGGCGATAGCACTGTTCGGCGAGAAGTATGGCGACAAGGTGCGCGTCGTGCGTTTCGGTCCGTCGGTGGAATTCTGCGGAGGCATACACGTGCGCAGTACAGGGCACATTGGCTTCTTCAAGATACTTTCCGAAAGTTCCGTGGCTGCCGGTATACGCCGTGTCGAGGCTATAACTGGCAAGGCTGCTGAAGAAGCCCTGTACGCGCTCGAAGACACGTTGAAGGGTATCGGGCAGTTGTTCAACAATGCCAAGGACTTGCAGGCTGCCGTCCGCAAGTCGATAGACGAGAATGCCGAACTGCGCAAGGAAATAGAGGCTTTCCGCCAGCAGAACGTAGCCAAGTTGAAGGACAGGTTGGTCGAGGGTGCGAAAGATGTTAACGGTGTCAAGGTGGCTACTGCCGTCCTGCCGATACCAGCCAATTCAGCCAAAGACCTCGTATTCAAGGTGCGTGAGGCTATACCGGAGCACCTCGTCTGCGTCGTCGGCTCGATAGACAACGACAAGCCGCTGCTCTCGGTCATGTTCTCCGACGACATGGTGAAGGAACATGGACTTAACGCCGGCAAGATTATCCGCGAGGCTGCCAAGCTTATCCACGGCGGTGGCGGCGGTCAGCCACACTACGCGCAGGCTGGCGGCAAGGACAAGGACGGACTCTCGGCTGCGGTTGACAAGGTCGTGGAGCTTTGCCAGCTTTAGTTGGGAAACAGTCCTAGCGACAATAAAAAAATAGCGTAACGATAAATTTAAATTATCGCTACGCTATTTTTATTTTATCGTAGCGTTAGTTTTTATTTATCGCTACGACAATTTTAAATTGTCCGTCGTCAGCCTTATTTCAGCGACGGATTCATCTTGCTATCATATACTTCTTTCGTGACGCGGCGGCCACGGAGCGAGCGCACACGTGGGAAAGTGCGGAAATACTCGTCGGTGGTCTGAATCCACTTGTGGCTGGTGACCTCGCGGAGGCGTTGCAGCTTCAGTTCGAGCTGACCGGCAAACTTTGGATTGACCGACGATAGGAAATACGTTCCGCCGCTCATCTGCAATCCGAGCACGAGGTAGGTCTGCGGCTTCGGCTCCCGCCGTGGCTGCCAGCCGCGGGTCGATGTCATGACGCTGACGTGCCTTCCGTACTTGCGGTTTATGGCGTCCATCATTCCACGGAACACTATGCCGTGGGGCGACGTGTCGCGAAGTCCCGTGTAGGCTATGCTGTAATGGATCATCTCGTGAATCATCACGTCTTCAAGCTGCTCGTCGGTCATGGCGTAGTAGTCGGAAATGCTTATCTTGTAGTCGGTGAACGCGGCTGTGGTGGCTCGGCTGCGTCCCGTGAACAGCTGTGCCAGCCGCCCGCGTGTGGTGCGCATGGTACGTCGGCACGACATCGTTCCGAGCCTCGTGCGGGAATGCGATACGCGCAGTGCGGGCTCGGGCAGCCTGCCGTCGAAGTACTTGGCGTTGCAGTGCCGGAATAGTTGCTGTAGGTAGGAAGTGTTCATGCGTTGTCGGTTTGGGTCTTGGGCCAGTTGACGAGGTGGAGGTGTTCCGTAGCCCGTGTGAAGGCGGTGTACAGCCAGTGGATATAGTCGGGCGTGAGCATCTCGTCGGTCATATATCCCTGGTCCACGTACACGTCGGTCCACTGTCCGCCCTGCGCCTTGTGGCACGTGACGGCATATCCGAATTTCACCTGCAGGGCGTTGAAGTAGTCGTCCTCGCGGAGACGCTTCATGCGGTCGGACTTTAGTGGCACGTCGGCATAGTCTTCCATGACGGCGTTGAACAGTTGCTCGTTCTGCTCGCGCGTCAGTGCTGGCGATTCCGACGTGAGCGTGTCCATGATGACCGTCGTGTCTAGTTCGAAGTTGTCGTAGTCGGGAAACTCCAGCGACACGTCGGCGAAATGGAACCCGTACAGCTCGCGTACGTTCGACACCCGGCGGACAATCCCGCGGTCGCCGTTGGCGATGAACGACACGGGAGCCTTGAGTTCTGGGTCGAGGTATTTGTTGCGTACGACCATGAGGATGTCGCCAGTTGAGAGCGCTTCCTCACGTCCGAGCACCATGTTGCGTATGCCCTGGTTGTAGATGTTCGCCCGCTTGTTGCTCCGTGTGATGACTACCGTGTCGTCCATACCGTAGGTGGCGTAGCTCGACGATAGTTCCTCTATCAGCTCGTCGCCCGTCACTATGGATATGTCGTCGAATCCGTCGAATCTGACTTTAGGCAGCATAGCACCTTGGGTAGTAGCTGCCGGCTGTTTGTCGGTGATAAGCTGCCGTATCTGTGTGGCGTTCCACAGTATGCCGGAGCCTTCGCCCTGCCGCAGTACGGTGTTGAGGTCGCATTCACGTACGTTCAGCCCGTAGGCTTGCAGTCCGCTGGCTTGCAGTGCGGGGCTGTCGCTTTCGCCTACGGGTGGCAGCTGTGCCTTGTCGCCGATGAGGAGCATGCGGTCGTTGCGTCCGCTGTATATGAATCGTACGAGGTCGTCGAGCAGCCGTCCGCTGCCGAAGGCTGAGTTGTCCGTCCCACGGTTGGAAATCATCGAAGCCTCGTCTATGATGAACAGCGTGTCGCGGTGGAGGTTGTCGTTAAGGTTGAACGCTCCCGACGGGCCTGAGAACGAACGCTCGCGGTATATCTTGCGGTGGATTGTGAACGCCTCGTGTCCGCTGTTGAGCGCGAATACCTTGGCGGCGCGTCCCGTTGGCGCGAGCAGCATTACCTTGGTCTTGAGCTTTGCCATTGCGCGTACTATCGCTCCTGCGAGTGCGGTCTTGCCGGTGCCGGCAGAGCCTCGCAGTATCATCGCGCCGTGCGGGTCGCGGTCGGTCATGAATGCAGCGAACTCCGATATGGCACGGTCCTGCTCGCCGGTCGGTTCAAAGGGAAACTCGCCACGTACCCTGAATGCTATTTCGTCTGCTATCATCTTCTGTTTTCGGGATTTATTTGTAACTTTGCACGTGCCGCAGGCAGTCCGCCTATTGGTGGCAGCGGCGGCAAACGCTTGCCCATGTCCGTACGGCGAGGAACAAAGTTACGAATAAAAAACGACACGGCTTTGAAATTCAACATTAATTACATACTTATAGCGTGCGTGGTGGTGCTGCTCGTGCTTTGCGCGCTCAGCATCATTTATCCCAACAGCTGACAATGTACATCAACGATCCTAACGACACCAACAACCCGAAACTCCGCCTTACGCTGAGGCTTAGCCACGGCGCGATGAGCTTTTCCGTAGGCGATCCGCGGACTGACGGTCAGATAGTTTTCGAGCCATACCAGGTTAATGGCAGCATTTCTGCGGCAGCCAACCTCCGCAACGCTTTCGATGAGTCGGAACTCTTGCAAAGTGGCTACAAGAACGCGCTCGTAGTCGTAGACAGTCCGGTGATGCTCGTGCCGTCTGACGAATACGACGAACGCCAGGCTCCGCTACTCTACCGTTATACCGTCGGCGGACATGACAAGGACGACATTGCCCGTGCGGAGATGACGGAACTCGGCTCCACCGCGGTGTTCGCCATAAACCACGACGTGAGGACTGTCGTTACCGACCATTTCGAGAACGTCAACTTCCTGCCACTTGTCCAGCCCGTGTGGCATCATTTCTACCATAAGGCGTTCACAGGTTCGCGGCAGAAGCTCTTCGCCTATTTCCACGACAAGAAGATAAACGTCTTCCGCTTTGAGCGTGGACGGTTCCGCTTTGCCAACTGCTACGACTGTTCCCACGCCCACGACGCGCTATACTACATATTGTATGTGTGGAAGTTGCTCGGCATGAGCAGCGAAGACGACGAGCTGTACGTTGCCGGCGACGTGATTCACCCCGATTGGTTCTCCGAAAACGTGGAACATCACCTGCGCCGCTTCTTCACCATAGACGCAGCCGGCGAGTTCGACCAAAATGAGATGGCACGGCGTTCGGAAATTCCTTACGACCTCAAGGCGTTGTATTTGGGGTGATAAGATGATTTGATGAAAATAAAGATAGCAAGATGAGAATAATAACGGGAATATATAAAGGTAGGCGGTTTGACGTGCCGCGGACGTTCAAGGCACGTCCTACGACCGACATGGCAAAGGAAAACATCTTCAATGTAATCAATGGTTACGTTGACTTGGACGGTGCCGACGCGCTCGACTTGTTTGCCGGCACCGGTAGCATATCGCTCGAACTGTTGTCACGCGGCTGCCGTGAGGTTGTGAGCGTTGAGAAAGACCGCGACCACGCACGCTTCATCAGCCAGTGCATGGAGAAGATTGGTGCCAAGAATGACGTGCTCGTACGTGGCGACGTGTTCAAGTTCCTGAGTAGCTGCCACCGCCAGTTCGACTTCATATTTGCCGATCCACCTTACTCGTTGCCCGAATTGCCGACAATCCCATCGCTTATATTTGAATACGGTCTATTGAAGCCGGACGGACTGCTCGTCTTCGAGCACGGCAAGCACAATTCTTTCGACACCTTGCCACAGTTCGTAGACCATCGCGCTTATGGTTCGGTCAACTTCTCGTTGTTCAGGTGATTATGTGTAGGGTGTGTTAAATGTTGGGTGTTAATGGATTCCTAACTCCTAACTTCAAACTCCAAACTTTTAACTTATAACTCCAAACTACATCAAGGGTGACAGCAACCGCACGAGACTTTCGCACAACCGGCGGAGGAATGAGCGGCTGGCGAAGCCCTTGTACTCCTCGATAGGTATGCAATGCCTTTCGTCGTCCTCAAACACTGATTTCAGCCGCATCGCCATGTCGTGGTCGTAGAAGAAGGCGTTGCACTCGAAATCGTGGTCGAAGCTTCTGAAGTCGATATTGGACGAACCGCAAGTGGAAATGTTGTCGTCGCTGACAAGAAGCTTGCTGTGGTTGAATCCCTTTCTGTATAGCAGTACCTTTACTCCCGCGTCTACAATCTCCTTTACGTATGATACCGAAGCCCATTCTACAAGCTTTGAATCTCCTTTCATCGGTATCATGAGCCTTACGTCAACTCCCGACAAAGCCGCAGTCCGTATGGCGAAGAGTATCGGCTCCGTGGGCATGAAGTAGGGCGTTTCCATATACACGTATTCCTTCGCTTCCATGAGTATGCGCACGTAGCCTTGCTCTATTACGGGGTACGGGTCTGTCGGGTTGCTCGTCACTATCTGTGTCAGGCATGGTTCCGCGGCGGCTATTCCCTGCGGGTAATACTTGCGGTTGGTTATGAGTGTCTGGTCTACGAAATACCAGTCGATGAGGAACGTCCGCTGGAGGGCGTAGACAGCCGTGCCGGTGAGCTTCATGTGTGTGTCGCGCCACATGGTGTGGCGGCTTCCGTGCCCGAATCCCTTTACATACCGCAAGGCTATGTTCATTCCGCCTACGAACCCTACGCTGCCGTCTATGACAGTCACCTTGCGGTGGTTGCGGTAGTTCGCCTTGCTCGTGAACGCCGGGAACTTCACCGGCATGAACGGGTGGACCTCTATGCCCTCCTCGCGCATACGCTCGAAGAAACGGTTGGGAACCTGCCAGCAAGCCACGTCGTCGTATATCAGCCGTACTTCCACTCCCTCGCGCGCCTTGGCTATCAGCGCGTCGGCTATGAGCCGTCCCAGCGCGTCGTTGTTGAATATGAACACGTCGATGTGTATGTGGTGGCGCGCGCCGGCTATGGCTTGCAGCAGGGCGGGGAAGAACTGGTAGCCGTCGGTGTATATCTCTGCCTCGTTGCCGCGGAATGGCAGTGCCCACTGCTGGTTGGTGAACAGGTCGATGAGCTGGCGGTGCTCGTCGGGAAGGCTCAGACCCTTCTGCTCAACGAATTCAAGCATGGAACGCTTGGTCAGCTGGTCGAGGCTCTTGTGCGATACGATGTGCTGCCGGCGTATGTTCTGCCCGAAGAAGAAGTACAGCACTATGCCCAGCAGCGGCAGGAACCACAGCACGAGCACCCACGCCATGGTCTTTGCCGGCTGGCGGTTGTCCATGAGTATGGTTATCATCGTCCCGATGACGACGACGGCGTAGATGACGAGTATGAACCAGTGGACGTATATCATATGTTACACGATGATGTCGGAACCGAGCTTTTGTGCCAGTATGTTGCGTACCTCCTGCATCTTCTTTATCTCGCCCATGAGCTGCATCATCTTGTCGGAATCCTTTGTCTTCAATAGCTCCGCGCGCAGTCCCTTCAGGTGCTTCTCCACGTAGTCGAGGCGGAAGTCGAGCACCATGTGGAGCACCCGTTGCCGCAGTTGTTCCTCGTCATTCTTGATTTGGAGGCTCTCGGAGAGCTGGAACTTGTCGGAGCCCATGCGTGCGGCGGTGGTGCTGATGTTGATGTCGGGGTGGTGTACGAAGTAGTCTATCGCGCTGAATCCAGTGTCGTGGCTGTGCTCTACTGCTTCGGCGAGTATCTGGTTGTATATCGGCGACGAGAACGCCAGGTGGTCGAGTCCGAGGTCGTAGGCTATGTACTGTGCCACGTTGAGGTCTATCGTGCCGCCGCCGGCAGTCTGTACGCCGTGGAATATTATAGCCTCGCCGTACCGTATGACGGCTTCGACGAGCATGTCCTCAACCTTTGATGTCTGTACGCTTGGCGCTGCGGCTTGTGCTTGGGCGGCTGCCTGTGGTTGCGTCGCCGCTTGTGCTTGTTGTCGTGGCTGTGCCGCCTGCCGCTGTTCCTCGCGCTCGCGCTGCTTCTGCCTTTCCTCGATGCTGCGGTGGATTACGCGGTTCATCGACGTGATGAGCGTCGTCTCGGGCACTCCCGTGCGGTGGGCGCACTCGTGGATGTAGGTGTCGCGCAGTATCGGGTCGCGTATTATGGCGATGCTCCCGACAATGGCGTTGATGGCTTCCGAGCGGCGTATGGGGTCGGTCACTCCGTCGAGCGTGCGCTCTATGCGGAACATTATCGAGTCGGTCGAGTTCTTGTCGATGAACTCGCGCAGCTCCTCGGGCGTGTGGCTCTTGGCGAAGTCGTCGGGGTCTTGGCCGTCGGGGAGGAACAGCACCTTGACGTTCATATCCTCGGAGTGTATGAGGTCGGAGTTGCGCAGTGCCGCGTTGACTCCTGCCTCGTCGCCGTCGTATATGAGCGTGATGTTGTTGGTGAAGCGGTGGAGCTTGCGTACCTGCTGCGCCGTCAGCGCGGTGCCCGAACCGGCCACTACGTTATCGACCGAGCTTTGCGACATGCTTATCACGTCCGCCTGTCCCTCGACGAGCACCACGCTGTCTGCCTTCTTTATGGCTTGTTTCGCCTGGTTCAGCCCGAACAGCTCGTTGCCCTTGTGGTATATCTCGGAGTCGGGCGAGTTGACGTACTTCTGCGTCACACCGTGGGTGCGGGAGTCGAGTACGCGCCCGTTGAAGCCGACGACCTTGCCGCTTAGCGAGAACCACGGGAATATCACCCTGCCCGCGAAACGGTCTGCGAGCGTGCCGTCGTCGCGCTGGTAGCACAGTCCGGTCTTCACGAGGTACTCCTTCTGGAACCCCTCCTTCAGCGCCGCGTCCGACAGCGCGTGGCGGCTCTGCGGAGCGTATCCGAGGTGGAACTTCTTTATCGTGTCGTCGCGGAATCCGCGGCTGCGGAAGTACTGCAGGCCTATGGCTATGCCGTCGACGTCGTTGTGGAGCGTGTCCTCGAAGTATCGGAGCGCCCACTCGTTCACGAGGAACATCGACTCCCGCTCGCCCTCCTGCTTCTTCTCCTCGGCGGTAAGCTCCCGCTCGTGTATCTCTATGTTGTATTTCCGTGCCAGCCAGCGCAGCGCGTCGGGATATGAGAAGTTCTCAAGCTCCATGAGGAAGTTGACGGCGTTGCCGCCCTTGCCGCACGTGAAACAGTGGCAGATGCCGCGCGAGGGCGACACCGAGAACGACGGGTGGCTGTCGTTGTGGAACGGGCAAAGCCCTATGTAGTTGATGCCGCGCTTCTTCAGCGTCACGAAGTCGGACACGACCTCCACGATGTTGGTCGCGTCCATTATCCGGTCTATGGTTACTCTGTCTATCATCGAAGCACAAAGGTACAACATTCGATATGCCGGTGCAAGCGGCGGGTCGTTAAGCAATGTTAAGCCGTACGCCCGCCTGCGTACGGAATATAGCCGGTTCGCGATACTGGACCGGCTCGCCCGTCAGCCGACACATGCCCGTTTGTGGTACGGGAAGTGCCCTTTCGTGGTCTGGCAACGGCATTCTTGTGGTTCGGCAGTACTGTTCTTGTGGTTTGTGAACGCGAACATAGAACTCTATGAACGCGAACATAGAAGTCTATGAACACGTACATAGAAGTTTGTGAACGCGAACATAGACCTTTGTGAACGCGTACACAAACCATAAGAAGTCCACTCCTGAGCCACGAAAGGGCACTTCCCGCATCACAATTGAGCACTTCTCGTAACACAACAAGGCGGTTCTTGCGCCAACTTCTACCTTTAATGTCATTCTGTCCCAATGTCGGTCTGCCCCTGTGTCATTCTGTTCGTCTGTCCTTCTACCTTCGTATTGCCGTTTATCCCTTCTGCACAAAACGGCGGTAGTGTGCACATCGGGCGCGCGTTTGTGCATTTTTAAGTCCTTTTATTTTGCTGAGGGGTAAAAAGTTAGTACCTTTGCGCCGTATTTTTTAGACAATATCAAAATAACATTTAATATTTCGTATGAAGTTAAACATTGTAGTGCTTGCAAAGCAAGTACCAGACACACGAAATGTGGGCAAGGACGCCATGACTGCCGAAGGCACCGTGAACCGCGCCGCGCTGCCCGCTATCTTCAATCCGGAGGACTTGAACGCCCTTGAACAGGCACTCCGCCTCAAGGACGCCAATCCCGGCAGCACCGTCGGGGTGCTCACCATGGGACCTCCACGTGCAGGCGAGATTATCCGTCAGGGACTCTATCGCGGAGCCGACACGGGCTGGCTGCTCACCGACCGCAAGTTCGCCGGTGCCGACACACTCGCAACGTCGTACGCCCTCGCTACCGCCATCAAGAAGATAGGCAAGGTCGACATCATTCTCGGCGGTCGTCAGGCTATCGACGGCGATACCGCGCAGGTGGGTCCGCAGGTGGCGCAGAAGCTCGGTCTCAACCAGGTGACGTATGCCGAGGATATACTGAAGATAGAGGACGGCAAGGCCACTATCCGCCGCCATATAGACGGCGGCGTGGAGACGGTAGTAGCTCCGCTGCCGGTGCTCGTCACCGTCAACGGCACCGCCGCTCCGGCGCGTCCGTGCAACGCCAAGCTCGTCATGAAGTACAAGTACGCTACCTGCCCGATGGAGCGCAAGGGCGACGAGCCGTGGAGCAAGCTCTACGACGAGCGCCCGTACCTGACGCTCAACCAGTGGTCGGTAGCCGATGTCGACGGCGACGAGCAGCAGTGCGGCTTGAGTGGTTCGCCTACGAAGGTCAAGGCTGTGAAGAACATCGTCTTCCAGGCAAAGGAGAGCAAGACGCTTACTTCGAGCGACGCCGATGTCGAGGGACTGATAAAGGAATTGTTGAACGAAAAAATAATTGGATAAGTTTGGCAAGTTCGCGAGCCGCCATAGGCATAAAAGGCTCAAGGACTTAAAAACTAAACTCAATAGAACAATGAACAACGTTTTTGTATATTGCGAAATAGAGAAGGCCACCGTGGCGGAAGTATCGCAGGAGCTCCTCACCAAGGGGCGCAAGCTCGCCAACGAGCTTGGCGTTGACCTGGAGGCTGTCGTTGCCGGCACGGGCATCAAGGGCAAGGTCGAAGACCAGATACTGCCGTACGGCGTTGACAAGCTTTACGTGTTCGATGCCGAAGGCCTGTTCCCATACACGTCGGCACCGCACACCGACATACTCGTCAACCTGTTCAAGGAGGAAAAGCCGCAGATAGCCCTCATGGGCGCGACGGTCATCGGTCGCGACCTCGGTCCGCGCGTGTCGTCATCGCTCACCAGCGGACTGACCGCCGACTGTACGCAGCTCGAAATCGGCGACTACGACGATCGTAAGAATAACAAGCACTACGACCACCTGCTCTACCAGATCCGTCCGGCGTTCGGCGGCAACATCGTCGCCACCATCGTCAATCCCGACCACCGTCCGCAGATGGCAACCGTACGTAGCGGCGTTATGCAGAAGGCTGTCTACGACGGCAAGGCTAAGGGCGAGGTCGTATATCCCGACGCTGCCAAGTACGTAGACCCGGCATCATACGCCGTCAAGGTCATCGACCGCCACGTCGAGGCTGCCAAGAACAACCTCAAGGGTGCCGCCATCGTCGTTGCCGGAGGTTACGGCATGGGCTCCAAGGAAGGCTTCGACATGCTGTTCCAGCTTGCGAAGGAACTCCACGCCGAGGTCGGCGCAAGCCGTGCCGCCGTCGACGCAGGCTGGGTTGACCACGACCGCCAGATAGGTCAGACGGGCGTGACCGTCCACCCGAAGGTTTACATCGCCTGCGGTATCAGCGGACAGATCCAACACATCGCGGGAATGCAGGACGCAGGCATCATCATCTCTATCAACAGCGACCCCGACGCTCCTATCAACCAGATTGCCGACTACGTCATCAACGGCACTGTCGAGGAGGTCGTCCCGAAACTCATAAAGTATTATAAACAGAACAGCAAATAAACTATGGCTAATTACTATACAGACCACCCGGAGATTGCCTTCCACCTCGACAATCCCCTGATGAAGCGCATCGTCGAGCTGAAGGAGCGCGGCTATGCCGACAAGGACCAATATGCCGACGCGCCTGTCAACTATGAGGACGCTATCGAGAACTACAAGCGGCTGCTCGACATCACGGGCGATGTCGCCGCCAATATCATAGAACCTAACTCCGAGGACGTAGACCTCGAAGGACCGCATCTCGTCGACGGACGCATGAAGTACGCTTCCAAGACCTACGAGAACCTTGAGGCTACCCGCAAGGCAGGACTGTGGGGAATATCCATGCCGCGCCGCTTCGGAGGACTCAACGTGCCCAACACCGTGTTCTCAATGCTCTCCGAGGTTATCAGTGCCGCCGATGCCGGCTTCCAGAACGTCTGGTCGCTGCAAAGCTGTATCGACACCCTCTATGAGTTCGGCTCAAAGGAACAGCAGGAAAAGTACATTCCACGCATCAGCGCGGGCGAGACCATGTCTATGGACCTGACAGAGCCTGACGCTGGTTCCGACCTCCAGCGCGTCATGCTCAAGGCTACGCAGGACGCTGACGGCACGTGGCGGCTGAACGGTGTAAAGCGGTTCATAACCAACGGCGACTCTGACATTCACCTCGTACTCGCACGTTCCGAGGAAGGCACCCACGACGGTCGCGGACTGTCTATGTTCATCTACGACAAGCGCGACGGCGGCGTAACCGTCCGCCACATCGAGAACAAGCTCGGCATTCACGGCTCGCCTACCTGCGAACTCGTGTTCAAGAACGCCAAGTGCGAGCTTTGCGGCGAGCGCCGCCTCGGACTCATCAAGTACGTCATGAGCCTCATGAACGGAGCGCGTCTCGGCATCGCCGCACAGAGCGTCGGCGTGGAGCAGGAAGCCTACAACGAGGGTCTTGCCTACGCCAAGGAGCGCGCGCAGTTCGGCAAGAAGATCATCACCTTCCCAGCCGTCTACGATATGCTCTCACGCATGAAGGCAAAGCTCGACGCAGGTCGCAGCCTCCTCTATCAGACGGCACGCTACGTCGATATATACAAGGCACTCGAAGACATCTCGCGCGACCGCAAGCTCACACCCGACGAGCGTAAGGAGATGAAGCAGTACAGCCGCCTTGCCGACGCGTTCACGCCGCTGGCAAAGGGCATGAACTCTGAGTACGCCAACCAGAACGCCTACGACGCTATCTCTATCCACGGCGGTTCGGGCTTCATCATGGAGTACAAGAGCCAGCGTCTGTACCGCGACGCGCGTATCTTCTCTATCTACGAGGGTACGACGCAGCTCCAGGTCGTCGCAGCCGTCCGCTATATCACCAACGGCACATACCTCAACATCATCAAGGATATGGCAGCCGCTGAGGTGAGTGACGATATGAAACCGCTGAAGGCACGCGTCGAGAAGCTCATACCTCTCTACGAGGAGGCTGTCGAGAAGGTCAAGACCGACGGCGACCAGGACGAGCACGACTTCCTCGCACGCCGCCTGTACGACATGACCGGCGACATCATCATGTCGCTCCTCATCATCGCCGATGCAAGCAAGGCTCCAGAGCTGTTCGCCAAGTCTGCCAACGTCTACGTGCGCGCTGCCGAGGAGGAAGTCATCGGTCATCACGCCTACGTCATGGCGTTCCATGCCGACGAACTCGAAAGCTTCAAGGCATAAAAGTGAAATATTGAGTCCCTGCCGGACTCACCGACAGATAACCCCGTCTCATACTGCCGTCAGGCAGGTGAGGCGGGGCTTTTTCGTATATGTATGTGGCATGTGCCTCGGAGAGGCTTTGAGCCTCACCCCACCCACTCTCCAGTAGAGAGGGGCTTTGAACATGGGTACTCCGAGGCTTTGCAATTTCACCACAGTGATTGTGTCAAATGACAAAAGTCACAGTTTTAAATGACAAAAGTGATTATATCTATTGACAAAAGTCACTATTTCAATTGACAAAAGTCATTTATTTGAATGACAAAAGTGATTGAATCAAATGACAAAAGTCATTCTTTTAATTCACAAAAGTGACTTTTCAGATTCATCAAGATGATTTTCCAAATTCACCAAAGTGGTTTTCGTCCAAAGTTAGGGGTAGGGGCGAATTTGGCTCCGAAAAGTTCGGCGGAACGTGAAAATATGCCTAACTTTGCACACGGACATTGGAATTGCGGTGGCAATCAATGCCCGTTTTTTGTGGAAATAATAGCGTTTGCTGTTTATTCGAAGAATGTTCCTGAAGCTTGGTCGCAGAAAGAACGTACAACGAAGAATAAAGGGCGAGCGTTCACGTATAGCGTGGACGTTCTGCTTATTCTCGTTGTATAGGTTAGACCAAGCACCTGGGAACATGGATAAGCGTGATAGTTCACGCTTTTCTATGCTCTTATACGATAAAAGGTGTTTGGTCGAAATTGTTTTTCAGAATACATAGCATAGCTTGTAAACTTATGGACTCATAAACTTAAATTGCTATGTCGAAATCTCTTATTGACGAACTGCCGAAGATAGCGGCAGAGGGTCGTCGTGAGGCTCAATCGCTGATAGAGCGTTTGGGCAGTGGTACTCATGTCGGCTTGCAAACCAACGAACTCGTGTTGCCACGCAAAGACGTTTCGGGGCTGTTCCGTGGGCAGGTTCCCGAAGTGCCTACGTCGTCTTCTTCATCAGATACGTGGCTTAACCGTCTCATCTATGGCGACAACCTCCTTGCCATGCAGGCTCTTCTTGCCGGCGATCCGTCGACGGGACTGCCATCACTGCGAGGCAAGGTCGATTTAATCTACATTGATCCACCATTTGATTCCAAGGCTGACTACCGCACGAAGATAACCCTCCCCGGTGCCGACCTCCAGCAGAAACCGACCGTCATAGAGCAGTTCGCCTATGCCGACACGTGGGAGGAGGGCACGATCTCATACCTGAAGATGATTTACCCCCGCCTTGTGCTTATGAAAGAACTACTTTCCGAGCGTGGAAGCATATACGTACATACCGACTGGCATATCTGTCATTATTTGAAAGTAATGATGGATGATGTCTTCGGTAAGGGTAATTTTGTTAATGAGATAATTTGGAACTATGGTGGTCGCGGTGCAAAGGCAGTTGCCAATAATCTACCTCGAAACCATGACCTTATACTTTACTATAGAAAAGCTTATCTTAACGGAACCTTTCATCGCCTCTATGAAGAAAGGAGATACCCAATTGCATCTAATCATCATTTCAAGCAAGATTTGGATGGAAGGTGGTTTAAGACATCACCACGTGGAGATTATACCGACGAAAGTATTAAGAAGCTTGATGCACAGCATAGAATATTTCGGACTATTAATGGTACTATACGCATCAAGTATTTTTTACGTTCTGATGACAAATATATCTATGAAGATAATATAGTATTGGGAGATGTGTGGTCTGATATTCCAGATGCAATGCATATATCGAATAATGAGAAAGTCGGCTACGCTACTCAAAAACCAGAAGGACTTTTGGAACGTATTATCAAGGCGAGCAGCAACGAGGGCGACCTCGTTTGCGACTTCTTCGGAGGCAGCGGCACGACGGCGGCGGTAGCCGAAAGGTTGGGACGGCGGTGGATAACCACCGATATTGGCAAGCCTGCCGCCCTCGTGATGCGCAAGCGGTTCATCGACCAGGAGGTAAAGCCGTTCCTATATCAGAGCATCGGCGACTATCAGAAAGAGGCGTTCCACAACAATAAGAAGCTGCGCCGCGTGGGTGATCTCTCGCAGGTGGTGCTCGGACTGTATGGCGCGCTGCCGTTCGAGCCGGAACAGGGCGTAGACCGCAACTTCGGCTACATCAAGGGCACGCGTACGCTCGTCATGGTCGACTCGCCCAACCGCCTGACCACGGCATCGACAGTGCGCCGCGCCGTGCAAGCCAAGGCGTCGGTGCTCGGCGGAGGGTGGAGCAAGGTGGTCGTGCTGGGCTGGAACTTCGCGTTTGACATATCGCAAGCCATAGCACAGTGCAAGGACGACAACGTAGAGGTGCTCGTCATACCGCCCGACCTGCTCGACAGGTTGTCGAAAAAGGGATTTGACAAGCTCGTGGAAGACAAGCGGGTGCGCTTCTCGTCGCTGCAATATCTCGTGCTAAGTCCCGTGCGGGTGAGCCACTGCGGCGACAGCGACGACCTCGACATCAGCCTTGCCAACTACGTGCTGCTCTCGCCCGACAACATTCCGCTCGACGACAAGGACAAGGCGAATCTCCAGCGTGTGATGCAGGCAGACCCGCTGTCGCTGATAGAGTATTGGAGCATCGATCCCGACTATGACGGAGAGACGTTCCGCTCGACGTGGCAGGACTACCGCGAGAATACCGACAACGACTCCGATCCGCTCCACTGCGTATACAACACCCGTCTGACGGTGGCGCACAAGGAGCACCGACGGGTGTGCGTGAAAGCTGTCGACGTGTTCGGATTCGAAAGCCAGGTGGTCGTGGAAGTATAACCAAATCTAAAAGCTAAACCTACTATGGATATAAACAAGAATAACGTATCGCTCGAACTTGCCAAACGGCTGTCGGACGAGGTGAACGCGTCGTGGGCGAGCGGCGAGATGATGGAACGGGTGACACCCACGACCGCCGAACTGTTGAAGTTCTGGTTCGGCGATGAGTTCTGCCAATTGCGCCACCGCAACTTCCACGAGGGACAGCGGCAGGCGATACTCAACATCGTCTATCTGCACGAGGTGTTGAAGGAGCAGAAAGTCATAGATGCGTACGACGGCATAGTGCCCGACCTAATGGATATTGTAGACTTAAAGCAGCTCGCCAAGCCGAAGTACCAGTTTCCGAAGTATGCCGTGAAGATGGCTACTGGAACGGGCAAGACGTGGGTGATGCACGCGCTGATAATATGGCAGGTGCTGAACGCCCACCGCGAGGACGTGCCGTCGGGACGGTTCACCAAGAACTTCCTGATTGTGGCTCCAGGACTGATAGTCTATGAGCGGCTGCTCGACGCGTTTCTCGGACGCAAGGACGGCGACGGTTCGCCACGCGACCCGCAGACGAGCGACTTCGTTGCCAACCAAGAGGTGTTTCTTCCGCCGCAATACCGCCAGGAGATGTTTTCGTTCATTCAGAACAACGTAGTAACCAAGGAGGACGGTATAGGGCGCAAGGTGACCGGCGGCGGACTGATAGCCATAACTAACTGGCATTTGTTTGAACGACAGCTCGGAGACGGCGTGCCACGTGATGACGACATGAGTCCCAAGACGTTAGTCCACGAGCTGTTGCCCGTGCGTCCCGGCACTACCGCCGGCAACGACCTCGGAATGCTCGACCGCAACGCTTTGGGCGGTACCGAACTCGAATACCTCGCTTCACTGCCCGACCTTATGGTTATAAACGACGAGGCGCATCACATACACGAGCTGAAGCGTGGCGGCGAAACCGAGGAAGTGGAGTGGCAGCAGGGGTTGAACAGGATTAGCGCGCCGAAGGGTAGCCGCTTCTTCCAGGTGGACTTTTCGGCTACGCCCTATGATACGCAAGGCACGGGCAAAAGGTTCACACGTTTGTTCTTTCCGCCCATCATAGTGGACTTCGACCTCACTACCGCCATGCGCCACGGACTCGTGAAGTTGCTGTTGCTTGACCGCAGGCAGGAACTGACGGAACTGGCGAGCCTCAGCTTTAGTGCCGTGCGTGACGAGCAGGGCAAGGTCGTAGGGTTGAGCAAGGGGCAGCGTGTGATGCTGCGTGCCGGACTGACGAAGTTGCAAATGCTCGAAAAGGATTTTATAGACAAAGACGAGCGAAAGAACCCGAAGATGCTGGTCGTCTGCGAAGACACGTCGGTGTCGCCGTTCGTTGAGGAGTTTCTGAAAGGCGAGGGACTCGGCGATGACGACATTGTTACGATAGACAGCAACAAGCAGGGCGAGGTGAAAGCCGACGAGTGGGCACGCATCAAGGGCGAGCTGTTCGACATAGACCACAGGAGCAAGCCGAAGGTGGTCGTCTCGGTGTTGATGCTGCGCGAGGGATTTGACGTGAACAACATCTGCGTGCTCGTACCACTGCGCTCGTCGCAGGCTCCAATACTGTTGGAACAGCTTGTCGGGCGTGGGTTGAGGCTCATGTGGCGCGAGTCGGAATACCAGGATACGAAGCGTGAAGACCGCCGCCGCGTGCTCGAAAAGAAGGAGGCGCCGACGACGTATCTTGACACACTGTCGGTAATAGAGCACCCGGCGTTTCTCAAGTTCTATCAAGAACTGCTCGACAACGGACTTGCCGCTACCGACGACGGCGACATAGGGCAGGGCGGTGCCGTTGGCGACATCATCAACGTAGAACTGCGTGACGGCTATGCGGACTACGATTTCCAATGGCCGGTGATAATCCACGATGCCGAACAGGAGATAGAGTTGGAGCCGATAGACGTTGACAGGTTGGAACCGTTTACGGCTTTCCCATTGGGGCAATTGCGCAAGTTTCTTGCCACCGACGGCGAGACTTTCGTATCGCAGGAGCAGATGACGAAGACGACGTTCGGACGCTATCGTGTCACCGCCGACCTGTTTACGGCAGAGAGTTACAACGAGTATCTTCAGAAGTTGTTGCGAACGATAACCATGCGGTTCGGCGCGAACAACCGCCGCGGTCTGCCTACAATACAGATAGGCGGTGCGCAGACTGTTGCCGCCATTGTGGAGTATATCGGCGGACGGTTGTTTGGCGAGCCGTTCGACCCGTTCAAGGACAACGACTGGAAGATACTTCTCGCTAAGGACGGCATCGTCACGCAGCACATCGTGAGGCAGTTTGCCAAAGCCCTCTACGAGGCGCAGCAGCATACGACCGACATTCCTGCCGAGGTCAGGAGCACTCCGTTCTCTATAGTGAGGAAGATACATCTCCGCGAGTCGGCATCTATGGACGTTACGAAATGTATCTACACCCGTCAGGGGTGGCCTACGCACGGTGGCGGACTTGAACGGGCATTTATAGAGTTTGTCGATGCGGACGCTGACGTAGAGCGTTGGCTGAAGATTAACGAGAGCCAGCATGCTTTTGCGTCAATCAACTATATGCGCAAGGACGGGCTTATGGCTACGTACCACCCCGACTTCCTCGTAGCCACAAGGGATATGGTCTATCTCGTGGAGACAAAGGGCAACGACAAGATAGACGATGCCAACGTTCGCCAGAAGCAGACGGCAGCAACGGAATGGGTGGAGCGTGTTAACGCACTGCCGCCGCAAGACCGTATGGTCAGGCATTGGAAGTATGTCCTATTAGGTGAAGATACGTTTTATCTCTTGCGCAACGGTGGCGCGACGTTCACCGACATTTGTGCCCGTTGCAGTGTGAGCCGTGCCGCTGCAAGTGGCAGCTTGTTTTAATATTATCGAACGATACGATGAACTGATTATTTGAATATGGATAATAAAAGTCCGCGTCAGCCAAAGCTGACGCGGACTTCTTTGTTTCCCAAACCTTTTCTCAAGATAAGGCAACCTTTGTGAAAGATAACCTTATCTTCATTCAAGGTAACGTTACCTTGAATAAGTGTAGTCTTTCTGAAGATTACTGGCGCAATAGTCCGTATGCCTTCATAAGGTCGAATATGCTCTTGTACGCCGTTGTCGGTGGTACAAGCTCCTTACCGTTCAAGTCGGTTGCTCCGATAGCGTCGCCCTTGTGCACCTCGAAGAACTTGCTTTTCCTGCTCCACGTGGTGCTGACGTATGTATATCCCCCTGTCGGGTGATTTACTTTTTGTCGTAGGCGTGTACGGGATAGTCGATAGTGTAGTGCAGACCGCGGCTTTCCTTGCGCTCGATAGCCTGTCTGGTGATAAGGTAGCCGACGTTTATCATGTTGCGCAGCTCGCAGATGTCACGTGTTGCCTTTACACGCTTGAACAGTGCCTCCGTTTCCTCATATAGCAGGTCGAGGCGGTCCCACGCACGTTTTAGTCGTAGGTCGCTACGGACGATGCCGACGTAGTTGGACATGATTTCGCCCACTTCCTTGACGCTTTGCGTGATGAGCACCTTCTCCTCGTTGGTCATAGTGCCCTCGTCGTTCCATTCTGGTACGTCGTTGTTGAACGAATAGTTGTCTATCGTGTCGAGCGAGTGGCGTGCGGCGGCATCAGCGTAGACTACAGCCTCGATGAGCGAGTTGCTTGCAAGGCGGTTGCCGCCGTGGAGTCCAGTGCACGAGCATTCGCCTACGGCGTACAGGCGGTGGATTGACGACTGTCCGTCGAGATCGACCTTGATGCCGCCGCACATATAGTGGGCTGCAGGGCGCACGGGTATCATCTCCTTGGTGATGTCAAGTCCGATGGACAGGCATTTCTGGTAGATGTTGGGGAAGTGGCGTTTGGTTTCCTCTGGGTCTTTGTGCGTCACGTCGAGGCATACATGGGTCAGTCCGTGCTTCTTCATCTCCTTGTCGATGGCGCGTGCCACGATGTCGCGCGGCGCAAGCGAAAGCCGCTTGTCGTAGTTCTCCATGAAAGTCTCGCCAGTAGGAAGCTTCAGCACTCCGCCATATCCGCGCATGGCTTCGGTGATGAGGTAGGCGGGGTGGGTCTCGCCAGGGTGGTAGAGGCTCGTCGGATGGAATTGTACGAACTCCATGTCCTTGACCGTTCCCTTGGCACGATAGACCATAGCCTCGCCGTCGCCCGTTGCCACGACTGGATTGGTGGTCGTTTGGTAGACGGCTCCGCAACCGCCGGTGCACATCAGTGTGACCTTGCTCAGGTATGTGTCAACCTTGCCTTCGGGATTAAGCACGTAGGCTCCGTAACACTCTATGTCGGGCGTGCGGCGCGTCACCTCAACGCCGAGGTGGTGCTGGGTGATAATCTCTACGGCAAAATGGTTCTCCTTTATCTCTATGTCTGGATTCTGGCGTACGGCAGCCATTAGGGCGCGCTGTATCTCCGCTCCGGTATCGTCGGCATGGTGTAGTATGCGGAACTCTGAGTGCCCGCCCTCGCGGTGGAGGTCGTAGGTCCCGTCGGTCTTCTTGTCGAAGTTTGTGCCCCAGTTGACGAGTTCGCGTATCTGTGACGGGGCGTTGCGTACCACCTGCTCTACGGCACGGCGGTCGGATATGTAGTCGCCCGCAATCATGGTGTCTTCTATGTGTTTTTCGAAATTGTCAACTTCGAGGTTGGTGACTGACGCCACTCCGCCTTGCGCGAACCTCGTGTTGGCTTCGTCGAGTGTGGTCTTGCATATCATGCAAATCTTGCCCTTGTGTGCCCTTGCTACTTTTAAGGCGTAACTCATGCCGGCTATTCCTGAGCCTATGATGAGAAAATCGTATTTATATATCATTGTCTTAGTCTTCGGGTGAAGAATGCAAGCTGTCATGAAATACCGTTTGCCGTCCTTCACCCCGTTGCTTCCATATTATGACTGGGTGCAAAATTAGCAATTTATTGTCATATAAAGTTGGCTCAGGTATTTTTTTTGTAATTTTGCAACCGCCTGTGATTTACGGCATATATATAAAGAATGTATAGAGGGTGAAAAGACAATACGCAATATTCAGGAGTTCAAAGAAAGAGTTTTTGTTGTTTATGGCTGTGTCGGCAGTGCTTGTGGCTTGCGGGTCGTCTGGCAGTGCCTTGCGCCAGTTTGGTGTTCCGCCGGCAAGTGGTTTGTCGGGAGATACTGTCGTCAATTCCGCTGGTAAGTTAGACTCATTGTCGACAGTATCGGACGAATTGGATTCTGATACGGTATGCACAGACAGCATACTTGTGGACTCTGACAGCATACCGCTCGTACGTGCGACGCACTCATGGAAGAAGGACATACGTGATGGTATCGACGACATACTCGACAATCCACTCCTGATGACTTCGGTCGCCGGCATCGAGGTGTGGGATTTGGACGACGACGAGCTTCTCTATGCCCACGACCAGTACCAGCGTCTTCGTCCCGCGTCGACGTTGAAGGTTATGACGGCTATAACGGCGTTGGGCGTACTCGGCTCCGATTACCGGTTTACGACGCGTGTTTATGCCGATACTACGACATCTGCGTCTTCGCCCGACATCTACGTCGTTGGCGGAATGGACCCGCGGCTAAGTTCGTCTGATTTTGTCAAGCTCGCCAAAGCCGTACGTGATAGCGGATTCGACAGTGTGAGGAACTTATATGCCGACCAAAGCTTTAAGGACAAGAAGCCGTATGGTGCAGGGTGGTGCTGGGACGATGAGGACAGCAACCCTTTGCTTTTGCCACTGACGTATCGTGGACGTGACAACGCCCTCATAAGGTTTGCCGAGCACCTGCGTAGTGCCGGAGTTGGCGTAGGACGGATAGAAGACGTGGCTCAAGTGCCAGATAGTGCCATACTTGTAGCGGAATGCCACCGGTCATTGCGTTCTGTCATGCGTCCGATGCTGAAGAATAGCGATAACCGATGTGCCGAAAGCGTGTTCTATGCTATGATACACCACGTATATGGCCGTGGGGCAAGGGCGGCACAAGGTGAGCGGTTGATAAAGCGGCTTCTTTCCGATACTGGTGACGATAATACCGTGAGTTATGATTTTGTCGATGGTTCCGGGCTTTCACTATACGACTATACAACTGCCGACGCGGAGGTAAGGCTACTGCGCTATGCGTGGAAGAATGAGGAGATATACGATGTGTTGCGTCCCCTGTTGCCGATAGCCGGGCGTGACGGAACGTTGCGCCGTCGTATGTGTGGCACGAGGGTTGCTGGCAACGTACATGCGAAGACGGGCACTGTCACCGGCGTGCGCTCGCTTTGCGGATACCTGACCGCCTCCAACGGACACCACATCGCCTTTGCCATTATCAACCAAGGAGTGAGCGGCAGTGATGGTTCTGCCAGGAAGGCGCGTAATATGCAGGACAGGATATGCGAACTGCTTTGTAGCGCGGAGTAGGATTTTAGCCTCCTATCTGATTTCTAATTGCTTCCTATTTGATTTAGACAAGTCTCCCATGAGACCATAAAATAGTTAGTATACTAACACCGTAGCGTTACTATACTAACTCCATAGCGTTACTATACTAACTCCGTAGCGTTACTATAGTAACTCTGTGGCGGTCGTATACTTCTCTTATCTTGTAAGGCTTAGCTTGAAGCTGAAACCGAAATCATGCGTCGTTGTAGGATAGCTGCTTGACGACAACAGGGGCGTATTTGTTTGCAGGTCGTAATACATACTCATCGTTATCAGACGACTCAATGTGTAGTCGGCGGTGAAGCTGAGGCGGAACGCCGTATTGCCGCTTGACGCGGCACTTGTAACCGTAGCAATGTCGCGCGTTATGGCTGCCTGCCGCCGATAGCTCATGTCGAGGCGCAGGTTGAGGTCGTGGTTCAGACCGTTACGGGTGTTGCGGTTGTTACGCTGGTTCGACTGGTTGTTATTCTTGTTTGAACTGTTAGACGTGCTGACCTTGCGGTGGTTTCGCATTCCGAAGATGTTGAAGTCGTTAATCTTGTATCCCATGCCGAGCACCCAGTCCTTGCTCAACGCCTCGTTTATCTGTACGCTCGTCATGCTCAAGTTGATGACGCGCGTCTGTCGGTACTCGACTTTTGCCGTGAGGTTGTTCTTGAACGTCATGTCTATTCCCAACAGCGGAGAGAACGCCTCGTTGATGCTTACCTGGCTGATGTTGTACATCGAACTTGGCACGGGGTTGCCAGTAGTCACGTCCGACACGAATCCGAGTCCGTTCATGTATTCCTGCCACGTGCTGTAACTCTGGTATGAACCTATGGCGAACAGGCTCTTGTACGCGTGGTTGATGTTGAAGCTTTGGAATACGTCGCGGAACCACGGCAGTTGTGCCAGTCCGCTGTAACGTATATTCCAGTTGGGTAGCATTCGCGCAAGGGTGGGGAACAGTTCGAGCTTGTCACCCGGCATACTCGTGTATGCGTTTATGAACGCCGGTATCATCACGTCGCCGCTATATTTGTCCACCGTTCCGTTGTCTGGATTGAACCTTACTCCGCTGTTGCCGACCATGGAGCGTGGATATGTGGAACCTATATATTGGTTCTCGACGCGCTGGCGGTAGCCGTCGAGCGAGTTGACGAACTTCTCGAACGTGTGCGAGTGGTAGCCGTTGTTGGCATCGCCCATTGACTCGAACGCCGAACCTATTGAAATGGTCGTTATAGTCATCTGTCCGGTCTGTGTCGTAGGATTGCCCTCGTACATATACTGTATGCTCCTCGCCTTGGTCTCCGTGCGGCTGGCGTTGAGGTCTATCTTCAGATTGCGTACTGGCTCGAGCGTGGCACGCAGTTGCAGGTCTTCCGTCTTGTTGGTGACGGCGGGCGTAGCCACGCTGTCGTTGTTGAGCAGCCAGCCACGCTCGTGCGCCTTGTTGATATATCCGTCGTCGATGAGTCCGAAGGCGAAATCCAGTCCCGGAGCCAGCGCACCCTGGTTGCGCTTTTCGCCGAACGCCTTGCCGATGGTTGGCATGAATCCCGGCAGTGACATTGCATATTGGTTACGGTAGGACACGCTGATGTTGCGCACCATCATCATGACGCGTGCTATGCTCTGTGCCGTGCGGTACCATTTCTTATCGTCGAGAGGCTCCTTGGGCGTTACGGTTATCTTCATGCGTATGGCACTGTCGGCACGGTTGTATATTCGTATCTTGTTGTCGTCGACGCGGCGGTATCTTACCTTTATTATATGTCCGTCGGCATCGCGCCCCGACACGATGATACGCTTGGTCTTCTTGCCGTGTGTGATTACTATCGACGTGTCAGCCTGAATCGTTATCTCGCGCTCGAAGCTGCGCTTGTTGCGTGGAAGCGCCTGTTTCTTGTCGTCGTTTCGGTCCTTTTGCCCATTGTTCGTAGTCCTTTGCCTGTTGCTGGTGGCTCTTTGGCTGCGCTGTTGTGACTGTGCCGGCTGTTTGGCAAACCGCTCGTTGGCTTTCTTCAGGAACGGCACGTGGTTGTAGAGCCGCTCGAGGTTGAACGTTCCGTTGACGTTTAGCGTGCGGTTGGAGGTAATGGTGTTGCCGAGCGACGTACCGTCTTCGAGGTCGGTGCCGCGCACCCACGTGTATGCCGACGTGTAGTTGGCGTTGGAGCTTACCCAGTCGAATATCGGCACGAGGTTCAGCGGCAGCTGGTATGATGCGTTGAAGTTCTGTTGGTAGTCGAGCGGCGTACCGAAGTGGCGTATGCTCTGCTTGACAGAGTCTTTCCATGCATGGTAGCGGTCGGGGTAGAGGTCTTTGTTTATCACCGTGTATGGTTCCTCTATCTCAGAGTGGGTCGCGCTTTGGAACGTCATGTGTAGGTTGCGCGTGAAGTCCCACCGCAGCGAGAAGTCACGGTTCCAGAGGAACTGCTCGTTGAACGTCACGGGCAGGTCGCTGTTCTCCGTAGACTCCATGTCGCGTTCCTGGAGCTCGTAGTAGTTGCGGGTCATCTCCGAGTTGAACGCCACGTTCTGTGGCAGCCAGTTGAATCCGAAACGCTTGAAGATGTCATACCACTTCGAACGGCTCTTTATCATCTTCTTGAACGGTTCCCAAGCCTTGTATACTGGCGACCAGCTGTAGTTGAGCGCGCCACGCCATGCGTCCTCATTCTCGTAGACGGTGGTCTCGCCCTGCGTGTGGCTGTGCGAATGGCTGTAGGAGAATGAGAAGTTCGCCGGGTCGTAGGGCATTGGGTGGCGTTTAGTCTGTATGCCGACACGTACGTTTGAAAGCGAGAAGTTGGTGTTGACGCGTTTCGTCACCGCAATGTTCTCTATACTGTCGCGCTCGTGGCGGGTGGCTGCCGCATCGAGTGCGTCGTCAAGTTCCATATCGGTGTCGAGCGGGTTGTACTTTGGACGGCTTTGCTCCCTCTGCACGCTGTAATAGAGAGGAACGCTGACCTTTGCCTTGTCGGGGAAGAACTTGCCAAGCTCAAGGCTCGTGGTGACGCTGTAGCTTCCCACGTCGTCGGTGGAACGCTGGCTCACTCCCTCCTCCAGTCCGCCGAAGCCGTCGCTGGTGTAGCGTCCCTGTACGTTGACGGTGCCGAGGTCTGACAGTTGCACGTTCAAGTTGCCCTGTGCTGCCCAGCCTCCCTTGTTGTTGTAGTCGAGTAGCCGCAGCTCGTTTACCCACACCTCGCCGCTCTTGATGTCGCCCGAGAGGTTGCGCACGCCGATAATCATCGTCTTCACCTCGCCGAGCGTCGGGTTGCCCATGATGCTTATGCGGTCGTTGGGATGATCCTCGTCGTAGATGCTGAACTCGCGGTTGTAGCTCGTCGTGCCTTGTGCCACGAGCTGGTTGCGCTGCTTCTTTATCGATGTGAAGATGCTCAGCGGCACGTCGAGCATGTTGGCTTCCGGCCATACGGCGCGGCTCGCCTCTATGCTGTACCGGTCGTACGTCCCCTCTGGAGTCAGCCGCAGCGGTATCTCGTATTCGTAATAGTTGTTCTTGTAGTCGGAACCGAGGCGCACGAACACAGCAAGCTGGTTGTCCTTCAGCTCGGTAGTGTTCTGCGATAGGGCGTTGGCGTGGACGAACATCTGTATGCGCTTGTACTGGCGCAGGTCAACGGTGGTGTTCTTGTAGACAGCCTTCGACTCTCCCGTGCCCATGTTCGTCACGGTCATCTGGAGGGCCTGCTCGTTGGCTTGCACGAGCTGTGGCTGTGTCGGGTCTTGCTCGCGCTTGATGCCTGGTGGCAATACGTAGTTGACGGGTGTCTTGTCGTTGTTCTCCTCGATGTTGACCGCGCTTACTACCAACTGACCGGAATTGTTGGCTGAGTTGGTAAGGTTCTGCTCGTAAGTGCGCCACTCGCCGCGCACGAGGTCGAGGTTGCCGAAGCGTAGCACTATCGGCTTTGAGAATCCCGTGAGGAACATTCTCATGAAGCGTATGCTTGAGAAGTCGCTGATAGCTCCGACACGTTTCTCAAACTCGTCGAGCGGTATGCGGAACTGGTACCAGTCCACTGTCTCGGTGGTGCCGTTGCGGAGTGGAGCCGCCGCGGTGCGCTTGTCTACGATGAAGTTCTGTCCTACTGTCAAGTCCTCGGGACGTATCGACACGTGGTACTGGTAGTAGCGCTCGTACTCGTTGAGGGTGTAGTCCTGGTTTATGTCTTCGACATCTGGGGTGGACTTGTACGACGTGTCGAGGTTGCCGCCGTCGCCGGAGTCAGGCGAGTTGCCCTGAGGCATGTTGATGCGTTTGTAGCGTTCGAGAATGTCGGCACGGCGTTCGTCGAGGTCTGCGCCACGGAAATAGTGGTAGTCGTCGTTGGCGGGGTCTGCGAGAATGGAGTCGCGCGCCGCCTGGTTGGTGACTATCGACGGTATCTGCTGTACGTAGTTGGAGTAGAACTCGCGCTCCTCCGTGTCGTTGAGTCCGTTGAAGCCCACGTCCTGAAGCTCGCGGCTGCCGGAGGTGGTGGCGAAGGCGTAGGTCACGACGCTCTGTGTCGGTATGCGTCCCCACTGCGTCGTCGTCCAGCTCTGCGAGCCGTCCACGGGCATTCCGCTCTCGTAGAACTTCTTGCCGTCGCGCAGCACGTCCTCGCTGACCTCGCCGAGGTCTATGTAGAAGTCGCCGCCGTACTGGCTCGCCGTGCCCTCGCGGCGGGTGTAGATGAACGGGTCGAGCATCCAGAACTCTATGTACTCGATGTTCGCCTGCTCGAAATCGTTGGTGTCGAGCTTGCGCATCATGCCTCCCCACGACTGTGACGGATTGAGCAGGTGGCCGTCCTGGTCGAGGCTGGTGGTGAAGTTGTATGGACCGCGCTCCGAGGGATAGAAGGCGAGGTTGAGTATCGGCAGCGTGCTCGTCACACCGCTGTAGCTGCTCTGGTCGCGGTTGGGGAACAGCTCGTTGACGTAGACGGCGCGCATATAGTGGTTTGACAGCATGTCAAGGTCGCCACGGATATGTGCCGGGGTGAGCGAGCTGCTGCGGCGTGTGAACAGCGGGTCGATGTTATACCACGCGAGTAGCGAGCGGTTGAATCCGCTCGTCAACCCTGTCTTGTCGCGCTGCTCGGGGAAGTCCGACGGGACTGACGATATTATCCAGCTCGTGGGCTGGCTCACGTCGATAGAGCTTTTGGTATTCTCGAAGTCGTCGAGGTAGCTGGCGTTGTCCTGCGTGCCGTGCGCCTTGCCGGCTATGAGCTGTGCGAACTCGGCGTTGAACGAGATGTTGGACGGCTGCGTGACGTGCAGGAACGGTATCTTGTCGAGTATGTTGGTGAGCCACTGGCTCTGCTTCTTCCAGTTGATGTTGAGTCCCCATATGGTGTTGTTGAGCGGCTCGGAGCCCATGGTGACCTTCGTCGTGAGCGCCTGCTCGCCGAGGTGCTGGAACGTTCCGCCTATCTGGAAGTCCTTGGAGAAGTCGTATTCCCAGTTGATGCCGAACATAGTCTTGCGCTGCTGTCCGTAGTCGGTGTTGCTTTCGAGCGACACGTTGACCGCCGTGCCCGCGTCGATGATGCTCTGGTTGAGTATCGTGACCTCGCCCGCGCTGTAGTCCACGCTGTAATCGGAGCCCTCGGTGAGCGTGACTCCGCCCGCCGTGACGACCACTGAGCCTTGCGGTACGTTGTACGCGCCGAGCGATATGACGTTGGCGCTCGTGCCGCGGAACTGTCCGACGAGCTGGTACTTGTCCTTCTCGGCTATCTGCTTGGCTATGGTCTTGGTGGAGTCGTACAGTTCGGTGAACGCGTACTTGTCCGCCACTGCCTGCGACACGCCGTTTTGCAGCAACATGCGCTGGAGTCCCTCGCCGAAAGGCTCTGCCATTGGGAAGAACACTCGTCCGTTGCTGACGGTGTAGCCCTCCACGTAGTCGAAGTAGCCGTTGGAGTTGGTGCGGTTGTTGTTGTCGAGGCGGTCGGCTCCGATGAGCTTGATGATGGGCTGGCTCTTGACCTGCGCCTCGGGAATGTATGAGAGGTATACGCCGTCGGAATCGCTCTGGAACTTGACGTCGAGGCGGAAGCGGTCCTTCTCGACGGACGACGCGAGGTAGTAGACGTTCTTCATCATCAGGTCCCAGTTGCTCTGCTGCGGGTTGTTGCTGGTGTTCTTGAGCGACTTGACGAACAGCACTTCCGACGCGTTGGTGCGGTCGGTGGAGAACTCGCCGACCTGGTATGTCTGTCCGCCGTAGGTGTACTCGTAGGCTATGGCGAGCACCTGGTCGGTCTGCAGGCTCGTGCGCAGGCTGACGTATCCGAGTGCCTGGTTGACGGTGTACTCCGACGAGCTTAGGAGCCTCGCGCTCTGGAGCTTCTCGAAGTCGCTGCCGCCGACGAGTCCCTTACCCTCAAGCTCGGTGCTTATCTGGTCGATGTCGCGCGTGCCGCCGGAGGCTGTGGCGTAGACGCTGTTGGCGTTGTTGGACGGGACGGTGGCGGTGCCGCCCTCGCCGAGGTCGGGCAGCGCGACGATGTTGCGGGTGTTGGAGGTGGTGCCGGTCTTGTTGGTCACCCATATCTCGACGCGGTTGATAGTCACGCCAGTGGTCATGTTCGGCAGCGAGCGCATGCTCTGGTCGTAGCGCGAGCGGAAGTACTTGGACATGAAGAAGTGGCGGTTCTCCTCGTAGTCGGCAACGTCGATCTCGAACGGCGTGAGCTGTACGCCGCCGCGCGAGCTGACGCTGGTTGACGTGCTCTTCTTCTGCGAGAACACGGTCTGCAGCTTGAGCTTGCCGAACTGGAAGTCGGTGCGCAGTCCGAAGAGGCTCGACGCACCGCGCACGAGCGAGTTGTTGGACGGGAAGGTGACGTTGCCTGCCTCGGCGAGCTTGATGATCTCGTCCTCCTTGCCCTCGTACTTGAGCTTGAGGTTCTGCTGGTCGAAGTCGAACGTCGCGTCGGTGTTGTAGTTGAGGGTCATGTTGACCTTGTCGCCCACGCGCCCGTTGACGTTTAGGTTTATCTTCTCGTCGAAGTCCATGGCGGTGGTGCTCCGGTTGCGCAGCGGCAGCGCGGGGTTGTCTATCTTGCGCAGCGTGGCTCCGAACTTCAGCTCCGCCGTGCCCTGCGTGCGTATGCGCACGCCGCCGGGTCCGAATATCTTTTCAGCCGGACCGAGGGAGAAGTGCATGTCGGTGAAGTCGAACTTCTCCTTGCCCTGCGTGCGCAGTATCTCCTGGTTCTTCGAGCGGTAGTAGTCGGCGAAGCTGCGGCGCTCGCTCCACTTGCGGTATTCCGCCGGGGTCATCATTATGGGCGCGGCGACGTACGTGCCGCCCACCTTGTAGCCGATGATGTAGCGGTCTATGGAGTCGTTGTACTCGACGGTCTGCCTCATGTTCTCCGGACGTTGCAGGTCGTAGGAGCCCTGGTCGAGGTCGCCGAACGTTATCGGCGTGGTGCGCTGCACCTGCCACCGGGGGTGGAGCAGCGAGTCGGGTATCTCCTCCTCGTCTATCACGATGTCCTGGAGCACGACCGACTTCGCCGTGTCGGTGCGCGCGGCCTGCGCCATGGAGTGGAGTGGGAGGAGCGAAAGGAAAAGGAGGAGGACCACCACGCCCCTCCCTGACGGGAGGGCGGACAGACTGCCAAAAAGGGCACGGCGCATCACGCCTTTCCACGTGGAAAGGCTCCGGCGGCTATGTCTGTATCTTGATGGCACGGTGCTTTCTCTCTCTTACTTTATCTGCTTCAACGCCAGCTTGACTACCTGCTCGACGGGCAGTCCCGGCTGTCCGGACATGATGGTGGTGACGACCTTGGCGCTCGGCGCGGGCGAGAATCCGAGCATCGTCAGCGCGCTGACAGCCTCGTCCCTGACGGCGGAGTCCACCGTAGGAGCCGCGCCCGCCTGTGTCGGCACGTGCAGCTCGTCGGCGATGCCCGACGCCATGATCTTGTCCTTGAGGTCTACGATGATGCGCTGCGCCGTGCGCAGTCCGATGCCCTTCACTCCTTTGAGCGACTTCTCGTCGCCGGAGGCTATGGCGTTGCACAGCTCTGCCGGCGACAGCGACGAGAGGATCATGCGGGCGGTGTTCGCCCCCACGCCGCTGACGCTGATGAGCATTCGGTACAGCTCGCGCTCCTGCCTGGTGGCGAAGCCGTAGAGCGTGAAGCTGTCGTCGCGCCCGCCGGCGACTATCGCCTCGTGGACAAAGAGCTTCACGTCATTCTTGCCCTGTACGGCGGTGTACGTGTTGAGCGAAATGTTGAGCGCGAAGCCCACTCCGGCAGCCTCGACGACCGCCAGCGCGGGGGTCAGCTCGGTCAGTTCTCCCTTTATGTAGTCAATCATTTATATCCTTGGTAAAGTACTTTATAACAATGTGTATACTGTATCTAAACGCTCCCGCCGCCCGTTTATTGCATTCTTGGGGAATTAAAGGTGAAAGTCCTGCCGCACGCCCGGCGGCGGGACGGTCTCGATACGGCGGCAGGGCAACCTCGACACCGTGGCAAAACGGCTCCAACACCGTGCCCGGGCATATGCAGGCTTGCTACATGACAGGCTCGGGAGAGCCTCGTTTGAGAACTGCTGACACGTGTCAGCAGTTCGGTTGACACGTGTCGGCACATCGGTTGGCACGTGTCAGCAATTCGGTTGACACGTGTCAGCAGACTTAAAAAGCGTTAAAGTCGAGGCTGGAAAGGGGAGTGTTTTATTTAATTGTTATCTTTGTAGCAGATTGACCGACGGCACTTTACGTGCGCTGAAGCTGCGTGCCGGGCGGCAAGATATAATGTTTGCAGTTATGAGGTACGAACTCTATGAGATCAAGAACACGGACGGAAAGGGCGAAAGCCATACCTACGTCCGCCTGATGCAGCCCGAGTGCAGGAGCGTCGGGCAGTTGTGCGACGCGGTGGAGAAGATATGCACTGCCAACGCAGCCGACGTGCGGGCGGTGCTCTCGGCACTGAGCCAGGTGGCGCAGGCAGACCTCTCCGACGGCAGGCGGTTCTACCTGCCGGGCATAGGCTACTTCTCGCTCTCGGCGGGCATACTGCCACGGGCGCGCAGTCAGGGCGGACGGCACAAGATTACGGGCAACGACATCTACATACGCGGCATACGCTTCAAGCCCGAGGCGGGACTCATGAAGGGAGTGCGCCGCGGAGTGCAGTTCGAGAAGGTGGCGTTCTACGCCCATTCGCCCGAATACTCTGACGAAGACCTGTGGGAGAAAGTCCGCGAGATAGCCCGGACGGAGGGCTGCGTGACCAACCTCGCCATGCGCTCGCGCCTCGGGCTGAGCCGCTACAAGGCGCAGAAGTGGCTCGACAGCCTCGCCGCCGACGGACGGCTCGCTAAGCGCGGCACGCCGCACCACCCGCTGTACTTCGTCGCCGGAGAAGGCGTGTAGGGGCGGAAGAGGCGAGCCATTTAACATTGATAGGTAAAAAACGACTAAATACTAAGACACAAATCGAATGAAGACTATTATTAGACAGACGGGCGTGATGATGCTGCTGTGCGCGGCGATGACGCTCGCAATCCCGGTACAGGGACGCTCGCGCAAGCCCAAGAAGCCGCAGGCGGCGCAGCAGGTAGAGCAGTGGCGCAGGTTCGAGGTCGCGATGACGGGACCCGCTGACGGCAACCCGTTCGCCGACGTGGAGCTTACAGCCGACTTCACCAACGCCGCCACGGGGCAGGCGGTCACCGTGCGCGGATTCTACGACGGCGGCGGAACCTACCGCGTGCGCTTCATGCCCTCCGCCGTGGGCGAATGGAAGTACGTCACCCACAGCAACGCCGCCCAGCTCGACGGGCTCTCGGGCACGTTCGCCTGCAAGCCCTCCGCAGGACAGAACCACGGCATCGTGCGCGCCGTGGGACGCGAGTTCAGATATGCCGACTCGACGCTCTACTTCCCCGTGGGCACTACGGCGTACGCGTGGATACACATGCCCGCGGACGTTCGGCGGCAGACGCTCGCCTCGCTCCGCGCGGCGCAGTTCGACAAGATACGTATGTGCGTCTTCCCCAAGCACTACGCGCTGTGCAAGGAGCTGCCGGAGCTATATCCCTACGAGATACTCTCCGACGAGCACCGCCGCGCCGAAAGCGGCTCCGCCGACGAGGGACGCATACTCGGCGAGGGCGGCTCCGTCAAGGTGAAGGGCAGCGGCGTAGTCTTCGACAAGTCGAGGTTCAACCCCGCGTTCTTCCGCCACCTGGAGCAGTGCGTGGACTCGCTCGACGCCATAGGCTGCCAGGCAGACCTCATACTCTTCCACCCCTACGACAAGGGATACTGGGGATTCGACCAGATGACGATGCAGGAGAACCGTGCGTACCTCCGATATTTGGAGGCGCGGCTCTCGTCGTTCAAGAACGTGTGGTGGTCGCTCGCCAACGAGTACGACTACGTCAAGGCGAAGACCCTCCAGGACTGGCTCGCGCTCATCGCCGAGGTCCGCGCCAACGACCCCTACTGCCATCTCGTTAGCATTCACGGCAGTACCGCCACCTACTTCCCGCACCCCGAAAGCGGGCTCACCCACATGAGCGTGCAGGACGAGGGACCCGTCATGGAACGTGGCAGGGCGAGCATCGTGAGGAACATATACCCGATGCCGGTAGTCTTCGACGAGGCGCGCTACGAGGGCAACCTCCCGTACCGCTGGGGGCGCATGAGCGGCGAGGAGATGATAGACGAGATGTGGAACGGGCTCGTGCAGGGCACGTACATCACCCACGGCGAGTGCTTCCAGTACCACGACGGCGACTTCGACACCATATTCTGGGCGAAGGGCGGACAGTGGCGCGGCGAGTCGTGGCGGCGCGTGCCGTTCATGCGCTCCGTGCTCGCCGACCTCCCGAATGCGCTGCAAATGGCCGACGTGAGCCGCGACGACGTTACGTCCACAGCGGGCGACGGCTACTACCTCGTCTACTTCGGCGACCGTATGCAGGACTCGTGGACGTTTAACCTCCCGCAGAAGAACGCCACGTACCCGAAGCTCCGCCCCGGCACGAAGTTCACCGTAGAGATTATCGACACGTGGAACATGACCGTAAGGAAGGTGCCCACGGTGTTCGAGACCGGCGAGGTCAACGACTACCGCATGTACGACCGCCAGATGCGCGGCGTGCGGCTGCCGAAGTCGCCGTATCTCATGCTGCGGATAAAAAAGGCGGAGTGACGGAGGACAACTTACGGGAATGTTTTGTACATTTGCAGCGGTAACACATCGTTCAGGCAACTAAAAACAGAAAACGACCATGCAGAAATACGCCGACTATATAGAGCAGATAGAGATAGACTCGCTGTGGAGCGGTCGCAAGCACATCGTGTGGAACCTCGACCGCCAGGTCAACATACTCAGCGGCATCAACGGCGAGGGCAAGAGCACAATACTCAACAGGGTGGTGAGGAGCCTCTCGAAGGGTGGCGAGTTCCCCAGCCACCTGCTCAAGGGCGTGCACCTCAAGGTCAGCCCCGGGGACGCCAAGTGGATACGCTACGACATGATACGCTCGTTCGACCGCCCGCTGCTCAACACCGAGACCATAAGCAAGCTCGACGCGTCGCTCGCCACCGAGCTTGACTGGCAGCTCTACAAGCTCCAGCGCAAGTACCTCGACTACCAGGTGAACATAGGCAACCGCATCATCAGCGTCCTCCAGAGCGGCGGACCCGACGCGGCGGAGCGGGCGCAGAAGCTCTCGGAGCCGAAGCGCAAGTTCCAGGACATCATGGACGACCTGTTCACATACACGGGCAAGAAGATTATCCGCACCGAGAACGAGATACGGTTCACGCAGATTGGCGAGACGCTCGTGCCATACCAGCTCTCCAGCGGCGAGAAGCAGATACTGGCGATACTGCTCACCGTCCTCGTCGAGGACAACCAGAACTACATCCTCTTCATGGACGAGCCGGAGGTGAGCCTCCACGTCGACTGGCAGAAGCGGCTCATCGACCTGATACTCGAACTCAACCCCAACGTGCAGATAATACTCACGACGCACAGCCCGGCGGTAATCATGAACGGCTGGGTGGACAAGGTGACGGAAGTCAGCGAGATAACGGATCAATAGATAAATGTATGTCGCACAGGTTAAGGGACAACATATCGTCAGAGTACGTCAGTGCCGCCAACAGGCTCAACGGGCGTAACGCTAGGAGGCGAATCGTCGCCTACGTCGAGGCGTACGACGACATCTTCTTCTGGCGCACCGTGCTCAGCGAGTTCGAGGACGACAGCCGCTATTTCGAGGTCATGCTCCCGTCGCGCGAGAACCTGACACGCGGCAAGAAGAGCGTGCTCATGAATATGCTGAAGCGCAAGGTCGGCGACTCGATGATAGCCTGCGTCGATGCCGACTACGACTATCTGCTCCAAGGGGTGACCGCCATGTCGAGGGAGGTCAACGGCAATCCGTACGTGTTCCACACCTACGTCTACGCCATAGAGAACTACCAGTGCTACGCTCCGAGCCTCCACGATGTCAGCGTCGCGGTGTCGCTCAACGACCACGCCATATTCGACTTCGAGGACTACCTGCGCCAGTACAGCGAGGCTATATACCCGTTGTTCGTGTGGAACATCTGGTACTACCGCAGCGGCAGTTACGGACGGTTCACCATGACAGACTTCAACCGCGTCATCGAGACGGGCAACTTCAACATGGAAGACCCGTACCGCTGCATCAGGAACGTACGCCGCAAGGTCGGCAACAAGGTCAACCAGCTGCAGAGGCAGAATCCTGGAGCCAGGGACAGTTGGTCGAAGTTGAAGGAGGAGATGCGGCGGCTCGGCGTAACGCCGCAGACCACGTACCTTTATATACAGGGTCACCATTTGTTTGACGGCGTGGTCGTGCCGATGTTGAAGAAGGTGTGCGACGTACTCGTGCGCGAACGCCAGCGAGAGATAAACCGCAACGCCATGCACAACACCCAGCGTTACAACGAGCTTGCCAGCTACAGCCACAGCATAGAGGAGATTGTGCCGATGCTGCGCCGCAACACTGGCTACCGCCGGGCGGAGCCGTTCCTGAGGTTGCAGGACGACATAAGGAAATTCCTACTTAAAGGTAAAAGGGCAGAAGGGTAAGATGGCTTTTCTGCCCTTTTTATATTTTTACCGTTACCACTTGAGGTATCCGTACTTCTCCTTGTACCAGAGCTGTACGGCATTGATGATGTTCTGCCATATGACGTAGGCGCACGGGGCTATCACCGCCACGGGGTTTAGGAACGAGTGCATGAGCCATATCCCGACGACGTTGTTCTTCTGTCCGAGAGCCTGTCCGCCGTTGATGCGCTCGCCCCATATTCCGCCGACAGCCTTGCCTATGGAGAACAGTATGAAGCAGATGACGAGCGGCAGGAACAGCAGCAGGAACAAGTCGCGACCGGTCAGGTCGGTGGTCGTAATCTTGCTTACGGCAAGTCCCATGATGATGGACAGGTTGAGCGACCAGAGGTAGAACGCGAGGTCGTGCTGCCGTTTCACCCATTCAGCGACTCGCGGCAGGTACCTGCGCGTCAGCAGGGCAAGTATCAGCGGCAGTGCCAGTACGAGGAACACGCGCTTCAGCACCATGAGGAACGCCAGCGTGAACGTTATGTCGGCTGACCGCTCGACCAAGGGGAAGAATACGGGAATGATTATCACGGAGAACACGTTGGCGATAATCATGTAGACCGTCATCGTGGCTATTCCGCCGCCAAGCCGTTCGGTGACAACTGGCGCGGCAGCAGCCGTCGGGCATATGACGCAGATGAACACTCCCTCGAGTATAAGCTTCGCCTCGGGACTGCCCACGCAGTTGACCGCCACGACCACCAGCGCGGAGAGCAGCGTGCGTATGAGCTGCAGGGCGAAGTGCCACTTGCGCGGGCGGAAGTTGTGCATGTCAATCTTGCAGAACGTCAGGTAGAGCATCGAGAAGATGATGTAGGGCATCAGTCCCACGAGCCGCGGTCCCATGCAGTCGCCGACGGGCGTGAGCGCGGGTATCTTGGAGAACAGCAGGTAGACCACGCTGCCTGTTATAAGTGCGCAGATGAGCGTCCAGTCCTTGAATAGTCTTACGATTCCCATAGTCGTGTTGTTTTTGTTTGTCGTGTGCTTGTGTGTTACTGGATGCAAAGTTACAACAATAAAAATAAAACTTCATTTAATTTTGTATTGTCTTCGGTTTGCACTACCTTTTAATAAGGCAGGCTGCACCTCAACAATAAAAACAAAAACAGCGTTTTGTTTTGTATTGTCTTCGGTTTGCACTACCTTTGCACGGCTATTCACATTATTACTAATGTCAGACAAGGAAAGATTCAGCCTTATTCAAGGGATAGATTCGCCGGAGGACTTGCGGAAGCTGAAAATAGACCAGCTGCCGGAGGTGTGCCGTGAGCTGCGTGAATATATCGTCGAGGAATTGAGCGTCAATCCTGGGCATCTCGCTTCCAGCCTTGGAGCTATGGAGATAACCGTGGCGTGCCACTACGTGTTCAATACGCCCGACGACCGTCTGGTGTGGGATGTAGGGCATCAGGCTTACGGCCACAAGATACTCACGGGGCGGCGCGACCGCTTCAACGAGAACCGCAAGATGGGCGGGCTGCGTCCGTTTCCGTCGCCATTGGAAAGCGAGTACGACACTTTCACCTGTGGTCACGCGAGCAATTCCATATCGGCGGCACTCGGAATGGCTGTGGCTGCCAACCTGTCGCACGAGCACCGCCACGTGGTGGCTATTATCGGCGACGGCGCGATGAGCGGCGGGTTGGCGTTCGAGGGACTCAACAACGTGTCGAGCCAACCCAACGACCTGCTGATAATCCTCAACGACAACGACATGTCGATAGACCGTGCTGTTGGCGGCATGGAGCAATACCTGCTCAACCTCGACACCAACGAGACCTACAACCGCCTGCGCTTCAAGGCGAGCCAGTGGATGCACGCCAAGGGATTCCTGTCGGACGAGCGTCGCAAGGGGCTGATCCGACTGAACAACGCCATAAAGAGTGCCATAAGCCACCAGCAGAACATATTTGAGGGCATGAACATACGCTACTTCGGTCCGTTCGACGGCAACAACGTCGTAGAGCTTGTACGCATATTGCGCCAGCTGAAGGATATGAAGGGACCGAAGCTGCTCCACCTCCACACGGTGAAGGGCAAGGGCTACAAACCTGCCGAGCAGAGTGCCACCGTGTGGCACGCGCCTGGAAAGTTCGACCCGAAGACTGGGCGGCGCATTGTAGACCCCGACGACGACCGTCCGGCGAAATACCAGGACGTGTTCGGCGAAACGCTTCTGGAACTCGCGCAGAAGAATCCGAAGATTGTAGGCGTTACTCCGGCCATGCCTACTGGCAGCTCGATGATAATCATGATGAAGGCTATGCCCGAACGTACGTTTGATGTAGGCATAGCCGAAGGACACGCGGTAACGTTCTCTGCCGGCATGGCGAAGGACGGGCTGTTGCCGTTCTGCAACATTTACAGCGCGTTCGCCCAGCGTGCCTACGACAATATAATACACGACGCGGCGATACTCAACCTGCCTGTGGTGCTCTGCCTCGACCGTGCCGGACTGGTCGGCGAGGACGGTGCCACACACCATGGCGCGTTCGACATGGCAGCCTTGCGCCCTATCCCGAACCTTACCATAAGCTCTCCTATGGACGAGCACGAACTGCGGCGGCTGATGTATACGGCGCAGTTGCCGGGCAAGGGGACGTTCGTAATCCGCTATCCGCGTGGACGCGGCGTGCTGAAAGACTGGCACTGTCCGTTGGAGGAAGTAGAAGTCGGACGCGGGCGGCGCTTGCGTGACTTGAAGTTGGGTGTTATTGGCGGTGATGTTAAATACGCCAACCGTGTGGCTGTCATATCCATAGGTCCGATAGGCAACGACGTCGAGGCTGCCATTGACGATATTGAAGCCGGCAGCATGATAGATATTGATGGTGGCGGCGAGGTCGTGCATTACGACTTGCGCTTCCTAAAACCACTCGACGAGGACATACTCCGCGAGGTCGGCGACAATGCCACCACTGTCATCACCGTCGAGGACGGAGTGCGCAACGGGGGCATGGGCTCTGCCGTACTCGAATGGCTTGACGACCACGGATACAGTCCCGCGGTCGTGCGTCTCGGACTGCCCGACGAGTTCGTGGAGCAGGGTACTGTGGCACAGCTACACCAGCTCTGCGGCATAGACAGGGGAAATATACGCCAGACCATTGTCAGGGCATTGAACAAACGAACGGAAGGAGAGTGACACTATGAAGGTTATAATAGCCGGCGCGTCCGCCATTGGCAGCTATCTTGCCAAACTGCTCTCGCGCAACAATTACGACATAACGATTATCGACGGCGACGCTGAGGCTCTCGAACACCTCAACCGCAACTACGACCTGCTGGCGGTCGAGGCTTCGTGTACCAGTCCGAAGGCCCTGCGTGATGCCAACGCCGGCGGCGCAGACTTGTTCATAGCCGTCACTGCCGACCAGACCGCCAACCTCACGGCTTGCACGATGGCTCACGCCCTCGGCGCGAAGAAGACCGTCGCCAAAATTGACGACCCGGAATACACCGAGCAGGTAGACCAGGCATTCTTCAAGCAGATGGGTGTCGACCGCGTGATATATCCGGAGATGCTCGCCGCCAAGGACATAATCAACGGACTGAAGATGTCGTGGGTGCGCCAGCGGTGGGACGTGCACAATGGCGAGCTTGTCATGCTTGGCATAAAGTTGCGCGAGGGCTGCGAGATACTCGACCGCCCGCTGAAGGACATCAGCCGTCCCGACGACCCATACCACATCGTGGCGATACGCCGTGGCGAGGATACAATCATTCCTGGCGGCAACGACGTGTTGAAGCTATACGACATGGCGTACTTCATGACTACCCGCAACTATATCCCGTACATACGCAAGATTGTCGGCAAGGAACACTATGCCGACGTGAAGAACGTCATGGTGATGGGTGGCGGCAGCACTGCCGTGCGTGCCGTCAAGACCATGCCGGAATACATGGACGTGAAGGTCATCGAAAGGGACTTGCACCGTTGCGAGGAGCTGAACGACATACTCGACGAGGACACGCTCGTCATCAACGGCGACGGGCGCGACCTGTCGCTGCTCGTCGAGGAGGGCATACGCAGCACGCAGGCATTCGTCGCCCTTACGCCGAACGCAGAGACCAACATACTGGCGTGCCTTGCGGCAAAGCGCATGGGAGTGAGGAAGACCGTCGCCATGGTCGAGAATGTCGATTACGTCAGTATGGCGGAGAGCCTCGACATCGGGACGATAATAAACAAGAAGGTCACCACGGCGAGCTACATTTACCAGATGTTGCTCGATACCAATGTATACAACGTGAGGTTCCTGCCGAGTGCCGATGCCGACGTAGCCGAGTTCGTGCCTGCCGAAGGCTCGAAGATAACGGGCAAGCCCGTCAAGGACTTGGGACTGCCGAAGGATATGACCATCGGCGGACTCGTGCGTGACGAGAAAGGTATGCTCGTATCGGGCAACACGCTCATACAGCCGGGCGACTCCGTGGTCGTCTTCACCCACAACATGGACTTGCGGAGCATCGACAAGCTATTCAGGTGATCTGGGAATTTCATCCGCATGAATTCATAAAATCATCCGCATGAATTTGGAAAGTCATCCGCATGAAATAAAAAAGTCACTTTGGTGAAATATCAAACAGGCGAAAGTGCTGAACTATAAAATCATAAGCAAGATACTCGGATCGCTGCTTTGGCTTGAGGCAACGCTCATGATATGCTGCCTCACCGTGGCTGCGTGCTATGGCGGGCACGACGTTTGGCCGTTCGCCCACAGCATAATCATTATCGCCGTGGCTGGCGGCGTGCTGCGCTTCTACGGGCGCAACGCCTCCAATATGCTGAGCCGCCGTGATGCCTATTTCGTGGTGACGGTGGCGTGGGTTATGTATTCGCTATTCGGTACGCTGCCGTTCATGTTCGACAATCCGTCGCTGTCGTTCACCGACGCTTTCTTTGAGACGATGTCGGGATTCACAACCACCGGAGCCACCATATTCGACCACCCAGAGAGCCTTTCGCGCGGCGTGCTGCTGTGGCGTTCGCTGACGCAGTGGATAGGCGGACTGGGGATAGTGTTCTTCACCATTGCCGTGCTGCCGTCGCTTGTCGGCGGGTCGGTAAAGATATTCGCCGCCGAAGCCACGGGACCCGTGAAGACCAAGCTGCAACCGAGGCTCAGCACGAGCGCGAAGTGGATATGGAGCGTATACCTCATACTGACCGTGGCGTGCGTCGCCAGCTATTACTTGTGCGGCATGGGGCTGTTCGACGCGGTCAACTATGCGATGACATCGACGGCTACTGGCGGATTCTCTACCACGGGCAACAGCATCGGGGCGTTCCACTCGCCGGCGGAAGACTACGTGTGCACCGTGTTCTGCTTCCTGTCGGGCATAAACTTCACGCTGCTGTATTTCTCGGTGGCAAAGATAAAGATACGCAAGCTCTTCGGCAACGCCGAGTTCAAGTTCTACTTCTTCGGCATCGTGTTCTGTACGCTGTTCATCATGGCGGAGCTGATACTGCGCAACCACTACGAGATAGAGCGCGCGTTCCGCTCGGCGGTGTTCCAGGTAGTCAGCTTCATGACTACTACGGGACTGTTCAACGACGATGCCTCGACATGGCCGCACGTCACGTGGGTCGTGCTTGCGGCGTGTATGTTCTTCGGCGGCTGCTCCGGCAGTACGAGCGGAGGCATAAAGAGCATTCGCGGCGTGATGCTGCTGAAGGTCATACGCAACGAGTTCTACCAGATGCTGCACCCCAACGCCGTGCTGCCGATGAAGATAGACGGCGTGAACGTGTCGCAGTCGCGGCGCGTCACCCTTCTGGCGTTCATCAGCCTGTACCTGTGCCTCGCGCTCGTCTGCTCGTTCGCGATGATTGCGGCTGGCATAGACAACACCAACGCCATAACCATAACGCTAAGCTCGCTCGGCAACGTGGGACCGACGCTCGGAGTGGAGATAGGTCCGACGATGTCGTGGGCTGACCTTCCGCAATGGTCGAAGTGGGTGTGCTCGTTCCTCATGCTCGTCGGGCGTTTGGAGCTGTTCACCGTGCTCGTGCTGTTCACTCCGGCGTTCTGGAAGGAAAACTGACTTTGCGGATTATAAGTTAAGGATTAAGAGTGAAGACTTATACCCAATTTGGGTATTAAAGATTAGGATTTATGAATTGGTCGTTCCGTTAAGGGGCGATGAATAATGACTTTATAACAAACTATTTATGAACAACAAGAACTTTACCGCACGCGTAGCCGTGCTCGGGCTGGCTCTTTGTGGCGTAGTCCTTTCGTCTGTGGCGCAAGCCGTCAGGGACGGTGGTATCAACGGGCAGATGCTTGCCAGGATTGAGAAAATCGGCGCGCCGTCGGCAGAGGGCAATGCCATTGCCAACGCCATAGCTACCAACAGTATCGACAACCTGGCGCAGAACTTCAAGAAGGCAGGAACCATCGACACGTATTTCAACGTCGAGACGCCCAAGCAGAGCATCCACGACCAGAAGTCGAGCGGACGCTGCTGGCTGTTCTCGGGGCTGAACGTGCTGCGTGCCAACTTCGCGCGCGAGCACAAGGACACGGTGCGCGTGGAATACTCGCAGGCATACCTGTTCTTCTACGACCAGCTGGAGAAGAGCAACCTTTTCCTCCAGGGAGTCATCGACTGCGCCGGCAAGCCTATGGACGACCAGCGCGTGCAGTTCTTCTTCAAGAATCCTATCAGCGACGGCGGTACGTTCTGCGGCGTAGCCGACCTTGCCGAGAAGTACGGACTCGTGCCGATGGACGTAATGCCGGAGACGTATTCGGCGGAGAACACCTCGCGCATGGCAAAGCTCGTCTCGTCGAAACTCCGCGAGTACGGACTCGAACTCCGCCGCATGGCCGCCGCCAAGGCTCCGGCATCGAAGATACGCAACCGCAAGACCGAGATGCTCGGAACGGTATACCACATGCTGGCTCTCTCGCTCGGCGAACCGGTCAAGACTTTCACTTACGCCTTCAAGGACAAGGACGGACGACAGGTCGGCGAGTCCAAGGAGTACACCCCAAAGAGCTTCTATGACGCGACGGTCGGGCACAAGCTCAACGGCACGTTCATCATGGCGATGAACGACCCGCGCCGCGAGTACTACAAGACTTATGAGGTGGAGTACGACCGCCACACCTACGACGGACACAACTGGAAGTACGTCAACCTGCCGATGGAGGACATCGCGCGCATGGCGATAGCGTCGCTCAAGGACAGCGCGAAGATGTATTCGAGCTACGACGTGGGCAAGCAGTTCGACCGCAAGCGCGGATTCCTCGACCTCGACAACTACGACTACGGGACGCTTTTCGCAACGACGTTCCCGATGGACAAGGCTGACCGCATACGCACGTTCGACAGCGGCTCCACCCATGCCATGACGCTGACCGCCGTCGATGTCGATGCCGACGGCAATCCGAAGAAGTGGAAGGTGGAGAACTCGTGGGGACCGTCCTACGGCGTGGGCGGCTGCCTCGTGATGACCAACGCTTGGTTCAACGAATATATGTTCCGCCTCGTGGTCGACAAGAAGTACGTGCCGGAAGACATATTGAAGGCATCGCAGCAGAAACCGGTAATGGTCATGCCGGAAGACCCGCTGTTCATGGAGGACGAGTAACGCGCCCTTCGAGTTACTATACTAACTCCGCGGAGTTAGTATAGTAACGTTTCAGAGTTAGTATAGTAACGTTTTGGAGTTAGTATAGTAACGTTTCAGAGTTGGTATACTGACCGCTTGGAAATGGTATTTTACGGTCTTATGACGCCTGAGCCTCACTCCTTCGACGAGTGAGGCTCATTCCTTCGACGAGTGAGCCTGATTCCTTCGACGAGTGAGGCTCATTCGTCGGGCACTTGTGCCACACTGCCCAAACCGCTGTAGCAGAGCCGCTTTACTTGTACCCGTTGTTTTGTACGAGGTTGCCGTTGTGCTCGATGGCATCGTTGGGTATCGGGAACACCGTAGTATATCCAGACTGCTCGCCGTCTATGGGCGTACGCTGGTCGTATGCCTGGTTGAACAGTCCGAAGCGCACGAGGTCGTTCCTCCGCCAGCCCTCCCACATCAGTTCCATGAGCCTTTCGTCGAGAATGTTCTGAAGCGTAGCCGTACGGCTTGCCATGCCAACGCGCGAACGCACCGCGTTCAGCTCGCTTGAGCCGTCACCGCCGCTGCGCGCCTTTGCTTCCGCCTTCATCAGCAGTACGTCGGCATACCTGAAGAGCACGATGTCGTTGCCTTGCAGCTTGCCGTCGGAGTATGCCTGGCGGTCTATCTCGTATTTCGCCATGCGCGCTCCGGCGGTCTTCTCGTATTCGTCGCCAGTAAGGTCGAGCTTCACCGCCAGCGGCATGTATACCAGCGGCGAACCGTCGTCGAGCGTCACCACATTGCCGTCTATGCGGAGCGTGTCGCTATAGAAGTTTATAGCGTAGCGGCTGTCTACGTCTGCCGTGCCGTATCCGTACGTGCGCACCGTCGAAACCGTGGCGCAGCTGCCGTTCTCCGAATCCTGCCCTATGGCGGAGCCGTGGTTGTAGTGGCGGCTGCGGAACAGGTATTGGAACTGGTTGGCGTAAAGGTACTTGTCCATCGGTATGACGAATATGTTTTCACTGCTCGTCTCGTTGTGCACTGCGAAGTTGGCTGCGTAGTCGCTTTCGAGCGAATATCCCTCTGCCGCAATCTTGTCGCACCATGCCTCGCACGCCTCCCACGCGTTCAGCTGCTGCCCGTCGACCGCAAGCGTGATGTTTCTACCGTCGGGACGTGAGCCGTCAGTCCAGTCATCGTCTGAATAGACTTCGGCGTTAAGGGCGAGCTTCGCCAGCAGGAAGTACGCCACCGGGCGTGTGAACCGCCCGTAGTAGTCGTTCTGCAAGTTGCTGTGAACGTCGGGCAGCGACTGCGCCACGTCCGAAAGCTCGCCGTACACGAACTGGAAGGTCTCGCTGCGTTCAGCCTGCTTCACGTCGGCAAGGCTCACGTCGCTTGACGTTACGAGCGGCACGCGCCCGAACAAGTCCATGATGTAGAAGTAATACATCGCCCGGACGCCGCGCACCTCCACCGTGCATTCCTCATATTGCGCGTCGGTCAGCAACGTCCGCCGCTCTGACAATATGCCGAGTGATTCATTGCACTTGGCAACCACCTTGTAGAGGTACGTCCACGTGTTGTACAGGGCCTTGTCCGTCGGAGTCCACGTGTGCTTGTACAGGCTCTGCCAGAAGCCGCCGTCGTACCAGTCGCCGCCGCGCGTCGGAATCATCGCCTCGTCGGTGGAGAACGTGTTGTAGTCGTACACTCCGCGGTACGTTCCCTGCAATCCCTGGCTTTCGGCGTTGCCGCCTATATAGTTGTACAGCGTGCCTACGGTGTTGAGCATTAGCTTGTCGGCAGTGCCGTAAGCCTCGTCCTCGTCAATCTGGTCGCGCGGACTCTCGTCAAGGCAGCCCGTCAGCGTCAGGCATGATAGCAATAGTGCCGCCGCCCACTTCGAAATATTCTGTATTCTCATAGATGCTTGATTTTTACTGGTTAGAATCCTATGCTCACTCCGAGGCTGAACGTGCGGTATGGCGGATAGCTGCGCTTGTCGTCGATGCCGAGTGTGTTGTCGACGACGCTGCTGTTTATCATAGGAGTCAGACCGCCGTAACTCGTTATCGTCGCCAGGTTGTTCACCGACGCGCTTAGCCGTAGCGATGATATGTAGCGCGACTTGTTCCTTATAGGCACGTTCCAGCCTATCGTCAGATAGTCGAAGTTCAGGTAGTCGCCTTTCTCCAGCCAGTAGTCGGTAGCCGTCTGGTCCTTGATATTGGCAGCCGGTGCCTCCTTCATGACGTTGTAGTCGGGGAACGCCCCCATGTTCATATACGTGAGTGCCGTTCCGTTGTAGATCTTGTGCCCGAACGCCCCATTGACCTGCAACGTTATGTCGAAGTCCTTGTACCGGAAGCTGATGTTCGAGCCGAGAAACATCTTCGGCGTTGCTTGCCCGGCTATGTAGCGGTCGCCGCCGTCCTCTATGTTCACTTGTCCGTTGCCGTCGAGGTCGGCTATGGCGTAGCTGTATGTCCCGTCGGCATTCTGCGTCAGTCCCGTGCAGTGCGGCAGGTAGAACACTCCGAGCGACTGCCCCACGATTTGGTAGACTATGTTGTTGTTGCCGCCGTGGAATCCGGCTCCGTTGAGGCTTCCTATCGACGTTATGTCGGCAGCCGTTAGGTGGTTGCCCTCGTAGTTTCCGCTTAGCGATATGAGCTTGTTCTTCTGGAACGACATGTTCACGCTGATGTCGAGCTCCATGTCCCTTTTCTGTATCGGCGTTACGCTCGCTCCGATTTCAAGTCCCTGGTTCGACATCTTGCCGAGGTTCGCCAGCAGCTTGTCGAACGTGAACGGCGGCACCGGCACGTCGTACTGGTAGAGCATGTTCCACGTGCGGGAGTAGTAGTATTCGGCGGTGAGTATCACGCGGTCGTGCCAGAATCCCATATCCGCGCCTATGTTGAACGTTCCGCGCGTCTCCCATTTTAGGTCGGGGTTTACGTTGTGGCTTTGCGCGTATGTCACCGTTGCCGTACCATTCCACGGTATCGCGCCGTCAGGGCGCAGCATGTTCAGGGAGTTGTACGACGATATTGCTCCGAGGTTGCCCGTCAGACCGTAGCCCGTACGCAACACCAAGCGTGAGATGACCTTCTGGCTGCGCATGAATGCCTCTTTCATCACGTTCCACGACAGCGACACCGACGGGAAGAATCCCCAACGATGGTCTTCGCTCACCATTGACGAGCCGTCGGCTCTTGCGTTGGCGTTTATGGTATACCGGTCCATAAGCGTATACTCCACGCCTGCCATGAACGACAGCAACTTCGGGTTGTCATAGTTGGAGCCTGTCAGACCATAAGGCACGCTTGCGGCACCTGCAAGGTTGTCGTAGCCGAGGGCGTTGGTCGTGAATCCCTTTGCCGAAGTCCAGAATCCGCGTTGCTTCGTCGACTCGTATTCCGTCAGAGCCGTAGCCTTCAACTCGTGGCTGTCGCTCCAACGTTTGTGGTAGTTGATCGAAAGGTTGCCCAGCCACGTTTCCTGCTTCGTCTCCCCACGCCACGCCTGTCCTTGCGCCCATACCCATGTAGGCGTGAACTGCGCGTTCTCATTACTATTATATGTATAGGCTCCGAACGCCTCTGCCGTCAGTCCTCTGCCGATGTCGGCTGTCAGCCTTATGTGCGAGCCGAAGTTCTGGTTGCGCTCGTGGTTCTTTTCTGCGAGTAGTGCGAACGGCGGATTTATCTGCGATGCCGTAGTGTTCTTGTCCCAGCCGCCCGATGCGTTCATGCCTTTGGGGAATGTCGGGTTCTGCGTCGCTGCCGAGTAGAAAAGCTTTTGCGTGTCGAATATGTACTTGTTGCTCTGGGACGACCCGAACACCCCCAAGTCTATCGTCAGCCGTCCGTCGAAAGCCTTCTGCATCAGGTCTATCTTGGCTACGAAATTGGCATACGAGTTGTTTCTTATAACGGCATTGTGATCCATCACGCCTATCGACGCGCGGTAGTTCTGCTCGTCGGTGCCGCCGCTGAAGGCTATGTGGTGGTTGGTTATGAATCCCGTGCGTGTTATCGCGTCTGGAAAGTCGGTGTCAAATCCGCCGTCGTTGGCGTATAGTCCGAGCTTCTGCGCCGTTGACAGGTAGCCGTATCGGTCGAGCATTTCTATGTTCTTGTATACAGATTCGAAGCCGACGTTGCCGTCATATTGTATGCTGAACCGTCCTGCGTGCCCGTGCTTGGTGGTAACCTGTATCACTCCCGACGCGCCACGGCTTCCGTATGGAGCTGTCTCGGCTGCGTTCTTGAGTATTGCGAAGCTCTCTATGTCGGCTGGATATATGGTCGATAGTGTCGATATATCACTGTATACGCCGTCGATAATCACCAGTGGGTCGTTACCGCCAGTCAGCGATGTCGTACCACGCACGCGCACGCTGTTAATCATCGCCATGCGGTTCTCACCAGTCGTTATCGTAACTCCGGCAGCTTGTCCGCTTATAGCGTCGAGCGAGTTGACGACAAGTCCCTTGTTCATGCGTCCTTCGCCTATCACATCTACGGAACCACGTCCGGACAAGTTGCTGCTCGTTGCCGTACTGTCCGTAAGTACCGATGTCGCCGGGACGTATGTCATGGTCTGTGCTTCTGCCGAAAGGACTCCGGCAGCGATAGTCAGCAGTAGTAGGTTGGCTCTGCTCATAGTGAATAGTGGTTAGATAGTTGATATTTTAATGCTGCGAAGATAATAAAAAAACTGATGCGTTGTAACGATAAGTGAATATTTTTTGTGATTTTGGATAAATTCCACTAATTTTGTCGTGCAAAGTAAATAAGCAATCTGCTGTTTTTCAATATGGCTAAGAACATGATATTCTTCACGCTTCTGTTCGTGATACTCCTTGTGGCTCCTGACGTGTATATAGTGCACGAGTATATGGGTTCGTCGTCACTGCCATTCAAGATTATCGCATTCGTACCTACTGCAATCATACTCCTCTGCTTCGTCCTTGCGAACCGCAGTCTTTGGCACAACACCACCATGCGCTTGTTCATCGGCTTGGTGCTTTGCGTGGCACTGCCGAAGCTCGTCTTCACGTTGCTTCAGTTCGTTGTCAGTCCGAAACTGGCATTTGTCGCCGCTATGGCTTTATTGCTGCTCTTTGTCTATGGATTCTTCTTTGGCTGGAGGCGCATCGTCGTGCGCAATGCGACATGTACTTCACCGCTCCTTCCAAAGTCGTTTGACGGCTACCGCGTGCTCCAGCTTAGCGACTTGCACATAGGTACGTTCCGTACAAATCCTTCGTTCGTAAAGAAACTCGTCAGGCTTGTCAATGCGCAGAATGCCGACATCATAGTATTTACAGGCGACCTCGTTAACGTTCGCGCCGACGAGGTGCGTCCGTTTATGTCAGACCTCTCGCAGATGAAGTCCAAGGACGGAATCTTCAGCGTCATGGGCAACCATGACTATTGTGAGTACGGACAAGACCATTCCGAGCGTTACGAGAAGCGCAACCAGACCATTCTGCATTATCTTGAAGGAAAGATGGGGTGGCGTATGCTTGACAACGAGCACGTGACAATAGGGCGGTTGCGCCGTGAGGACGGCGAGAACAAGAGCGAGTCGATAGCCGTTATCGGTGTTGAGAACATATCAAAGCCGCCATTCCCCAACTACGGTCATCTCGACAAGGCTATGGACGGACTGCCGTCGGGAATGTTCAAGATACTGCTTAGCCACGACCCGTCACACTGGCGGCGTGGAGTACTTGACAAGACCGACATAGCACTTACGCTTAGCGGGCATACCCATGCCGGACAATTGAAGATAGGCAAGTTCTCACCTTCGAAGTGGGCTTACAATGAGTGGGGAGGCAAATATACCGAGGGTGATTCCATGCTCTACGTATCTACTGGTATCGGTGGAACCGTGCCTTTCCGTTTTGGCGCATGGCCGGAAATCAACGTCATAACGCTACGCCGCAAGGAATGAGCGGCTTGTGCAGGAATCGTCATTCATCTTTTTATGATATTCTTAACGCGGTTGACTATTGATTCCCATATTCCGCCGCTCTTCTTGCGCAACAGCATTATGCTCGCCGTTGCGCTTGTAATGAACAGTACCGTTCCCGCAATCCAATATGCCCAGCCGTCGTTGATGAATGTCACTCCGAATGAAAGCAGCCCTAATGGAAACTGTATTGCCGCATACTTGACGACTGATGCGGTGGGGCTGTAGCCGTATTTCCATCTGGCATAGCCATAGACGATGAATAATTCCAGCGTCGATGCGCTGAGTATCCCCATTCCCGCGCCATACAGTCCGTATGCACGGTAGAAGCCGATGACGAATGCCACGAGATAGATGCTGAACGAGCCTTCGAGAAGCATATACGACAGCGAGTCGCCTTTTGCCAGAGGTATGTATGCAACCGGCACCTTCACTGCGCGCAGGTACATGGCGAGTACGACCAGCTGCGTCATTCCGAGTGCCTGCATGAATTTCCCACTGTATAGCACTGTTATTATTATCGGCAATCCTATCATAAACGCCACGAGTATTGGCGATACGAGCAATAGCATTACCTCTATCTGCCGGCTTACGGTCGTGTTGAAGGTCGTCTTCAGGTTGCTCACGCCAGACAGTCGGGGAAAGTAGTCGGTATCCATAGCCGTGAACACCATGCTTACATACGTCATAGTCATCATGAATCCCGCGTTGTAAAGCCCCACCGCATTTGTTCCCGACACATTATTTATATAGCTCCTTATGACGAAGCTCGCGCCCGAGCCGAACATTCCCGCTGTGACGAATGCCAGCCCCAGCCTTATCATTCCCAATCCTTCTTTGAAATATCCCCTTGCTCCGTTCAGCCGTAGTGGAAACAGGCTGTAAGAATACGTGATGGTAAGCACCATCTGCGCCAACGCCATTAAGACTAACGACGGCACTATGCCCTTCATTCCGAACGCCCAGTATATCGGGACCGATATTGCCAATGCCGCAACTATATAGTAAAAGCTTATGGCTGCAAGATGCCTCAACTGCCTTACCGCCTTTATTATGGCAGTCTCTCCTGCGGTGACAGCCATCATGCCGACTATCGGCGCAAGGCACATGAAGTGCAGCGTGTGCCCGTTCCACGAGAACGTCACCCAGCTTAGAAAAGGACTGAGTATTATACACAGTGCTGTCCCGAACAATGCGGATATAAAGCTCCAGTAGCGGACCACGCCCACGGTATGTGCCACGCGTTCGTCGTCTCCCTCGTCGTACGCTTCAGATATGTTCCTTACCGCGCTCGTTCCAATGCCGAAACTTGTCGAGTCGCTTATGAAGCTTATTGTAGAATTGAACAGCGATACCAGTCCCATGCCACTTGGACCGAGTATCAACGCCACGAGCTTGTTGCGAACCAGTGCGACACCGATACTCAACGCCTGTACCCCGCCGAAAAGCCCGGTGTATTTGAGAATGTGGGAATAGCTGTTGTCGTTCCGATCCGCTTTAGACATGATACAAGACAAACGCCTTTTGTTTCCGTTTATTATGCGATTTCGCCCTATTTTATTCCGAGTTTACTATAATTTTACTATCTTTGCGCCGATGAAACCGCTAAAAACAGACAACATTCACTGGTCGGAGAATGTCATTATCGCCGATGCCGACTACATCGACAGCGTAGCTTTCAACCTTATAGTCAATTTCGAGCGTATGCTTGACCGCCGTATACCACAGGCAGACTTGAGCCGGTGGATAATGGACGTTGCCCTTGACGGTGGATTGCGTGAGGGAAAGCATGAAACACAAGTGGTGCTGCTTCATGACAAGTCGCGCACGAGCCTTGACAACTTCGCCCCTTCAATATATGACAATGAGCTTGACGGCAAGGCTTTTCGTGACGAGCGCCTGGGCGAGTTCATTATAAACGCCATAGCCACAGGCACTGATACCGCCGACAATGACGCGGTCATGCTTGACATTCTTGGAATGATTCTCAACCACGACGAGGTTAGGCGCGTTATGATCGTTCCTGATGCCGAGCATGGAGGAATATGGAATACACTCCGCTCCACCCTCAACCGTACTGACGATGACGGCAAACGCATCACCCTTTTTGCCATGCAGCCGATGGAGGGCGGCAACTTCCGCCAGCAGATTCTCGGCTACTCGATTATGAACGCTATGGGAATAACGCAACGGGAGATAGACGAGAAAGTAAATATGTAATTTTGATTTTTAAGGATATATGGGAAGAATACTTATGATTGGAGCCGGTGGCGTCGCCACCGTTGCCGCGTTTAAGATAGTGCAGAATCAGGACGTGTTCACTGAATTCATGATTGCGAGCCACCACAAGGACAAGTGCGATCGCCTTGTCGCAGCCATTCATGCCAAAGGCTACGACATGGACATCAAGACCGCCGAGGTTGATGCCGATGACGTTGAGCAGCTTAAACGTCTGTTTGATTCCTACAAGCCCGACCTCGTGCTGAACCTCGCCCTGCCTTATCAGGACTTGACAATTATGGAAGCCTGTCTTGCCTGTGGCTGCAACTATGAGGACACTGCCAATTACGAGCCGAAGGACGAGGCTCATTTTGAATACTCGTGGCAGTGGGCATACAAGGACAGGTTTGAGAAGGCAGGACTGACGGCAATACTCGGTTGTGGCTTCGATCCCGGGGTGTCGCAGGCATATACAGCCTATGCTGCCAAGCATGAATTCGACGAGATACAGTACCTCGACATCGTTGACTGCAATGCCGGCAACCACCACCATGCGTTTGCCACCAATTTCAATCCGGAGATAAACATTCGCGAGATTACTCAGAAAGGCTTGTACTACGAGAATGGCAAATGGATAGAGACCGACCCGCTTGCCGTGCACAAGGAACTGACTTATCCGAATATCGGCGGACGTGAGAGCTACCTCATGCACCATGAGGAGCTGGAGTCGCTCGTCAAGAACTATCCTACCATCAAGCGCGCGCGTTTCTGGATGACGTTCGGACAGCAGTACCTTACTTATCTCGATTGTATCCAGAACCTCGGCATGAGCCGCATAGATCCTATAACCTATGAGGCACCGCTGCACGACGACCCCTCGACGACGGTAAAGGTAGACATCGTGCCGTTGCAGTTCCTCAAGGCTGTACTCCCCAATCCGCAAGACCTCGGTTCCAACTACGACGGCGAGACATCTATAGGCTGCCGTATCCGCGGACTGAAGGACGGCAAGGAACACACATATTATATATATAACAACTGCCGTCACCAGGACGCATACGAGGAAACGGGTATGCAGGGCGTAAGCTATACCACAGGAGTGCCGGCAATGGCTGGAGCGATGATGTTCTTCAAGGGTTTGTGGCGCAAGCCCGGAGTGTGGAACGTCGAAGACTTCGATCCTGATCCATTCCTCGACGTGCTCAACAAGCAGGGACTGCCGTGGCATGAGGCTCGCGACCTCGATTTGGAGTTGTAATGCGCGTATAAAAGTCAAATAACCAAAAACGAAAGATAATATTATGGCAAAGAAAGAAGAAACAGCCGACAAGTCGCAGCAGTCGGGCAAGCTGCAAGCCCTGCAAGCTGCAATGTCAAAGATAGAAAAGGACTTCGGCAAGGGAAGCATCATGCGTATGGGCGACGAGCAGATTGAAGATGTCGATGTTATCCCCACTGGAAGTATAGGGCTTGATGCCGCGCTTGGCGTTGGCGGATACCCTCGCGGACGTATCATCGAAATCTACGGTCCCGAGTCTTCCGGTAAGACCACACTTGCCATTCATGCCATTGCCGAGGCACAGAAGGCTGGCGGTATCGCGGCATTCATAGACGCGGAACACGCCTTCGACCGTTTCTACGCCGAGAAGCTCGGAGTAGATGTCGACAACCTGTGGATTTCCCAACCTGACAATGGCGAGCAGGCTCTTGAGATAGCCGACCAGCTCATACGTTCGAGTGCCATAGACATACTCGTCGTTGACTCCGTGGCAGCCCTTACGCCGAAGAAGGAGATAGAGGGCGAGATGGGCGATTCCGTCGTAGGACTTCAGGCGCGCCTCATGTCGCAGGCTTTGCGCAAGCTCACCTCGACTATCGCCAAAACCAACACGTGCTGCATATTCATCAACCAGCTCCGTGAGAAGATTGGCGTGATGTTCGGGAGTCCCGAGACCACCACTGGCGGTAATGCGCTGAAGTTCTATTCTTCCGTGCGTCTCGACATACGCAAGATTGGGCAGATAAAGAATGGCGATCAGATACTCGGCAACAACGTCCGCGTGAAGATTGTCAAGAACAAGGTCGCGCCCCCATTCCGCAAGGCGGAGTTCGAGATAACCTTTGGGCAGGGTATCAACCACGCGGGCGAGATTGTGGATTTGGGTGTCGAGTACAACATCATTCAGAAGAGTGGCAGTTGGTTCTCGTATAATGGTACCAAGCTCGCGCAGGGTCGTGAGGCTACCAAGACCATGATGCTTGACAACCCGGAGCTTGCCGACGAGATAACGGGACTTATCCGAAAGGCTATCGCCGACAAGAAGGAATAAGCCTATACAATAAGGGCGTATCGGAATTCCGATACGCCCTTTCTCATGTGTTATACCAATGTCGCCACAATATCCTCGCGGGTTCCTGGCAGCATGTCTATGACTGGAATCTCAGGCATCGTGTAGCATCCGGGCTGCAACCGCATAGACGCACGTGCCACGTTGACGAGCACCTGCGCCGTAAGTGCGGGATTGTTTATATTCATGTCGAACGAGAACCGCTGGTTGTGGGTCTTCCCGCTCACTCCCTTGCGCGTCATGTGTACTCCGTGCCCGAGGTCGTTGATTTCCTCGACGCTGTTCACTGCGAACACGTGCAGCTCGTCGTGTGCGAAATAGTCGTCAGCCTTTATCTCCTTCGTGACTTCTTCGAGAGTCGCGCCGTCCTCAAGTTCCACGTATACCATACGGCGGTGTATGCCCTCGCCGAGAGGTATCGTCATCGACAGCGCGTCCTTTACGCCTTTTTTCGAGCGTGCCACTACGCTGTGCCCCATAGACCGTCCCGGACCGAAGTTCGTATACGTCAGTCCTTCGGGGGCGAGCCCTTCGAGCAGAACGCGTACTATGGAGTCCGAACCCGGGTCCCAGCCAGCCGATATTACGCTTACCCTTCCTGCCTTCTTGCAGTTCTCCATCTGCCGTGTGCGGTAGTCGAGTATGCTTGTGTGAATGTCGAACGAGTCCACCGTGTTGATGCCGAGCTTTACAATCTTTTCCGAATACTCGGGGCAGAGGCGTGTCGGCGTTGCGAGTATCGCCACGTCAACGTCCTTCAGCTTCTCTATGTCGTCAACCACCTCGTATGGCGTAAGCTCCAGCGGCTTGTCCTTGTCGCCCTGCCGGCGCACTATGCCTGCTATCTCAAAGTCCTTTGCTGCTTCAAGTGCCTCGACGGAAAACCGCCCGATGTTGCCGTAGCCCACTACGGCTGCCCTTATTTTCTTCATCTTCTATTGGTTTTAAATATGTTTATGGAATGTCATATAAGGTTACTTGCTGCTACTATCTTGCAAGAACCTATATTCTTCATAGAAAGCAAGTCGTCATCACCAGTAAGGAGATAATCTGCATTGGAGACAACAGCCAGTTCAAGCAAATAGTCGTCTTTGGGGGCTCTGCATCTTCTCGGAATATCATGCAATGGATAAAACAAAGAGTTTTGTAGTATGAATTCTACAACGGCGGAAACTTGAGCTTCTGATATATACTTTGCAAATTTCTTCCTTGATGCGACTGCTACAAATTCGTCAATCGACGTTTGCGACGTTACGAGCGTTACTTCTTCGTCTGATAGTATGTCGGTCAAATGCTTATAAGCTTGTCCGTGTAGAAGAAAGCTTATCCATAGGTTGGTGTCTATGATTACTTTCTTTTTCATGATTTGGCTGTGTCGTGGAATTCCTGTCTTCCCTTGCTGACTTCTTCCTTGATTTCGTCGTCAGTCATAGGGCATGGTCTTGACATCGACAAGATCCCTTCTAACATGTCCTTCTTGCTTACAGCTACGGCATCTTTCTTCGTGGGGGCTATTGACTTTATGTAGTCTATGACTTTCTTTAAAAGATTGTCATTCCCCGATATGAAGCCAACCTGCCTTAAAACCTCTTGATTCAGTTGGAGCGTTGTCATAACACAGTCCTTTTGGTATTTTGCTGCAAATATACCTCTATTCTTTCTTTTTTGCAAGTGTTTTGTTGATTTTCTGGATATATCGTATATATAAAGTGGAAATATCTGGCAATTATAACCACAAACATTTCCAAAGTCATTTCCACTGTATTGGAAATAGTGTTTCCACTATAGTGGTAATGGTGTTTCCACTGTACTGGAAATGTGTTTCCTACTGTATTGGAAATGGTATTTCCAATACTATGGAAATTTCCTGGAAATAGTATGGCTTGGACTTAGTAACCGTATGGCGCAGGCAAGACAAGGTTTATCCTTTATCTAAGTTACTATGCTCCCTCTGCGTCATGGCTATGCCCGACCAAATCAACGCATTATAATGCGATGCCCAACACATTAGTATGTATTGACCAACGAATTAGTATGTATCTGCCAACACATTATAATATATATGAACCCTAACGCAATTCCTCCCGTGCGGTAGGGGCTGCAAGAAGCTGGAAGTTCCCCCGATTCGGGAGTAGGGGATAGCAAGGCGGGCATGACCTCGGAGAGGTCACCGCTTGGAAACCCCGTATCATGCCGTAAGGCTGATGCGGGGACAACGACGATGCAAGAGTCCAACATCTCCCACACGACCCTGCAAGGGTCGCCGAACACACAGGGCAGACTTGCAAGTCGGTCGGACGGTGACTCCTCTGGAGTCAATGCTGATATATGTCGTTTCCAGCCCGTAGTCAACCCTAACGGGTATGACTACGGGTTACGAGAGCGGTGACCTCTCCGAGGTCATGGCTATGC
>CAZGAT010000014.1:0-69465 GCA_964523825.1 uncultured Prevotella sp. | reverse complement strand
CGCCTCGCTCGGGTATGAGTGGGGGTTATCATAGCGGTGAGCCTTCCAGGCTCACGGGTATCACAATACCAGATCCCCGTCAGAAGACATCACACGCACTGGGAGGTCGTGAGTGGTGTGCTGGCTCCGACGACCTCCCCCGACCCTTCCGAGCAGAGGGGAGACCGGGATTGCCGAGTGGTGATGACCTCGGAGAGGTCACAGCTTTGCTAACCCCCACTCATCTTTGCACAGGCAAAGTGAGTGGGGGACACTGGGGGACGGTAGCGGTACGACTCCGGAGGAGTCGCCGGACAAATACGGCTGTACATGATGAGTCGGGTGGGCGACCCCGCCGGGGTCGGCTGGATTGCTTACATCACTATCCCCCCACTCACCCCTCGCCCTGCTCGGGTATGAGTGGGGGTTATCATAGCGGTGAGCCTTCCAGGCTCACGGGTATCACAATACCAGATCCCCGTCAGAAGACATCACACGCACTGGGAGGTCGTGAGTGGTGTGCTGGCTCCGACGACCTCCCCCGACCCTTCCGAGCAGAGGGGAGACCGGGATTGCCGAGTGGTGATGACCTCGGAGAGGTCACAGCTTTGCTAACCCCCACTCATCTTTGCACAGGCAAAGTGAGTGGGGGACACTGGGGGACGGTAGCGGTACGACTCCGGAGGAGTCGCCGGACAAATACGGCTGTACATGATGAGTCGGGTGGGCGACCCCGCCGGGGTCGGCTGGATTGCTTACATCACTATCCCCCCACTCACCCCTCGCCTCGCTCGGGTATGAGTGGGGGTTATCATAGCGGTGAGCCTTCCAGGCTCACTGGTATCACAATACCAGATCCCCGTCAGAGTTCCTCCCCGAACGGGGAGGTTAGGAGTGTTGTTCCCCTATTTCATGAGCAGGAGCCAGCGGCGGACGGGTCTCACCCTTGACAGGGCGAGGGTGGCAAGGACGGCTATGGAGAATGACAGCAGGCATAGGGCTGCGAAGCCGGTGATGCCGCTGGTGCCGGGGTGGAAGCGTAGGGCGCGCTGGAGCAGGAGGAGCAGTGGGCGGTGTATCATATACACGGCGAAGGCGGTGGCTGCACCCAGGGTTATGATGCGGCGGGACCGGTCGGCGTGGCGGCGGATAAGCTCGAAGACGCACGGGGCTGCCGGGTATAGCAGTGGGAACTCGTAGGAGAACTGGTAGTCGACGGGGGTGTGGTAGAGCCATACGAGGTAGGCGGCGGACGCGGCGGTGAGCAGGGCGAGGGCTGTCAGGAGGGTACGGGTGGAGAAGCGGGCGAGCGCGCCGCGGGCGGTGAGGTATCCCAGGACGATGAAGATGACGTAGTAGGTGAAGAGGTATGAGGCGTGCAGGGCTGGGGTGAGGCGGAATCCCGAGCCGCAGGCTGCGAGTATGACCTGCAGCGTGGGCAGGACGCAGAAGTATGCGTATACGGCTATGGCGGGTATGGCGAGGCACTTCCCCGGGAGCCGCTTCACGGCTGTGGCTATGGCGGGCAGTAGCATGTATACGGGTATTATCATCTGCATGTACCACATGTTGCCGAGGGTTACCGGGTCGATGAAGAGTTGGTTGAGCAGGGCGTGCAGTATGACTCCGGGGGCGGCTGCGCGCGCGGAGGCTGGGTCGGTGCCGAGGAGAAGGGCGCGCTGCCCCTGTCCCGTGACCAGTATTCCGATGAAGTAGATGGCGAGCCACAGCTCGGTGGCTACCAGCAGGCGGAGTATGTTGTGGCGGTACAGTCGGCGCGTGACGCCCGGGGTTTCGTAGTCGCGGGGCAGGAGGAGCGCGCCGGTGATCATAAGGAACAGCGGCACGCCGTACCGGCTTAGCGTGTAGGCGAGGGCGCGGAAGACGGTCTCGGCGGCGGTCATGCACTCGGCGGCGGTACCGCCCTGCGGTATGTAGGAGGTATAGATTGTGTTGAGCGCGTGGTTGAATACTACGAAGGTGATCGCCAGGAGGCGCGCCGCGTCGAGCCAGGGTAGGCGGTGTGCCGCTCCCTGTGACTTGTGTTCTTCTGTCCTATTTTTCATGTGTGTCGTGCTTGGAAATTTATAATTGAGATAGTGGGTGATTTGCAATTGTGTTACTCCCTCGTTCCGCAGACTTATCCTCCGGTCGTCATGCCTTTCTTGCGGGCTATGCACACGTCGCAATGCCCGCAGTCGTGGTCGGACTTCTCGCCGAAGTACCTAAGGAGCTGGCGGCTTCGGCAGTCTGTCCGGTCGGTGATGTATGCGAGCATCGCCCGGGCGCGGCGCTCCATCTCCTCGCGGCGGCGCTCGTAGATTTCCCGGGGTATGGTGATGTCGCTGCCGTCGACGCGGTCTGTGGCGTACCGGACGAGGGGCTGCGTCGTGGGGGGTATGTACTTCAGGATGTGCCTGTGGGAGAGTGAGAGAATGGCTCGGTGCGCTTGGTCCTCGCCCAGTCCGGAGCATTCGCTTATGGCTTTGAAGGTGATGAACTGGTAGTCGGAGAATAGTCCGGAGTATAGGCGGAGCAGGGCGGAGATGACCAGGTCTTCCTCCCTCGGAAGGCGGTCGAGGCGGTAGAGGTCGTCGCGCTCCACGAGCATCATCACCCGGGCTGCGCGGTCGGGCACGGGGACGTACTCTATGTATCCCGCCCGGTGCAGGAAGGTCAGGGCGGTGTCTGCCTGCTCCTCGAAGTAGTGGTATGTGGTGCAGAAATGGTGGAGCGGGAGGGTGAAGGTTCGCCCGCCTCCGCTGTTTACGCCGACCTGGAAGTAGTATGCGAGATGGTCGTATACGTCGGCTATGTACTCCCGGGTGGGGAATGCGGAACGGATACGCCCGCGCAGCGCCCATGCCTCGTTTCCGTCGGCGAGAAGGACGGCGTAGCTGCGTAGTCCGTCGCGCCCGGCGCGTCCGGCTTCCTGGAAGTACTCCTCTATGGAAGACGGGGTGTCGGGGTGTATGACGAGCCGCACGTCGGGCTTGTCTATCCCCATTCCGAACGCGCTGGTGGCTACCATGACGCGTACGCGTCCGTGCTGCCAGTCGTCCTGCCGGGTATCTTTCACGGATGGGGACAGCCGGGCGTGGTACCATGTGGCGGCTATGCCGTGGGAGTTGAGAAGGTCGGCATACTCCTTGGCGTCCTCCCGCTTGTTGACGTAGACTATCGCCGATCCCGCGACGCTGGAGAGTATGTGCAGCAGTTCGGCTTCCTTATCGTCGGTGGGTCGGACTACGTAGGAAAGGTTCTCGCGCTCGAAGCTCTGGCGGAACACGGTGTCCCCGTCGAAGCGGAGCTGCTTCTCTATGTCTTTGATAACGTCTTCGGTGGCCGTGGCGGTCAGCGCGAGTAGGGGAACTCCGGGCAGGAGGTCGCGCAAGTCGGCTATCCGCAGGTAGGACGGGCGGAAGTCGTGCCCCCACTGGCTGACGCAGTGAGCCTCGTCTACGGTGATGAGACTGACGCGCATGTGCCTTAGCTTCGCCAGGAAGAGCTGTGAGGAAAGCCGCTCCGGCGATACGTAAAGCAGGCGTATTCCACCGAAGATGCAGTTCTCGAGTGTTGCGATTACCTGGTCGCGGCGCATTCCGGTGTATACCGCGGCTGCGGGAATGCCCCGTCTCCGCAGGTTGTCCACCTGGTCTTTCATGAGCGAGATGAGGGGCGAGATGACGAGGCACACCCCGTCCATCGCCATGGCTGGCACCTGGAACGTTATCGACTTTCCGCCTCCCGTCGGCATGAGTCCCAGGGTGTCGCGCCCTGCGCAGACGCTCTCGATGATGTCCCTCTGTACGCCGCGGAAGTCTGGGTATCCCCAGTACCGCCGCAGTATCTCGGTGTATTTGTCCATTCGGTCCTCCGTGAGTTTGTGTGTCGGTTCCCCGGGCTTCTTGCTGTGGGTTCCCAACGTTTCTTTGCTGTGGTTCCCCGTGCTTCTTACTATGGGTTCCCAGTGTTTCCTTGACATGGTTCCCCTATTGTCTTGTCGTTGGTCTGCCCGGCTGCCCTGACTTGGTTCCCCGTGCTTCCTTGATATTGTTCCCCGTGCTTCTTTAACATGGTTCCCCGACTGCTTTGACTTGGTTTCCCATGCTTCTTTAATATGGTTCCCTATGTTTCTTTAACATGGTTCCCCGGGGCTTCCTGCTGTTGGTTCCCCTATTGTCTTGTCGTTGGTCTGCCCGGCTGCCCTGACTTGGTTCCCCGGGTTTCCTTGATATGGTTTCCTGGCTTCTTGCTGTGGGTTCCCCTATTGTCTTGTCGTTGGTCTGCCCGGCTGCCCTGACTTGGTTCCTCGGGCTTCTTTAATATGGTTCCCCGACTGTCTTGGCTTCGTTACCCGGGTTTCCTTGATATGGTTCCCCGTGCTTCTTGCTGTTGGTTCCCCTATTGTCTTGTCGTTGGTCTGCCCGGCTGCCCTGACTTGGTTCCCCGGGTTTCCTTGATATTGTTTCCCAGGGAGCCATGGCTCGGTTGTCTGGCGGCGCGCAATAAAAAGTGGGCGGCGGACAATTGCCGTCGCCCACTTTCCTTGTAGTGCTCCGTCAGCGTTCCCGGGTCACGGCCGCCGCTGCGGAGCCTTCCGCCTCGTACCTGCGGCGTGTGCGGTTGCGGGCTTGCGCCGTGGCGCTGACCCGGTGTTGCCGTGCGCCGAAGCCTCCTCCGCCTGTCCGTCATCCGCCCCGTCCGTGGGCAGGATGTCCTCTATCTGCAGTTGCACCGCCCCGTGTTTGAACACGTTGTCCTCTATCGTGTATGCTATGTCGAAGCTGTGTTTTGACTTTATATACCTGGCGGAGGCGCTCTGTCCGAAGGCGATTCCGTTCATGACATTGTTGGACTTTGAGTCCACGAGCTCCAGCTTTATGTGCTCCTGTTCCCGCCCGACTACCTTGCTCGTGCCGAAGTCGTAGACGTTGCGGGTGCAGAACAGCGGCTTCTCGTTGGCAGGTCCGAAGGGTGCGAACCGCTTGAGGTCGTTGTGGAACTTCTTGGTTATGTCCTTGAAGTCTATTATGGCATCCGGCTTCAAGGTAGCCTCGGTCTGCCATGGCTGTATGTGCTCGTCGACATAACGCTGGAAGCGGTCGCGGAACTTCTGAACGTCGTCCCACCTCAGTGTCAGCCCGGCAGCGTATGTGTGTCCTCCGAAGTTCAGCAGCAGGTCGCGGCAGCTCTTTATGGCAGAGTATATGTCGAAGCCTGCCACGCTTCGAGCCGAACCCGTTGCGAGATTGTCGTCGCGCGTCAGTACCACGGTGGGGCGGAAGTATATCTCCGTCAGCCTCGACGCGACTATGCCGACTATGCCTTTCTTCCAGTGTTCGTCGTACAGTACTATGCTGTTCTGGTGCTTCTGGCTCTCAAGCCGCTCGACTATCTGGTTGGCCTCCTCGGTCATCTTGCGGTCGACGTCCTTGCGCTGCTCGTTGTACTTGTCGATGTGCTTTGCCTTAGTTAGCGCGGTTCCGAGCTCGCGTTCCACGAGGAGGTCGACGCTCTCCTTGCCGTTCTCCATGCGTCCGCTGGCGTTGATGCGCGGCCCTATCTTGAAGATTATGTCGCTCATCGACAGCTCGCGCCCGCTGAGTCCGCAGATGTCTATGATTGCCTTCAGCCCTATGCTCGGGTTCTGGTTGAGCTGTTTCAGTCCGTGGAACGCCAGAATGCGGTTCTCGTCGGTCACGGGTACGAGGTCGGCGGCGATGCTCACGGCGCAGAAGTCCAGTAGCGGTATGAGCCTTGAGAACGGGATTCCGTTGTTCTTGGCGAACGCCTGCATGAACTTGAAGCCCACGCCGCAACCGCAGAGGCTCTTGAACGGATATGTGTCGTCCTCGCGCTTCGGGTTGAGTATTGCCACGGCGTTTGGCAGCTCCTCGTCGGGCACGTGGTGGTCGCAGATTATGAAGTCAATGCCAAGGTCCTTGGCATACTGTATTTCCTTGATTGCCTTTATGCCGCAGTCAAGTATGATGATTAGTTTTACACCCGTCTCTTTGGCGTAGTCAATTCCCTTCTTGCTTACCCCGTAGCCCTCGTCGTAGCGGTCGGGAATGTAGTAGTCGATGTTGGAATAAAATTGACGCAGAAACTTGTACACCAAAGCCACGGCGGTGCAGCCGTCCACATCGTAGTCTCCATATACAAGGATTCGCTCCTTGCGTCCCATGGCGTCGTTCAGCCTGTCAACCGCCAGGTCCATGTCCTTCATCAGGAACGGGTTTATAAGGTCGGCGAGTTGCGGGCGGAAGAACCGCTTGGCTGCGCTCTCGGTCGTTATGCCGCGCTTGATGAGCAGCCATGCGAGTATGGGACTAATGTTGAGCTTCTGCCCGAGTTCGTCGGCAGCCTTCTGTTGTTCAGATGTAGGTGGCTCGTAGTTCCATTTAAAATGCATTTTAAGTTGTTTTTATTTCTGCGTGTAAAGGTACTAATAAAAAACGGAAAAACGGCAGCTACTATATATTTTAACAGTAACTGCCGTTTCTCATAACTTCTGATTCTTAGCTTACTTTATTCCCATCTTCTTGCGCAAGTCCTTTGGAATGGCGTTCTTGTTGACGAGGTAGTCCATCGTGTTGGCTGCGATGAAGGTCTTTGTCATGTACCAGATGCCGTGGTAGTCGCCGGTGTCGCCCCACGAGTTCTTGACCATGTAGTACTCCTTGCCGTTCTGGTCCTTGGCTATGCCGTAGATGAGCATTCCGTGGTCGTCGGTGAGTTCCCAGTCGTCGAAACGCTCCTGGCGCTGCTTCTGCGTCGGGGTTATCTCCGGGACGTTCACTCCGAGCGAGTCGATGAGGCTGCGCTTTGCCACGTTGGAGAGTCCGAGCCAGTGCGCCATGTCGCTGCCCTTGTTGTCCTCTATCTTCTTGCCGTCAACCATGTAGGCGAGTCCCTTGCGTGTGAATCCCGGCTCGCTGACATCGCCGCCCCATGCCACGGTGTAGCCTTGCTCGATGGCGTTGTCGATGATGCGCATCATATCGTCCATTGGTACGTTGTATGACAGCGGGTTGCGCCAGTTGTCCTGCACCTCTACGGCGAACTGCGACCAGAACGGGTGGTGTGTGTATGACGTTACGCTGACGTAGTCGCTCCAGTCGAGTCCGAGGCTTGCTGCGAACGACTTGGGGGTGTATGTCTTGCCCTCGTAGGTGAACGTCTCGGGCGCGCTGCCGAGGTATGAGTCGAGTATTCCCTGCAGGCCCTGCTTCCAGTTGGGGCTGATGCGGCTTGCCTTGTTCTTGGCGATTGCCTCGACGTACGGTGTCATGACGGAGAAGAACTCGTTGAAGTTGAACAGCGAGTCGTCGGGGTTGGTCGTGGGATAGTTCTCCACCGACTGCGGTACTATGCCGTAGTGCTCGAGGCAATAGAGCGGGTCGAACGCCGAGCCGCCCTCGGAGAACTGGCAGTCGCCGTGCAGGCGTACTACCTGTATGGCGCGGTCCATGTATGTCTTGTTGGCTACGAAAGCCTCGCTGAGGTCGTAGGTCTTGCCGGTCTTCTTGAGGATCTCTGCTTCGAAGAAGCTGAGCGTCGAGTAGTCCCAGCACGTGCCGGAGCGGTTCTGGTTCTTTACGCTCGTGATCGGGTTTTCCTTGATAACTGTGAAGACAGGCTTGTTCGGATTTACGCTGTCCTTCTTTCCTTCTGCGTTCGCTGTTATTGCCACCACGGCAAGCAGCGCGAGTGCGATGGTTTTCTTCATAAAATTCGTTGTAGTCCCTGCCTTGCGCCTGTGGGGCGCAGGGCGATGCGGGTTGTTCTTAATACTATAATGTTGTTTTGATTTGTTCTCTCTATTGGTTCTGCGCCATGAACGCCTCGATGTCCTCGGGGTGGTACGGTATGCGCTCGCGTCCGATGAAGCGGCAACCGTCGTCGGTTATGAGCACGTCGTCCTCGATGCGTATGCCTCCGAAATCCTTGTACTTGTCGAGTTCGTCGAAGTTGAGGAAGTCGGCGCAATGCTTCTCGGCGCGCCACTGGTCTATGAGGTCGGGTATGAAGTAGATGCCCGGCTCGTCGGTCACGACGAATCCCTTCTCGAGGCGGCGACCCATGCGCAGTGCGTTGGTGCCGAACTGTTCGAGGTTGGGGCGTGTCTCGTCGTCGAATCCGACGTTCACCTGGTCGAGCGACTCCATGTCGTGCACGTCCATGCCCATCATGTGTCCCAGTCCGTGGGGGAGGAACATCGCCTGCGCTCCCTCGCGTATGGCGTCCTCGGTGTCGCCCTTGGCGAGTCCGAGTTCCTTCATGCGGTTGAAGATGATCCGGCAGACGGCGAAGTGCACGTCGGCGTACTTCACGCCGGGGCGCGCGAGTTGCAGCACCTGGTCGTGGCACTCCTCGACCACCTTGTAGACTGCGAGCTGGCGCTGTGTGAACCGTCCGTTGACGGGATACGTGCGGGTGTTGTCCGAGCAGTAGTGCTCCATGGTCTCCGCGCCTGCGTCGCACAGTACGAGCCTGCCTGACTCAAGCTGCGCCATGGAGGGGTTGCCGTGCATGATTTCGCCGTGCTGTGAGAATATGGTCGGGAACGACACCATGGAGCCGTACGAGTTGGCTGTGCCGTCGACCTGTCCGCCTACGAACTTCTCCGTCACTCCCGGACGCGTGAGCCTCATGGCTGTGGTGTGCATCTTGTAGCCTATGACGGCGGCGCGCTCCAGTTCATCTATCTCCTCGTCGGTCTTGGTGGAGCGCATCTTGACGACCGCCTTGATGAGCGGCATCGACGCGCTTTCCTTCTGCTGGTTGGGGTGAATGCCGAGGAGGTCGAATATCTGTATCTTTATGTCGGCGCGGTATGGCGGCAGGAAGTGTATCTTGCGGTGGTTGCGCATGGCGTCGTTGCAGATGGTCTTGAGCGACTTCATAGGCGCGGAGTTCGCCACTCCGACCTGCTCCGCCATGTCGTGCACGCTGTCTACGCCGCCGTACCACACGATGTCCTCGATGTCTATGTCGTCGCCGACAAGCGTCTCGATGTCGTTGTCAACGTCGATCACGCCCACGAGCCCGTCGCGCTGCTGTCCGAAATAATAAAGGAAGGTCGAGTCCTGGCGGAATGGGTAATATCCGTTTGCCGGGAAGTTGGCAGGACTCTCGTTGTTTCCAAACAAGATTATCACGCCCCCGCCGACGAGCTTCTTCAACTCCTGGCGGCGGGCTGTATAGGTTTGCTTACTGAACATTATTCCTTTCTCGCTTTAAATGTCGGGCGCAAAGTTACGAAATTCCTAACGAAAGACAACAAATTAATAGCCATTTTAACGAGATTTTATGCAAACTGGCAGCAAAACGATGCTTTTCCTTAGTTTTTCCTATACTGTTTGCGCGTTGCGGGCGTGCGCCGCTTGCGCTGGAAAACAGCCACGTTTGTTATGCGGTAGAGTCGCAGCCGTGGTTCAAGACAGCCACTTTTGTGCCGCAAGAGTGCCGTTGCCGTGATGCAAGAATACCGTTTTTGTGGTTCAACAATACCGTTTTTGTGGTTCAACAATGCCCTTCCTGTGGTTTATGTACGCGTACATAGAAGTCTATGAACGCGAACGCAAAGGTTTATGAACGTGTACATAGAAGTTTATGAACGCGTACATAGAACTCTTTGAACGTGTACAAAGACCATAGGAACAGTACTCCCGTGTCACGGGAACCGTACTCTCGTGGCGTGGGAGAGCCGTTGTTGTGGTGCAAGAGTAGGGGAGTTGTGGTTTATGGCAATTGCCAAAGAGGTCTATGGCAATTGCCAAAGAAGTCTATGCCTATTGCCAAAGAAGTCTATGGCAATTGCCACAAAGGTTTATGCCTATTGCCATAAACCACGGGAGAGGCGTTGCCGGGGCACAAAAAAGCCACTCTTGCGTTATAAGAGTGGCTCTGTTGGGTCGTAAATCCGAATCTGTCGGGCATAACGAATTATGCCATTTCAAACAGCCGGTAGACAATATCCTTATTCCTTTCCGCCGTCCTTGAGCAGGTCGGGGCGCAGGCGGCGCGTCCGTTCCAGTGCCTGGTCGAACTCCCACTGGCGTATCTTCGCCTCGTTGCCGCTGAGGAGCACCTCCGGCACCGCCCATCCCTTGTACTCGCGAGGGCGGGTGTATATCGGGGCTGCGAGCATGTCGTCCTGGTAGCAGTCGGAGAGCGCGCTCTGGTCGTCGCTGATCACTCCGGGCACGAGCCTGACCACCGCGTCGGCTATTATCGCCGCAGGCAGCTCGCCTCCCGTGAGCACGTAGTCGCCGACGGAGATCTCGCGCGTCACCAAGTGGTCGCGCACCCGCTGGTCCACGCCCTTGTAGTGTCCGGCGAGTATGATGATGTTCCGCTTCATCGACAGGTCGTTGGCGACGCGCTGGGTGAACTGCTCGCCGTCGGGGCTGACGAAGATCACCTCGTCGTAGTCCCTCTCCGCCTTCAGCGCGGATATGGCGCGGTCTATCGGCTCTATCTGCATGACCATTCCCGCCTGTCCGCCGAACGGGTAGTCGTCCACGCGCCGCCACTTGTCCAGTGTGTAGTCGCGCAGGTTGTGCAGTCGTATTTCCGCCAGTCCCTTCTTCTCTGCCCTGGCGAGTATGCTCTCGTGCACGAATCCCTCGAGCATTTCGGGCAGTACAGTGATGATGTCTATTCGCATAATTGGCTGCAAAGGTAGTGTAAACGAGGGAAACAGCAAAGAACAGCGAGCTTTTCTTTTGTCATGCCGCTCGTTTGCTGTACCTTTGCACGGCGTTTGATGTGACACATTTATAATCACACAATATATTTAGTTACTGAAAATGAAGAAATTGTTTTCCCTCGCCGTCGCTTTGACGGCAGCTTTTACGTGCGCGCAGGCGCAGGACATCCAGTTGCATTATGATTTGGGGCATTCGCTCTACGACGACCTGACACCCCGGCAGAGCGTCACGACTACGGTCGAGATGTTCAAGCCCGACGCGTGGGGCTCGACGTTCCTGTTCATAGACCTCGACTACAAGGACGACGGGATAAAGGGAACGTACTGGGAGGTGTCGCGCGAGTTCAACGTGACGAAGAACAGGCAGTGGGCGGCGCACGTCGAGTACAACGGCGGCGCGGAGACTGGAGAGGTTGAGAATGGATATTACGGCAACCGCTACCAGCACGTGGCTCTCGCGGGCGGCGCGTGGAACTGGCATTCGCAGGACTTCAAGCGGACGTTCAGCGTGCAGTTGCTTTGGAAATACTATTTCGCAAACCACCACCGCGGACTGCGCGCGTTCAACAGCTGCCAGCTGACGGAGGTGTGGAGCACGACGTTCGTCAAGGGGCTGTGCACGTTTGACGGCTATTGCGACTTGTGGTATGACAAGACCGTCGGCGGCAACCTCGTGTTGCAGTCGGAACCGCAGTTCTGGTTCAACATGAACACTATCCGCGGCTGGGAAAAGATAAAGCTGTCGCTCGGCTCGGAAGTGGAGCTAAGCAACAATTTCGTGTACAACGAGGACGGGCGGCGCAACCGCTTCTACGCCATTCCGACCATAGCCGCAAAGTGGACGTTTGACTAAGGGCTTTTTTAGAAAAGTATCAAATTAAGGTAAAAGGGCAAGGAAGTAAATGACGGCTTGTAGACAGACTTTACTTCTTTACCCTTTTACCTTTTATATATACGTCTTGTTTATTCTTGGACGAAGCGCGCGACGAAGTCGTCTTCCGATATTATGGGAATGCCGAGCGACTTCGCCTTCTGGTTCTTCCCCGACGTGGACGTTATGTCGTTGTTGATGAGGAATGACGTTGACTTGGATACCGAGCCTGTCACCTTGCCGCCCTGGCTTTCTATGTACGCCTTTAGCTCGTTGCGGTTCTTGTAGTGGTGTACGTCGCCCGTGACGACGAACGTCAGTCCCTCGCACAGGCTGCCCTTTGCCGACAGGTCTTCCTGCTCTATGTCGAGCAAGTGGAGGAGGTGGTCGACGTGCGCCTTGTTTTCCGCCGTCTTGAACCAGCTGACGAACGACGTGCTTTTCTCCGGTCCTATTCCCGGTATGGCGGCAAACACGGTCGGGTCGGCAGTGTTTACGGCGGTCGAAATAAGGTCGCCGTACTTGTAGGCTCCCAACAGCCGCGTGCAAACGTCCTGCCCGGCGAGCGGAATGCTCAGCGCGAAGAGGAATCGGCGTGCCTCGACGTGGCGCGCGTTGTCTATGGCGCGCATGAGGTTGGCGGTGCTCTTGTCGCCGAATCCGTCGAGGCGGCGCATCGCGTCGCCGTGTTCGTTGAGCCGGAATATGTCGGCATACTCCGTTATCCAACCGAGGTTGATGAACTTCTGGAGCGTCTGCTCCGACAGCCCGTCTACGTTCACGCCCGCCTTGCTAACGAACCGCGCGAACTTCTTGAGCTGTTTGGCGGGACACGCGGGATTCATGCAGTGCAGCGTGCGCGTACCGCTTGCCTCGCTTTCCGTCACTTTTGCTTCGGAACCGCATACGGGGCACTCCTTGGGAATGTCGAACTCACCGACAGGTTCCAGCACCTTTATTACCTTGGGTATTATCTTGTTGGCCTTGATGACGCTCAGCCGTGTGCCCTTTCCGCCCATGCCGAGGCGTTCGCACTCGGAGATGTTGCACAGCGAGGCGCGCTTCACGGTCGTGCCTTCGAGTTCCACGGGCTTGAATACTGCCACGGGCGATATTGTGGACGTGGCGCACGACCATTCGACATGGTCGAGTTCGGTCTCCGCGCTCTCGTCCTGCCACTTGAAAGCGTAGCCGGCGCGTGTGGCGTGATGCCCGGTGACGGAGCCTGTCGAGGCGTACGCCGTATCGTCGTAGGCTATCACCAGTCCGTCTACGGGGTATGGATTCTGGCGGTTGGTGACCCGTTGCGTCCACTTGCCGATAACGGAATTGATGTTCGTGAGGGTAGGCTCGTCGATGCGTTCGTGCTCTACGACCTTGAAGCCCTGCTCCGTCAGCCAGTCCATGCGACTGCCCCAGCTCGTGATTTCATCGTCGGTGTATACGAGCGTGAACGGAATCCAGTGTATATGGCGTTGGCGTACCTCGTTTACGTCCTTGAGCGTGAGCGAGCCTGAGGCGAGATTGCGCGGGTTGGCATACTCCTCGTCGCTCTCAATGTTGAACTGTTCGAAGTCGGCATAGCTTATAACGGCCTCGCCGCGTATCACGACGTGCCCCCGGTACTTGATGTCCGTCAGTATGCCTTCGATAGCGGGGGCGAGGTGTGTGATGTTCGTGCCGGTGTGTCCGTCGCCACGCGTGACGACCTTGGTCAGCCTTCCGTTGTCGTAGGTGGCGACGAGCGTCAGTCCGTCGAGCTTCCACGACAGCCAGATGGCGCGTCCCTCCGCCCATTTGGCGAGGTCTTCGGGTTTCTTGGTCTTTGCCAATGACAGCGCGGGAAACTCGTGCTCCTCCTTCTGCCCTGCCACGTCGTCTGCGCTGACGTTGTTGGTCGGCGAGTTGGAAAGCACTGTCTTGGTCTCTTGTTCAAGCTGTTTCAGGCGGTCAAACAGCCTGTCCCATTCATAGTCGGTCATCAGTTCGCCACGGCCGTTATAGTATGCGTCGGAAGCCTCGTTGAGCTTTCGCACCATGGCTTCCATTTCCTTTATCTTGTCGTTTGCCATTATGATTTGAAGTTCCTTTGTCTATCTGTTTTAGAAGAGTGCGTTATTTGTATATGTCGTATGTTCCACCGTCAGACTGGCAGTATTTCTTCAGCAGCCCCTGTATGTACTCCGCGTTCTCGCACACGCGCTTCTCGTTGCCGTCATAACCGTTGATGAGGACTACAAGGTGGGTGGTGTCGATACCGATCTTGGTACGCTCGTTGTCCGATGTAGGCGTGCCGACACCGCCTTTTGCGTCGCGGTAGACGGGCAGACCGGCAATATTGATCATGCCACGGCCTATTCCCTCGTAAGGCTCGCCCTCCCGTCCGACTCCGAGGATAAGCTCGCTGCCTGCGAACTTGTCGGCATCGAACCCTCCTATCGAATATCCGAACGCGATGCTCGCCACGTTTATCAAGTCCACGAGAGTGTTTATCTGGTATAGTTCCTTTCCTTGCAGCATTCGTCGGATAAGTGCTTCAGATGCGGGGCGGTAGCGTGACGGGTCTTTGCCACATGCACGGTACACTCGGCGGGTGGCTGCTATGGACGGAATATCCTTCAAAGTCTCCGTTGTAAGTGTCTGTTTGTAGTGTTCGCCAAGCGCGTGTATCTCGTCCCAAAGCGGTTGGCAATATTCGGAGTTCTCTACTTTAGCGTTGAGGCATACGCCGACAAATCCCGGGCATACGCCTTCTATCTCTTCCGATACGGTAACTTTCATGTTTCTTACTATATATTATAATGTATAGGCTGCGCGACTTTGAGTTGCCCTATACAATTTGCTTGCAAAAATAGTTATTTTTTCAAAAAAAGCGACGTAATCGTTTGAAAAACGTCAGCAAAACATTTGGTTACAAAATATATTAGATGTAATTTTGCAGCCGTAACAAAAATATTTCTTAGTATATTCTTGAGTAAATTTAGTTTTATACCAAAGTACTAGCATTCCTCGGCGTCGTGAGACGTTGAGGTTTTTTGTTTATCGAGAACGTTTACATAAAATAATTGCAAAGCGGAGATTGCAATTAGGATTATTTTCATAACTTTGCACGCCGAAAGAAAACCAATAATTAAAAACAAAGATGTCTTCATTAACAATTGCGATTATCGTCGTCTTCTGTATCGGCTACGCGCTGATAGCCACGGAGAGCCTGACGAAGATTAACAAGGCAGCCATCGCGCTCCTCATGTTTGTGGCGTGCTGGACGCTGTACATGTTCAATCCAGAGTACTTCGTAAACCTGATGCACCCAGACTTCAAGGAAGCCGGTGATGCCGTTACGGGTTTTGTGAACGGATTGATAACCAATCATCTTGGCGACACGGCTACGACGCTGTTCTTCCTTATGGGTGCGATGACCATTGTCGAGGTCGTGGACAAGAACGGCGGGTTCGACTGGGTGAAGAAAGTGATGAAAACGAAGTCGAAGCGCACGCTGTTGTGGCGAATAGCGTTCATGACCTTCTTCCTTTCGGCAATCCTCGACAACCTTACAACGAGCATTGTCATGATAATGATCCTGCGCAAGCTCGTTCCGGAGCACAAGGATCGAATCATCTACGCGTCGCTCGTCATCATCGCCGCCAACTCTGGTGGCGCGTTCTCGCCAATTGGCGACGTGACGACAATCATGCTATGGAACGCCAACATGATTACCGCCGCAGGAGTAATCAGCGAGCTACTCGTGCCGTCGATAGTGTCAATGATTATACCCGCGCTTATACTTCAATTCGCTTTGAAGGGTACTCTTGACGATCCTGCCGGCAACGATGTCAGCGGCGATACAGAACTGCTGGAGTTCTCAAGCACACAGCGCAAGGCTATATTCTTCGTCGGTGTAGGCGGACTCATCTTCGTGCCTATCTTCCGCTACCTTACCAATCTGCCACCGTTTGTCGGCATACTGCTGGTACTTGGCTGCGTATGGACGCTGACGGAAATATTCTACCGCAACGTCCATGGCGACGAGGGCGAGGCAGTATCGAAGCGCGTCGTTGACCTTATCCGCAATATCGACATGTCAACCATCTTCTTCTTCCTCGGCATTCTAATGGCTGTGGCCTGCCTTGAGGAAGTGGGAGTGCTGCACCAGCTTGGCAGCGGTCTGAACGTCGTGTTCGACGGCAACCACTTCATGGTTACCGGTATCATAGGCGTGCTTAGCTCTATTATCGATAACGTGCCATTGGTTGCAGGCTGTATGGGAATGTATCCGATACAGGCGGCTACCGACTTCGCCACCGACGGCATCTTCTGGCAGTTGCTCGCATATTGCGCTGGAGTCGGAGGCTCGATGCTTATCATCGGATCGGCAGCGGGAGTTGTCGTCATGGGATTGGAGAAGATAACGTTCGGCTGGTACATGAAGCACATATCGTGGATAGCCTTCGTCGGATATATAGCCGGCATACTTTGCTACTACGTTATGCGTGAGTTCATATTCACCACGCCGCTGTAATGTTCATAGCATTATAAAAGGTAAAATCCCCGAATGCTCGTTTGGAGCGTTCGGGGATTTTTTTCGCTTATACACTGAAGCTTGTCAGCTTAATGCTTGTGGAATATTACATGGTTGCGAAGCGTATGTTCTGCACGCTGTATCCCATTTGGATTCCGTTAGGTGTAAGCAGTGTGCCGTTCTTGTCGTAGATGAAAAGCACGGAAGGAGTGCTGTAGCTCGGATTGTCAATGACGTAGATGTTGCCAGTGGTCGGGTCAACATTGACCTGTGACGGACTTGTAAGTGCGGAAGTGTCGAAATTGGTGCGTACGCCAGTCGTGAGGTTATATGAGAAGAATCCGTCGAAGTGCGAAGTCCAGCTTGCGTCATAGTATGTGTTGAGGGCTACGAGTGAGTTGGTGCTTTGACTGTAGGATATTGTCGATGCGTTGAATATGGAGTCTGCCGTGAGAGTAGACGCACGGCTGTCGATGCGCTGTACGACGTTTGGCTGCTTGTTGTCGAGGCAGCTTACGAGATATACATAGCGTCCATCGCTGACACTCTGGTTATAAGGGTCGAGGGCACATGCCACGTCTTGCGTCTTACGGAACGAAGACAAGTTGACAACGGCGACAGTGCTGCCCGAACCGTAGCCGGAGATGTTGACGAACAGTTGCCCGTTGGCAATAGAAATAGCCTCGGGGTAGTCGCCGACCTGTACGCTGTCGATGATTCCGCTTGCGTCAAGCTTGTAGACATAGCCGCTGTAAGCCGATGCGTAGACGTAGCGTGAGTCGGTGGCGAGGTATCGCGGGCTCTTGTTTGGCATTGGAATACTCTTTTCCACCTTGCCGTTGTGGTCGAGGATTTCAATCTTCGACGACGTGGTGCTGGTGACGTAGATGTGTCCGTTGAGCAGGAGAATGTCCTGCGCGTCGCCAATGCCGCGCCCGTTCTGCTGCTGGTAGATGTCGGAGTAGCCGTATTCTCCGAGGCTGTTGAGCGTGATGGCTCCGACGGTGCCGTTGTTCTGGTTCCAGTTGCCTGCGCCGGCGGTGTAGGCGATTGCGCCCTCTACGTATTCGGGAGTGGTGTTGTCATCGTCGTCATCGCTACAACTTGTGAACGTCAGCGCGGCGGTTGCGAACAGGCATAATGCCCAAAAGATTTTCTTCATGTTGCTTTACTTTTAGTTTGTATTACGTGTTGATAAAATTAATTGCCGTGATAGTCACGAAGTCCCGCCTGTCACCATTCCAAGCCGACGGTCAGCTTCACACTCGTGCCCGCCATGGGATAGAAGCGCACGACCTCGTAGTTCTTGTTGCCGATGTTCTGGATGTCGAACCGCGCGCGCAACTGGCATTCGCCCATGTTGAAACTTCGGTAGAGCGATATGCCGTGGTCGGCGAATCCGCCCATGCGGTTTTGCGGAATGTTGTATCCGAGCATGTACCTGCAGCCGGTTATGAGAATGTTGTACGTGATGTCGGCGTAGGGCGAATGCAGCGTCAGCGAGCCGCTGCCGGAATGTTTGGGAGTGTAGGCTATCTGGTCGCCGTATTCCACGCTGCCTTTCGCCGTGCGGTCGGTGGCGTCCATGTAGTTGTACGTCGCCGTGAAGTCAGCCGACCAGTCCTTGCCGATAGTCACGCCTACGGCTGCCGTCGCGTCGATGCCCGTCATGCGCACCTTTCCGACGTTCATCATCTGCCAGAGGAACATTCTCGGCACGGCGACAATCTTGTCGCTCACGTTGCCATAGTATCCGTCAACTGTCAGTGCCACGTAGCCATCGCCGTGCAGCTTGTGGTCGTAGGTCGCGCCTATGTTCCACTGCCTCGTCTTTTCAGGACGCAGCGTGCGCCGTCCGATGCCGGTATAATAAAGGTCGTTGAGCGTCGGCGTACGGAATATGTCCTTGTAGCCGAGGCGCAGGCGCAAGTCGCTGACGGGGTTCCACATTATGCTGAACGCCGGCGAGAGGCGGTGGAATCCGTCGGAAGCCTGACCTGACTTGACACTCTCGTGAATGTTAGTCGAGAGCAGTGAGGCGTTGAGGGTGACGTTGCGCACGCCGCCGTAGTTTGCCGCCAGTGCCGTCCACGACGAGTTGCGCGTCGGATACTGGCAGTCGTTTATGGTCATCGACAGGTAGTTGTGGGCGAAGTCCTGCGCCAGCGACACGTGCAGCGACCGCAGCGGTTCCGTCCACAGCGTGGCTGTCAGATAGGTCTCGTTCTGGCGGTACGTGTCTTCGGTGGCTCCGGCAGCCTTGTGGTCGCTGTCGCGGTTCCACGAGTAGTTCCACTTCGCCGCAGCCTTGAACTTCAGCCGTGACGACAATATGTTCTCATATTGCAGTTGTGTAAACACGTTCTTGTCGGCGAGGCGTTCGGCGGCATACGTGTTGTCGTAGATGACGGCTCCGGGCAGTCCGCGGTGGGAGTCGAATCCATAGAGCTTCCACCTGAGTGTCTGCTTCTTCGTAATGGCGTAGGCGGCGTTCAGCTCGCCACGCCACGCCTCGATGTCGCTGTTGTTGCGTTTCTCGTCGATGAGGTGTGAGCCGTTCCACAGCTTGAAGCGGTAGTTGCCGTCGGCACGCTGGTAGTCGGCGAAGGCGTTGAGCGTCAGCCGTCCGATTGACTGCGTGAGCAGGAGCGACGGTTCGACGAGACCGTACGAGCCCACCTTGACGCTGGCGACTCCTGAGAAGCCGTGCCGCTGGTCCAGACCGTTGGGCTTGATGGCTGAGGCCGTGCTCGCTATCTCTATCATTGCCGCGCTGGCGTAGCTCTTCGCGCTCTGGTAGATGTCGTCGCCCTGCCCGATAGTGAGGCGCAGCGCGGTGACGTTGGCGATGGTGAACCGCGAGAGGTCGACCTGTCCGCTCTGGCAGTCGCCCACCTGTACGCCGTCGTAGCTCACGCCCGTGTGCTGCGCTCCAAGTCCGCGTATGTTGACCGTCTTCAGTCCGCCGATGCCGCCATAGTCCTTGACCTGCACTCCGGCGAAGTGCTTTAGCGCGTCGCCGATGTCGCTCGCGCCGAGGCGCGCCATCTGCTCGTGCGTCAGCGATTGCGTGGGTACGCTCGCCGTCAGTGCCGACGGAGTGTGGTGTCCGGTGACGGTGACGTTGTCGATGTGTTGTGTCGAATCAGGTACGCCGACCTGCGCCATAGCCGTTATGGCTATGACCGAGGCGGCGGCCGTCGTAAACAGTCGTCCTACCATTTGATTTGTAAGTTTTCGTTTCCTTTTGTGTGCCCTCCTCGGGGCAGTGACAAACATATGGCAATGGCAGGTCTTCTGACTTACCGCTGATAACGCCCAACCTACTTCCCGGCATTAAACGAAGACCAGTGTCGTTGGGCTATTGCGTGCGGCTAACAGCTGCGGGACAGTACGGGCTTTTCACCCGTTTCCCTTTTTAATCGCATCGTGTAGCGAACCTATTGCGGGTGCAAAGGTAATGTAAAGAATGGAGAAATCCAAACAAACGGTTGAAAAGCTTCTGGATTCGTCGGGCGCAAGCGCAAGCTGCCGAAACTTTCCTCTACGGTCGCGGTGCAAAAGTCCGCCATGACCTCATAAAATGACTTTTGTCATTCAATAAATTGACTTTTGTCACTGAATCATTTGACTTTTGTCATTTGAATGAATGACTTTTGTCACTGAATCATTTGACTTTTGTCATTTGAACAAATGACTTTTGTCATTTTATACAAATTCTGCGGTTATTTGCAGGAAAGTCTTTTGAGATTGCGCAAGCCGATGCTGCCAATGCCTGAAGGCGTCGGCGTTGCGGGGAATGAACCTTCAGGCGTATGGGCATGAAAAAAGGCATTGCCGCAAGCGAATTGCAGCAATGCCGTTATTTATTAGGTGGAATGATGTGAATGTAGTCTTGATTGTCCGCTCTGGCGGTCGCTCCTGCTTAGTACGCGCTCTCGAACTCGCGCAGGAACCGCGTGTCGTTCTCGGAGAACATACGCAGGTCGCTGACGCGGTACTTCAGGTTGGCTATGCGCTCCACGCCCATTCCGAAGGCGTAGCCCGTGTATACGTCGGGGTCTATGCCGCAGGCGGCGAGGTCGTGGGGGTCTACCATTCCGCATCCGAGGATTTCGACCCATCCCGTGTGCTTGCAGAATCCGCAGCCCTTGCCGCCGCAGATATTGCACGAGATGTCCATTTCGGCACTCGGCTCGGTGAACGGGAAGTAGCTCGGGCGGAGGCGTATCTTCGTGTCCGCGCCGAACATCTCGCGGGCGAACGTCAGCAGGACTTGCTTCAGGTCGGTAAAGCTCACGCCCTTGTCGACATACAGTCCCTCGACCTGGTGGAAGAAGCAGTGGGCTCGCGCCGAGATAGCCTCGTTGCGGTAGACGCGCCCCGGGCAGAGCACGCGGATTGGCGGCTCGTGGGTCTCCATGTAGTGGGCTTCGTCGCCCGACGTGTGGCTGCGCAGAAGCACGTTCTTGGTCACGTCTGACGGGTCGCTCTGCTCGATGAAGAACGTGTCCTGCATGTCGCGTGCGGGATGGTCGGCGGCGAAGTTCAGCATCGTGAACACGTGCTTGTCGTCGTCAACCTCGGGACCCTGGAACAGGGTGAATCCCATGCGTGAGAATATGTCGATGATTTCGTTCTTGACGACCGTCAGCGGGTGGCGCGTGCCGAGGTCTACGGGATATGCCGTGCGCGTAAGGTCGATGTCGTCGCTCTGCGCCTCGCTGGTCTCCAGCTGGTCTCGCAGCTCGTTTATCTTGTCCTGCGCCGTGCGCTTAAGTTCGTTTATCTTTATGCCTATGGACTTCTTCTGTTCCTTTGCGACGTTGCGGAACTCTCCCATAAGCTCGTTGACCTCGCCCTTCTTGCTGAGGTACTTTATCCGCAGTTGCTCTATTTCTTCTGCATTGGTTGCGTGCGCGTTGCGCACCTCGTCCAACAGTGTCTCAATCTTCTCTAACAACATATATGTTCTTCGTTTTCTGCTATTTAGGTGCAAAGGTACTGTAAACGGGTGAAATGACAAAAAAAAGCAGCCATTCTTTTGATATGCCGCTCGTTTGTACTACCTTTCGCTCCTTGCGTCGTGCAACGCAGGCTGCACCTCAACAATGAAAATAAAACTACGTTTCATTTTGCATTGTCTTCGGTTTGCACTACCTTTGCAGCGAGTTAGAAAAGAGAGAATTAGAGAGAGTATGAAAAGTAGCGTTTACATTGTCTTACTGTTTTGTGCGATGTCAATGGCGTTCGGCGGGTGCAAGACCGACAAGCCCGCGCCAAATGCCGACTCGACCGATACCGACACCATCATAGCCGATACCGCCGACAGCGACACCGTGGCTGAAATCATAACGGAGACACCCATGCCGAAGGCTGCCGACCAGCTGTTTGACGATTTCTTCTTCAACTTCATAGCCAGTCCGAAGGTGCAGAAGTCGCGCGTCGTCTGGCCGCTGCCCGTAACGACCTACGCCGACAGGCAGGCGCGTACGGTCATGCTGAAGAAGAAGCAGTGGAAGATGGACAAGTTCTTCCGTCCGCAGGGATACTACACGCTGATATTCGACAACGAGAGGCAGATGCGGGCGTCGAAGTCGACGATGCTCGATACCGTAGTCGTCGAGAAGATACACTTGCGCGAGGGCAGGGTAGAGCAGTATTGGTTCGACCACCAGGACGGCAAGTGGCGGCTCTACGAAGTGCGCAAGATTGGCTTCGGCGATTCCAAGAACGCGTCGTTCCTGAAGTTTCTTTCACGCTTCTTCGCCTCCGACGGCAACGGCATGACGCTTGACCCGCTGCCGTATCGTGGCGCAGACCCCAACGGCGAGGAAACAAGCATGATAAGCACTAAGATACCTGCTTCTGACTGGAGCACGTATCTGCCGCAGGTGCCCGGCGACGTTATATACAACATACTGTACGGGCAGGAATATGGCATTGGAAAGACCAAGTATCTCGTGTTCAAGGGACTTTCCAACGGGCTTGAGACGCAGCTTGTATTCAAGCGTCACGGCAAGAGCTGGCAGCTCGTGAAGCTCAATGCTTATTAACATCTAAAATTTGTGGGTAAAGTACATGAGAGACGAACGCAATTTCAACCTTTTAAAGTACAACACTTTCGGAATTGACGCGTGCTGCCGCAGGTTTGTCGAGTATGGCAGCGTAGCCGAGGCACAGGACTTCGTCCGCTCGGTTACCGATGACGACAAGCCGCTGCTGATAGTCGGCTCGGGCAGCAACCTCCTGCTTACGGGCGATTACCATTCGACCGTAGTCCATTCTGCCGTCAAGGGCATAGAACTTATAGACTCGTGCCATGTACGTTGCGGTTCTGGCGAGGTGTGGGACGATGTCGTAGTGTGGAGCCTTGCCCATGGGCTGTATGGTGCGGAGAACTTGAGCATCATTCCAGGAGAAGTCGGAGCCAGCGCGGTTCAGAACATAGGAGCCTACGGTGCCGAGGCTAAGGATTTGATTTCCGAGGTCGAGGCGGTAGAAATAGCCACTGGTCGTGTAGTAAAGTTCTCCAATGATGAATGCCAATACAGTTATCGTCAGAGCCGCTTCAAGCGCGAATGGCGTGACTGCTACCTTATAACATACGTTACGTATCGTTTCTCAACAGAGTTCAAGCCTGACTTGGATTATGGCAATATTCGTTCCGCACTTGCAGAACGTGGCATCGACAACCCTACGGCGCAGGACGTGCGTGACACGATAGTCGCCATACGCAACGCGAAACTTCCAGATCCGAAAGTCGAGGGCAATGCAGGAAGTTTCTTCATGAATCCGATAGTAGACGCTTCAACGTTTGAAAGGCTGAAGTCTGTTTCCCCTAACCTTAGGTACTTTGAAATCAATCACTCAGACGGTACTCCGACGGAGTATAAGATACCAGCAGGTTGGATGATAGACCAGTGTGGCTGGAAAGGCAAAAGTCTCGGACGTGCCGGGGTTCACGACAAGCAGGCTCTTGTATTGGTGAACCGTGGCGGAGCCACTGGCGGCGACATCGTAAACCTTATGCACGCCATACAGCGTGACGTAAAGGCGAAGTTCGGCATAGAACTTAAGCCAGAGGTGAATGTCAAGTAAAGGAGGCGGAAGATAGAGATGGGGCGAACATTAAGGTTTCTTGGAACGGGGACATCGCAGGGGGTGCCGGTCATTGGCTGTCCGTGCGCTGTCTGCCATAGCGCAGACCCGCATGACAAACGCTTCCGTACTTCGGCATTGCTGGAGACGGACACGACGCGCGTGCTGATTGACTGCGGTCCCGACTTCCGCCAGCAGATACTGCCGTTGCCGTTCCGTAAGATTGACGGCGTATTGCTGACACACATTCATTACGACCATGTGGGCGGACTTGACGACTTGCGTCCATTCTGCTGGTTCAGCGACCTCGACATATATGCCAACAAGGGAACTGTGGAAGGACTGCATACAACGATGCCATATGTCTTTGCCAAGCACCTGTATCCCGGAGTTCCGAAGCTGTTGCTCCACACAATCGCGAAGCACGAGCCTTTTACGATTGGAGATATAGACATTATGCCCATCGAGGTTATGCACGACAAGTTGCCGATTCTTGGTTACCGCTTTGGCAGCATGGCTTATATTACCGACATGAAGACCATTGCCGACGAGGAAATCCCATATTTGGAAGGCGTTGAAACTCTTGTGGTTAATGCCTTGCGTTGGGAACGTCCGCATCATTCTCATCAATTGGTAGACGATGCGATAGCGTTCTCACGCCGGATAGGTGCACGCCGTACGTATTTTATCCACATGACCCACGACATCGGCTTTCATCGCGATGCAGACAAACGGCTACCAGAAGGTTTCCACTTCGCGTACGACGGGTTGGAAATCAGTTGCTGAACATAGAACATACTTCTTGTTCACCCCGCATGACCATGTCTTATTAAGATAATCCTTAACGTCTTTTGAGCTTTCTGTAAAGCTTCCAGCCGAGAATCAATCCGTCGAGAACGCCCGCCCCTGTGTTCAGTATGCCAGTGAAACGGCGGGAAGGAGACTGCTTGCTACGATTTTTTTTATGGAAAAGACCGTTCCAAAGCTTGCCAATATGATAGTTGTCCTTGGCAATGTCTGTCAAGAGCTGGGCTTTGCGCAAACGTATCTCCTCTAATGTGCGGTATGCCGGCTTGTCGTTTATGTTTTGAATATATGTCATAATCATTTCGACATTAAGATACTGGCAAGAAACTTCACAAGCGGACGTTCCACCAGCTTGTGGCGCAGCATGACGAACAGCAGTATAAGTATGATGTACGCTCCGCCGACGATGGTAAATGCAATTGCCATTGAACCAGTCTGTGGCGCTATGGCATAAACTGCGGCGAAGGAAAAATATATCAGCGCGATTACAAGGAGAAGACTAAGGACGGTTACTACAGCAATTGCGGTGAGCAACCGCACAATCTTCTCAATTACATCGAGCTTCACGTATTCAGTCTGAAGCCCGATGTAGTGTTTTAGCACCTCTACGAGTTGTGCTATTGTTTCAACATTATTGTCGTTTGCAAACATGGTGGTTAAGCTTCAGCGTCGGCTGAATCCTTGATGTCGTCTACAAACTCGTCCATTTCCTTGCGCGAAAGCTTTATGTCGTGCTTCTTGCAGAAGTCGTCAACAGCGTCAGAAATCTTCGAACGTGTGTCGACACCCTTTTCGGGAGCAAGCAGCAGACCCACTGCGGCGCCGGCGATAGCTCCGCCGAGGAATGCGCCAATGTAACCTAATGTCTTCATAAGCTATTGTTTTAAGTTCTTGTTTTTGTTTGGTTTTCAGTGGCAAATTTATGAAATCTTTTCTGCTCGTCCAACAAATGCCTTGTGTTTTAATGTTAAAAAAGTTGTAAATCCTATATTTAACAAACTTTATGTGCCTGCCGTCCTTGCGTTCAAAAGGTTTTTCGTATCTTCGCACGGTTAAAAGTGAGTAGAAAGATTAATACAATACATTTTATTTAATTTAGGAAATTATGAAGAAGACAATGGTTCTTGGCGCAGCAGTATGCGTTGCTTTGTCCTTTACAAGTTGTAAATCCAGCGAGAGTGCTTACCGCAAGGCATACGACAAGGCACAGGCTCAGGAAGCTGCCTTAAATCAGAATAACGGCAACCAGCAGACGACTCCGGCGGACACTGATGTTCCTGTCGTCGCTCCACTCGACCAGAAGCCTGTTGACCAGACGCGCGTTGCCGACAATTCCGACGGTGTGCAGGTGCGCCACGAGAATGTAAACTACGAGAGCGGCGAGGCTCTGAAAGCTTACAGCGTCGTAATCGGCTCTTATTCTATAAAGGCAAATGCCGACGACTTGTTCTCACGCCTCCAGCGCGCTGGCTACAAGGCTTCCATTGTCTCTGCCGACATCAATGGCACTACGTTCTACCGCGTAATCTCCGCAACGGCAGATACCAAGGGCGAGGCTGCCCGCAGCCGCGATGCCATAAAGGGCACGCAGTTCAACGTCAAGGGCGACGCTTGGATTCTTGCCAAGTAAAATAGTTGTCGTAACTGCATTGTGGGACGTATTCTCTCAATTGATTACGGCAAGAAACGCACGGGACTGGCCGTTACCGACCCGTTGAAGATTATAGCCAACGGGTTGCGCGTCGTTCCAACACACGAGCTGTTCGACTTTCTCAAGGATTATGTTTCCAGGGAGAATGTCGAGCAGCTTGTCATTGGGCGGCCTACGCAGCCTAACGGCAAGCCGAGCGAGAACCTTGAGCGTGTGGAGCAGTTCGTGCGCAGGTGGCGCAGGGCAGTGCCAGCGGTGCCGATTGATTATTACGACGAGCGTTTCACTTCGGTAATCGCCCATCAGGCAATCATCGACGGCGGCATTGGCAAGAAGCGCCGGCGCGAGGACAAGGGACTCGTCGACGAGGTCTCCGCCACAATCATACTGCAAGACTACATGAAGTCCGTCGGACTTTGAACGTTCGGGATTCTGAACCTTGACATTATTATCCCCGTACTTTGGTATTTGATGAAGTCCGGCGTGAAGCGTAGGACTTTGAACAACTATTATTAATAATTTTGATTGTCAACAGAAGATAATGACACTACCTATTTATATCTACGGTCAGCCTGTGCTACGCAAGGTGGCACAGGACATTCCGACCGATTATCCCGGCTTGAAAGAGCTGATTGGCGACATGTTCGCGACCAATACCGCAAGCGACGGGGTCGGGCTTGCCGCACCGCAAATCGGCAAGAGCATACGCGTGGTTATTATTGACCTCGACCCGCTGGGCGACGAGCTTCCGGAATACAAGGGCTTCCGCCACGCCTACATCAACGCCCACATCATCGAGACCGACGACTCGGCAACGGAGACGATGGAGGAGGGCTGCCTGTCGCTGCCGGGCATACACGAGTCGGTCAAGCGTGCCAAGCGCGTCCATGTCAAGTACCTTGACGAAGACTTTAAAGAGCACGACGAGTGGGTTGACGGCTACCTCGCACGCGTAATGCAGCACGAGTTCGACCATCTTGAGGGCACTCTGTTCATAGACCACCTGAGTCCGTTCCGCAAGCAGATGATACACAGCAAGCTCAAGGCACTTGCGGCAGGGCGCGTGCGTTGCGGATACCGCATCAAGCCATATTCCAAGAAGAAGGATTAAGGGCGGCGGACCGGCTTCTGCCGGATAAGGCGGGAGCAAGCGTCCGGCTCCAGATCTTTGATATATTATATAAGGTATAGTGCGCAACCACTTTATACATCGTCACGTTTCGGGCAGGGGCTTTGCGATAGTCCTTGCCCTTATGGTATCTGTACCCGTGCTGGCGCAGTACAACATAAAGAAGATGATGGAGGAGGGCAGGCGCACGCTCGACCAGGGCTACTACGTCGTGGCGATGCAGATATTCCAGCGCGTGACAGGGCTGCGTCCCGACAAATACGACGCGTGGTATATGAGCGGTGAGGCGAAGTATCACCTGGAGGACTACAAGGGAGCGGAAAGTGATTGCAGCCGCGCGATAGGCATCAATCCGTTCGTCGTCGGAATATACGAACTGCGGGCAATGGCGAGGTTGCGCGAGGAGAAGTACGACAGTGCCGTCGCCGACTTCACCCACGTACTCGAAGCCAATCCCGACAACCGCGAGTGCTGGTTCAACCGCGCCTATTGCTATGCGCAGATGAAGGAATATGCAATAGCCGCCAGCCAGCTTGACTATATCCTGCGCCGCTGGCAGGACTTCGCGGCAGCCGCCAATTTGCGAGAAAGGCTATTACAGGAAAAAAAGTAAAAATCATATAGTTATCCACTTACTACTTTACAATATACAGTGCATTTTACTTTTTTACCCTTTTACCTTTTTACTTCTTATAAAAATGCCGTACCTTTTGATAAGCTACGCTGCACCTCAACAATACAAAATAAAACTTCGTTTCATTTTGTATTGTCTTCGGTATTACCTTTCACTTCGTGCAAGGTGATGCCGCACTCGGACATGCCAAAATAAAAGCAGGCTTTTCTTTTGTCATGCCACTCATTTGCCGTACCTTTTGATAAGTTACGCTGCACCTCAACAATACAAAATAAAACTTCGTTTCATTTTGTATTGTCTTCGGTTTGCCGTACCTTTGTCGCCGATTTAAATATAGTACTAATTTGTTATGGTAATCAAAATCACATTTCCGGATGGTTCGGTTCGCGAATACGAGCAGGGCGTAACCGGGTTACAAATCGCCGAGAGCATCTCGCCGGCTCTCGCCCGCAACGTTGTATGTTGCGGTGTAAATGGTGAGACCGTAGAGCTTAACCGCCCGATCAACGCCGACGCTTCCATAGAGCTGTACAAGTTCGACGACGAGCAGGGCAAGCACACCTTCTGGCACACGTCGGCGCACCTGCTTGCCGAGGCTTTGCAGGAGCTTTATCCCGGCATACAGTTCGGCTTCGGTCCGGCTGTCGACAACGGATTCTTCTACGACGTTATGCCGCCCAAGGGTACGGTAATCAGCGAGAACGACTTCCCGAAGATTGAGGACAAGATGCGCGAGCTCGCCAAGAAGGACGAGCCCGTCGTGCGCCGCGAGGTGTCGAAGGCCGACGCCATCAAGGAGTTCGAGTCCGACGGACAGACCTACAAGGTCGAGCACATATCGCAGGACTTGAAGGACGGGACTATCACTACATACACACAGGGCAGCTTCACTGACCTCTGCGCCGGCCCGCACCTCATGTCGACAGGCGCGATAAAGGCAATCAAGATAACGAGCGTCGCAGGAGCGTTCTGGCGCGGCGACGCGAAGCGCGAGCAGATGACGCGCATCTACGGCATCACGTTCCCGAAGAAGAAGATGCTCGACGAATACCTCGTCATGCTCGAAGAGGCGAAGAAGCGCGACCACCGCAAGATCGGCAAGGAGATGGAGCTGTTCATGTTCTCCGAGCGCGTCGGCAAGGGACTTCCCATCTGGCTGCCCAAGGGCACGCAGCTGCGCCTGCGCCTCCAGGAGCTGCTGCGCCGCATACTGAAGCCGTACAACTACCAGGAGGTAATCACTCCGGGCATCGGCTCGAAGAACCTCTACGTCACCTCGGGGCACTACGCCCACTACGGCAAGGACTCCTTCCAGCCGATACACACTCCGGAGGAGGACGAGGAGTACATGCTCAAGCCGATGAACTGCCCGCACCACTGCGAGGTCTACGCCCGCAAGCCGCGCTCGTACAAGGACCTGCCGCTGCGCATATCGGAGTTCGGAACGGTGTTCCGCTACGAGAAGAGCGGCGAGCTGCACGGACTGACCCGCGTGCGCACGTTCACGCAGGACGACGCGCACATCTTCGTGCGTCCAGACCAGGTGAAGGCTGAGTTCGAGAACGTCATCGACATCATACAGAAGGTGTTTACCGTCTTCGGATTCGACAACTACGAGGCGCAGATCTCACTCCGCGACCCGAAGGACACGGAGAAGTACATCGGCTCCGACGAGATATGGGAGGAGAGCCAGAACGCCATTCGCGAGGCTTGCCGCGAGAAGGGGCTGAAGACCCACGAGGAAGAGGGCGAGGCAGCCTTCTACGGTCCGAAGCTCGACTTCATGGTCAAGGACGCGATAGGGCGCAAGTGGCAGCTCGGCACGATACAGGTCGACTACAACCTGCCGCAGCGCTTCCACCTCGAATACACCGCCGAGGACAACTCCAAGAAGACCCCGGTGATGATACACCGCGCGCCGTTCGGCTCGCTCGAACGCTTCACCGCGGTGCTCATCGAGCACACCGCCGGGCACTTCCCGCTGTGGCTCACGCCCGACCAGGTGGCAATACTGCCTATCTCGGAGAAGTACAACGGCTACGCCGCCGAGGTCAAGAAGGCGTTTGACCGCCAGGGAGTCCGCGGCTACATCGACGACCGCAACGAGAAGATAGGGCGCAAGATTCGCGACAACGAGCTGAAGCGCGTGCCGTACATGGTCATCGTAGGCGAGAAGGAGGCTGCCGACGGACTCGTCTCCATGCGCGAGCAGGGCGGCGGACAGCAGGCAACGATGTCTATCGCGGACTTCTGCAAGCTCATCAACGACAAGGTTGCCGAGCAGCTGAAGGTCGTAGAGGAGTAATCCACATATTTTAGTTGATAATCCGGGAGCCGGACAAGAGCGATTCTTGTCCGGCTCTTTTGTGTCCGGCGGGCACGGCATTTGGGTTAGAACCCTGTTGTTACGAGCCGGCACTGCCATTGTCATTATGCGGGAAGCCTGTTCTTGTGAGGTGGGAGCAGTATTCTTGTGAGGTAGGAACAGTATTCTTATGATGTGGGAACCGTACTCTTGTGACTCAAGAACTGACGTTTTATGAATGTCCGACACGTGCCAGCCAACTGTCCGACACGTGTCAGCCGTAAGTCCGTCACGTGTCAGCCATACGTCTGACACGTGTCAGACGTTCACAAGAACAGACTTTTGGGGTCACAAGAGTACTGTTCCCGCCTCACAAGAACAGGCTTCCCGCCCCACAACTACGGCTATATTGCCCCACGACAGTGGCTATGTCGGCTCCCGATAGCGGCTATGTTGCCTTGCGATAGCGGCGTTGTTTTGCCGAAATTCGGTACTATGTCGGCACGAAGGGGAAAAAAACGTACGGCGAAACTTTGGCGGTACGATAGTTTTGTGTAAGTTTGCAGGGTGATATTCATTCTTATAGTCATCGCGGCGGTGCTCATAGTAGTCGTTATCCGCCGCACCCATTGGCGCGACTACACGCCGAAGAAGCCCGTAGTAGAGGACGAGGCGCTGACACTTGCCGATGCCGCGTCCATGTATGAGGACGGCGAGCTCATGACGCGCGCCGGCTATCTGCACTATACGCTGTCGGAGGCTTACGGTACGGGCGGTACGGACGTGGAAACGTTCACGGGCTGGGTACGCCCCGACGCGCAGCACGACGGCAGCCTGCTCGTGTTTGACGAGGACGAACAGTTGGTTGGTCGTATCGACGGGCAGCACCGTTATTACGCGGCGTTGCTCAACCGCCGTCGTGCCAACTGCTATGGCTTCATAGCCGGGACTGACGGCGGCGGGTGCCGTGGCGAGGCGTGCGTGCGCAACATCTGAGGCGCGTGCGCCGTCACCGCTGCGGACAAAAGCGGTTGCCACAGTTGCAGTTGTGATATTTTATTCCTACCTTTGCACGTATCAAACCAAATACGCAACCAACTATGAAGATGAAAAAGGCAATATTGCTCGCGTTCGCCTTGCTGCTGACCGTCGGCGTGTCGGCGCAAAGCGACTATACATATCTCGACGCCGTAAAGGCACTTACCGAAACGCAGTCGCTCAAGGTCCTCGGCGAGAAGGGCTATGTGCTCAAGAAGGAGGCGCGTGGCGCGACCCACGAGCTGTTCTTCACCAAGGGAAAGATGTTCCTCGGCGAGGACTTCGAGTGGCACGGCAGGGACGATGCCAGCTCGCTCGTCCGTGTGACCTACGTCGACAACGCCATCAAGAGCATCGACATCGTGTATACGTCGGAGAAGAGCATCGAGGTGTCGTTCGACCAGCTGAAGTACACCAAGCCCACGGCTGCGGGCGAGTCGGAGTCGGGCACCGACAAGGTGTTCAAGTTCACCGCCGACCAGCTCGACGTTACGGTCGAGATACCTGCCGACCACGAGACCACCACGTTCCATATCGAAAGGCGCGTCCCCGCTTCCGGCAAGTGACGGGAGCAAGAGGTTCCGGCATTAACAAACGACAGACATCATGACTGACAATCAGAACAACGACACCGAGCCGCGCCTTAGCCGTGGAATGAAGGCCTTTATAGTAGCGGGCACCGTGATTCTCGTAGGCTTCGGCTTGTATAACCTCGTCACGCACGAAGGCGCGTCGGGCATTACCCGTACGAAGATTGATCCCGACTCCGCGCTTGCCGACAAGGAGCTTGTCGTAAAGCAGGACACCGCCCGTCGCGACACCGTGTCGGCTGACTCTGCCAACAAGGAGGAGGCTGTTCAGGCAGAAAAGGTCTTCAACAGTATCCGTGGCAACAACCGCCACAAGGTGGACGAGGAGGAACAGGTTGAGAATGCCGCGCAGGAAGGAACCGCCGAAGGCTCTGAAAGCAGTGACGAGGCTCCGGCAGAGGGCGGCAAGCCTGCCGCGCCTACAATCAAGCCGCAGACGGAGAACGCTCCAAAGGTGGAGGCTGTGGAATGAAGCAGATAGAGCCGATAGCCGTATTCCGTTCGCCGTTTCCTTCCAAGTTCGGCATACCGAGGCAGAGCGGACTCGTCGGCGAGTTGGAGGGACGTGTGGTCTTCTATCCGAAGTATGCCGGCGCAGACGCGCTGCGCGGTATCGACGGCTTCGACTATCTTTGGCTCATCTGGGGATTCTCTGCCAACGACCGTAACGGTGAACCAACGTACGGCAATGTGTTTCACCCGACGGTGCGCCCTCCGCGCCTCGGAGGCAACGAGCGTGTGGGAGTGTTCGCGTCGCGGTCGCCGTTCCGCCCTAACGGGCTTGGGTTGTCGTCGGTGAGGATAGTGCGGACAGGTGCTGGCGAGATAGTGGTGAGCGGTGCCGACCTCATGGACGGTACGCCGATATATGACGTAAAGCCGTATCTGCCGTATGTCGATTCGCACCCTGACGCGCGCGGCGGTTTCACCGACCAGAGGCAATGGAGGAAGCTTGAGGTCGTAATTCCTGATGAAATCAAGCAGAAACTTGCCGACAAAAAGGTACGGGAACTTTCAGAAATACTCGCCCTCGACCCGCGTCCGCATTATCATGATGATTCCTCCCGCATATACGGCATGACGTTTGGTGGAAGCGACGTTCGCTTCCGCGTCTCCGACGGCACGGTCTACGTCGTCGAAATCAAAAGGCAATCAATATGAACATATTTACGAAGATTATAACTTCGGCAACCAATCTGCCCGAGCACAGTGTCGATGCTACTTTGGCGTTGCTTGCCGACGGCTGCACGATACCGTTCATCGCACGTTACCGCAAGGAGCGTACAGGCAACCTCAACGAAGTCCAAATCACGCTTATAGCCGAGCAATATTCCCGTCTGCAGGAACTCCAGAAACGCAAGGAGACAATACTCAAGACCATAGGCGAGCAGGAAAGGCTTACGCCGGAGTTGAAGAAGCGTATTGACGGTTGTTGGAACGCTGCGGAGCTTGAAGACATCTATCTCCCGTACAAGCCGAAACGCCGTACGCGTGCCGAAGTGGCACGGCAAAAGGGGCTCGAACCGCTGGCGACACTGATATTGATGCAGCGTGAGGCGGCTCCGGAGAAGGCTGCCGAGAGGTTTGTCAATGGCGAAGTCAATGACGTTGGCGAGGCTGTCAGTGGCGCGCGTGACATAATAGCCGAACACGTTGCCGAGGATGGACGGGTGCGTAACACTGTCCGGGGTGAGTATCGGCGCGGGGCTGTCATTACGTCGAGAGTCATCAAGAAGAAGGAAGACACCGACGAGGCGCAGAAGTACCGCAGTTACTTCGATTTCGAAAAACCGTTGAAGCGTGTTTCCTCGCATCAGCTGCTGGCTATCCGCCGTGGCGAGGCTGCCGGAGTGTTGCGTGTGGCAATATCGGCAGACGATGACGAATGCATATACAGGATAAAGCGGCAGTTCGTCCGTGGCACTGGCAAGTGCCAGTCTATCGTTGGCGAAGCTGTTGAGGACGCGTTCAAGCGTCTTATCGCGCCTTCGATGGAAAACGAGTTTGGCGCGCTCAGCAAGGAGCAGGCTGACGAGGAGGCTATCAGCGTCTTCGCCGAGAACTTGCGCCAGTTGCTACTGTCTCCGCCATTGGGGCAAAAGCGCACCATGGCTGTCGATCCCGGATTTGCCAATGGTTGCAAGATAGCGTGCCTTGACGCGCAGGGCAATCTGGTTCACCATGAGATAATCTATCCACATCCGCCACGCCGATACTACGCGCAAGCCACGGTATTGTTGCTGCGTATGGTTAGGGAATACCATATCGAAGCGATAGCCATAGGCAATGGCACCGCAAGCCGTGAGACACAGGAGTTTGTCAACGACGCTTTGGGCGAGATGCAGGAGCAGAACGGTGATGTCGCAGTTCCACAGGTGTTCGTGGTGTCCGAAGATGGCGCAAGCATATATTCTGCGTCGGCAACAGCTCGTGAGGAATTTCCTGACGAAGACGTTACCACCCGTGGAGCGGTAAGCATAGGGCGGCGGTTGATGGACCCGCTTGCCGAGCTTGTAAAGATAGATCCGAAGAATCTCGGGGTGGGGCAGTACCAGCATGACGTTGACCAAAAGAAGCTGAAGCACGAACTAGACTTGACGGTAGAAAGTTGTGTAAACCGTGTCGGTGTGAACCTAAACACGGCTTCGCCACACCTGTTGCAATATGTAAGCGGACTTGGTCCGCAACTTGCCAGGAACATAGTCGAGTACAGGCGCGCTAATGGTGCGTTTGTGTCCCGTTCTCAGTTGAAGAAGGTTCCCCGTCTCGGAGCAGTAGCCTATGAGCAGTGTGCCGGCTTCTTGCGTATTCCTGGCGCGCGCAATCCTCTCGACAACACGGCAGTACATCCAGAGAGCTACCACGTAGTTGAGCAAATGGCCAAGGACAGTGGTTGCACCGTTGCGCAACTTGTTGGCGACAAGCAGCGGCAGAAGGATATTGATGTGAAGCGGTATGTGACCAAGGATGTCGGACTTCCGACACTTACGGATATAATGAGCGAGCTTGACAAGCCGGGACTCGACCCGCGCGGGGCGGCAGAAGCTTTCCATTTCGACGAACACGTGCATTCTATTGAGGATTTGCACGAAGGCATGGAGCTGCCAGGCATAATTACAAACATAACCAACTTCGGAGCATTTGTCGATATAGGCGTTCATCAGGACGGACTCGTACACATTTCGCAGATGTCCGACCGTTTTGTAAGCGATCCGGCTAAAGTCGTACACCTGCATCAGCATGTCCGCGTGCGGGTGATAGAAGTCGACGAACGCCGTCACCGTATCAGCCTTAGCATGAAGGGCGTTTAGCCACAGTTGCTTCGGCATTGAATAGGGAGAGGCTACAAGTTGGCAGCATATTAAAATAACAGTCCCCGACCAATGAATTAGTTGGTCGGGGACTGTCTTTATCTGTGTATAGGCTTCAAGGAAATGAGCCTTATGCTACATTCCGATTAGCTTTGTACACGAGTTCGCTTTGTTTTCTTACTTGACCTTTTCAACGATAGCCTTGAAAGCTTCTGGGTTGTTTACAGCGAGGTCTGCAAGCACCTTGCGGTTAATCTCGATGCCGTTCTTGTGGAGGGCACCCATGAGCTGGCTGTAGCTGAGGTCATAGAGACGTGCAGCTGCGTTGATACGCTGAATCCAAAGAGCGCGGAATGTGCGCTTCTTGTTGCGGCGGTCGCGGTATGCGTAGGTGAGACCCTTCTCGTAAGTATTCTTGGCTACAGTCCAAACGTTTTTACGTGCGCCATAGTAGCCCTTGGTCTTCTTTAAAAGTCTTGTTCTCTTTGCTTTTGATGCAACGTGATTTACTGATCTTGGCATAGTTTTCTTCTTCTTTTAATTGTTAACTGATAAGGTTTACTCTTAACGCAGGTTCAGCAAGTCGCGTACTTGCTTCAAGTTTGAACGGTCAACCAGTGTCTGATGGTCGAGGTTTCTCTTCTGCTTCTTTGTCTTCTTTGTCAGAATGTGACTGTGGTAAGCGTGATGACGCTTGATCTTACCAGTACCGGTGAACGTGAATCTCTTCTTAGCTCCCGAATTTGTTTTCTGCTTTGGCATTTTTCTTTGTTTTTAATTGAGTTATTAATTAAAGGTGGCAACGTATATACCAGACGGTACCACACAGTTTTATTCAGTTTAGAGTTAAGAATTAAAAATGGAGAGTTGGTTTGATTATTAATTATTCCAATTATAAATCAATCATCGCGCAAGCGATAAACCCTTTCATTCTTCATTCTCAACCTTTAATTTCTTTATTGCTTCCGCCCCGCCTTTGGCATTGGCGAAAAGACCGGTCTTTTCAGCTTGTTCCTCCTTGACTTGCTTCTCAGCTTCCTTGGCTTCAGCCTCTTGCTGCTCACGGTCACGCTTTTGCTGGCTCTTCTTTTTGATACCTGCCTGCTTTGGCGCAAGGTATAGGAACATCTTTTTGCCTTCGAGCTTCGGCAGTTGTTCAACCTTGCCGAGTTCTTCGAGGTCGTTGGCAAAGCGGAGTAGGAGAACCTCGCCTTGTTCCTTGAACAGAATGCTGCGACCACGGAAGAACACGTATGCCCTTACCTTGTTGCCCTCACGGAGGAACTCCTCGGCGTGCTTGAGCTTGAACTGATAGTCGTGCTCGTCGGTCTGCGGTCCAAAGCGGATTTCCTTCACCTCCTGCTTGACCTGCTTCTGCTTCAACTCCTTCTGGCGGCGTTTCTGTTGATATAGGAACTTGGAGTAATCGATGAGACGGCAAACAGGCGGCTGCGCGTTTGGAGAAATCTCTACCAAATCAACACCCTCGCGGCGTGCCATGTCGAGTGCCTTGCGCGTTGGCATAACTTCCGAGCCGTTGTCGCTTACGACGCGCACTTCTTTCACGCGTATGTGCTCATTGGTACGGTACTTGTACTTTAAATCGTCTTTCTTACCTCTCATTCAATTATTTTATAGTTCTTCAATCGTGATAGTCCCACGCCAGGGTACAATCCACCCTTTTGCGAAACTGGCTGCAAAGTTACTGTAAAAGAGTGAAACAACAAAGAAAATATGTTTTTATTTTTGCTATTTACATTGGCGTACTGTAACTTTGCAACGTAATAAAAATGTATATTATGAAGAGACTACTGTCAACTATTCTTTTATTTGTGGCTGCTGTGACATGCTTCTCCCAGAGCTACGACCAGCTTTGGAAGAACGTCAGTGCGGCCGAGCGTAAGGATCTTCCGAAAACAGAGATAACGGCTCTTGGAAAGATTGTATCCAAAGCCACTAAGGAGAATAATTACGGTCAACTGCTTGCTGCCGGACTGAAGCGGGGCAGCGTCCAGCTTAGCATATCTCCGGATTCGCTCAAAGCCGAGGTGAAACGGCTTGAACGGGAGGCTGAAACGGCACATTCTACGGCATTGAAAGCCGTGTTTTATGCCGTCCTTGGCGACATCTACCGCAGCAATGCCTCTCTTGGCGACGACCATGTGGCCAAGGGGGCGGACTATTGGCGCAAGGCTATGTCAGACCCTGCGGCTCTCGCCGCCGCAACAGCGAAAGGGTATGAGCCTTTTGTCGGCAATGGCGTTGACAGTAAGATATTCAACGACGACTTGTTACACGTAATCGGGAAGCTGACTGGCGATTACGCAACGCTGAACAAGTATTACGACGCACATGGCAACCGTGCCGCCGCCTGTATGTCGGCACTATCTATGCTCGCGTCTTCCACGGCTGGCGATGTCGACAAGATAGCCGCTCTCGACTCTCTGATAACGGTGTACGGTGACGTGGCGGAATGCGCCGAACTTGCCATGCGCCGTTATGGGCTTATGCCTCAAGGAACCAATGATGAGGCTAAGGCTAAATATGAATATGGTGAGCAGGTGTTGCGACATTGGTCTTCATGGAAGAATATTGCGACGGTTGCCAACGGGCAGAAGCAACTTACACAGCCCAAGATCGAATATACAGTTGGAAAGGGACTGGCAATCCCCGGCAAGGAGCAGACCGTGCGCTTCTCCGCACGCAATGTTTCTGCCGTGACGCTGACCGCCACTCGCCTGAATGTAAATGGGGATACTGACCTCAATCCTACAAGCGACAATGACCTGAAGAAGCTTAAAGCCGCGCGGATTATGTCTACCAAGACTGTCGTCGGCAAGAATGTCTCCGCAGCCAATGCCTATGAGACCACAGCCGACAGCCTCGTCATTCCGGGACTGTCCGTAGGCGTTTGGCTCTTAGAGATGTCCACGCCTGATTCAGGCGTTTCTCCATCGTATGGACTGCTGTATGTCAGCGATGTCGCGCTCATAATCGAGTCGTTGCCGGACAACAAGACGCGATACGTGGTCGTCAATGCGACAACAGGCAAGCCCGTTGCAGGAGCCCGACTGCGTATTACGCAGCATCGCGCCTATGGTCAGTCTGACATTGTAAACACCTTGACGACCGACAGCGACGGCGAGGCCGCATTTACGTCCGCCGAACGTTATAGTACGGACGTATGGGCTTATACCGACACCGACAAGGCATCGCCCTCCACCTACCGTTGGGCGGAGTACTTTGGCAAGGCTGCCAAATCTGCCAACGTCCTTACCGCATTTACCGACCGCAGTGTATACCGTCCAGGACAGGTCGTGCACGCCTCGCTTATAGCCTACACGCAGGACAACGCCACCCGCACGCGTAAAGCCACGGAAAACAGCTCCGTCACCCTTACCCTTCGTGATGCCAACTACAAGGAAGTGGAGAAACAGATCGTCACCACTGACCGTTTCGGCTCGGCATCGGCTGACTTCACGCTGCCTTCTTCCGGACTTACGGGCAACTTCACCATATCCGCGCAAGCCGGCAATTGCAACGGCTCCGCTTCTTTCGACGTAGACGAGTACAAGCGTCCTACGTTTGAGGTCGCCCTCGACGACTATACGGCTGAATACAAGGCTGGCGATACCATAACCGTCACTGGAAGCGCGCACTCTTACGCAGGAGTGCCCGTACAGGGCGCAAAGGTGGAGTACACTGTCAGCCGGCGCAGCGCATGGTGGTGGCGTTGGTGGGGCGATGATGCTGACGGCGGGGACTTCTCGTTCACTGGTACGGCTATAACCGATGACGACGGCGCGTTCAAAGCCCGTGTGCCACTCGTGCTTCCGTCCGCAGACGCAAGGGCTTTGTCCCTCGGCCGCCATATATACCATTATTATAATGTGGAACTCACGGCAAAGGTGACCGACCAAGGCGGCGAGAGCCACGAGGGCAGCCTGTCCCTGCCCCTCGGTACGCGTCCGACCGCGCTCGCCTGCGACATTCCCGACAAGGTGCTTCGTGATTCATTGCGTACGGTTACGTTCAAACGCGTCAATATGGCTGGCAAGGAGATACCGGGAACCGTCTCGTGGACTATCAGTCCTCGTGGTCGTAAGGGCACGTCTCCGTGCAACAAGCCTGTAACTATCGGCACACTGTCCTCGGGTTCCTACACGTTGGTGGCTGCTTGTGGCGGAGACACGCTGAAAAAGGACTTCACCGTGTTCTCCGTAGCCGACAAACGCCCCGTCGTTACCACGCATGACTGGTTCTGGCAGAGCGCCGGGCAGTTCCCAGCCGACGGCAAGCCCGTCTACGTTCAATTCGGATCTAGCGACGATGACCAGCACGTGGTGTATACCCTTATTTCTGGTGGCAACAAGATACTGGAGCAAGGTTCGTTGAATCAAAGCAACGCCTTGACGACCCGCAAGTTCACCTATCGTGACGACTATGGAGACGGACTCGTGCTGAACGTAGCCTGGGTTCGTGACGGAGTAGTGTACCGTCATCGTGCCGAGATACGCCGTCCCGAGAAGGACAACCGCCTGCGTATGTCGTGGCGCACGTTCCGTGACAATCTCGTGCCCGGGCAGAAGGAGGAATGGACGCTGACCGTCCTCAATCCAGACGGCAAGCCTGCCGACGCGCAGCTCATGGCTACGCTCTATGACAAGAGTCTCGACCAGATTGTCAAGCACGATTGGGCTTTCAACCCGCAATACAGCCTATATCTTCCCACAGCCATGTGGAACGCCATGCCAGTCGGAACTATATCCGGCACGCTGTCTGCCTCGTTGAGGCTGGCGACTACGACCGGGCTCGCGTTCCGTTCTATCAACACTGCCTACTACCGTGGATTCAAGTTCCCACGCTATGGGCTTTTTGCCACCGACCGCTTGCAACCACTCATGGCGGCTTCAGTCGGGGCTGCTTCTATGAAGCTTGAATCCCGCGCCAACGTCGAGACGGCCAACGGCGTTGCGGATACAGGTGCCGACGGTTCGGCATCTGACGAGGCTGCCGTAGCTCCGTCAGAGGACGGTGCGGACAAGGGTGCGTCCGACCGTACCGCTCCCGCGCAGTTGCGTGAGATTCTCGACGAGTCGGCATTCTTCTATCCGCAGCTCGCTACTGGCAAGGACGGAACCGTACAACTTAAATTCACGCTGCCCGAAAGCGTAACCACGTGGCGTTTCATGGGACTTGCCCACGATGCCGACATCAATTTCGGGCTGCTTACGGCAGAAGCCGTGGCCAAGAAGGCGGTAATGATACAGCCGAATATGCCGCGGTTCGTGCGTATTGGCGACAAGGCGCGGCTCGCATCACGCATATTCAACACCTCGGACAAGGCAGTCAGCGGCACAGCCCGTCTCGAAATACTCGACCCCTCGACCGACGTTATATTATATAATGTGGAAAGCCCGTTCCGGGTTGATTCGGGCAAGACGGCGACAGCTACATTCGACATCGCGCCTTCCAGTTTTGTACGTGACATCGCCGCGCAGTCCCTCCTTGTCGTGCGCGTAACTGCCAGTGGCGACGGCTTCTCCGACGGCGAGCAACACTATCTCGCCGTGCTGCCCGACCGTGAGTTCGTCACCAATACGCGTCCGTTCACGCTCACAGGCAGTGGGACCACGGACATTCCGCTTGAAAGCATCGTGCATTCTGGCGTGAGTGGGGTAAAGGTCAAGTTCGAGATGACTGCCAATCCCGCATGGCTAATGGTACAATCGCTGCCATACGTAGCCAATCCTTCCGACAAGAACGCCATATCGCTCGCCACGGCACTGTTCGCCAACGGCGTAGCCAGCCACATCGTCGGATTGAATCCCAAGATAAAGACCGTATTCGAGCAGTGGCGGCGTGAATCCGGCACGGAGACTTCGCTCGCGAGCAGCCTTGAGAAGGACGAGGAACTGAAGACCCTCGTACTGTCCGAGACCCCGTGGGTGGCTGACGCTGCCGGAGAATCGGCACAAAAGCGCGCCCTTGCCAACTATTTCGACACCAACACCCTTGAGGCGTGCCGCTCCCAAGTCATTTCGGGCTTGAAGAACCTCCAGAACCCAGACGGCTCGTTCTCATGGTGGCAGGGAATGGACGGAAGTGCCTACATGACCGTCGCCGTCGTGAAGACCCTCGTCCGTTTGGAGGCTATGACGGGCGAGTCCGTCGCGCCGTCGCTGCTGGACAAGGCGTGGGCTTATCTCGACAGTGAGGCGGCACGCGAAGTCTCGGAGATGAAGCGCGCCGAACGGCGCAAGGTCAAGGTATATCCGTCCGATGCCCTTTGCGACTATGTCTACGCCAACGCGCTCGCCAAGCGTCCTACCACCGCCGACATCAACTATATCGTCGGACTCGTAGCCAAGATGCCGCGCGACCTCACTATCTACGGCAAGGCGAACTGTGCCGTAATCCTCGCAATGTACGGACACCCGAAGACAGCCCGCGAGTACCTTCAGAGCATCGGTGAGTATTCCGTCTACAAGGAGGACATGGGACGCTACTTCGACACGCCAAAGGCTGCCTATAGCTGGTTCGATTACAAGATACCCACGCAGACCGCCGCTATCGAGGCGTACCGCCTGCTCCAGCCTTCCGACCGCACTGCCATTACCGAGATGCAGCACTGGCTACTCCAGGAGAAACGCACGCAGGCTTGGGACACGCCGCTCAACTCGGCAAACGCCATCTACGCGTTCCTCGGCGGCGACACTGCCACATCACGCCTCGCCGACCTCGATGCCACGGTTCTGCCGGCTGTAAGTCTCGGCGGCAATGCCATAACCCTTCCGCAACCCACGGCTGGCACGGGCTATGTCAAGGCTGACATATCGTCGCAAGTTGCCAATACCGCTGCCGCATCGTCTGGTGGCGGCGCGCCGACGGCATCTCTCCGCGTGTCGAAACCGACTGACGGAGTAAGCTGGGGCGCAGTCTACGCCCAGTTCTTCCAGAAGGCGGTGGATATTAAAGGTTTGGAAAGCGGCATGACCGTCAGCCGCGAGGTGCTCGGTGCCGACGGCAAGCCCGTTTCCGACCAGACGGCACTCAAAGTCGGCGACAATGTGCGCGTGCGCATCACCATCACCGCCGACCGTGACTATGACTTCGTCGAGGTTGTTGACCGCCGTGCCGCGTGCCTTGAGCCAGCAAACCAGCTCTCAGGCTATCGGTGGGGCTGTTACGTCACGCCGCGCGACTGCTCGACCAATTACTACTTCGACCGACTGTCGAAAGGCACGCACGTCGTCGAGACGGAGTACTACGTCGACCGTTCGGGCGACTACATTTCCGGTACCTGCGTCGCGCAGTGCGCCTATGCGCCCGAGTTTATGGGCAGGGCGGCGGTTGAAACGTTGTCGATAGGGGAGTAGGCTGGTTCAAACGAACCAGTACTTCGATAGTTACTATCGTCCATTCAAGGTAAGGTATTGCTTTTAAAAAGACAAAGGGTCGTTGGTGAAAATGTCATCAACGACCCTTTTTATATTTGAGAATTTCCACAACTTTGGTGTCTCTTGCTTCCAAATCATTGTCTGATAGGTAAGGCACTCGCCTTTTTCGGTATATTATAAGAACAAACAGACAACGGATATAGCCTGCAAAGTCCGAAATTTGCACCAATCAAAAGGTGTAATGATGGAGAAAAGGCGCGTATTTCAGATAATATTCCACAACAAAGTGTTGCTGACGGCAATTATCCTGCTCATGGCGATAGCCGTCGCCGTGGTCGTCGGTCTGTGCATTCCCGAACACAAGCCCGCGCTTCAAGGTCAGCTGGAGACTACAGACTACCGCGTTGCCACCAAGGTTCCGAGCCGCGTGGTACGGGTTTGCGTTTCCGAGGGCGAACGCGTGCGCAAGGGCGACACGCTCGTATACCTCTCCGCACCCGAAGTCAACGCGCTGGAGCAGGGAGCCAGGGCGACGCGCGACGTGGCCGTAGCCAATCGCGACCTTGTCGATGACGGAACCCGGCAGGAAGTCATCAACAGCAGCCGTGACCTCTGGCAGCAGGCGGAGGTCCGTGTCGGCATAACCAGGAAGACTTACGACCGCATGGAGCGTCTTTATGAGCAGGGCGTGGTCGCCGGGCAGAAACGTGATGAGGCGAAAGCCTCCTACGATGCCGCTGTTGCCGCAGCCCGCAGCCGCCATGAGCAATACCGCGCCGCCCTCAACGGAGCGCGCGCCGAGGAACGGCGGGCTTCGAGCGCGGTTGTCCGCAATGCCACTGCCAAAATTGCGGAAGTGCGCTCGCTGGTTGGCGAGACGGTGCTCACCGCCCCGCAGGACGGTGTAGTCACGGAAGTGTTTGTCGAGCCGGGGGAGATTGTCGGCACGGGCGCGCCTATTATGAATGTCGAGACCGACGACGCGTGGTTCACGTTCTATTTCACCGAGGACAAGCTTCAAGGCATCGACTATGGCTCCATAGTCCGCGTGTACCGCCCCGCGTCAGGCGATACCGTGGAGGCCCGCGTCACGAGGATAAACAACGCCGGCGACTTCGCCGCATGGAAATCCACCCGCGCCCTGGAGGACATCGACCTGAAGGTGTTTGATGTCCGCGCGCGCCCGTTGCGGAAGCTCAAGGCCGTGCATGGGGGAGAGTCGGCTGTGCTCGTCGTTTTTTAATCTTAAAACATCTTGTAGCAGTGTTCAATATAAGAAAGATAAAGGTAATACGCAGCCGGTTCATATATATAAACCGGCGTGAAATAAGGATGTACAGCCATCGTCCGGTCTTCCTATTCTGTATGATAATCGCGCCGCTGCTGTGCATATTCTTCTTCACCACCCTGATGATGAAGGGGCTGCCCACGCGCCTGCCCGCGGCTATCGTCGACGAGGACGACACCCATGTCACCCGAATCGTGTGCCGCCTTATAAACGCCTTCGAGGAAACCGACGTGAAGTACGTCTACCATGACTTTTCCGAGGCTCGCCAGGCGATGCAGGAGCGCAGGATCTACGGCTTCTTCTATCTTCCCAAAGGGCTGACGAGGGACTGTGAGTCGTCACGCCAGCCTACTATCTCGTTCTATACAAACGATGCTTACTACGTCCCCGCCAACCTTTTGTTCAAGGATATGAAGACTGCCGGAGCCCTCGCCGGGCTTGCGCTCACCCGCAGCAACTTGTGGGGGCACGGCGTGCGGGACGAGAACGTCATGGGGCTGCTTCAGCCGATAGTCATCGAGACCCACCCGATGAAGAACGCCTTTCTCGACTATTCCGTCTACTTGAGCAATATGCTCGTGCCCGGAATCATAATACTCCTCATCATGCTTACGACGACTTACACCATAGGTCTCGAATGGAAGCAGGAGCAACAAGTCAAGCTTTACATCTTCTCTGGGAGAAGCCCCGCGTTGGCATTGGCAGCCAAGCTCCTGCCGCAGACCGTCATATACTCTACCATAATCATTTTCATGGACGTGTGGTTCTACAAGTACCTTGGCTATCCGTGCAACTGCGGACTGCCGCGCATGATGTGCATGGGGATTCTGACAGTCCTGGCATCGCAAGGCTTCGGAATATTCCTGTTCGGGCTGATGGCGGGCGAGATGCGCCTGGCGATGTGCATATGCTCGCTGTGGGGCATTCTCTCCTTCTCGCTTGGTGGGTTCACCTTCCCCGTGTCCGCCATGTCGCCGTACCTGAGGTTCCTTGCCGACTGGTTCCCCCTACGGCACTATTACCTCATATATGTCAACTCGGCTCTCGACGGCTATTCGCTGAAATACGTCTGGGGCTCCGTAATGGCACTCGTAGGGTTTGCGTTCCTGCCGATACTCGTGCTGCCCCGTTACCACACCGCGTTTAAGAAATTCAAATACATAGCATGAAAGACCTTTTATATATATGGTATGACGAGGTGCGCACGGTACTTCGCGACAAGGGCATACTCATCTTCGTGGTGTTCGTGCCCCTTGCCTATCCGCTGCTGTACTCCTACGTCTACACCAACGAGGTGTGCCGCGACGTTCCGGCGGCGGTGGTCGACGACAGCAACACGCCCGTGTCGAGGGAGTTCGTCAGCAAGGTCGACGGTACGCCCGACGTGCGCGTAATGGGTACCTATCCCAGCATGTCCGAGGCTGAGCTTCAGGTGAAGGAGCACAAAGCCTACGCCATTATCCACATTCCCGAATCGTTCGCCTACGACCTTCGTCAAGGCGAACAGACGAAAGTCGGACTCTACTGCGACATGAGTTCGATGCTGTACTACAAGGCGTTCCTATTGGCGTGTACCGACGTGTCGCTTTCGATGAACAATGACATAAAGGTGGAGCACGTCGGCGCGACAACAACCCGCGACGAGGAGATAACGAAGATGCCCATACTCTATGAGCACCTGTCGCTGTTCAATCCGCAGCAGGGTTTCGCGGCGTTCCTCATACCTCCGATACTGATGCTCATTATCCAGCAGACGCTCCTGCTCGGCATCGGCATGGAAATGGGCGTGACGCGCGAGAAGTACCACGGGAGCGTCATTCCCCTGGACTTCCATTACCGGCGGGTGATGCCCATCGTAGGTGGAAAGGCGATGCTGTATTTCCCCCTCTACCTCGTGTCCGCGATATATATGGCTACGTTCGTGTCGGGTTCGTTCGGGCTTCCGCGCATGGGCGGCTACTGGACGTTCATGGCGTTCGTAGTGCCTTACCTGTTGGCGTGCATATTCTTCGCCATAACGCTCTCGTCGCTCATATACCGGCGCGAGGATTGCATATTGGTGTTCGTCTTCATGTCCGTGCCCATGGTCTTCCTTTCGGGAGTGTCGTGGCCGCGTTCGGCTATGCCGGCGTTCTGGCGGTGGTTCTCCGACCTGTTCCCCTCGACGCTGGGCATGAACGGATACATAAGGATAATGTCAATGGGGTGCTCGCTCCACGACATCGCCCCGATATACATCGGACTGTGGGTACAGGCGGCTGTGTATTTCGGCACGGCGTGCCTCGTCTACCGCAGGAACATCAGGAATATGCTCTCGGGGCGCGTGCCCGTAAGCACTCCGAGTGCTGCTGACGAATAACATGACATACAGGAAAATGGTAATGATACGCAAACTTGACAATACGCAATCCGCACATTCGCCGTCGGCGGCGCACACTGGCGCGGAACCCCGTCGGCAGGCATTGAACATCATCGCTGCATTGCTCGCGTTCCTCGCCATAGTTATGGGCGTGGCGTTTGTCGGCTACCGCTTCTTCGCCGACGACCCTGACGACATCCAGGGGCAGGTCGAGGCTCGCGAGTACCGCATTGCCGCCAAGGTGACGGCGCGCGTGCGCAAGGTAATGGTCGAAGAGGGACAATACGTGCATAAGGGCGACACGCTCGTGGTGCTCGATGCTCCAGAGATAGCCGCCCAGGAGCAGGCGGCGCAGGCGACGGCTGAGGCTGCCCGCGCCATCAGTGACATGACACGCAACGGAACCCGTGATGAGGACATAGGTTCGGCACGCGAACTTGTCAGCCAAGCCGAGGCTGCGCGCGACATCGCGAGGAAGACCTACCGCCGACAGCAGAACCTGCTCGACGAAGGCGTCGTCCCGGCGCAGAAGCGTGACGAGGCTCTCGCCGCCCTCCAGGTGGCTGAAGCCCGTGTGCGCGCGGCTCGCAGCCAATACGAGAAAGCCCGCAACGGAGCCCGCCGCGAGCAACGCCGGGCTGCGTCGGAACAGGCGCGCGCCGCCCGGAGCGGCACCGAGGTGGTGCGGTCGTTGCTGCGGGAGACCGTACAGGTAGCCGCGCACGACGGCGAGGTAGACAAAATCTATATCCACGACGGCGAGCTTGTCAGCAGCGGTACGCCCGTGATGAGCATAAGCCTTCTCGACGACGTGTGGGGCAAGTTCAATATCCGTGAGGACAGGCTCCGCGGCGTTCGTCCCGGCAGCGAGGTTACGGCCTACTCGCCGTCGCTCCGCCGTGAGTACCGCCTGAAGGTCTACTTCCTCGAGGCTGCCGACGACTATGCCACGTGGAGGGCGGAGAAGCCCAACGAGGGTTACGACCGCCGCACGTTCGAGGTTCGCGCCCGACCGCTGTCGCCTGACGCGAAACTGCGCCCTGGTATGCTCCTCGTCCTGCGGCATTAACCAGTAGCAGCCTCGTTACCCGTCGTCTTTTATGCGTGCCTTGCTGCCGTATGGTGGCGGCTTTGCTGCCATGTACACCCTCCCGCAGGGGAGGGTAGGTTTGGTCTCGTTGAAAGTAGGGGCTACTTTCACTGTAAGTAGGCGCAAGTTTCACTCAAAGCAGGCTCTACTTTCGTCCAAAGTAGGGCTTACTGTCACTTAATCCAGCCCTTACTTTCACCCAATCTAAGCCCTACTTTCAAAATACCTGTCCACGGACTGCCCGTGGCGGGGTTCCGTTAAAATACTGTTAAATGCTACTTTCATAATGTGCCATATGGAAATAACCTTTATCTTTGCAATTGAAAACTTTGAAGAAAATACGGGTTTCCCAAATGGGACGCTCTGCTTCCGCATTTGAACACGGATATTTGACAAATTTATATACTTGAAGATGAAAGAGACAAACGTAAAGCCCGCCGAGGGCAAGCTCGGTATTATGGTTGTAGGCTGTGGAGCCGTGGCAACAACGTTCATGACAGGTGTACTTATGGCGCGGAAAGGACTCGCCAAGCCTATAGGCTCGATGACCCAGTACGACAAGATACGTGTCGGTAGGGGGGCGGAGAAGAAGTACCTCCACTATAAGGACATAGTTCCGCTGGCAAAGCTCGACGACATAGTCTTCGGCACGTGGGACGTGTACCCCCAGGATGCATACCGGGCTGCCGTGTACGCAGAGGTGCTCAAAGCCAAGGACATCGAGCCTGTACGCGACGAGCTTGAGGCAATCAAGCCAATGAAGGCGGCTTTCGACAAGAACTACGCCAAGCGGCTGGACGGCGACAACGTCAAGGATTGCAAGACACGGTGGGAGATGGTCGAGGCCCTGCGCCAGGACATCCGCGACTTCAAGGCGGAGAACGGCTGCTCGCGCGTGGTCGTCATCTGGGCTGCTTCTACCGAGATCTACGTCCCGTACGACGAGAAGTTCCACGGCACGCTGTCCGCCCTTGAGAAGGCGATGAAGGACGACGACCGGGAGCACGTCGCGCCGTCGATGTGCTACGCCTACGCCTCACTCGTGGAGGGCGCTCCGTTCATAATGGGCGCGCCCAACACCACGGTAGACATACCCGCGATGTGGGAACTCGCCGAAAAGACCAAGATGCCTATCTGCGGCAAGGACTTCAAGACCGGGCAGACGCTCGTCAAGAGCGGGTTCGCGCCAATCCTGAAGGTACGCAACCTCGGACTGTCGGGCTGGTTCTCGACCAACATACTCGGAAACCGCGACGGACTGGTGCTGGACGAGCCGGCAAACTTCCACACCAAGGAGGTATCCAAGCTCTCCACGCTCGAAACAATACTCCGCAAGGACGACCAGCCAGACCTTTACGGCAACATCTACCACAAGGTACGCATAAACTACTATCCGCCTCGCAACGACAACAAGGAAGGCTGGGACAATCTCGACATATTCGGCTGGATGGGGTACCCGATGCAGATAAAGATAAACTTCCTCTGCCGCGACTCCATACTCGCCGCTCCGCTGCTTCTCGACCTGACGCTGCTGATGGACCTTGCGGCCCGCGCCGGACGGTACGGAATCCAGAGGTTCCTGAGCTTCTTCCTCAAGAGCCCTATGCACGACTACACCAAGGGCGAAGAGGCGGTAAACAATCTTTTCGACCAGTATGTCATGCTGAAGAACGCCATCCGCGAGATGGGCGGCTACGAGGCTGACGAGGAAATAGACTAATTGTTTGTAATGGGAGGGACATCACGGCGACTTTCGGGCGAGACCGTCTTCAAGAGGCTGCTGTTCGGCATCGGTCTGGTCTCGATTGTCGTCATGGTGTACTCGTTCCACGTCACCTGGGAACAGGTCTGCGGCGCGCTGTTCGGCGCGTGGTGGCTGCCAGTGGCAGTTCTCGGCATGTGGGCGCCGCTGTATCTCGCCAGTGCCTACGCGTGGCTCACTATACTGCGCGGGCAGGGCGAGTGCGATGTCGGACTTCCGATGATGTACAAGTGGACTGTGACGGGATTCGCCCTGAACAGCCTCACTCCGATGGGAGTCCTCGGCAGCGAGCCGTACAAGATCGTGGTCCTCAAGGAGAGGGTGGGGGTGAGGCGCGCCACGTCGTCGGTACTCCTGTTCTCGATGACGCACATATACACCCACTTCTGGTTCTGGCTGACGGCTGCCGGCATCTACGCCGTGCTCGCCCTCTGTGGCGCCGTGCCTATGAACGCCGGACTGGGCGTGGTGCTTGCCTTCGGCGCGGCGTTCAGCTATGGCGGGATATACATATTCCGCAAGGGATACCGCAACGGATTCGTGCTGAAGATGCTCCACGGCATAGGGCGCATGCCCGGATTGTGCCGGTGGGCGCGCCGCATGGAGCTTAGGCACGGCGACACCATAGTGACGATAGACCGGCAGATAAGCCAGCTGAGGGGGCAGAACCCCAAGGTGTTCCGCAAGAGCTTCTTACTGGAGTACACCGAGCGCGTACTCCAGAGCTTCGAGGTGTTCTTCGTGCTTCTTTCCATGGGAATGGCGGACGGTTGCGGCGTGGGCGCGTATGCCCTGCTGTTCGTCCACAGCTTCCTGATACTTGCATTTACTTCCCTGTTTGCAAACCTGCTCGGCTTCATTCCGATGCAGCTCGGGACACGCGAAGGCGGATACGCGATGTCCGCCACGGTGTTCGGGCTGACAACGGGCATCGGCATGACGGTCAGCATAGTGTGCCGGCTCCGCGAGATAGTGTGGGACGGTATCGGGCTGTTGCTGATGAGGGTTGCTGACGGGGACGCGGTTTGAATGTGAAAACAGAGTTGAGTTATGACGTTAAGGGAGAAAGCCAGAGCCACGTTCAAGTCGGCTGATACCGAGGAGTGGCTCGACAAGGTGTGGACGCGCCCTGTCGGTTACTTGTTTGCGGTGCTTTTCCGCAAGCTCCACGTACACCCCAACGCGGTCACGGTGCTGTCGATGATTATCGGCGCGTCGTCGGCGTTGTTCTTTGCCAGTGGCAGTTACAGATATTGCGGCACCAGCGGTCTGGAGATGAACATTGTCGCCGTAGCGCTGCTCGCCGTAGCCAACTTCCTCGACAGCGCGGACGGACAGTTGGCGCGCATGACGAACCAGAAGACGCGTCTCGGGCGCATACTCGACGGGGCTGCGAGCGAGGTGTGGTTCATACCTATATATATAGCGCTCGTCGTGAGGTTCTACAGCCACCATACGGACTTGTTCGGGTGGCTGGGCGTTGCCGACACGGAGGCGAACTCGTGGCTGGCAGCCGCTATATTGTTTGTAATGTGCCTCATATCGGGCTTCGTCTGCCACAGCGGACAGTGCGCCCTCGCCGACTATTACCGCCAGATACACCTGTTCGTGGTCAACGGCAAGGCGGGGAGCGAGCTTGACACGTCGGCACAGCAGCAGGCCGTGTACGACTCCACGCCGTGGAGGGGCAACGTGCTGTGGAAGGCGTTTCTGAAGACATACATCGGGTACACGGCCAGGCAGGAACGGTGGACGCCGCGGTTCCAGGCACTGCGCAGGGAGATTGAGCGCAGGTATGCTACGTCGGAAGCCATACCCGAAGACTTGCGGAATGAGTTCCGGCGCGGTTCGCTCCCGCTGATGAGATGGGCGAACGTGCTGACGTTCAATGTCAGAGCCATAGCCCTCTATGCGCTGTGCCTGCTCGATTTGCCGTGGGCTTACTTCCTGTTTGAGATAATCGTCATGTCGGCATTGGCAATCTACATGAACCGCCGCCATGAACGCCTGTGTTACAATATTCTCCAGATGATGAAATGAAGAAGATCCTGCTTTTGCTCATGCTTGCAGTGGCTATGGTGCCGCAAGCTGTGGGGCAGACGACCGGGAAGGTGGTCGACAAGGCTGACGGCATAGGTATTCCGTATGCCAACGTGCGCGTTGACGACCGGGGCGTGAACGTCCAGTGCGACGCCGACGGCAACTTCACGTTGCCACGGAACCCGGGACGGCGCGTAACGGTGAGCAGCGTGGGCTACGACAAGGTGACTGTCGAAATACCCGCGGGCGGATATTTCGAGGTGAGGCTCAAAGACTCGGAGACGAGCCTCGAGGGCGTGACCGTGAAGGCGCGCCGCCGCCGTTACCGCCGCAAGAACAACCCGGCGGTGGAGCTGATGAGGCGCGTCATAGCCCACAAGAAGGAGACGCATCTCGACCTGCTTCCGTACTATGAGTACCGGAAGTACCAGAAGATAACCATGTCGCAGAACAATGTAGACACGGTTAGGCACAAGCGCAAACCGTGGTACCGCGACCACGTGGAGCGTTCGCCACTCGACTCGGCTACCCTGGTCCTGCCCCTGACCCTCGACGAGACGCTCATGCGCCACATATACCGCAAGTCGCCCCGCCGCGAGCTCGACATACTCGAAGGCCAGCGGTCGTCGGGCGTGAACAAGATATTCCAGACGGGCGAGATGGTCAACACCATGCTCAAGGAGATATTCCAGGACGTCAACATCAACGACGACTACATACGGCTGTTGCAATACCCGTTCCCCAGTCCTATCGGAAAGACGGCTATATCGTTCTACCATTTCTTCATACAGGACTCGACGGTGTACGAGGGTGACAGTTGCTGGCAGGTACTCTTCTATCCGGCGAACCAGCAGGACTTCGGATTCAAGGGGCAGATGTACATAACCAAGGACTCGGCAGTACAGGTGAAGTACTGCGAGTTGGCGATTCCGAAGAAGAGCGATGTCAACTTCGTGGACGAGATGACGATACGCCAGTCCTTCTCCCGCCTGCCCGGGGGCGAATGGGTGCTGTCGTCGGACGAGATGACGGCGGGGCTGAAGCTGCTGCCGTTCATTCCGCCACTCGTAGTGACGAGGAAGACCACTGTTGGCGACTATGCGTTCGTCAACGACAATCCGCCGAGGCTGCTCCGTGGAAAGGCTCCGCGGCGGGAGGAGCCGAGCGCGCGCATACGCAGCGACAAGTACTGGGAGGAACGGCGCACGATGCCTCTCACCCGTGGTGAGAGCAACATGGACTACTTCGTATACAGGCTGACAAAGAGCAAGAACTTCGGCTGGGCGCAGCTGGTATTGAAGATGTTTGCCGAGAATTTCGTCGAGACAAGCAAGCCGGGACACCGCAGCAAGTTCGACATTGGACCGGTCAACACTATAATTTCCCACAACTTCGTAGACGGCTACCGCCTGCGCATGAGCGGACGCACCATGGCAGCCCTCAACCCTCACTGGTTCTGGAAGGGATTTGGCGCGTACGGCACCGACAGCCACAAGTGGTATTATGGTTCCGAGCTTACATGGTCGATGAACGGGAAGGAGAACTCGCCATTCGAGTTCCCCATGCGCTCGCTGACGCTCTACAACACGTACGACCTGATGTCGCCTGCCGACAAGTACCTGACGAACAACAAGGACAACGTATTCGAATCGTTCAGGACGCAGAGCGTCCGCCAGATGTATTACTACAGCCGTCACCAATTGGAGTTCAAGTATGAGACGGAGTGGGGGCTGAGCTACCTCGCCTCGGTGAAGGTCGAGAACAACCGTACGGCGGGCGACTTGCACTTCATGCGGATGTCAGACGGCGGCGAGACGTTCCGCATACACACGTCGGAGGTCTCAGCGTCGATAGGCTTCTGTCCCGACCAGACGTATATCAATACGAAGCAACGCCGCTATCCCGTCAACCTCGACAGCCCGGAGTTGTGGATTACCCACACTACGGGCGTGAAGGGCCTGCTCGGCGGCGACTACAATTCCAACATGACCGAGGTGAAGCTGTACAAGAGGCAGTGGATGGGTAGTTGGGGATATGTGAACCTCCACGTCATAGGCAGGGCGCAATGGAACCGGGTTCCGTTCCCGCTGCTGTGTATGCCGCCCGTAAGCCTGACTTATTTCACAGATGTCAACGACGAGACGTTCAACCTTATGCGCAATATGGAGTTCCTCAACGACCGGTATGTCTTTTGGAGCGCGGTGTGGGACCTGAACGGCAAGCTGTTCAACCGCATCCCGCTCATAAAGAAGCTGAAGTGGCGCGAGTTCGTCGGCATAAAGGGCATGTGGGGACACTTGACGGACAAGAACAATCCGACGCTTGCGGGCAAGGAGGGTGATCCCGTGCTGTTCCAACTGCCCGAGGATACGCACATAATGTCGAACCAGCCGTACTGGGAGGCTATCGTGGGCATACACAACATATTCAAGTTCTTCGGTGTGGACTATGTGCGCCGGCTTACGTACAAGGACTTGCCCAACGCCGACAAATGGGGCGTTAGGTTCAACTTCATGATGTCGTTTTAAACCTTAAACAGTACTTCGTGAACATGAAAAAGCCGTTGCTGATAACCAGCAACGGCTTTATTGGTGTGTAACAATAGTATTCTTGGACGGTAGCAATACTATTGTTGGAATGTAAGAATAGTATTGTTGGTATGTAACAATGCTATTGTTACTATGCAAGCAGGGTCAGTTGTGTACGAGTGTGCCTATGTCCTCGCCATCGATGACCTTCTTCAAGTTGCCGACCACGTCCATGTTGAACACGTATATGGGCAGGTCGTTGTCCTGGCACATGCAGATGGCGGTAAGGTCCATTACCTTCAGCCCGTGCTCCAGCACCTCCTTGTACGTTATGTCCGCGAACTTCCTGGCAGCCGGGTCTTTCTCCGGGTCGGCGGTGTACACTCCGTCGACCCGCGTGCCCTTGAGCATCACGTCCGCCCCTATCTCTATTCCGCGCAGGCTCGAACCCGTGTCGGTGGTGAAGTAGGGGTTGCCCGTTCCGGCGGAGAATATGCATACGTAGCCGTCCTCCAGTGCCTCGACGGCCTTCCACTTGTTGTAGAACTCGCCTATCGGTTCCATGCGTATGGCGGTCATGACCTTTGTCTTCACGCCGATTGCGCCAAGTGCGGAGCTGAGCGCGAGCGAGTTGATGACCGTGGCGCACATGCCCATCTGGTCGCCTTTCACACGGTCGAACCCCTTTTGGCTGCCACTAAGCCCGCGGAATATGTTCCCGCCGCCGATTACGATACCGATTTCCACGCCCATGTCGTGGATTTCCTTGATTTGGCGGGCGTAGTCGCCCAGCCTGCCAGGGTCTATGCCGTAGCCCTGCTCTCCCATGAGGCTCTCGCCAGAGAGCTTGAGGAGTATTCGTTTGAATCTTGCCATATGTTTAAAATCAGTTGTTCCTAACAAATTCGACTTCCTTGAACGCGTAGCCGCGCACCGCGCCTTCACGGTCGCGGAGTATGAGCCGTCCGCTGTCTTCCACCTCTACTATCGCGGCTTCGAACTCGCCTTCATGGTCGCGGTAGGTGTGGAATCCGTGCGAGCGGTACAGCCCTGCGTGGTACAGCTCCGATATTGCGGCGTATTCGCCATTCTCTATTGCCTTGAAATACTTGTCGAACGACTTTATGATGCGGTCGAGAAGCACGTCGGTATCGATCTCCCTGCCGGTGATTTGGAACAGGGAAACGGGATTTGGAGCGTCGCTGTGGAATGATTGCTGGTTGACGTTGAGTCCGACACCGAACACGCAGTCTTTGATATGCCCCCCTCCGAGTCGTGTCTCTATCAACGTTCCGCTAAGCTTGCGGTCGTTCCAGTAAATGTCGTTGGGCCATTTCATGGTTACGGAGCCATCGCCGACGATCTCGTCTACGACTTCCTTCAATGCGAGTGCGCCGGCTTCCGAGAGCAGGAACTGCCGTGCCACAGGCACCATAGTGGGGTGGACGAGTATGGAGAAGGTCAGGTTCTTGCCCGGCTCGCTCTCCCAGTGGTTGGAGCCTTGTCCGCGTCCGGCTGTCTGCTCGCGCGCCGTGACCACGGTGGCGAGTTCGCCTTCTTCTGGCTTGTAGCCCATAAGGTATGTGTTGGTACTGTCAACGGAGTCGAGGCGTATGACCTTGACGGCGTCGTGCTCGTCGAATCCGAGCTTCTTCTTCAATGTATCTATGATTTTCATAATTCAGACAAAAGGCAGGAAGGCGTTTTCCACGTGCCTTACTTCATACGACTTGGGCGTGCCTACGACGGTGATGATGTCGAAACGTACGTCTACGGCGAGCTGGTTCATTTTGATGAATGCGCTGGCTGCCATGGAAATGGAACGTACCTTCTGCGGGGTGACAGCTAGGTCCGCGTCGGCGTAGCGCTCGTTACGGCGCGTCTTGACTTCTGCTATGACGCAAAGCCCGTTGTTGTCGGTCGCGATTATGTCGAGGTCGCGGTGACCGTAGTGCCAGTCGCGGTATACGACGCGCAGTCCTTTCTGCTCAAGGAACCGCGCCGCCACGTCTTCTCCCCACCGCCCTAAGTCATTCGATATAGCCATAATGGTTGATTTATTTACGACAAAGTTAGCAAGTTATTGTGAATAAGCAAAAGAAAATGCTTACTTTTGCGCCCGATGAGCACAGAAGAACAGGAGAGACTCGACCAATATTTCATGAAGAAAGCCCTCGACGAGGCACAAGTCGCATACGCCGTGGGTGAGATTCCAATCGGTGCGGTGGTGGTCTGCCGTGGACGGATAATAGCGCGGGCGCACAATATGACCGAAACCCTGCACGACGTGACGGCACATGCGGAGATGCAAGCCATAACCATGGCTGCCAACCAGCTTGGCGGCAAGTACCTGACGGACTGTACGCTGTACGTGACGGTGGAGCCGTGCCCGATGTGCGCGGGCGCGTTGGGGTGGTCGCAGATTCCCCGCGTGGTCTTCGGCGCGCCCGACGTGAAGCGCGGCTACAACACGTTCGCCCCGCTCGTATTGCACCCCCGTACTAAGGTGACGAGCGGAGTGCTTGAGGCGGAGTGCCGCGAAATCATGCAGCGGTTCTTCCGCGAGCGTCGGTAGGCAGGTACGCTGGCGTGGAAAATTTTAAGAAAATTAGTATTGGGAATATAATAATAGGACGGGCATCGGCGTTAAATAGACAAAGGCCGCGCACAAGGCAGCCACAGGAATAGTAACGAATCAAGTGACACGATGCCTATGACTTATTTTACTCAGGACAAATACAGACCATCGGAGCAGACGCTCAACATTATCCGACAAGTCGCTTACACCTACCGGACGGTCATATTGAACGGAAAGGTAGAATCTTATTGCCTCAACTGATGAAGAATGTCATTATTTCGCCGTCGCTGTTGTGCGGCGACCCGCTCGACGTGCGGCGTGACGTGGAGATGATAAACGGAAGCCGGGCTGACTGGCTCCACATCGACATAATGGACGGGGTGTTTGTTCCCAATATCGCTATCGGATTCCCCGTGTTGCAATCCGTAGCCAGGATATGCCAGAAGCCATTGGACGTCCACCTTATGATAGTCCACCCGGAAAGGTGGGTGGGACTTGTTGCCGACACTGGCGCAAGTATAATGAACATACACTACGAGGCGTGCACGCATCTGCATCGTACGGTGCAGCAAATACACCAAGCGGGCATGAAGGCTGCCGTCACCCTGAACCCGGCTACGCCCGTGGGCGTGCTGGAGGACATTATAGGCGACCTCGACATGGTTCTGCTTATGAGCGTCAATCCCGGTTTCGGAGGTCAGAAGTTCATAGATCATACATATATAAAGGTGGAGCGGCTGCGGAAGCTCATCGATGAGAGTGGCAGCCACGCGCTGATAGAGATTGACGGCGGCGTGAACGGCGTGACGGCACCGCGGCTTGTAGGCTGTGGAGCCGACGTGTTGGTGTCCGGCTCGTACGTGTTCAAGTCGGAAGACCCACAAAAGACAATCCGAAATCTGAAGGAGTTAGGAGCTAATAGTTAGAAAATCAGAGTTTGGTCTGGTTTATGCCTGTTGGCAGTTTGGCAATATCAATGCTGAATACTTGATTATGCCAGCTGTAGCTGTACGTTGTTCTCCTTTGCCATACGGCGCAGGTTGAGTATGGCGTAGCGCATACGCCCGAGGCTCGTGTTTATGCTTACGCCCGTAGTCTCGGCAATCTCCTTGAATGACATTTCCTGATAGAACCGCATGAAGACCACTTCCCGTTGCGACGCTGGCAGGAGGTTCATCATTCGTTTGACATCGTCCAGGATTTGCGCGTTTACGTACTTGCTTTCGATGCTGTTGAGCGTAAGGTCGCTGCCGCCGACGTTGGAAAGGTCGTTGTCCTTCGCCGCTTCGACTATCTTGTCGCTCTTCTGCTCACGATACCAGTCCATTATCTCGTTGTGCGCGATGCGCATCACCCACGCGCTGAACTTGCCGTTCGGCACGTAGCGGCGTTGTTGGAGACGGGTAATAACCTTCAGGAACGTGTCCTGGAACACGTCGTTGGCAACGTCGCGGTTTCTCACGACGAACAATATATAAGTGAAGACTTTCTGCTGGTTCCTGCTTAACAGCAAGTCGAACGCCTTGTTATTACCTTCAATGTATGCTACAGCCAACTCCTCGTCGGTCATATTCGCAATACTGTTCATTCCTTAAAAAGTTTTCGTTGGTTTAAGTAATGTTGCTCCGATAGGCATCGTTTGTTTTTGATTTGTTTACCAGTTAAGCAGTTGCAAAAATAAGGACTTTTCTTATTTCATGCAAGTTTTTAACACAAAAAACCACTTACCGTGGCAAAAGCGGGTGGGATTTTTTGTGTACTTTTGCACCCATGATTGTTTGTATTGCCGAGAAACCAAGCGTGGGCAGAGACATAGCACGCATTATCGGAGCCACGACCGACCACCGGACGTACATGGAAGGCAATGGCTATCAAGTGACTTGGACGTTCGGGCACCTGTGCGAGTTGAAGGAGCCGGGTGATTATTGCGAGAATTGGAAGCACTGGTCGCTGGCGGCACTGCCAATGATACCTGCCCGTTTCGGCATCAAGCTCATCGACGACGAGGGCATCAAACGTCAATTCGAAACCATACAGAAGCTTTACGACAACGCCGACGAGATAATAAACTGCGGCGATGCCGGACAGGAGGGAGAGCTGATACAGCGCTGGGTCATGCAGAAGGCTCACGTCAAGTGTCCGGTCAGGAGGCTGTGGATTTCATCGATGACCGACGAGGCTATCCGCGAGGGCTTCGCGAACTTGCGCGAGCAGAAGGACTACGAGAGCCTCTACCTCGCCGGAGTGAGCCGCGCCATCGGCGACTGGCTGCTCGGCATGAACGCCACGAGGCTGTACACCCTCAAGTACGGGCGCAACCGCCAGGTGCTCTCCATAGGGCGCGTGCAGACTCCGACGCTCGCCCTCATAGTACAGCGGCAGAAGGAAATCGACAACTTCAAGCCCGAACCATACTGGGTGTTGTCAACCATATACCGCTCGACGCTGTTCACCGCAACGAGCGGACGCTTCCAGAGCAAGGAGGAGGGCGAAAGGGCGTTCTCGCTCATAGACGGGCGGCCTTTCACCATAACCAAGGTAACGAAGAAGAACAGCACGGAGCAGCCGCGTCAGCTCTACGACCTGACTTCGCTGCAGGTGGATTGCAACCGCAAGTACGGCTATTCGGCAGAGATGACGCTCAACACCGTGCAGAGCCTGTACGAAAAGAAGTTCACGACGTATCCGCGTGTAGATACGCAATACCTTAGCGACGACATCTATCCCAAGTGCCCCGGCATAATGAACGGGCTGTTCCAGACCGCGTTCGGAGGCAGCCGCCCGTATGCCGCACTGATACGCGCTATCGGCGGCAAGCCGCTGAAGAAGTCGAAGCGCGTATTCGACACCTCGAAGGTGACAGACCACCACGCCATAATCCCCACAGGCGTGCAGCCGCGCGGACTGACCGACATCGAGAAAAACGTGTTCAACCTCGTAGCCCTGCGCTTCATATCGGTATTCTACGACGACTGCAAGTTCGCCACCACCACCGTTCTCGGCAACGTACAGCCCGACGAGGGCAAGCCGATAGAGTTCAAGGCGACGGGCAAGGAGATACTCTCGCCCGGCTGGCACGTCGTCTACGGACGCGACACCAAACAGCCTGACGACACCGACGAGGCTGCTGCCGACGGGCAAGGTGCCGAAGGCGGCTCGCTGCCGCATTTCGTCAAGGGCGAGTCGGGACCGCACACGCCCACGCTGACGGAGAAACAGACCGTCCCGCCAAAGCATTACACCGAGGCGTCGCTGCTACGCGCCATGGAGACGGCGGGCAAATTCGTCGACAACGAGGAGCTGCGCGCGGCGTTGAAGGAGAACGGCATCGGTCGTCCGTCGTCTCGCGCGGGCATAATCGAGACCCTCTTCAAGCGGCACTATATCCAGAAGAAACGCAAAAACCTCGAAGCCACGCCGACGGGCATAGCACTCATTGACACGATACACGAGAAACTCCTCACCTCGGCGGAGCTTACTGGAATATGGGAGAAGAAGCTCCGCGATATCGAACACCACAAGTACGACCCGGCACGGTTCATCAACGAACTGAAGGAACAGATAGCCAATATAGTCAAGGACGTGCTCGCCGACTCGTCGAGCCGCCTCATGGGACAGCCGTCTTAGCCGCCACCGTGTTTCGAAACAACGCACACCTCGATATGGCACAGTTTCTTTCAAAAGGCAAAAGAGCCTGTTTTGCCCACCAATACAATGTGTTTTGCCAGGCAAAAGAGCGTGTTTTGCTCAGCAACCGTAACACGCTTGTCCGTGGGCTGTGCCTAATTCGACGATGGACTGTACTACATCCGTCTGACAACTGTACTACATTCCTTCGACAAGTGTAGTACACTCCTTCGACGAGTGAGCCTGATTCCTTCGACGAGTGAGCCTCACTCGTCAAGCCGCCGGCGCAGAGGCTCCCACAGCCGTATATAATAATGTAGGCAGAATGCCGTTATATCAATGAAATGTACAAGCATAAATCCCCATACGACATAATGTTCCGTGCTCTCGGCGCGGCGGTCTTTGCCACCACGCTCATGGTCGTGCTTGCCTCGTGCGGAGCCGAGCGCAACGTCAAGAAGGGCGACAAGTACGCCTCGCTCGGCGAATACTACGACGCAGCCGGGCAGTATAAGAAGGCATACCGCCGCACGCCGCCGCAGCAACGGGAAGCCCGCGGGCGCATAAGCCGCAAGCTCGCCTACTGCTACAACTACATAAACTCGTCGGCAAGAGCCACCGCCGCCTACCGCAACGTCGTGCGCTATCACCAGGACGATGCCGAAACACACCGCCTCCTCGCCTCCAACCTCATGAAGCAGGGACAGTACCGTGAGGCGGAACGCGAATACCGCGCCGCCCTCGACTCCTCTGCCACCGACCCCGTGGCGCAGCGTGGCGCAGCCGCAGCCATTGCCGCGCCGGCAGCCAAAGCCACCGGCTCGCGCTATATCGTCAAGAAAGCCGACTTCGCCAATTCGCGCCGCTCCGACTATTCGCCCATGCTCGCCGGCGACCAGTACGACCGCCTCTATTTCACGTCGACGCGCAACGAGGCGCAGGGCGACGAGATCAGCGGCATAACGGGGCAGAAGCCCGGCGACATATTCTTCTGCGAGAAGGACGATAAGGGGAAGTGGAGCCGTCCGCAAACCATAGAGTCGGGACTGAACACCGAGTTTGACGAGGGAACGCCCGCACTGTCGCCCGACGGCAGGGAGATGTACATCACCCAGTGTACCACCGATCCGTCATATCCGCGCTACGCCAAGATAGCCGTGAGCCAGCGTTCCGACGCGGCGTGGGGCAAGGCCGCGGTGCTTGACATAAGCCGCGACACACTGTCGAGCTTCGCCCACCCGGCGGTAAGCCCCGACGGACAGTGGCTGTACTTCGTGAGCGACATGCCGGGAGGCAAGGGCGGACTCGACATCTGGCGCGTGCGCCTCATAGGCGGAACCACGGGAGGAGTGGAAAACCTCGGCGAACCCGTCAACACTCCGGGCAATGAGATGTTCCCCACATTCCGTCCCAACGGCGACCTCTACTTCTCCAGCGACGGACACGGGGGCATGGGCGGCCTCGACATATTCATAGCCCACCCTGGAACAGACCACAAGTACCACATAGAGCACCCCGGATACCCGCTCAACTCGCAGGGCGACGACTTCGGCTGCACGTTCGAGGGAACCCGCAACCGCGGCTTCTTCGCCAGCAACCGCGGCGACGCGCGTGGCTGGGACCACATATACAGCTTCGAGCTTCCGGAGATAATACAGACCGTCAAGGGCTGGGTATACGAGATGGAGGGCTACGAGCTGCCCGCCGCGCAGGTATACATGGTCGGCGACGACGGCACGAACCTGAAGCTAAGCGTCAAGGGCGACGGCTCGTTCGAGCAGGAGGTGAAGCCCGGCGTGGACTACGTCATGCTCGCCACGTGTAAGGGCTACCTCAACCACAAGGAGGAGCTGCGCGTCGATACAGCCGCCGAGAGCCGCGAGTATACGTTGCAATTCCCGCTTGCGGGCATCAGCGTGCCCGTCATGATAGACAACATCTTCTACGACTTCGACCGTGCCACGCTCCGTCCCGAATCTAAACAGGCACTCGACGGGCTTGTGAAGCTCCTTGAGGAGAACCCCAACGTGACGATAGAGCTTAGCGCGCACTGCGACTACAAGGGCTCGGCGCAGTACAACCAGCGGCTTTCGCAGCAGCGGGCAGACAACGTCGTGGCGTATCTCGTGGCTCACGGCATTGCCCGCGACCGCCTTACGCCCGTCGGATATGGCAAGGGCAAGCCCAAGACCATACGCAGGAAGATGACCGAGCGGTATCCGTGGCTCAAGGATGGAGACGTGCTTACCGAGGAATTCATAAAGAAGCTCGACAAGGACAAGCAGGAGGTGTGCAACCAGCTGAACCGCCGCACCGAGTTCGTAGTGCTCCGCACGACCTACGGAATGTTTGACGAGAACGGCAACTTGAAGAACCCTCCAAAGCCGAGACCGCGCGACGACAGCCGTACTGAAGGCGATTTCGACATAACGATAGACTGATACCAACATAACGACAGACTAATCAGAACTGTAACAATGCAACTGCCAAAGGATTTTGAGGACTACACGCGGTCTCTGATGGGCGGCAGCCTGTATGCGAGACTCGTGGACGGACTCGGCGCAGAGCCGTCGGTCAGCATACGCGTAAACCCGTTCAAGGTCGGAAGCGTGGAGGGCTTCGGCGGTGATGAGGCTCTTGCTGAACGAGGCCTCGCGCCCGTGCCGTGGTGCCGTGGAGGCTATTACCTTCCAGAACGCCCCAATTTCACGTTCGACCCGCTGCTCCATGCCGGCGCGTACTACGTACAGGAAGCCTCGTCGATGTTCCTCGACTTCGTGCTGCGGCAGCTCGTCAGCCGCCCCGTGGCGATGCTCGACCTCTGCGCCGCGCCCGGAGGCAAGACCACCTGTGCCATGTCTGCCCTTCCCGAGGGCAGCGTCCTGTACAGCAACGAGCCAGTCCGTACGCGTGCCAACATACTTGCCGAGAACGTCATGAAGTTCGGTCACCCCGATATAGTCGTGACAAACAACTACCCGGCGGACTATCGGCGTTCGGGGCTGTCGTTCGATGTCGTGCTTACCGACGTTCCGTGTTCGGGCGAGGGCATGTTCCGCAAGGACGCGAACGCCGTCGGCGAGTGGAGCAAGTCCAAAGTCATGGAATGCCAGGCGTTGCAGAGGTCTATACTGACCGACGTGTGGCAATGCCTCAAGCCTGGCGGGCTGCTGATATATTCCACCTGTACGTTCAACGCGCACGAGGACGAGGAGAACGTACAGTGGATTGCCAGTGAGCTTGGAGCCGAGCCTGTTGCGCTTGACGGCATTGCCGACGCGTGGAACATCACCGGCGCGCTCGTAGGGACGCTGCCCGTATACCGCTTCCTGCCAGGGCTGACGCGTGGCGAGGGGCTGTTTATGGCTGTCCTCAGAAAGAGTGGGGGAGAGGACGTAGACGGTTCCGACCATGACACACGTTGTAATAAGGGCAGGCACAAGCGTGACCGCGCGCCGAAAGGCTTGAACATACTCACGCACGGCGTTAACCCACCAGTACAGAAAGGCAGAAAGACTATTCCCGACATATCGCTTGCCCTTACAACGAGGCAGGAGGCGAACGATTATCCGACCGTAGCCGTCGACTACGCTACGGCTATCGACTACCTACGGCGCGAGTCGATAGTATTGCCCGACGGATCTCCCCGCGGCATAGTCACCCTGACGTACAAGGGACTCGGGATTGGGTTTGCCAACAATCTCGGCAACCGCGCCAACAACCTCTATCCGCAGGAGTGGCGCATTCGGAGCACGCACGTTCCCGACGGCGACAATGGGATATTAGTCGGGAATTAGGGATTAGGAGTTGGGATTTTGATAGTATAGGACAAAATAACGATATAGGACGATGAAACAATATTTGCAACTGCTTGACCGCATACTTACGGAGGGCGTGAAGAAAGAAGACCGTACGGGCACGGGCACGTTGAGCGTGTTCGGAAACCAGATGCGATTCAACCTGGACGACGGCTTCCCGTTGCTGACGACGAAGAAGCTTCACCTGAAGTCGATAATATATGAGCTTCTGTGGTTCCTCAGGGGCGACACCAACATACATTATCTGAAGGAACACGGAGTGAGTATATGGGACGAATGGGCTGATGCCGACGGCAACCTCGGTCCTGTCTACGGACAGCAGTGGCGGGCGTGGAAGGACTATCGCGGAGGTACTATCGACCAGATACAGAACGCCGTCGACCTGATACGCAACCACCCTGAGTCGCGCCGCATCGTCGTCAACGCCTGGAACGTAGCCGACCTGCCCGACATGGCGTTGTCGCCATGCCACTGCCTGTTCCAGTTCTACGTGGCTGACGGGCGTCTCTCGTTGCAACTCTACCAGCGTTCTGCCGACACGTTCCTCGGCGTGCCGTTCAACATAGCCAGCTACGCGCTGCTGCTCATGATGATGGCGCAAGTCACAGGACTGGAGCCTGGCGAGTTCATACACACCACGGGCGACACGCACCTGTACCTCAACCACCTCGAACAAGCCCGCCTACAGTTGAGCCGCGAGCCGCGTCCGCTGCCGAAGATGCGCATCAATCCCGACGTTAAGGACATCTTCGGTTTCAGGTATGAGGATTTCGAGCTGACCGACTACCACCCCTGGCCGCACATAGCGGGTGCCGTCAGCGTGTGAGGTCATGAACAATGGATAATTGGAGATAGGAAAAGGATTGTTTAAGCGGTTTATAATCATAACGACATGACGATAAACATCATTGCAGCCGTGGCACAGAACAACGCCATTGGCTATGAGAACAAGTTGCTGTACCATATCAAGGCGGATATGCAACGGTTCCGCCAGCTCACCACCGGGCACACCGTCATCATGGGACGAAAGACGTTTGAATCGCTGCCTGGTGGCGCGTTGCCCGACCGTAGGAACATAGTGTTGAGCCGTAATGAGAAGGAACACGACGGTTGCGAGACTTATTCGTCGCTCGACGAGGCTCTTTCCCATTGCGGCGACGGCGAGGACGTGTTCATCATCGGTGGCGAAAGCCTCTATCGAGAGGCTTTGCCAAAAGCCGGTATGCTCTATATGACGGAGATAGAGTCGACACCCGAACATGCAGACGCGTTCTTCCCCGACTATGGCGGGGAGTGGTCGGTCGTACGTTCCGAAGAACACGAGACCCAGAAAACGCACCGCCGCTACCGATTCGTGGACTACGCGCGCAGGTGATTCTCGTACTGTGAGAGCAACCACGCCTTCTGCTCGGCAATGGTCATGTGGCTGTTGTCGAGTGTCAACGCGTCTTCAGCCTTGCGTAGCGGCGACACCTCACGGTGGGTGTCAATGTAGTCGCGCTCTTGTACGTTCTTCAGTATGTCGTCGAAGTCGGCTTCCTGCCCCTTGCCTTTAAGCTCGTCGTAGCGTCGTTGTGCGCGCACTTCGGGCGAAGCCGTGACAAACACTTTCATCTCGGCATCGGGGAATACCGTAGTCCCGATGTCCCTGCCGTCCATCACGATACCTTTCTGCTTGCCCATGGCCTGCTGCTGTGCCACCATTGCCGTGCGTACGAACGGCACGGCGGCTATGTTGCTTACGTGCGACGACACCTCCATGCCGCGAATCTCGCCCTCGACGTTCTCGCCGTTGAGGTATGCGTCGGGTCGCCCCGTGTCCTTGTTTAGATGGAACGTCACGCTGATGTCCTTCATTGCGTCCTTCAGTTCAGCCTCCTTCACACTTCCGTTGGCATTGAATAGCCCGTGGCGCAGCGCATATAGCGTCACCGTGCGGTACATCGCCCCCGTGTCTACATATATATAGCCTATCTCGTGGGCCAAATCCTTTGCCATCGTACTCTTGCCACAGCTCGAATAACCGTCTATGGCTATTATTATCTTCTTGTTATCCATATCCTTGTTTTATATTAATTCAGAATTAGGCATTAAAAATGGTGGAGGGCGAATGAAATAAAATCCATAATTGTTAATTCCCGGACTCCAAACTCTTAATTCCCAACTCCTATTTTTTTAATATCCAACTCAACATTATTTACAGCACATACGCTAGGTTGACTAGTAGGCTGTGGCTGCTGACATGGTACTTGCCGTAAGCCACGTTGAGGTGGAACCTTTCAAGGTTTATGCCTCCGCCGAAGCTCAGTCCAGCCCCGTGCGCGCTCTCGTCGTCCTCGGTCGACTGTATCTTCATCTCGTCGGCACGGCGGAAGTTGTACCCCATGCCGAGCCAAAAGCTTTCCGAAAGCAATACGTCGAAGCCCAGGTCGAGGTGGTTGGCGAAGCGGTAGTCATAATGGGTGAGGTCAACAAGCGTCGCCGACACGCGTAGTGGCGACGCGCCCAGCCTCTTGGTCACTCCTGCCTGGAGGTCGAACGGCATCTTCTCGTACTCGTCATCGTACGCCTTAAGCTGCCCTCCGAGGTTTTTCGCCACTACCGACACCGACCATTCGTGCTCAGGCTCATACCAGTTCAGCCCGAGGTCCACGCCCATGGCTATGGAATTGTAGGAACCGATGGTGGAATATATGAACTTAGCCGTAATGCCGCCGACAACGTTCTTGAGCAGCAGGTATGTGAACGTACCGCCGACGGCTACGTCGCTGGCAGAGAACGTGCCCGTCTGTACGTTGTTTTCGTCGACTTCCTTCATCGAGCCGTAGTTAATGTACTGTGCGCCTACAGCCCACGTCATCTTGTCGTCGATGACCCTGTTGAACGACGCGCTGCCCATATTCGCGCCGCTCATGTAGTTCATATAGTTTACGCCTATGGACTTGTCGCTCACCGACGCGGCCAGAGCTGGATTGGAAAAGCCCAGCGACGGGTCGTCCTCGATTATGGTTATATTGTCTCCGCCCAGTGCCGCGGCATGGGCACTCACCGGAAGGCGTAAGAAATTGTATTCTGTCTGACTTTCCTGCCCCCAAATACAGGTGGAAAAAATGGTTAACAGGAGAGTTAAAACAACTTGTTTCATTTAATGAATTTTAATTTCTTGGCAAAGATACACATTTTTTCAATTATCTGTATTACTTTTGCCACAACAAAAAACGGACGGCATCAGCATATCTCTTTCATTGCTATAACGTAGAAAGAGGGTGTTTAGTGTGAACAGTGGAAACAAAGAAGTCAAATAAAGCGGATATAGACAACAAACGCCCTACGGGCTTTCTGTTGGGACTTGTTGTCGCGTTGTCACTACTGTTTACGGCGATGGAAATGAACTTCGGAGTTCCTGACAACGACGCTGATGACGACCGGCTCCTCGACGAACTTCTCAAGAATGTAGACCAGGCTCCTGCCGCCGACAAGGTGGACAAGGAGCGAGCCGTGAAGATGCCGAAGAAGATTGACTTCGACATCGTGGCGAAGACGCCGCCGCCCACCATTCCCCCCAACCCGAGTCTCGACAAGGTAGTCATAAGCGACGCACCGCAGTTTGACGCTTCCAGGGACGACGACCGTCCGATTGACCCGAGCAAGAAGCCGGAGGAGAAGATTAACCCTCCGGCCGACCCCATTCCGTTGGAGCAATTGAACGAGGGCGAGCGCACGGTGTCCGACACCCCGGTGCCGCCTGGCGGCTGGGCGGATTTCGCCATGTGGGTAGACAAGAACCTGCAATACCCGTCCGAGGCGCAAAATTCCAAGACCGAGGGCAGCGTCCTTGCCGGATTTAACGTCAATCCCGACGGCTCCGTGTCCGACCTCCACATAGTTGGCAAGGCTGATCCGGTACTTTCGGCGGAAGTCTTGCGGTTGCTGAAGACTATGGGCAAGTGGAAGCCTGGCATAGAGAACGACGTTCCGTGCCGCACTTACGTCGAGCTGCCGTTCCTGTTCAAGCTTTAGCCCCAGCGTCATTGGCTCCTGCCCCGACAACTTATATAACTCTTAACTTGTAACTCATAACTCATAACTCAATAACTTGAAGCAATGCTAACAGCCGACCAAATACTCTCGAAAGTCAACGAATATCTGGCGAGCCTTCCCTACGACCGCCAGCCGTCGAGCCTCTATGAACCTGTCAAATACGCATTGTCAATGGGCGGCAAGCGAATACGCCCCACGCTGATGCTCCTGTCCTACAATATGTTCCGCGACGACCCCGAGGGCATTCTCCCCGAGGCGTGCGCCCTAGAGACATACCACAACTATACGCTCCTCCACGACGACCTCATGGACAACGCTCCCCTGCGCCGTGGCAACAAGACCGTGCACGAGCGGTGGAACGCCAACGTCGCCATACTCTCCGGCGACAGTATGCTCGTGCTCGCATACCAGCGTATGTTGCAATGCCCCGACGACAAGCTGCGCGTCATCATGGAGCTGTTCACTGAGACCGCGCTCGAGATAGGCGAGGGGCAGCAGTACGACATGGAGTTTGAGAGCCGCGACGACGTGACCGAGGACGAATACATAGAGATGATACGCCTCAAGACGAGCGTCCTGCTGGCTTGCGCCACGAAGATGGGCGCGCTGCTTGCCGGAGCGTCCGCCGCCGATGCCGCCAACCTCTACAAGTTCGGCGAGCAGGTAGGACTAGCGTTCCAGTTGCAAGACGACTATCTCGACGTTTACGGCGACCCCCGTGTCTTCGGCAAGGCTGTCGGTGGCGACATCATGTCGAACAAGAAGACATATATGCTCATCAACGCCTTCAACCGCGCTGACAGCAGCCAGCGCCGCGAGCTGCGGTCGTGGATCGAGGCTGCGAATCCCGACCCGAAGGAGAAGATTGCCGCTGTCACGAGGCTTTACGACGAGATAGGCATCGGCGAGATAGCCGAACAGAAGATAAACCACTACTTCGCCGAGAGCCGCAAGTATCTCGCCCAAGTCGGAGTTCCCGACGAGCGCAAGCGCGAGCTTGAGGCATACACTGGCAAGATGATGCACCGCCAGAAGTAATCCCCGCACGATATGGATTACACTATAACCGATACCCACGCCCATCTCGACGGCGAGGAGTTCAAGGACGACATCGACGAGGTCGTAGACCGTGCCCGCCGGGCGGGCGTCGGCAGGATATTCATTCCCGCTATCAACGAGGACAGCATTGCGACCGTGCCAAGCCTGTGCCGCCGCTATCCTGGTTACCTATATCCCATGATGGGACTCCAGCCCGAAGAAGTCAGGGACGACTATCTGCGTGTCCTCGACAAGATGCACGCCGAGCTTGTTTCCAATCCCGCTTACATAGCTGTAGGCGAGGTAGGTCTCGACTTCTACTGGTCCCGTGAGTATGAGCGGCAGCAACTCGACGCGTTCGAACGCCAGATGCAATGGTCCATAGAGACCCGCTTGCCGCTGATGATACATTGCCGTAAGGCACAGAACGAACTTCTACACATCATGCGCCCCTATATTGAGGAACTTCCTGGCGGAGTGTTCCACTGCTTCACGGGCAATCCACAGGAGGCGGAACGCTATCTCGAGTTTCCGCGCTTCGTCCTCGGCATAGGCGGCGTGCTGACGTTCAAGAGCTCTCACCTGCGCGACGACCTTCCAAGCGCGGTTCCGCTGTCACGCATCGTACTTGAGACCGACAGCCCGTATATGGCTCCCGTGCCCCACCGTGGCGAGCGCAACGAGAGCGGCTTCGTTGTCGAAGTCTTGAAACAGCTTGCCGCGTCCTACGGCGTACCCGTCTCTGAAGTCGCCCGCCAGACCGACGAAAACGTCCGCCGCGTCTTCGGCTTATAGCCCTGTCCTGGCAATTTCCGTTATGTAGTAGGCTGTTTCCTCTGCACTTTCTCATCTGAAAGTAGGCTCGACTTTCATCGTAAGTAGCCCCTACATTCACCCAAAGTAGACGCTACTTTCATTGTAAATAGGCTCTACTTTCACCCAAAGTAGGGCTTACTTTCACTTAATCTATGCCCTACTTTCACACAATCCAGCCGCTACTCTTATTTAGAGTATGCTATACATTCAATTAGTGTAGGCTTGTCCTATGTTTTTTCCAGATTTTCTTTCCCTTTATTTTGCCATTTAATTTGTTAGCACTACCTTTAAATAAGGTAGGCTGCACTCGGCAATGAAAAGAAAAGCGAGACATTTCTTTGTCATTTCACTCGTTTGCACTATCTTTGCATTGTCTCATTATGCACGCATAAAGGGAAACTTTCTTTCGTTGCAAAAATATAAAT
>CAZGAT010000013.1:0-73128 GCA_964523825.1 uncultured Prevotella sp. | reverse complement strand
GATGAGTGGGGGTTAGCAAAGCTGTGACCTCTCCGAGGTCATCACCACTCGGCAAACCAGGTCTCCCCTCTGGACGGAGCGGGTGGGTGTGGTCGTACGGGGTGGGATTGCGGAGCCGTCGGGGTGGGGATTGTGGTCCGGGGTTCCCTGGGAATGCTGTTCCGGGTTCCCTGGGAATGTGTTTGCGAGTTTCAGTAGAATGTGGTTACGGGTCACTCCTCTATCTCGGAGAGGCTGCGCCCGATTCCGGCGAAGAAGTTGCTGGTTGTCTCTATGGGCGCGTAGGTGAAGTAGCGTATGCTTCGCCGGAGGTGGCGGCGCAGTATGCGGGAGTTGTTCTCTACGAATCCGGCGCGTCCCTGGCGGAAATGCCACTCCTTGACGGTGTCGCTGACCAGGTGGCTGACGGCGCGGAGGGTGATCTGGCGGGCGTCGCGGTCGGGCTTGCGCACGAAGGGTATCTCGTCTTGCTCGAACCCGAAGGTGGTCACGAGTATGTTGCCTTGTAGCTCTGCCATGCGCGTGAGGTGGAGTCTGACGAGCCACGCGTCTACCTTTACGAAGTCCACCTTTCCCCCCTTCGCGCGTAGGTATTGCCCGAGTCGGACTATTCCGTCGAGGCTCATTCCGCGGTTGAGCATCGCGTCTACGTTGTATACGATCAGTCGGAGAAGTCCGACGGACTCGGTGGAGGTGTCCATGGCGTGACGCTCGGTCTCGGCTATGTGCTCGAGCCGGTGGTTCAGGAGTCGGTTGCTCAGGGTGGCGGTGTCGGGAACGTGGGGTTCCGCGCCCGTGGTGGGTGGGGAGGGGTGTGCGTCCATGTAGGCGTGGGCGCGTTCGATTACGTCCGCTGGTATGTTGAGTTGGTCGTCGTGTATGTGCCTGCTTGCCCCGCGTACGAATATGCCCACGACCCGTTGCGACTCCACCATGTCGTAGAGTCTGCGCCACTTGAAGGGGGACATCGCCTCTACGGGTGACGGGTCTTCGAACGCTCCCGACCGTATGAGCCGGAAGAAGTTCCTCTGTATTATGTTCTCCTGTTTCATGGGTTCCGTTAGCTGTACCGCCTGGGGTAGCGTATGATGATTGCCAGCAGGGCGGCTATGCCGATGGCCAGTGGATAGTACAGGTAAGGCAGGAGGTCTATGGGGCTGATGCCCGCCAGTCCTGCTGCGAGAAGTGCCTGGACTCCGTACGGGAGTACCCCCTGCACGCAGCAGGAAAAGGTATCGAGTATGCTCGCCGCCTTCCGGTTGTCGACCCCGAAACGGTCGCCTATCCTGCGCGAGATACCCCCTACGGTGAGTATGGCTATGGTGTTGTTCGCGGTGCAGATGTTAACCAGGCTGACCAGCGCGGCTATGGAAAGCTCTGCGCCGCGGCGGGTGCTGACGTGTGCGGTTAGCCGCTGTATGAGGTAGTCGATGCCCCCGTTGCTGCGTATTATTCCCAGCATTCCGCCAGCCATCATGGCTATGATGACCATCTCGCCCATGCCGACTATGCCGTCGTTCATGGTGGTGAGCCAGCCGAGGACTCCCAGGTCTCCGCACGCGAGTCCTATGGCTCCGCACAGTATGGTTCCCCCGGCGAGCACCACCATGACGTTGGTTCCGCATATCGCGGCGACCAGTACGGCGAGGTATGGAAGCACCCTTACTATGTCTGCCTTGCCCCCCGCGGCGGGCGCGCTCACCCCGGCTCCGAGCACGGCGTACGCGGCGAGCACCACCAGCGCCGCCGGGGCTACTATCATCACGTTGACCCGGAATTTGTCACTCATCTTGCAGTGCTGCGTCTGTGTGGATACCACGGTCGTGTCGGATATGAAGCTTAGGTTGTCGCCGAAGTAAGCCCCGCCGACCACAGCCGCCGTGACCAGTGCTACGGGTTCGGCTGTCTGGGCGGCTATGCCTGCGGCGATAGGGACGAGCGCGACGACTGTGCCCACGCTCGTACCTATGCTTATGGAGATGAAGCACGCGGCAATGAAGAGTCCCGGAAGTATCAAACCCGGGGGCAGCAGGTCGAGAGTCAGGCTTACCGTGGCGTCGATACTGCCTATCGCCTTCGCACTTGCCGCGAACGCTCCTGCCAGGACGTATATCCAAAGCATGAGCAGAAGGTCGGTCGCGCCAGCTCCCCGACTGTAGGTATCTATACGTTGGTTGAGGGGCATTCCGCCCGACATGGCTATGGCATAGACACTTGCCACAAGGAAGGCTACCGTAAGCGGCATGGCGGGCATAGTCTTACCGCCGGAGCCGGCATCTGCCACCGACATCACTATGATGGCGGCTATGAGTGCCAGTAGGAGCAGTAGTGGAGATAGTGCGCGTAGTCCTTGCTTGTTGCTAATCATTCTTTACCTTATATATATAGGTGTGTCGGGTTTGGAAAGCGGGGTGTTTTGTGTCGTGTCGGGTGGGAGTGTTTGGTGTCGGAAGCGGGGTGCCGGTTGTCCGGCACCCCGCTTTCTGCATTACAGTGTCACACCGTTCTTGAATATGGAAATCTCGCTGTAGCCGTTGACTTCGTTACGTGCCTTCTCTCCGCTGGCTATGGAAATCACCTTGTCTATGAACTCGTCGCGCAGCGACTTCATATCCTTTCCCAACAGCAGTTGCCCGGCGTTGAAGTCTATCCAGTTGGGCTTGCGGGACGCGAGTTCGTTGTTGGTCGAGATCTTCATAGTGGGTACGAACGTTCCGAAAGGCGTACCGCGCCCGGTGGTGAAGGTCACTATCTGGCACCCGGAAGCGGCGAGCGCCGTGGCAGCCACGAGGTCGTTGCCTGGTGCGGAAAGTAGGTTAAGTCCGTCGTGCTCTATCCGTCCGCCGTATTCCATAACCCCGCTTACGGGACCCTTGCCGCACTTCTGCGTGCATCCGAGAGCCTTGTCCTCGAGGGTTGAGATACCCCCCGCCTTGTTGCCCGGAGACGGGTTTTCGCCCACCGGCTCACCGTGGCTCAGGAAGTATTCTTTGAAGTTGTTTATCATCGCGACGGTCTGGTCGAAGAGCTCGCGCGTCCGGCATCTGTTCATGAGAATGGTCTCCGCGCCGAACATCTCCGGTACCTCCGTGAGTACGGAAGTCCCACCTTGCGCCACGAGCCAGTCGGACATCTCACCTACGAGCGGGTTGGCTGTGATGCCGCTGAACCCGTCGCTGCCGCCGCACTTTAGCCCCACGCGCAGCTTGCTGACCGGTACGTCCGTGCGCCTGTCACCACGTGCCTGCGAGTACAGTTCCCGGAGTATCTTCATGCCAGCCTCCACTTCGTCGCCGTCGACACGCTGGGTAACTAAGAGCTTGATGCGGTCTTTGTCGTAGTCGCCGAGGGTCTCCATGAAGGCGTCAGGCTGGTTGTTCTCACATCCGAGGGATAGTACGAGCACACCGCCGGCGTTGGGGTGCAGGCATATGTCTCGCAGGACCTTGCGTGTGTTCTCGTGGTCTCCGTCAAGTTGAGAACACCCGTAGTTGTGGTGCCAGCAGTGCACCGCGTCGATGCCGTCGAGCCGCGTCTCCTGTTCCAAAAGCCGGGCTAGCTGCTCGCCGATGCCGTTGACGCAGCCCACGGTGGGTACTATCCATATCTCGTTGCGGGTACCCACCGAGCCGTCCTTGCGCAGGTATCCCTTGAACGTGCGGTCTACCTTCGGTATGTCGAGTGTGGAGTCAACCGGATGGTACTCGTAGGTGAGAGTGCCTGCGAGATTGGTCTTGAGGTTGTGTTCGTTGACCCACTGTCCTGCCTTGAGATCCTCGCGTGCGTGACCTATGGGGTAGCCGTATTTTATGATGTCCTTGCCCGCCGGAGCGTCCTCGATCAGTACCTTGTGGCCTGCGGGCGTGTCCTGCAACACTACTATGGTCTTGCCGTCAACTTCGATGGTCTCGCCCCGCTTGAACGGCCGCAAACATACGACAACTGAGTCGGCGGGGTTAATCTTGATGAATGATGATTGCTTCATTTCGTTTGTCTTTATCTTATTGTTCTTGTCCGCTTTTGATTAGTCTTCTGTATTGTAGTCGGCGGCCTGTGGCGCGCGGGTTCCATAGGCTGCCTTATGCCGCATACCCGGTCGCGGCTGCATCAGATGAGCATTCTGTGGTAGAACGCTATGTTCTCCTTCGACAGTAGCTCGATGGGCATGTAGTTGACGGGTTGCACCTTCTTCTTTAGTACGATTGCCCGGAAGAGCGTGTTGATGCACGAGAACCCTTGCTGGTAGGCGTGCTGGGCTATCAGGAACGAGATAGACCCTTCTTCCACGTCGCGGCGGTTGCGGTCCACTACGTCGTAGCCCATGATCTGCACGTCGCGTCGGTTGGTCTTGAGCAGGAAGTCGCCCACGAGGTACGCCCTCGATGTCAGGGTAATGCAGTGGTGGATGTCCGGGTGAGCCGTGAAGAACTTCTCCAGAACCGTGGTGTAGTGGTTGTGCTCTTTGTCTGACTCAAGGTCTACTACGGTTATCTTCACTGACGGGTAGTGGTCCTTCATATAGTGGCGGAAGCCTACTTCGCGGTTGGCTTGCTGCTTGCTGGCAACGGTACCGTTCTTGGTCTGCTTCATCAGCATTATCTCCTTCTCGTCCCGGGCTATGAGCATGAACATCTTGGCTGCGAAGTATCCGCTTTGGAAGGAGTCCTGACCGTAGAAGGATAGTGGTTTGAGGTCGGGCATGTAGGAGTCGAGCAGTATGAACGGTATGCTCTTGTCGTGCAGCTTGTCGGTCAGCTTGCGCGTGCTCGGCAGGTCGCTCGGCACGAGAACCACGCCGTCGGGATCTTGCTTCAGGCACTCTTTCGATGTCTTGAGGAACGACTTCCGGTCGAATCTTTCGTAGTAGAGGAACTTCACGTCGACGTAGAAGTCACGCCGCTGTTCGTTGGCTTTCATGGCACCGTTCTCTATCTCTTCCCAGTAGGCTTCGCTACCATGCTTGGGCAAGATGACGTAGAAAGTATAAGAGCGGTTGTATGCCAGCGCGCTTGCGTAGACGTTGGGGTGGTAGTCCATTTCCTTGAGGGCTTTCTCTACTTTCTCCCGGGATGCTTTGGATACGTTCGGGCGTTCGTGTATCACGCGGTCCACGGTACCTGCAGATACACCCGCCAGCTTGGCGATGTCTATAATCCGTATTTTGTCAGCCATTGTCCGTATATTATTCTTGATAGAGTCCGTATATTATCCCCGATGTAGTTTGTATACCGTTCTCGGTGGAGTCCGTATACTATCCTCGATATAGTTTGTATACCATTTTTGGTTGAGTCTGTATGCCATCCTTGATATAGTCTGTACACCATTCTTTGGTGGAGTTTGTATATCTTCCTTGATATAGTCTGTACACCATCTTTGGTATAGTTTGTATATCATCCTTGATATAGTCTGTACACCATTCTTGGTATAGTTTGTATATCATCTTTGATATAGTCTGTACACCATTCTTGGTATAGTTTGTATATCATCTTTGGTGAGGATAGTCCAGCCCGCGTGCAAAATTAGTAATAAAAGTTGGATTGTGCGAACCCACATCTCCTTATTTTTAGTGTGGGGAGGAAAAAAGTCAGGCATTATTTTCAGCGTATAGAAAAAAAAGACTAACTTTGCGCATACAATCAGACAAGGACGTACGCGCTTCGGGCGGTTTTGGAATGTACATCCTTAGTGAAGCAAAAGCACAAAACTCAAGAACGACGAATACAACTATAAAGGAATTATAAAACTAATTTTAATCAAACAAACAAAAGATGGCTAAAGTTGTAACAATGGGCGAGATAATGCTCCGCCTTTCTCCTGAAGGTAACGATCGTTTTATCCAGTCGGACTCTTTCCGCATCATTCCTGGTGGCGGTGAGGCCAATGTTGCCGTTTCTTTGGCAAACTATGGTCATGAGGCCTATTTCGTAACGAAGTTGCCGAGCCATGAGATTGGTCAGATCGCCGTTAACGCATTGCGCCGTTATGGTGTCAAGACCGACTATATCGCACGTGGTGGCGAGCGTGTCGGACTTTATTATGCTGAGACTGGTGCGGCAATGCGCCCGTCAAAGGTTATTTACGACCGCGCCCACAGCGCGATAGCAGAGGCTGATCCTACAGATTTCGACTTCGATGCTATCATGGAGGGTGCTTCATGGTTCCACTGGTCTGGTATCACGCCTGCTATTTCCGACAAGGCGGCAGAGCTGACAAAGCTCGCTTGCGAGGCGGCAAAGCGTCATGGCGTTACCGTATCGGTTGACCTTAACTTCCGTAAGAAGCTCTGGACTTCGGAGAAGGCTATCTCAATCATGAAGCCCCTGATGAAGTATGTAGACGTATGTATCGGCAATGAGGAAGATGCAGCCCTCTGCCTCGGCTTCAAACCAGACGCAGACGTTGAGAATGGTAAGACCGACGCTGCCGGTTACTACAACATCTTCAAGGGTATGATGAAGGAATTTGGCTTCAAGTATGTAGTTTCTACACTGCGTGAGTCTTACAGTGCTACATATAACGGCTGGAAAGCCCTTATCTATAATGGCAAGGACTTCTATGAGAGCAAGCACTACGACATCAATCCTATCATCGACCGTGTAGGTGGTGGCGACTCGTTCGCAGGTGGACTTATCCACGGACTCCTTACCATGGACAACCAGGCTGACGCCCTCGAATACGCAGTTGCGGCTTCTGCTTTGAAGCACACTATCCCTGGCGACTTCAACCTTGTCAGCGAGGCAGAGGTAAAGAGTCTGGCAGCAGGCAACGCTTCTGGCCGTGTCCAGAGATAATCGCCTTATATATCAACAAAGGATAAATCGAAGTCGGTTTACAGTTGCCTTCTTGTAAATGGCAATTGTAGGCTGACTTTAAAATCAAAACAATAATGGCAAGATTTAATAAAGTTCAGGTTATGGGCGCAATGAAGGCTACGGGTATGGTTCCTGTATTCTTCAATAGCGATATCGATGTTTGTAAGAATGTCATCAAGGCTTGTTATGATGGTGGCGTACGCGTGTTTGAGTTTACAAATCGTGGCGACTTCGCACATGAAATATTCGGCGAGCTCGTAAAGTGGGCAGCAAAGGAATGCCCGGAGCTTATCCTTGGTGCAGGTACCGTAATTGACGCTCCTACGGCAGCACTTTACATTCAGCTTGGTGCGAACTTCATAGTAGGTCCTAACTTCAATCCTGAGATTGCGCCGGTATGCAATCGTCGTCTTGTTCCTTACAGTCCAGGCTGTGGCTCTGTATCAGAAGTTTCCAATGCCCAGGCAGCAGGTTGTGACGTTACAAAGGTATTCCCGGCTGGCAACGTAGGCGGTCCTTCATTCGTAAAGAACATACTTGGTCCGCTGCGTTGGTCCAACATAATGGTCACTGGAGCCGTTTCTCCAGATAAGGAGAATCTGACAGAGTGGATCAAGAGTGGCGTGCTCTGTGTAGGTATGGGATCCAAGCTCTTCCCGAAGGACGTAATCGCAGCCAAGAACTGGCAGGCTATCACTGACAAGTGTGTAGAGGCTCTTGGATACATCAAGGCTGCACGCGCATAAACGTGCCAAGTTAACGAAAGGTTCCATATGGCTGTTATGCCTTTGGAGCCTTTTGTTCTTTTCAGCTTGCCAACCGAATCATTGTGGCGAAGTAGACAAGTTGAACGCTTTTTCTTATGCCTGCCACTACCGAAATCTTGATTCCGTAAAGTCATATGCTTCCAAAGCCTACGGCTTGTCGGGCTCTTATGGCGATGGAAAGGCTGAGGCCCTTAACAATCTTGCATTTTATTATATTGCGAAGATGGACTACCGTACGGCATCTTCGCTTCTTGATACGATACCGAATATTACCGACAATCAGGTAGAACTGCTCATAGCTGACGTTCAGATGATGCGGCTTTGCCAGCGTCGTTCTGCAAACAAAGAGTTCTACGACTATCATGAAAAGGCTTTGCGCCGTTTACGGCGCATAGAAGAGGAGCGTGGTGCATTATCTGACCGCCAGCAACTGCGTTACATTTATGCCTCGACAGAATATAATATTGTAACATCTACATATTACTATTATGTGGGGTTGGAACGCCAGAGTGTCAATGCAATTGATAAGATAGACCCTGATGGAGACATACGCAAGGATACTGCGCAATATCTGAACTACCTTTATAATATAGGTGCTGGTGGAATCATAACCGAAGGAACCCAGTCTGACATAAACCAAAAGGAATTCGACTATCTGATACAGTGCTATCTGTTGGCACGAAAATTCAATTATCCGTTCTGGGAAGCCAACTCCTTGCAGGCGATGAGCGAGCATTTGCTGGTACCAGAATACCGTTCGAAGCTCATAATGGATAACCTTCCTGCCATGAAATACGTTAATGCCGACATGATGCCGGACAGTTTGTTGGCGGGGAACCTTGCGTTGCGCTCAATGGACTTGTTCAGTTCTTTTGGTGACGTATACCAGATAGCTGGAGCCTATCGTACGCTTGCGTCGTGCTATTGGCAGATTGACGACTATAGTTCCGCAATTGTCTGCCTGCAAGACGCGTTGGAGAAGGATACGGCTATCAACCAGGCACCCGACCTTGTGGCTTCTATCCGTGAACAATTGTCGATAGTCTATTCTGCTGTAAACAACAAACGGCAAAGCGACTACAACAGGAACATATACCTTGACTTGCAGGAACAGACCCGCCAGGATCGTTATTACGAATCACGTGCAGACCAATTGGCAAAATCATCGAGCCTGCTTAACATGATGATAGTGTCTGTCATGGTTATGATAGTTGTCGTCTTACTGCTTCTGTACGTCTTTCACCGTCTGCGACTCCGCAATGACAGACGCAACACACTGTCGTCTTTGCTTCAGCCTTTGGAGGAATGGCAGAAACGCTATGGGCAATACATGGCACAGATGAATGACCGCTACGAGGATATAAGCGAGGCTTACGCGCTAAACGTGACGCACATCATCAACAACAAGAGGCGCAACTTGGAGCAGCGCGCGAAGATTTCGCTTGTCAACAGCATAATTCCGTTCATCGACCGAATGCTCAACGAGGTCAGCCGTTTGTCGAATGACAACGAGCAGGCTGCCATACGGCATGAGCGATATGAATATATTGGCGAGTTGACAGACAAGATTGACGAATACAACAACATACTTACGGAGTGGATTCAGATGCGGCAGGGGCAGTTGAACCTGCACATAGAGAGCTTCCCTCTGCAACAATTGTTTGACATTGTGGCTAAAGGCCGTATGAGCTTTATGCTGAAAGGCATCAAGCTTGAAGTCGTAAATACCGATGCAGTGGTAAAGGCTGACCGCATATTGACCCTGTTCATGATTAACACCATAGCCGATAATGCGCGCAAATTTACGCCTACAGGTGGGCGGGTAAGGGTATCGTCAACAGTGGCGGGTGCCTATGTAGAGGTCTCAGTGGCTGATACCGGACGGGGAATGAGCCAAGAGGAACTGGCAGGACTGTTTGACCGCAAGGTGGTATATAACGGTCATGGCTTCGGGCTGATGAACTGTCGTGGAATCATCGACAAGTATAAAAAGATAAGTCCTATATTCGGCGTTTGCTCATTGTCGGCTGAGAGCGAGCCTGGCAAGGGTAGCCGCTTCTTCTTCCGTTTGCCTAAAGGCGTATTGAGATGCTTGGTCTTTGTTGCCACGTTGTCGTCTTTACTGTTTTCAACAGGTGTGCAACAAGCTCGTGCAAATGTATCTAACAGCACGTGGAACAGCCAGAATGAGAATATAAAACGGGCTGCTTCATTCGCCGATTCAGCATATTTCAGCAACGTAAACGGCACGTTTGACCGTACGATAGGATTTGCTGACAGTTGCCGCCATTACCTTAACAGATTCTATTTGGAAAGGAATCCAGGTGGCAAAGTGCTAATGGTGCGTGAAGGCGACGTATCCAAGATTCCGGCGGAGATTAAGTGGTATCACGATAGTCTGCCAGTCAACTACAGGATAATCATAGATATGCGCAATGAGAGTGCCGTAGCCGCGCTTGCCTTGCACCGTTGGTCGCTATATAAGTATAACAACAAGGTGTATACCCAGCTGTTCAAGGAAACCTCGGCAGACGCTACGCTTGGTGACTATTGCCGTATGATGCAGCGTTCGGAGGCAAATAAGAACGTTGCCGTGGCAATGCTTATACTGCTTTTGTTCTCCATATTCCCCGCGTACTACCTTATATATTATCGCCATAGGCTTTATTACCGATATTGCGTGGAGCGTGTGCGGCAGATAAATGACATATTGCTTACTGATACGAGTGCCGAAGATAAGCTCGAACGGATAAGTCCTATATCGGCGGAGTGGTTCCCCGGTGAGTTGCGACAGGTCGTTGACAGAATACGTGATGCCTTGGCTTCGGCGGCGGAACATGACCGTCAGAGCCACGCCAATATAGAATTGGTCGACGACGAACGCCGTCGTGCGGAATATGAGGATCAGAAATTGTACATCGCCAATAGCGTTCTCGACAACTGTTTGTCTACATTGAAGCACGAGACGATGTACTATCCATCGCGTATCCGCCAGCTTGTAGATGGTAATGACCGCAATTTACAGTCAATCAGGGAGCTTGCAGAATACTACAAGGAACTGTTCACCATACTGGACAGCCAGGCTATGCGCCAGGTTGAGGCTGTCAAGCTCGTTAGCCGTGCATTCAATATAAGCGAAGTGCTGCCGAAAGAGGAGTGGGGTGGTACTGATTTCAAACTTCTCGGAGACAAGGATATGATAGCATACTTGTTCGATATATTGCGCAAACAGTGTCGCCGGAAGCGATTGGAGATAATAGGTATTAATGGCAGTGGAGATCATTACGTCCTATTCGAGGTGCTTATGCCCGACCTCCGACTTGATGACGAACAGTGCCTTCTGCTGTTTTCGCCTTCGAAAGACCGGCTGCCGTATTTGCTTTGCCGTCAGATAGTGCGTGACAATGGCGAGGCTACCAACTGCCGTGGCTGTGGTATCAGCGCGCGCCCGTCAGAACGAGGTCCGATAATCTCTATTACACTGGCTGCCAGCAAGAAATTATAAAATTAAAGCAATTAGAAATAAGGAGACAAGCAATGGATAAATTCAAGGTAATAATAGTTGAGGACGTGCCGTTGGAGTTGAAAGGCACCGAGGGAATATTCAAGAGCGACATACCAGAAGCTGAGATTATCGGCACGGCGGAGAGCGAAACTGCCTATTGGAAAGCCATAAAGCGGGAATTGCCAGACCTTGTTCTTCTCGACTTGGGACTCGGTGGCTCTACGACGGTAGGTGTAGAAATATGCCGTCAGACAAAGGAGACGTATCCAAACGTCAAAGTTCTCATATTCACGGGCGAGATTCTGAACGAGAAACTGTGGGTTGACGTTCTCGATGCAGGTGCCGATGGTATATGTTTGAAAAGTGGTGAGCTGCTGACTCGTGGCGATGTCGCAAGCGTTATGGGCGGCAAGAAACTTGTGTTCAACCAACCCATATTGGAGAAGATTGTAGAGCGGTTCAAGCAGAGTGTCAACAGTCAGTTGATGCATCAGGAAGCTATGGTCGATTACGAGATAGATGAATACGACGAACGCTTCCTACGCCATCTTGCTTTGGGCTATACCAAAGAACAGATAACCAACCTTAGGGGTATGCCTTTCGGAGTGAAGAGCCTTGAAAAACGTCAGAACGAATTAGTGCAGAGACTGTTTCCCGACGGTAACGGTGGTATAGGCATCAATGCTACACGCCTTGTCGTACGTGCGTTGGAACTGCGGATACTCGATATTGATAACCTTCAGCCAGATGAAGTATAGAGTTTGTGGTATTATATCTTTAGTACTTGCATTGTCGCAGGTGTTGGTCATTCTCGCATCGTGGATAATAACAGCCGCAATGCCAGAACTGCCTATGCGCTCGTTGTTGGGCAGCGAGGGCTTCCGCTGGTTCTTCGGTCACTTCACGGAGAACCTAAACATATCGCTTCTTGTAGATATTGTCTTGTTGATGATCGGTTGCGGTGCCGTGGTTTATAGCGGATTGCCAATTGCCATTGGCCGTCTCCGCCAGCGTAGGCGTATTTCTTACCTTGATCGTGTAGGACTGTGTACTGTCGGTATTGAGTTTTTTATCTTTATTATTGTCATAATATTGCTGACGGCGGTGCCTCATGCAATATTGCAGAGTGTTGCTGGGCATCTGTTTCCAAGCAGCTTTTCGCAGAGCCTTGTGCCAATAATATCATTTATACTACTTGTATGCTCGCTCTCTTTCGGGCTTGTCAGTACGCGCCTGCAGTCACTTGCCAGTGTCTTTAAAGCCATGACCTACGGCGTGGAGTCATGTGCATGGCTGTTTCCTATATACGTACTTGCTATAGAACTCTATTGCTCCATACGGTTCATATTGTTGTAGGCGTTTATAATCCGTTCACAATTTATTCATGTTCTATTCACAATCCGTTCACTTTGGGGATTGTTCGTTTATATTTTCTAATGTCGTACGGCATTGAAACCTATGTTCATACCACAAAAAATTACCCCTCGATTCACATCGAAGGGTAACAACAACACAAACACAAAATAAAGCCTTGTCCCATTCAGACATAGGCTAATGGTTTCTTACATGACTCCGTCCTCACGGAGTTTCTGTTGCCAATGCCATGCAGAGCGCATTACATCGTCGAGCGAAGTCTCGGCTTTCCATCCCAGTACATTGTTGGCCTTGGTACAGTCGCCCCATATTTTCTCAATATCACCTTCACGGCGTGGTCCGAACTTCCAGTTAAGCTTTACGCCAGTGGCTCTTTCAAACGTGTTTACTATCTCAAGCGTTGAATTGCCTTTGCCTGTTCCGATGTTGAAGTATTCTATCGGTTCGGTCTCCTTGTCGAGCACGCGTGCCATAGCTGCTACGTGTGCCTTGGCAAGGTCAACGACATAAATATAGTCACGTATACACGTTCCGTCTGGAGTGTTGTAGTCGTTGCCGAAGATAGTGAGTTGCGGGCGTATGCCTATTGCCGTCTGTGTTACGTATGGAATGAGGTTGTTGGGCACTCCGTTTGGCAGTTCTCCAATGAGTGCTGACGGGTGTGCTCCTATTGGGTTGAAGTATCTAAGTATGATGCTTTTTATTGCTGCTCCGCTGTGTATATAGTCGTATATGATTTGTTCGTTGATTTCCTTTGTATTGCCATATGGCGAAGTTGCCTTTTGGTGGGGCGCGTCTTCAGTAACGGGCAGGTTCTCAGGCTTTGGTTGTCCGTAGACAGTACATGATGATGAAAATATGATACCCTTGACATCATATTTTGGCATAAGCTCGAGTAGGTTGATGAGTGAGACTATATTGTTGCGGTAGTAGAGCAGAGGCTTTTGTACACTCTCACCGACAGCTTTGGAGGCGGCAAAGTGTATTATACCTTCTATATTTGGATATTTCTTGAAGACAGCTTCGGTTGCAGCTTTGTTTGTAAGGTCTATGTTCTCAAACTTCGGTCTTGTGCCTGTTATCTTTTTGATACCGTCCAGTACTTCAATCTTTGAGTTGCTTAGGTTATCAACTATGACAACATCATAGCCTGCATCAATAAGTTCTACGGAAGTGTGGCTGCCGATGAAGCCAGTACCGCCAGTGACTAATATGGTTTGTTTCATAATAAGAAAGTTATTGTCGCAGGCAAAGATACAAAAAAAATGAAGAATGCTGAATGTTGAATGAAATTTATTTAGGGGAAGCCGCAAAATAGCGGATTATGTTTACCTTATATGACGTCACGGTCATAAATTCATTCAGTATTCAGCATTCAAGCTGATATATATGCTATTATTTGCTTAGTTGACTCCAAACAAAGTACCGAGACCTGTTTGCAGTCCGCTGAATCCCATGAACGCAAGTGCCAGCAATGCAGCTGTTACAAGCACTACGGGCATTCCACGCATACCTTTTGGTATGCTTACAAGTGCGAGTTGCTCACGTATACCGGCAAACGTTACGAGTGCCACGGCAAAGCCGAGTGCTGTGGAGAATGCGTATACCACGCTTTCAAGCAGATTGTAGTCGCGCTGTATTACCAGGATAGCGACACCGAGCACTGCGCAGTTAGTCGTAATCAGTGGCAGGAATATGCCAAGTGCCTGATAGAGTGCGGGAGATACTTTCTTGAGGATTATCTCTACCATCTGTACCAGTGCGGCGATTACGAGAATGAATGCCAGTGTCTGGAGATATTGCAGCCCGAATGGGTCGAGGACACACTTCTGTACGAGATAGGTTACTATGGTTGACAATGTAAGTACGAATGTAACGGCCGCTCCCATTCCAAGTGACGTACTTATCTTCTTGCTGACACCAAGGAAAGGACAGATGCCGAGAAACTGCGAAAGTACGATGTTGTTGACGAATATCGCAGATATGAATATTAGTAAATATTCCATGTTGGTTTCTTTTTATTGTATAAATATCTTTTCGGGATTAATTCATGCCTGTTCGCCTTATACAATCCCTTAATCTCTTGCCGATAACTCCTAATTCCTTAGCTTGTTGAAGACAGCAACAAGGTAGCCAAGGGTTAGAAATGCTCCAGGAGGCAGTACGAACAACAGGATATTTGTCACTTCTGGCAGCAGTGCCATGCCGAAGATTGAACCTGATCCAAGGAACTCGCGGACACAGCCGAGCAATGTCAGCGCAAGGGTGAATCCGAGACCGATGCCAAGCCCGTCGAATGCACTTGCCACAGGAGTGTTCTTGCACGCAAAGGACTCTGCACGTCCGAGAATTATACAGTTGACGACTATTAGGGGAATATAAATGCCGAGTGCCTTGTTGATGGAGTCTGGCGCATATGCCGACATAAACATCTGGAGTACGGTTACAAATCCTGCAATTACTACGATATATACAGGAATGTGCACCATGTCTGGCACAAGCTTGCGTATAAGTGAGATCACGAAGTTGGTGCATATGAGCACCGCCATAGTTGCAAGTCCCATTGACAATCCGTTGATTGCACTAGTAGTTGTTGCCAGCGTAGGACACATGCCAAGGAAGAGCACGAACGTAGGGTTCTCCTTGACGAGACCATTCATTAAAATTTTAAAGTTACTCATTGTTCTTACCCTTTCCCTTTTTAATTTGTTGCTTCCGTATTACCGTTCTTGGCATACGCTTGATAAGCCTCGTTTATGGCCTTTAAGAAAGCACGGCTTGTGATAGTTGAAGCGGTAATGGCATCTACTTGTCCACCATCCTTGCTGACCTTGAGGTCTCCATCTTTCGGACTTAGGCCTATAATGCAGCTCTTTCCACCCTTGCCTCCGTCTTCTGGCTTTTGGAACCATTTGTCAGCCTTGGCTCCGAGTCCAGGTGTTTCTGAAGTAGTCAGGATAGTGTAGCCGAGTATAGATCCGTCTTTGTCAAATCCTACAAGTACTTTCAAATCGCCTCCGAAACCAGTTGTCGTGCTCTCAACTGCTGCGCCGAGTTCATTGCCAGATTTGTCAGCAGCCTTATGCACTACATACTTAATCTCCTTTCCATCAACAGTTGTCTTTACTGTATCGTCGCTTGTGACTTGCAAGTCGTTGACTTTCATTACGTCTTTGATTCCTTGTGCAAGCGTAGCCTGTGCCTTGTCTGCTATCGGTTTCTCTGTTATATGGTTGACGTAAGCAAGTATGAACCCTACGACCACGGCAACGCCTACAAGTACGAGGGTCATATTCTTAAGTGTCGGTTTTAATTTCTCCATTGCTTTTTGAGTTTATTTCTTTGCTGGTACTTCACCGTAGCGTTTCGGCTTGATGTAGTAGTTTATAAGTGGCGTAAAGCCGTTCATAATGAGAATGGCGAAAGACATTCCCTCCGGATATGATCCCCAGTTACGAATGACAACAGTAAGGAAACCTATCAGTATTCCGTAGAGGATCTGTCCTTTGTGTGTCATAGGGCTTGTCACATAGTCGGTAGCCATGAATATGGCACCAAGCATCAGACCACCTGACAGAATCTCTGTAAGAGGATTGGCATATACAGGATTTGCAAGATGTAGGAGTCCGGAGAATACGAACACTGTTCCTATAATTGCTACAGGAATATGCCATGTGATTATCTTTCTCCAAAGCATGAAGCATAGCCCGAGAATAAGTGCGAGTGCGCAGACCTCACCGATTGTACCGGCACCGCCATTAGGATTATTACCAAGAAGCAGTTGCAATGCATCTGGCACTTGGTTTAGAACAGACGGGTCGTTATCCTTTATGGCAGTCTTCATAAGTGACAGTGGGGTAGCACCAGTTTCTGCGTCAAGGTAGCTTGTCAGCTGGCCAATCTTTGGCCAACTTGTCATCTGGGCAGGGAATGATACGAGGAGGAAGCAGCGTCCTACCAATGCGGGATTGAAAGGATTGTGTCCAAGACCTCCAAATGTCATTTTGCCTACGCCTATTGCAACGAGCGCACCGATGATTATTATCCATAGAGGAAGGTTCGAAGGCAGATTCATGCCCAGTAACAAGCCCGTGACTATGGCTGAACCATCTGTAAGCGTCGGTTCCTGTTTGAGCATATATTTTGTTATAGCCCACTCGAAGAACATGCAGGCTGCCACACTTGTAAGGCACACAACTACGGAGCCAAGCCCGAAGTACAGGAACGATACGAGCAATGCAGGAATCAGTGCTATAACTACTCCGAACATATTACGCTCTACGGAGTCGTTTCCGTGTGCGTGTGGTGAAAGAGAAACTATTAGTTTTCCCATTATTCTTTAGTTTATTATTTTTTAATGTTATACGTCTTAAGCTTGTTAGCACTTAAGTATTTTCAGCTTGCGGCCTTCTCCGCTTCAGCTTTCTTGGCGGCTGCCTCGGCTTTCGCTTTTGCGGCACGTCCCTTGATGATGCCCATGACGTTACCCTTGCCGAAAGATATGTTGTCGAGCAACGGACGATGGGCTGGGCATGTAAACTGGCATGAGCCACACGAAATGCAACTTGTGACATCTTCGGCTTCCAGCCGTTCCCAATCTTTGTTTACCGACAGGGTTGCAAGCAAGTAAGGCTCCAGTCCCATGGGACATGCGGTAACGCATTTGCCGCACCGTATACAATTCTGCGCTTTTTTACGGTGAGCGTCATTGCCAGATAAAATGGTTATGGAGTTAGTTCCCTTTACTACAGGTACGTCAAGACTTACGACAGACTTACCCATCATTGGACCGCCTGCAAGAACCTTGTTGTCACCTTCTGGAAGTCCGCCACAAGCGTCTATGAGCTGGCTGAATGGAGTTCCCATACGAACAAGGAAGTTACCAGGATTCTTTACTTCAAGACCAGTCACGGTTGTATAACGTTCAAACAGTGGCTTATGTTTCATCACTGCTTGGTAGACGGCAAACGCCGTCCCGACGTTTTGGACTATCGCGCCTACGTTGACAGGTATTGCTGGCGGAGCTGGAACCTGGCGGTTGATAACAGCGTCTACGAGTTGCTTTTCACCTCCTTGAGGATATTTCTTTGCCAATGGCACTATTTCGATTCTTGGATCTTGGGCGGTTTTTTCTGCCAGCAGTTTGATAGCTGCTGGTTTGTTGTCCTCTATGCCAATATAGCCCTTCTCTACTTTTGCGGCTTTCATGAGTAGATACAATCCCTGGATAATCTCATCGGCATGTTCCATCATAAGACGATAGTCCGCTGTGATGTACGGTTCACATTCTACGCCATTGATAATGACGCATTCTGCGTGGGCTGTTGGTGGTGGAGTGAGCTTGATGAATGTTGGAAATCCTGCACCTCCCATACCTGTGACTCCTGCCTCTTTTACCCGGTTGATAATCTCTTCTGGTGTCAACTCAGGATGTGCGTCAATTGTTTCGAGTTTGTCAGAACGGTCGATGGTATCTTCCCATTCGTCACCTTCTACATTGATTATAATGCATGGCTTGCGGTAGCCTGTTGCGTCTATCGAGGCATCGACTTTTGCTACAGTTCCACTTACAGAGCTGTATATAGGTGCGCTTACGAATCCGCCAGCCTCGGCAAGCAGGGTGCCCACTTTTACCTTGTCCCCACGCTTCACTACAGGCTTTGCTGGTGCGCCAATGTGCTGGCTTAATGGGAATATTGCTTTCTTGGGCAATTCAGCTGCCACGGTAGCTACGTCAGCAGTTAGTTTGTAGTCATTTGGGTGTACACCGCCTATTTTGAATGTATGCAATGTCATGCTTTTGCCTCCATTTCATTATTGTTAGACTTGGGAGTGGATTCTACTACTGGCTTTTCTACAGTAGTGTTTTTTTCATCCGCAGGCTTATCTTCTACTGGCTTTTGTGTAGCAGGTTTGGGCTTGCGCACGGGGAAGTTTATTTTGACGATTGCTCCTGTTGGGCATTCGTCTACGCACTTCGTACACAACCGGCATTTGTTAGGATCTATGTACGAGAGGTTGTTCTCTATGGTTATTGCATCGAACTTGCATACTTTCTGACACTTGCCACAGCCAATACATGCTACGGAACAGTTTTTCTTTGCCACAGGACCTTTGTCTTTGTTCACACATCGCACGTATACGCGGCGGTTTTTGGGACCTTTTTTGCGAAGTTCGATAATGTGGCGTGGGCACGCCTTTACGCAACTTCCACAGGCTGTACACTTTTCTTCGTCAACTTCTGGAAGACCCGTTTCTGGATTCATGTGTATAGCGTCGAAGTTACAAGCGCGAGTACAGTCTCCACAACCGAGACACCCGAATCCACAGCCTGTTTCCCCTGAGCCTGTGGCATTTACTGCAGAACAGGTCATTAAACCGTCGTATTGTGCTATGCGTGGACGATTTTCACATGTTCCATAGCAACGTACTACTGCCACCTGAGGGTCGGTATTTGCCACAGCCATACCCAGCAGATCGGCAACTTGTCCCATTACTTCTTGTCCGCCTACGGGACAAAACAATCCTTCTATCGAACCTGCGTCACAACCTCTGACAAGAGCTCCTGCCATGTCTGCGCAACCGGCGAATCCACATCCACCACAGTTCGCGCCAGGTAGCAACTCTTGTACCTGTCCGATTCGGGGATCTTCATAAACAGCAAACTTCTTGGAACACGCATAGAGCACTACGGCTGCTATTAATGCGATAGCTCCAAGCACGAGAACTGCACTAATAATAAAGTCCATAATCTTATTGTATTTGTTTAGTAATTATCTTACTTCATTCGGTCTATCTATGGTAAACGAGAACTCCTTGCGAAGCTTCTCGCGTAAGATGTAGATGACGAAATAGTAGGGCACAAGCGCAATAATTCCCACACCCGCAGCAATAGTTTCAGAATGTGTCAGTGAATATGCTACTACGAGTGCGGTTACAAGCACGATGAATGGTAGACCGAATCCTATCACCACCGCCCTTGTGCCTGTATTTGCGTCTGCGGAGATGACAACGTTGTCACCTCTCTTATGTCCCAGGATTGATGCTTGGTCATAGATGTCGATGAGCTTTTCTTTCTTTTCTGACGCATTGCAGAAAGACGCAGCTTTACAGCCTGCGCAAGCTGATGTTTGAAGGATACGAACCCTCATGTGGTCGCTATCCACGGACTCCACGACACCAGTGTGTTTTATCTTCTCACCCATAACGTTTTCGTATCTGGGATTTTGTAATCTCCAGTTTGCAATTGCAAAGGTAGTACATATTCTTCACATTGAGAAATAACAAGGAACTTTTTTTCTGAAATTTGCCCGGCACTATTTCCCTATGTCTTTTTATTTGCGTAGCTGAATTTGCAGGCTTCATTATAGACACCTTCGGTCGTGCATTTAGATAAAGTATGCTTATATTCGGACATACACCGAAAACAAGGAAACGTAACCGTGTACTGTTACTAATATGTACAGCCTGACGGCTGTTTCCATTGCTTCCTAACAGTTGTCTTTCATGCGTTCTAACGGATGTTTTTCTTGCATTCTACCGACTGTATTCCTTAGGTTGTAAGAAATGTATTCCTTAGACCGTAACGAATACATTCGTTAGACCGTAAGGAATGTATTCGTTAGATTTCAACACTTATTGCCGGAAAATTCCTTGTACAGTCCGTCGTCATTCCGTCTCCAGTCAACCGTATTTCGCCAACGGGTTAAAAAATGTAAAAGCAGTGTGTCATGTATGCCGATTGTGACATATTTTCAATACCTTTGATGCGTAAACCTTCTATTTTAAAATTAAAGTTATGAAACCGAACACTCAAACTATCCAACAACTGGAAAGATTCATGAACAAGATCGCCCAAAAATTCCCATGCGATACGGATGATGAGCCGATGACCGACATACATGTATGTGTCTCTCAAGAAACAGGCGACCTTATGGCTTTTGACGATGATGACAACGAGATTACGAGGTGTGTTGTTGAACAGTGGATTGACAACAAGGAGGGCGACTTTTTTCAAAGTGTTGCGGAATCAATGCGACAACAATTTAAAAAGATGAAGTCTGTCGCTGATAGTCTCGGCATAATCAAACCTTACAGTTTTGTCTTGGAGAACGACGACAGGGAGAGTGTAGCCGAACTGTATGTAGCCGATGATGATACAGTTATTATAGGTGGAGACTTGATGAAAGGACTTGACGACGATCTTGACAAGTTCCTTGACAAACTGATGAAAGAATAGCAAGCACTTTGTTATGTCAGACTTATCATACGAGATCGAATATACCCGTTGGTTGCTTGCGGTTAAGTACGTCTATTGGCAGTTCCGCGGGGGTGGTGCCTTTGGCGTAGACTATGCTTCTGACAGTGCTTAGCGCAAGTTCGGGTGTGTTGTTCTTGTCGCTTAAATGGCATAACCATACGTGCCGCAGGCTGTTGGTGGCGCATTCGGCAATAGCCTGTCCACAGTCATTATTGCTAAGATGACCATTGTCGCTGCAAACTCGTGCTTTTAGAAATGGAGGGTATGGTCCGTTGTTCAACATGTCTAAATCGTGGTTGGCTTCAATAACGAGATAATTTGCGTGCGCTACTATAGAACGAATTTCGTCAGTTATATGCCCACAGTCCGTTATCCATGCGAGCTTTATGCCTTCGCTTTCTATTACATATCCTACATTGTCGGTGCTATCGTGAGGAACACCAAACGCGGTTACATGAAAATCGCCTACTTGTTTCTTCTCTCCTTTTTCAATATAGCGTATATAGTTGCCTTCTACTTTCTTTTTGACGACCCAATTACGGAATATTCCCTCATGTACCTTGGCTGTGGAGTATACAGGTACTTTGTATGTTGAGCTGATAGAGCCAGCTGACTTTATGTGGTCGGCATGGTCGTGGGTAACTATGATGTTGTTGACAGCATTTAGGCTTAAACCATAGTCGGCACAGGACTTCTTTAGACCACGTACTCCAACGCCCGCATCTATTAGCATCGCATCATTGTCCGTAAACAACATGGAACAATTACCGCTGCTTCCGCTTCCGAATGATATGAAATGTAACATCTTGTTTTTTAGTCTGCTTTTATAGGGGAATGCAAAGGTACTAATACTTGGTTGGGTATAAGAGGTTGTACCCATTGATTTAACATCGGTTAACGTGGACTTGCAATAAAAACTATTGCACCCCGTCTCTTAATTTTGTACCTTTGCACCCGAAATTTCGGAATAGCTTTTTATTTAAGGTAAAAAAATAAATGCAAAACATTCGTAACGTAGCAGTTATTGCTCACGTTGACCATGGTAAGACTACCTTGGTTGACAAAATGATGATGGCCAGCAATTCTTTCCGTGATGGAAAGGATGACAGTGGCGAAGTACTGGACTCCAATGACTTGGAGCGCGAACGAGGAATAACGATTCTGTCAAAGAACGTAGCAATTAATTGGAAAGGAACAAAAATAAACATTCTCGATACCCCAGGGCACGCCGATTTCGGTGGTGAGGTCGAGCGTGTGCTAAATATGGCTGATGGTTGTCTGTTGCTTGTAGATGCTTTTGAGGGTCCTATGCCGCAAACGCGTTTCGTACTTCAGAAAGCATTGCAAATTGGCTTGAAACCAATAGTCGTCATCAACAAGGTCGATAAACCTAACTGTCGTCCAGAGGAAGTGTATGAGATGGTATTTGACCTCATGTGCGATCTCGATGCGACAGAGGAACAGCTTGACTTCAAGGTCGTGTATGGCTCTGCCAAGCAAGGTTGGATGGGGGCAGACTGGCAGCATCCAACAGATAATATGGATTATCTTCTTGACCTCATTCTCGAAGAAATACCAGCTCCAAAGATGCTTGAGGGTACTCCGCAGATGCTTATAACTTCTCTCGACTATTCTAACTATACGGGGCGTATAGCTGTCGGGCGCGTACATCGTGGAACATTGAAAGATGGTATGAATATCACTGTATGTCATCGCGACGGTTCGAAGGAGAAAACCAAGATTAAAGAGCTGCACACGTTCCAGGGCGTTACCCACGTTCATGTTAGCGAGGTTAGCAGTGGCGATATTTGTGCCGTCATCGGTCTTGACAATTTTGAGATAGGTGATACTATAGCTGATTTTGAGAATCCGGAAGCTTTGCCACCTATAGCTGTCGATGAGCCGACTATGAGTATGCTCTTCACAATTAACGATTCTCCATTCTTCGGGCGTGAGGGTAAGTTCTGCACGTCACGCCATATCTCCGAACGCTTGCAAAAGGAATTGGAAAAAAACCTTGCGCTGCGTGTGGATCCAGTAGAAGGATCGATGGACAAGTGGATTGTCAGCGGACGTGGTGTGCTGCATCTTTCTGTACTCATTGAGACCATGCGTCGTGAGGGCTATGAGCTTCAGGTCGGTCAGCCACAGGTTATCATAAAAGAAATCGACGGTCAGAAGTGTGAGCCTGTTGAGGAGTTGACGATTAATGTGCCTGAGGATTTCTCGAGCAAGATGATAGACATGGTGACACGCCGTAAGGGTGAGATGACAGCAATGGATACAGAAGGCGACCGCGTAAACATTACGTTCGACATACCAGCTCGTGGCATTATCGGGTTGCGTACCAACGTGCTCACCGCATCACAGGGCGAAGCCATTATGGCTCACCGCTTCAAGGAATATCAGCCATGGAAGGGTGAGATAACACGCCGTACCAATGGTTCGATGATTGCGCTTGAGAATGGCACGGCGTATGCCTATGCGCTTGACAAACTTCAAGACCGTGGAAAGTTCTTCATCGATCCAGGTGAGGAAGTATATGGTGGACAGGTAGTAGGTGAGCACGTACATGACAATGATCTTGTGATCAATGTCACCAAGGCAAAGCAGCTTACCAACGTTCGTGCTTCAGGTTCAGACGAAAAGGCAAAGGTCGCTCCAAAGGTACAAATGAGTCTTGAGGAGTGCATGGAATACATAAAGGCAGACGAATATGTTGAGGTAACCCCGAAGAATATTCGTATGCGCAAAATTATTCTCGACCATCTTGAGCGCAAGCGCGCAAACAAGGAATGATAAGTTTTTAAAGGAAAAAGGAAAGAAGAGTGCATCATTTGTTGTGATGCACTTTTTTTATTCAGTGCATCGATTTGGTTTAATCGACGCATTGGTTTTTATTGTGGGTAATTCATGTTTGCGTCCGTCATGTTGTCAAGCACTTCATCGAGGAACTTGCGTGCCTCCCATTTTGCCATTGGTAAATCGTGGAGCAACCAGTTGCCACAGTCACGTGGGGCTGCACCTGGAATTTCATCTTCGAAGTCGGCTATAAAGTGGAATGTGTGCTGCATGAGTGGAACTATATCCTTTGGTTCAAAATTTCCACGTAGTAATAGGTAGTTACCTGTCAAACAGCCCATAGGTCCCCAATAGATAATACGGTCTTTCCATTCGGCATCGTTGCGCAGATAAGTAGCTGCCAAATGCTCTATGGTATGGAGTGCCCCAGCGTGAAGTGCCGGCTCACGGTTCGGCTCCTTCATACGTATGTCGAATGTGGTAATTATTTCACCTCCGACCTCATCCTTGCGGCTGACATATATCCCACGGAGCAGTTTTTCGTGATTGATAGTAAAAGATGGTATCTTATTCATAATGCTTCTATATTATATAATGTGTATTTCTAATTTAGATTTTCTAAGCCCTATTTGATGAGTTTTTCAACGAACAGCCTTGTAACCTCAAAACTGTCTTGGGCAACTTGGTTCCAAAAGTCAAAGTATTGGCTTGCCTTATTATCCTTGAGTGGCACGTCACTGATAACACGGAAAGAAACAAACGGAACGCCGTATTTGTAGCAAGTCTGTGCTATCGAGCAACTCTCCATGTCTACGGCAGAGGCATCGGGGAAATGTGATATTATCTCACGCATCTTTTCTTTGGAATCAACAAACCATTCTCCCGATACAGTCAGACCAGACACAATGTTATGTCTTTGGCTACCATCTACTATTGGTATGTGATTTAAATCAAGTGCTTTGTTGACCAAATCTTCTGGCGCCTTGTATCGTGCAGGCATTCCCATAATCTGCCCGAAGTCACAGTCATCGCCACAATATGCGTCATGATATGTACATTCACGTGCCACTACTACGTCCATAACATTAAGTCTTGTATCGGCTCCGCCTGCACAACCACTGGATATTATGAGGTCGGGCTTGCTGTCATTGATCATCTCTACAGCTCCTATTGCCGAATTGACTTTGCCGATGCCGCACTTTTGGAGGACAATGTCGTTGCGTCCGTTGAATACCTTTTCAAGTTGGGCGTATTCCTTGTCCATTGCCACGATTATTCCAATCTTCATCTTATATATCCTTGTTTGTTATCAAGTTGCAAAAGTACTAAAATCTCATCATATCACGAATTTAATTGTTGACAATGAATTATTGGTTATGAATAAATTTGTACCTTTGCAAGCAATATATCGAAATATAATCAAAAGCAAATCAATGAAAATCTTGAAGAAGTGCCTGCCTGATGTGCTGGCCATATTGTTTTTCATAGTAATCTCTGTGGCTTATTTCATAGTTCCAGTAATGCATGGGGAAGTCCTTTACCAAGGAGATAACACTGCTGGTAAAGGCTCCGGGCGTGACATATCTCTATATCAAGAGAAGACTGGTGAGACTTCACGTTGGACGAATTCGATATTCAGTGGAATGCCGACTTACCAGATGTCTCCTTCGTACGAGAGTACTACAGTCCTCAATCGTGTGATTACAGCCTATCACCTATGGCTTCCGCAGTATGTGTGGTATCTGTTTGCTTATTTGCTCGGATTCTATATACTACTCCGCGCGTTCGATTTCCGCCAGTCGCTTGCGGCTCTCGGTTCTGTGATATGGGCGTTCTCATCATACTTCCTGATAATAATTGCCGCAGGACACATTTGGAAGGTCATGGCATTGGCATACCTGCCACCTATGATTGCGGGCATAGTCCTGGCTTATCGTGGCAAATATCTTTGGGGATTGGTAGTTACTGCCATATTCGCGGCATTTGAGGTACATGCCAATCATGCACAGATGACTTACTATTATCTGTTCATTATCCTCTTTATGGTTATAGCGTTCCTCGTGAAAGCCATTAAGGAGAACAAATTATCACAGTTTTTGAAGGCAAGTGGCGTGTGCATAGTCGCCGCCGCTTTGGGAATTGCGATAAATGCATCCAACTTATACCATACATGGCAATATCAGAAAGAGTCAATGCGTGGCAAAAGCGAGCTCGTGAAGAAAGGCAATGAGGCCAATCAGACCAACTCAGGACTTGAACGCGATTATATAACCCAATGGAGCTATGGGATAGGTGAAACATGGACTCTACTTATACCAAATGCCAAGGGCGGCGCGTCTGAACCAATGATAAACAATGATATTGTCCAGAAGCAGGGTGACCCGATGTATGAGCAGGTGTATGCCCAGATAGGACAATACTGGGGCGAACAGCCAGGAACGAGTGGTCCGGTGTATGTGGGAGCTTTTGTGATGTTCCTCTTTATTCTTGGAATATTTATAGTAAAAGGTCCGATGAAATGGGCTTTGCTTGCGGCTACCATCCTTTCCATACTGTTGTCGTGGGGAAGGAATTTCATGGGGCTTACCGACTTCTTCATCGACTACATTCCGATGTATGCGAAGTTCCGAACTGTGGCAAGTATACTCGTAATAGCCGAATTTACCATTCCATTGCTTGCAGCTATGGCATTGAAGAAGGTAATAGATGAACCAGACTACCTGTCCAAACATATGAAATTTGTTTGGGTAAGCCTTATATGTACAGCTGGATTCGCATTATTGTTCTGGTTGATGCCTGGCGTGTTCTTCGACTTCATATCAAGCGCGGAGAATCAGGCACTGTCGCAGATTCCTGCCGACCAGCTTGTGCCACTGAAAGCGAACCTTACAAGTCTTCGTGAGGCTATATTCAAGGCAGACTGCATACGTTCAATCATCATTATATTGATAGGACTTGCAATGTTACTGCTCTTCAAGGCAAAGAAGCTGCAGGCCAAGTATCTTGTCGCAGGAGTGCTCGTGCTTTGCCTTGTCGATATGTGGGCGGTTGACAAACGTTATCTGAATGATGGTATGTTCCAGCCCAAGTATGATGTAGACCAGCCGATAGTAAAAACAAAGGCAGACGAGCAGATACTCAAGGACAAGGCTCCTGGCTATCGCGTGCTCAACTTGACGGTCAACACGTTCAATGAGAACAGTACGGCATACTACCATAACAGTATTGGCGGCTACAATGCGGCAAAGCTTCGCCGTTATCAAGAGCTGATAGACGCATATATAGCACCCGAGATACAGAATATGGGCAAGGTGCTGGCTCCAGAGAATGTCAGCCAGCGTGACGATCAAATGCTTGCAGTTACGGATAATGCCAATATGATGCCGGCTCTCGATATGCTAAATGCCAAGTACTTCATAATACCAGACAACGACAAGCAGTCTATGGCTATAGAGAATAAAGGGGCTATGGGTAATGCGTGGTTTGTCAACAAGGTAGACTATGTTGCCAATGCCAATGAGGAAATAGACAAGATAGGCAAGATAGACTTGCGTCATGAAGCTGTGGCAGACAAGAAGTTTGAGGCTGTGCTTGGCAATAGCGCGCAGAATGATTCTACGGCAAAGGTCGTACTGACAGATTATGAGCCGAACGTCTTGAAGTACGATGTAAGTTCGAAGAATGGCGGAGTGGTGGTATTTTCAGAAATATATTATCCAGAATGGACGGCTACTGTTGACGGGCAGTCTGTTGACGTTGGGCGTGCGAACTACGTGCTTCGTGCCATAAGCGTGAAGCCAGGCAACCATAAGGTCGTGCTGGACTTCCATCCCAAGTCACTTGACATAACGGAAAAAGTATCTTACGCGGCTTCGTTGATACTGCTGATAGTATTGCTCTCTATTATATTGGTAGAATGGAGAAAGCGCAAGGCTGTTCAGCAACGCGATCTCGTCAAGGAACGGTGACCGTAGACAGCCACTACAAGGAAACATATAAAAGGTATTGCGAAGGAGATGTTCAACGACGATAGTCCGAGAATATCTCCTTTTACGTCCATAATGGCTGCTTGAACCGGCGGAATGACGCTCCCGCCGAGTATGCTCATGATAAGTCCGGCACCACCGAACTTCACATTCTCTTTCAATCCGTCGAGTGCTATGCCATAAATAGTCGGGAACATGAGGCTCATACAGCCGCTGACTGCTACAAGACACCATAGTCCCACTATGCCGTCGACGAATATTGTGCCGCAAAGGAATGCCATTGCACCGATAGAAAGTATTGTCAGAAGTCGTCCGGGACTTACAAAGCGGAGGAAATAAGTACATATGAACCTTCCTATTGCGAACAGAGCCAACGCGCCGAGATAGAAGCGTGTAGTCAACAGATCGGCATCATGCTCTGTCATACCGCCAAGTTCGTGGAATACATGATGACCGTAATAGACTATGTAAGCCCAACAGACGGTTTGCGCCCCTATATAGAAGAATTGCGCAATCACTCCTTCACGGTAGTTCTTTACTTTCGCCAATGCCTTGACAGCCGTCCACAGCGGCTTCTTCTCTCCCGTCTCGTCGCTTGCCTTTGGCATCTTCGTCAGCCTTATAGCCACGAGTAGTACAAGGATTACCACGCCTATGTATAGATAAGGTTGCACGAGAATGCCAAGGTCGTGGCTCTTTATCGATTCAAACAATGCTGGATTTGAAGTCATGAGCCTTGCCCTTTCTCCCGATGGGGTAGGGTCGAGGTTGGCAGTTACATAGGTCAGGGCTATGAATGCGCCGCTTATGGCACCCACAGGATTGAATGCCTGTGCGAAGTTAAGCCTCAATGTTGCCGTCTTGTCCGATCCCATGCAATAGACATATGGGTTGCAGCTCGTTTCAAGGAATGAAAGTCCGCAAGTCATTACGAAGTATGCCGGCAAGAAAGCAAAGAAAGAACCCGTAGATTTGGCAGGAATGAAGGCCAGCGCGCCTACGGCATACAGTGCCAGTCCGGTCAGTACTCCCGCCTTGAATGAATATCTCTGTATGAACATAGCGGCGGGAAACGCCATGACGAAGTAACCCAGATAGAACGCTACTTGTACGAAGCTGCTCTGGAACTTGCTGATTTGGAATATCGTTCCAAAGTTCTTTACCATGGGATTGGTAACGTCGTTGGCAAATCCCCACATGGCGAAGCATATGGTAATCATTATAAATGACAGCAGGTAGTTGACTCCGTTCTTGCGGAATAATCCGTCTTTCTTCGTGTTAGAATTCATATGTAGTTTCAAATATTGCGTGCAAAAGTACAAAAAACAATTCTTTTTTTATACTTTTGCCCCACAAACGATAAACGAAATGAAGAAACTGCTGACTTTACCGCCAAACTTGGTGGATTGTTTCCATGATATTACAGGGTTGAACAAGGACGATTGGTTCTGTACCAACGACCCGGTCGGACGCAAGCTGGGTTCTGCCGGTGGCACGACTAACGTGCTGTTGAATTGTTATAGTAGTGAGATTGAATCGCAAAACAGCCTCTTTTGCTCCTCAAAACAGCCTCTTTTGCTCCTCAAAACAGCCTCTTTTGCCCAGTGGCTGAATTCCGACAAGCGTCTCATACTTCATGCCGGAGGGCAAAGCCGACGCCTTCCTGCCTATGCTCCGTCAGGGAAGATACTCACGCCGATACCCGTATTCCGCTGGGAACGTGGTCAGAAGCTTACGCAAGACCTATTGTCCTTGCAAGTGCCACTATATGAGAAAATCATGGCGGCGGCTCCACGGCGGCTTAATACGATGGTCGTCAGTGGCGACGTGTATATCCGTGCCACCGAGCCTTTGCAGGAAATACCCGATGCCGATGTCGTTTGCTACGGCTTGTGGCTTGATTCCGAGATAGCGAAAGACCATGGTGTATTCGTTTCTTCACGTCACAATCCGTCTGAAATGGAGTATATGCTCCAGAAGCCGAGCGTCGCCCGTCTGAACGAATTGAGCAAGACTCACTTCTATTTGACTGACATCGGGATATGGTTGTTGTCCGACAAGGCGGTCAAACTGCTGATGCAGCGCAGCATGGGGGCTGACGGCGGCATACGTAATTACGATATGTATTCCGAGTTCGGCTGTGCCTTGGGAACCAATCCGAGCATTGTTGACGAAGAGATAAACAAACTTACGGTGGCAGTCCTGCCTTTGCCTGGTGGCGAGTTCTACCATTTTGGAACCTCGCACGAGATACTTTCGTCGATGCTTGCAATTCAAAACCGCGTCAACGACCAACGGCTTATCATGCATCATTCCACAAAACCACAGCCGTCGATATTCATACAGAACGCCGAAGTCATGCGCAAGCCGACAAAGGACAATACCAATATATGGATAGAGAACTCGTATGTGGGGGAGAATTGGACTTATTCTCACGACAACATCATAACCGGAGTGCCGAAGAATGATTGGACTATCAGGCTGACAGGTGGACAATGTCTTGACATAGTGCCTGTTGGTGATTCAGAGTGGGCAGTCCGCCCTTATGGATATGACGACAAGTTCCGTGGCAGTATAGCTGATGAGGATACCGAATACCTCGGTCAGCCATTCCCGCGGTGGGCTTCCGAACGGCAGATTGGTATCCGTGATATTAATGGGCGGGACGATTTGCAATCTGCGCGGGTGTTCCCCGTGGTGTCAGATGTCGATGATATGGGCGTGGTTGCCCGTTGGATGCTTGGCGAGCCGTCGTTGCGGCAAGGTCATGACGTTTGGAACAGAGCCAGGAAGATGAGTGCCGACGAGATAAGCGCGAATGCCAATTTGCGCCGTCTGACCATTCAACGCGATGAATTCCGCACCGCCGATTGGCCGTTGCTTGCGGAGAATCATGCGCACAGCGTATTCTACCAAGTAGACCTTGACGAGGCTGCCCATGACTATGCGCGGAACGGAATCGAGCTTCCAGCCCCGTTGTCGGACGGCGAGCCCGTAATGAAGCGGATAAGCGATGCCATGTTCCGTTCGGAGGTGCTACGGTTGAAGGGCAATGATGATGGTCGTTCATATGAGGACAAGGCGTTCTCGCTTCTCCGTGAGGGACTTCTTTCTTCATCACCACTTACAGCCAACCCCTCGATGAGCGTTTGCAGCGACCAGATAGTGTGGTCCCGCAGCCCCGTACGCATAGACATAGCTGGCGGATGGACTGACACCCCTCCGTTCTGCCTTATGGACGGAGGTAATGTAATCAATATCGCCATTGAACTTAATGGGCAACCACCGTTGCAAGCCTATGTAAAGCCGTCGGAACGCAAATCGATAATACTGCGGAGCATAGACCTCGGAGCGTCGGAAGAGGTGACAACCTATGAAGGACTTGCCGACTTCAACCGCGTGGGGAGTCCGTTCTCAATACCGAAGGCGGCACTTGTGCTTGCAGGATTCCAGCCAGGATACTGTGAGCAACATTATGAATCGCTGTTGCAACAGTTGGAAGCTTTTGGTTCGGGAATAGAGATAACGATGCTTTCCGCCATACCTGCCGGCTCGGGACTTGGCACAAGCAGCTTGCTTGCGGCTACCGTACTCGGCGCGTTGAATGACTTTTGCGGTCTGGGCTGGGACAAGATAGAGATAGGGCGGCGCACGCTCTTGCTCGAACAGTTGCTGACTACCGGTGGTGGATGGCAGGATCAGTTTGGCGGAATAATGCAGGGCGTGAAACTGCTTCAGACGAAAAAAGGATTTGATCAAGACCCGGTTGTCCGCTATTTGCCTAACGATTTATGGACGCAACCAGAATACCGGCAGTGCCATTTGCTGTATTATACCGGCATAACCCGTACTGCCAAGACCATACTTGGCGAGATAGTGCGGCGTATGTTCCTGAACCAGCATGACGATGTAGAGTTGTTGCGGCGTATGAAGGAGCATACCATGGATATGTATGACGCAATATTGCAGGACGATTTCAAGAAAATGGGGAGTCTTATAAGGCGTACGTGGCAGCAGAACCAACAGCTCGACGCTGGAACCAATCCGGCGGAAGTCCGCTGTCTGACCGAGCTTGTCGATGATCTGTGCCTCGGCTACAAGCTGCCTGGAGCCGGTGGTGGCGGCTATCTGTACATGGTTGCCAAGGATCCGCAGGCAGCTGCGCGGATAAAACAGATTCTGCAAGCAAACGCCACGCACCCGAATGCCCGCTTCGTGGATATGAGCCTTAGTACGAAAGGACTGCAAGTGAGCCGTAGTTGAGGCTCACTTGTTATTTAGCTTCCTTATAACCCGACATGGATTGCCTGCGGCAAGCACGCCGTCGGGTATGTCGTGAGTGACGACAGAACCTGCGCCTATGGTGACATTGTTGCCGATATTCACACCGGGGCATACAGTTACGTTGCCGCCAATCCACACGTTGTCGCCCACGTGTATGGGCTTGGCATATTCCAATCCCTTGTTCCGTTCTTCAATGTCGAGCGGGTGACCGGCAGTATAGAACGAGCATGATGGAGCGATGAACACGTTGTCGCCAAAGGTTACCTCAGCTTCGTCAAGTATTACGCAATAGGCGTTGGTAAAGAAGTTGTCGCCAACCTTTATATTATAGCCATAATCGCAGAAGAACGGGGTTACGACGGTAAACCCTTTGCCAGTCTTTCCAAACAGCTTCCGCAGTCGCTTGTGCCGTTCGTCACGCTTGTTAGGAGGAATCTGGTTTATCTCGAAGCATTCTTGTTCGCAACGATGCAGGTCGGCAAGCACCTCTGGGTCGTGATTGGCATCATAAAGGAGTCCTACCCTTTGTTTTTCTCTTTCAGTCATATTGGCTTATAAGTCTTGATGTCTTTAATCTTAACGGAATAATAGTGGGCTTGCAAAAGTACAAAAAAAGGTGGTAACAGACATTTAATTGCCAATCTTTTGCTAATTTTGTAACTCGATAATGAAGGTAAGACAGGTTATGGACTTTCGTACGATAGTTGACATTGACAGACCGCAATTCTCCATACGTCCGCTTGAGCCGATGCTCTTTGTCGGTTCTTGCTTTGCCGACAATCTTGGCAGGCGGTTCGCAGACGAGCATTTCCCGGTTACGGTCAATCCTTATGGGGTCATGTACAACCCTGTGAGCATACTGCATACAGTAAAGTCATTTGCCGATGAATGTGCGGAAGGTACCGCACACGAGCCTTCGACTGTGGTCTTCACCCTCGGGACGAACCATGTCTATGTGGAGAAAGCCACAGGCGAGATAGTAGACAATTGCCGGAAACGTCCGCAGAAGCTTTTTGAGGAGCGGGTGTTAAGCATAGGCGAGTGCTGTGACAGCCTGCGCCAGGCTGTAGGAATACTCCAGCGGTTGAATGCCAATATGAATATCGTGGTGACGGTAAGTCCAATCCGATACCGCAAGTACGGCTATCATGAGAGCCAACTGTCAAAGTCCGCGCTGTTGCTCGCTGCCGACAAGCTCGTACATGAAGAGCGGCTGTACTATTTCCCAGCCTATGAGATCGTCAACGACGAGCTGCGTGACTACCGCTTCTATTCCGACGACATGCTTCATCCGTCCGCCAAGGCAGTTGAGTATATCTGGGAGAGGTTTGTAGAATGCTGCTTCTCTCAGGAGGCGAAAGACTGTCTCACGGAGTGGAAGCCCATGAAGGAGGCTCTCGGTCATCGTCCTTTTAACCCGGAATCAGAGGAATACAAGGCGTTCATGCGCAACACACAAGAAAAGATAAAGGCTTTTGAAGCCAAATACCATTCATGACCATGACAGAGAAAGATGCGACAACATTGCTTGTAAGACACGGCATCAAGCCCACGGCCAACCGGATAGTAATAGCCGAGGCACTGGCGGCTGAAGACCATCCGTTATCGATGAGCGAGCTTGAAGGCAGGATATTGACGATAGATAAGTCGGGCATATTCCGTACGCTGACACTGTTCAAGGCGCATCATCTGGTCCATGTGCTGGAAGACGGGCGCAATGCGGCATTGTACGAGCTATGCGCAAGCCATGATGCCGAGGAGGACGACGATATGCACGTGCACTTCTATTGCGAGTCCTGCCATAGGACGTTCTGCCTTTACGATACCCCCATTCCGTCTGTTGACATTCCCGACGGTTACGAGATGGACAGCGTGAACTATATGATAAAGGGCTTGTGTCCTGACTGTTCCCACCGCCGCGCCTTGCACGAGACGCTGTGACAACGAATTTAATTATCCAATATAGCAATGAACTATACTATTGAAAAAGTAACGACATTGATTGGCGCGCGCAGATATGGCTCCGCCGACGCAAGCATCGGCTTCCTGCTTACTGACTCGCGCTCTCTTTGTTTCCCGGAGGAAACTCTATTCTTTGCCCTTAAATCAGAACGCAATGACGGTCACCGGTATATAGATGACCTATACAGGCGCGGAGTGCGCAACTTCGTCGTCGAGACATTGCCCGAGAACTGGAACGCGAAGTATCCCGATGCCAATTTCCTCAAGGTGGTAGGGACACTCGAAGCACTGCAAAGGCTTGCCGAGCGTCATCGCGACGAGTTCGACATACCGGTAGTTGGCATTACCGGTTCCAATGGCAAGACCATGGTAAAGGAATGGCTCTACCAGCTGCTGTCGCCGGACATGGTCGTTACACGGTCGCCACGCAGCTATAACTCGCAGATAGGCGTGCCGCTGAGCGTGTGGCTGCTGTCGGAACAGACGCAGGTCGGAGTGTTCGAGGCAGGTATTTCGAAGCCGAGGGAGATGCAGGCGTTGCGCGACATCATACAGCCTACAATAGGTGTGCTCACCAACCTCGGCTCCGCGCACCAGGAGAACTTCACCTCTATGGCTGCCAAGTGCAAGGAGAAGCTCACGCTCTTCCATGACACAAAGGCTGTCGTCTACTGTATGGACGACGAGCTTGTGAGCCGCTGCATGTCGGAATACGCATACAAGGGCAGGCAACTGTCGTGGTCGTTCAAGAGTCCGAAGGCGGCGTTCTACGTGAAGTCGGTAGAGAAGAGCGACACGGACAGCACAGTAAGCTATGTGTACGACGGCAAGACCGAAGGCGAATACATCCTTCCGTTCATCGACGACGCCAGCGTCTCCAACTCGATAGCCTGCGCGATAGTCGCGTTGAGTCTCGGCATTACGCCGGAACAACTCGCAGAACGTATGCCGAAGCTTGAACCAGTAGCCATGCGCCTTGAGGTCAAGGAGGGGCAGCGGGGCTGCACGCTCATAAACGACTCGTATAATTCAGACATCAACTCCCTCGACATAGCGTTGGACTTCATGAGCCGCCGCCCCGACCACAAGGGACGAAAGCGCACGCTCATACTTAGCGACATATACCAGAGTGGCATGGACGACGGGAAGCTGTACGGCGAGGTGGCGAACCTGTGCGGGAAGCGCGGCGTGGAGAAGTTCATCGGAATAGGCGGAAACCTCATGGCAAACGAAAAGGCGTTCAAGGGCATTGCCGAAAAGAGCTTCTTCGCATCGGTTGCCGACTTTACACAAAGTGGCGAGTTCCGCAGCCTCCACGACGAGGTGATACTGCTGAAGGGCGCGCGCCAGTTCGGCTTCGACCAACTGACGGAGCTGCTCGTGCGGAAGGTGCATGAGACGGTGTTGGAGGTCAACCTCGGCGCAGTGGTCAAGAACCTCAACTGGTACCGCTCGTTCATGAAGCCGGAGACAAAGCTCGTCTGCATGATTAAGGCTGACGCCTATGGTGCTGGAGCTGTCGAGATAGCGAAGACGCTCCAGGACCACCGTGTAGACTACCTCGCAGTGGCGGTTGCCGACGAGGGAGTGACCCTGCGCAACAACGGCATAACGTCCAACATCATGATTATGAACCCAGAGATGTCGGCGTTCAAGACCATGTTCGACTATGATTTGGAACCAGAGGTGTACTCGTTCCGCCTGCTCGACGCGCTCATCGGCGCGGCGCAGAAGGAAGGCATCACGGGATTCCCCGTACACATCAAGCTTGACACGGGCATGCACCGCCTCGGCTTCAACCCGGAGACAGACATGGACAGGCTCATAGACCGCCTGCGCCATCAGAACGCGGTCATTCCACGGTCGGTATTCAGCCACTTCGTAGGCTCTGACAGCGACGACTTCGACAGCTTCTCGGCGCGGCAGTTCGAGCTTTTCGACAAGGGGAGCCGGAGATTGCAGGACGCGTTCAGCCATAAGATACTGCGCCACATCGACAACAGCGCGGGCATAGAGCACTTCCCGGAACGCCAGCTCGACATGTGCCGTTTGGGACTTGGGCTGTACGGAATCAACCCCCGCAACAATGAGGTGATAAACAACGTGTCTACGCTGAAGACGACGATACTCCAGATGCGCTGCGTGCCCAAGGGCGATACCGTCGGCTACAGCCGACGTGGGAAGATAGACCGCGACAGCGTGATAGCCGCCATACCTATCGGCTACGCCGACGGGCTGAACCGTCACCTCGGCAACCGCCACTGCTATTGCCTCGTCAACGGCAAGAAGGCAGAGTACGTCGGCAATATCTGCATGGACGTTGCGATGATAGACGTTACCGGAATTGACTGCAAGGAGGGCGATACCGTAGAAATCTTCGGCGACGACCTGCCCGTCACGGTACTTAGCGACGTGCTCGACACGATACCATACGAGGTGCTGACGAATATCAGCAACCGTGTGAAGCGCGTCTATTTCCAGGATTGACCGCCAAATCCTTATGTCATAAGGGATAGTTATATATAAGGTAAAGCCCCGAAAGTCGGATAAAAGACCTTCGGGGCTTGTTCTTTGTTTGCAGCAAGTGACTTCTTACCCTCCAGCAAGTGACTTCCCACACTGTAAGACATGACTTCTTACCCGCCAGCAAGTGACTTCTTACTTGCCAGCAATACTATTGTCGTCAGCCTTGAACTGCATTTGTTTCTCGTTGTACTCAAAACCGTGCTTGCGCAGATACGCTTTCAAGTCGTCAGCCTTGGTGTTGTAGCAGAAGCACAGGGCATCGAGCGAGTCGAACTCACGGTCACGCAAGTACATGTTGACAGCCGACACGATTATTGCCGGATCTTTGGGTAGTTTGTCCATAGTCTGATTGCTGTATCAAGTAAAAGGGGGACTGAATCCCCCTTGATTTCTTTGTATATGATTATCTCCTACGTTCCGGACGACCGTCCATAGGCGGACGCTTGCCGTCGGGACGCGGACCGCCTACTCCGCGCGGTCTGCGTGGCGGCTGGTTCTGCTTTATCTCGGTGGTGTATTTCTGCAAGTCCTCCGTGCGGCTGCTTGTGCCGACGAGTATCTCGTACTTGCCTGGAACGAAGCGCATGGTGTTTGTCGATGCGTCCCACGTGTCGAGGTTGTGTCCCATGACGGTTCCAACTTCGACCGTCTTGGTCTCGCCCGGCTGCAAGAACACGCGCTTGAATCCGCGCAACGACTTCTGCGGGCCGTCGGTGTCGTCGGTGCGGCGGACGTACATCTGCACGACTTCGGTACCGGCGGTCTTGCCGGTATTGGTGACATCTACGGTCACGCGTTCTCCCCTGACCTCCTTGAGCTTGGTCTTGAACGTCGTGTAGTTCAATCCGTAGCCGAACGGGAACAGGGCTTTGCCTGTGAAGTAGCGGTAGGTGCGGTTCTTCATGCTGTAGTCGAGGAAGTCGGGCAGGTCGCTGTCGCTGCGGTAGAACGTGACGGGCAATTTGCCGTCTGGGTTGTAGTCGCCATAAAGCACGTCGGCTACGGCGCGTCCCCCCATCTCTCCCGGATACCACGCTTGGAGTATGGCTGCGGCGTTCTTCGTTTCCGGTTCCATGGCAATGGCAGAACCCGAGCAGTTGACGAATATGACGGTTTTGCCGGCGTCCTTGAGCCGCTGTATCATGTCGCGCTGCGCCTGTGGCAGTTCGATGCTCGTGCGGTCGCCGCCCTTGAATCCCGGCTCGCTGACCTTCATCTCCTCGCCTTCAAGTCGTGGCGAAATGCCTCCTACGAAGATGACCTTCCGCGCGCTGCCTACCTCGGCAAGCACTTCTTCAGAGGTAGGATTGGACTTGTGGACTACGTCAAATTGTATCAGTCCCATGCCCGACTGCTGAAAGAAGTCGAGTTCTATGTCGTACTTCTGACCGGCTACTACGTCGAAGTCCTTGTTGATGTACTGCACGCGGGTGGCTGTCTTCCACTTCTCGGCAATGACCTTGCCGTTGACTTTCAGCCGTACGCCGTCGTCATAGCTTATGGCGAAGGAGACGCGCTCGCTGCGCGTCGGGGTGAATGTGCCCGTGAAGCGCGCGCTCATGCTGTCGAGGCTGACTCCCGGGGCGAACACCGTCGCGCCGCCGTTGTTCAGGTTCAGCGGTTCTGCGAGCGTGCGTGACGCAACCGGCTGTCCCTCAAGGTTCATGTTGTTCCAGTACTTTGCGGTCATTCCGTGTGCTCCACCGTCAGTCGTTATCTCGTTGAAGCGGCTTTCGCTCACCTCGTTGCGTGTCAGTCCGCAGCCGCTGACGTACCGTATGTTGGGGTTCTTCTCGCGTATGCCCTGCAATATCGTTATCGTGCGGGTGGGGTAGCCGCTGTAGTTGCCCCACTGCATTACGGAGTCGTTGGCATTGGGTCCCATGACGACGATGTCGTTGTCGGCGCGTGACAGCGGAAGTACGTTGCCGTTGTTCTGCAAGAGTACCATTGACTCCTGCGCCGCCTTGAGTGCGAGCGCCTTGTGCGCGTCGCTGGCGATTACGCTTTCGGGTATCTGGCGGTACTTGTTGTCTGCGTCTCCGTCGAAGTCTCCCACGTCGAAACGTGCTTTCAGCAGTCTTACGATGCTCGTGTCAATCTCCGCCTCGGTTATCTTGCCGTCTCGTACAGCCTCTTCGAGGCTCTTGTAGTTGCTTCCGCACTCCACGTCGGTACCGGCACGTACCGCCATTGCGCTTGCGTCGGCAGCAGACGCGCTGACTCCGTGCCGTCCTTCTACCCAGAAGTCGGTTATCGCTCCGCAGTCGGAGACTACCATTTCCTTGTATCCCCACTCGCCGCGTAGTATCTGCTGTAGGTAGCGGGAGTTGCCGCAACACGGCTCGCCGTCTATACGCTGGTATGCGCACATTACTTCGGCGACGCGCCCCTGCTGTACGAGCGACTTGAATGCGGGCAGGTAGGTCTCCCAAAGGTCGCGCGGGGCGATGTCTTCGAGGTTGAACGAGTGGCGGTTCCACTCCGGACCGCTGTGTACGGCGAAGTGCTTGGCGCACGCGAGCAGCTTCTTGTACTTGTAGCGCGGGTCGCCTTGAAGTCCGCGGACTACCGCAAGCCCCATGCGTGTGGTCAGGAACGGGTCTTCGCCGTAGGTCTCCTGTCCGCGCCCCCAGCGCGGGTCACGGAAAATGTTGATGTTCGGAGTCCAAAAGGACAGTCCCTGGTAGCGGGCTATATGTCCCGAACGGCGTGCGGCGTTGTTCTTTGCGCGCGCCTCGTCGCTCACAGCGTCGAACACGTTGTACACCAGCTGGTCGTCGAACGATGCCGCCATGCCGATTGTCACGGGAAACACGGTGGCGAATCCGTTGCGTCCGACACCGTGGAGAGCCTCGCTCCACCATGGAAACTCGGGTATGCCGAGACGCTCTATGGCTGGCGACATGTCAATCATCAGGCTTATCTTCTCCTTCAGCGTAAGCCTCTGGCACAGGTCGGTGGCACGCTGCTCCGACGACAGTGCCGGATTCTGGTAGGGGTATTGCTGCGCGTGTACTGCCGTACAGCAGAACAACATCGCGGTTGCAAGTAGTTTGAATTTGATTTTCATTTGCGTAATTGGGCTTAAGTTATATGTTTTAGATGTGAAAGTTGTTGCTCGGTTGGTGTGAAAGTTATTGTATTGCGTAGCAAAGGATACTGTATTGCTTGGCAAAAGTTATTGTATTGCACGGCAAAGGTCGCTCTTTTATAACGCACGGCTTGTCGTTTTATTATGCCTGGCAGCAAACAAAGAACGGGAACATACACCGTAATGTATGCCCCCGTATATTGTACCGTTATATGCCGCAGAAGAAAAGCACTATTATCTGCGCCGTCAGTATGCGCAAGAACATGCTTAGCGGATATACCGTGGAATAGCCTATGGCAGAAGCCTCGCCGCTGCACACCGAGTTGGCGTATGCAAGCGCGGGCGGGTCGGTGTACGTTCCGGCTATCATTCCCATGATGGTGAAGTAGTTGAACTTGTACTTCTTGCGTCCGATGAACGCGACGATGAGTATTGGAATGACCGTGATGAGGAAACCGGTGCCTACGTATTTCAATCCATCACCGGCAACAACAGTCTGCCAGAAGCCGTCGCCAGCCTTTATGCCCACCGAGGCAAGGAACAGTACGAGACCGAACTCGCGCAGCATCATGTTCGCCGACGTGGTCATATATGTATTGAGTCCCATACGGTAGCCGAACCTTCCGATGAGTATTGCTATGATGAGCGGACCTCCTGCAAGTCCGAGCTTCAGCGGAACCGGCATTCCCGGTATTGCGAAAGGAATGCTTCCGAACAGTATTCCGACTATGATTCCGATGAATATCGTGGCGATGTTCGGAGCGTTGAGTACCCGTTCCTGGTTTCCCATAAGCTCGGCCACACGGTTGACGTTTTCCTCCGGACCTACGACCATGATGCGGTCGCCCACGTGGAAGTGGTGGCTGCGGCTGGCGAACAAGTCCATTCCCTGGCGTGTGATGCGTGTGACGTTGACTCCGTAGAGGCTTGAGAAGTGCATTTTGCCAAGACTCTTGCCGTTCATTGCCGTGTTCGTGATAACGATACGGCGGCTGACCATGGGCTGGTTCTCCTCATTGTCTTTCCAGTTTGCCTCTATCGTAGGACCGATGAAAGCCTGTATGGCCTCGGCATCGCTCTCGGCACAGGTCACAAGTACCTCGTCGCCCATCTCGAACTTCGTGTCACGCTTCGGCACACAGATATTGCCTTCGTGCTTTAGTCGCGTGCATACGATGTCGCGGTTTAGGAACTCGCTTATCTCCTTGAGCGTACGGCCGGCTATGTACGTGTTTGACACCTTCAGATACATGGCGTGTGGCTTCTCGTGTGGGTCGGAATTCTCCTTCTCTATAAGCTTCTCGTTCTCCTGCTTGAAGTCTACGTGGCACATAAACTTGATTGCAAGTGATGCGCCGATAATGCCGAGCACGCCAAGCGGATACGCGCAGGCATAGCCGGAAGCTATGTTGAAGTTGATGCCATTTGGGAATACGCTGAGCAGTGATTCCTGTGCGGCACCGAGACCAGGCGTGTTGGTGACTGCTCCGTAGAGCGTACCTATCATCATCGGGAGGTTCTTGGGATCATCGGTGTTGAAGAACAGATAGTAGCAACCGAACATTACGAGAATGTTGAGCAGTACTGCAAGGCATGAAAGCATATTGAGCTTTATGCCGCCACGCCCGAAGCTCTCGAAGAATCCCGGTCCCACCTGCAATCCGATCATGAACACGAAGAGTATCAGACCGAAATCCTGGAGGAAGTTCATGGTCTGTACAGGTGCCGTGAAACCTATGTGTCCGGCAAGAATGCCTACGAACAAGACGAATGTTACGCCAAGGGATATGCCCCCGACCTTGATTTTGCCGAGCAGGACGCCTGCGGCAATGACGAGGGAATAGAGCAACGCTATGTGTGCTACGGAATCCTGCGTCGTGAATAAACTAATTAACCAATCCATGAATATAATATGTGGCTCGTATAGATAGCTATACCGCATAAGATGACGGTACTTTTCGCTTTTTGCCGTGCAAAGGTACTGATTTTATGCATCAAAAAGTAATTTTTTAGACATTAAAAAGACATGGGCAGGTATTAAAATGCCTTTAGTATACATTTAAAACACCGCCGGCAACGTGAAAAACGGTCACAATACTTGTCTTATCGTGCAGTTTTTTATATTTTTGCAGTCGATTATTAAATACGAGCGGGAATGAAATATAACGTGAAATGCAATAAGTGTGGCAAGACATTCGTAGCCGAAACCGACAAGTACGGGCAGTTCAAGTACCGTTGCCCGTATTGCGGGCATGTGCTTACGTGCCAGTTTGACAAGCCTGAAGGACTTGTTGTCAAGGCGGGCGAGGTCATACCGGTCAGCGATGAGCAACTTGCCATGCCATATTATGTTTCAATGCCAGTCGTAGAGGCACGTGTTATCCATGCTTCGGTGGAGGCTATCAAGAACGCTGGCAAGACCGTTGAAAGGGTAGGGGAGCAGTCGAAGACTACGATAACCAAGATACTCGACCACATAGAAGTGTTCTTCGGCTGGTCGGGCACGCGCATATCGCGCTTCCGGCAGGAGTATGCCGACGCGGACTTGTGGCTGTTCTTCGGCTTCAGTATACTGTTTATAATAATGGTAGTCCTCGGACTTTACATTCTCGCCGGGTTTACCAAGATTCTTGCCGCAAGCCACAGCGCGGCGTTCAAGTATTGGCTGGAGCTAAGAAACACAATAGGAGGCATATTCTAAATACGCCTCCTATTTTTTGTCTCATACTTACTGACCGTCTTATCCGAACATGAAGTTCAGTATAAACAGTACTGAAAGTATGCAGAGTGTGGCATTCAGTTCGCTGTATTTGCCAGTAAACAACTTGATGATTACGAACGATAGGATTCCAAGGCAGATTCCGTCGGCAATGCTGTAAGTCAGCACCATGGTTATCATGGTTATGAATGCGGGGAATGAATCGCTAAGGTCTTTCAGGTTTATCTCCTTGATAGAGTCTATCATAAGTACGCCTACCATGACGAGCGCGCCACTTGTAGCAGCACTTGGTATGAGAAGGAACAACGGAGATAGGAACAATGAGATGATAAACAGCATTCCTACGGTGAACGCCGTCATACCGCTACGTCCGCCTTCTGCTATTCCACTCGCGCTCTCGACGAACGTTGTCAGAGTGCTCGAACCGAGGCACGCTCCGCAAGTAGTACCTATGGCGTCGCTCATCATCGCTTCCTTGACATGGGGGATTGTCCCGTCAGGACGTATCCCGCCAGTCTTTTCAGCAAGTCCCATGAGCGTGCCTATGGTGTCGAATATGTTTACGATGAGCAAGGAGAATATCACAAGCACCGTTTTGAGGTTCATAACGCCGGCAAAGTCAAACTTGCAGAATATGGGAGATATGTCCTGTGGCAGTGAAACTGGGGCCCAGTTGTCAGGGACTATGGTCACCCCGAACGGTATTCCAACTAACGTTGTTATTATAATACTCCAAAACAATGCGCCCTTTACGTTCCTTGCCATGAGGATACCACTTAACAAAATGGCGAAAATGCCGAGAAGGCAGGGTGGGGTGAACTCTCCAAGACCGACGAAAGTTCCTTGTTTGGCTACGATTATGCCTGCGTTCTTCAATCCGATGAACGCAATGAACATTCCGATACCGGCTGATATGGCGTAGCGTAGGGTCTCGGGTATGCTCTCCAATATCATCTCACGTATGTTGAAGAACGTTATTATGATGAAGATCACGCCCTCGACAAGCATGATGGCGAGACTTTGCTGCCATGAATAGCCCATTGCCTGGCACATGGTATAGGCGAAGAATGCGTTTAGTCCCATCGAAGGGGCTTGTGCGAAAGGTAGTTTCGCCATGAATGCGAGCAGCAGCGTGGCTATTGCCGATGCTATCGCTGTTGCTGTGAATACCGCAGCCTTGTCCATACCCGTAGACGACAATACCGTGGGATTGACCGCCAGGATATAGCTCATGGTTAGGAACGTCGTAGCTCCGGCAATGACTTCTGTACGCAGTTTCATTGTACCCGGATTGAATCCGAGTGCTCTCTCAAGAAAATTCATAATATGTTTAATGTGTGTAGTTTGTATTATTACTCCTTGTTGCCATCAAGCCAGTTGTCGAGCAAGCGGCGCGCTATTGACAGCTTTTCGGGTATTGTCGGGAGATTGTCACGTGTGAACCAGCCTCCACGGGATAGTTCCGAGCGTTGAAGGTGTATGTCGCCGTCGACATAATCGGCATTGTAGCCTATCATCAGTCCGCATGGATAAGGCCATGGTTGCGAGCCGAAATAACGGAGGTTGGTGATAGTCAGTCCTGTCTCCTCCATAACTTCGCGATGTACGGCTTCCTCCAATGTCTCGCCAGTCTCTACGAATCCTGCTACAAGCCCGTAGAAGTCACCCTTGAAGTTGCGTGCGTGTACAAGCAGAACCTCGTCGCCGCGATGTATGAGGACGATTATTGCCGTTGCGAGTTGGGGCCATACCTCTTTGCCACAATTTGTGCATCGCTTTGATATATCGGTGTGCATCTTCATGGGGGAACCGCAAACGCCACAGAATTGAGTGTTATGATCCCAATAAAGAATCTCCTGGCACTTGCCTGCTTTTAAATAAAGCTCGCGCGAAAGCTTGTAGAATGACTGGCGAAGACCGCAAAATTCAAGATGTGCGTCTTTGAATTCAGATATGACGTCGGCAGCTTGTGCCGGGTCTTGAATCATAACCGTTTTGACTTCGGTTCCGTCGTCCATTGGAGTTATGTTGTGTATGTTCTGCCATGCCTTCAGTTTCAACGGAGGTTCTTCAGACTTTGGTATAGTATAACTTCCGTCTTGCATTTTTTGAAGCAAGACATCTGTCTTGCAGAATATAAAGTAGTATTTCATTTATAAGACTCTCTATGCCTCCGTCTTTTAGTCATTCTCATCGTTAAAAAGCAACACGCGGTCTCGTTTGGCAGCGGCGTTTGCCCATGTCTCTGGCACGAATTTCCAATTGTGGTTTGGCTGTGGGTCACATACGCCTTGCCTTTCTATCTCTTTCATGAGGTAATAACGCTGGTCGAGTTTGCTCTCCCATATAATTCGTTTCTGTAAGCTGTCGCGAGGTATGCCGGCACCTTTGGTAAGCAGTTCGCCTCCGCCGTTGCCGCGATAGCTGTTGATTGCCACTTTGTAGAATTTGTTTTCATCGAATGTCTTGCCGTCAGACATTCGCAGAATCCTGACCTTCTGACCGTCTGGCTTTGTAACATCTACCTCATAGTCGATGCCTGCCGCTGCGTCAAAGTTGAAAAGCAAGTTCTTAAAGCCCATACGCTGTGAATCATTGCGCGTACTTTCCTTAAGCAATAGCAAGTGGTCATCGGGAGATTTCATGGTGTTCACCCATTGGTCATAGCTCATTTCGAGATGGTCGTGAATCTCCTTGCCAGTTAATAGCATGACATATAGGTTGTTTTCATACTTGTAAAGCTTGAACATATCAGCAACCTTTACATCACCAGAATCAATCTTTACATCAAGCGATAGGGGAGCGTTGAATGTAATTTCTGCCCCCGTTATCCGTAATTGCAGGTTCATTATGAAATCATTGAATGCAGAGTTGCCGAAATAACAGTCCCGGGTGGATATTGCATGTTTGAAAGTCCCAATCTTGTGGTTTGCCCATGCCTTGACGGTATCTATCTCGTTTGCAAAGTTGGCAGTAAATTCTGGATCCGGCTCATAGTCGCAGATATTTACAAGCGTGCCTTTCTTTGAAACGATCTCATACTTTCCATTAGCCGATTTCTTTAGGCTTACGTCTGCGCGGGCTACACGAATGGCATTGTTTGCGGGGTCAAGGCAAATTACTTCTTTCCCCTCCGTATTTATAGCGATGCTATTGTGTGGGGTGTGGTCGTGCCCGAAGAATATTATATCAAATCCAGGCACAGACTCTGCCACTTGCCTTGCAGCGTCTTCCCTATATTCGTTGGTAGTTATGCCACCGTCCCAGCCGGAATGAAACAATCCGACCATTATGTCTGGTCGCTCATTCTCCTGTATGTATTTCACCCAATAGGCGGCAGACTTCGCAATGTCCTCAAAGCTCAATCCCTTCCACAGTGGTTCTTTAAGCCAATTCGGTATGGCGGGAGTGAGCATTCCAAGTACGGCAATCTTCACTCCGCTACGGTTTATTATGGTATATGGCTTAAAATACGGAAGCTTTGTAGAATTATTGATAACGTTGGCTCCGATCATGGGGCAGACAACTTCCTTGCTCCATTTATCATAAACACCATGACCTGTTTCAATGTCGTGATTGCCAACAGATTCAGCATCATAGTTCATGTAATTGATTACCGATGCTGCTATGTTCGTTTTTTCGGGCTTGATATAATTGTAATAATAACAAATAGGCTGCCCTTGTAGTATGTCGCCATTATCAAGCAACACGACATTGGCACCTTGCTGTGAACGTACTTGACGCACATAAGTCATAACACGTGCCATTGAACCGTTCTTTGGCGTACCATTTATAAAGTCGTATGGAAAGAAACAACCGTGCACGTCAGATGTCTCTATAAACTGAATGTTGACAGTAGGCTCTTGAGCATTATCGTCCTTGTTGTTTCCAGCCATTACCGTGTTTGCCTGTAGTAATAAGGCCATACTTGCAAATAATATATTCTTGTTTATCATAACTGCCGTTATTTGAATTTTATATATAGAACTTTCGATTCATGTACAAAATTACAGTTTTTCCCATAAGCGGACAAATAAAAATCAAGAAAGGTACCCTACTGGTGCACAATCCGTGAGTTCCGTACTTGTTTATTGAAGAACTTTCTTCATACTTTCTAATGTCGTACGTCATTTTAGCCCAATGCCGTTCTTCATTATTGGCAGTGAACATACGTTTACACAACCTCCATGTCGTACGACGGTGACATCACCTTGCACACGTATTGCCGTGTGTCAATATTATATCACGGAATTTAACACTTTATTTTTCGCGTTTTAGGATTGAAACGGGTGGAATCTTGCGGTTACAATCGCTCGAAACCATCATTTCAATCCGAAAAATCCAACAATTACAGTCCTGTTTTTCTAACGAATACATTCCTTAGGGTCTAACGAATGTATTCCTTAGGTGGTAAGGAATACATTTCTTAGGTGGTAACGATTGTATTCCTTAGCATGTAACGAATGTATTTCTTACATTTCAACCTATTGATTTCTACAACACATTAGTATGTATCCCCCAATTCAATACTATGTATTTTTGCTTTTAAAATACCGAACTTTGTAAGTTGTTGATTTACAACGATATAGCAAACCCGCTCAAAACTCGCGTATTTCACGGCAAATCACCTGTTGGTTGCAAATACCGCAACCACGGAACACCACTTGTCCGTATCTTTCCAAGTTTTTAACACATGAGCATGTAGTGGTGAAAGTCTCAAAAAGACATGGTTGCCCTACTCTGCGCTAACTGTCGCTATGCTGGGTATGAAATAGACGCAATTGTCATATTGACTATTCGGACTTCCGCCCGATCGGGCGGACACAAGGCACCACCCCTGCAAAAGGGGAATTCTATGTTGAATGGCAAATGTGGAATGAAAAGTTATTCGACATTTCTATTATTTCCAAAATTTGTTCTTCATTTCAAATCAAAATCAGTACTTTTGCATTTGCAATGGCATTTATGCGCCCATTTGCATATTTTCGTGGGTGAATAGATTTCGTATCTAATTCGATGATGTTCTAATCTTAAATATCCGACCAGATAAATTTTGTCACGGACATCATGGGATGAGGATACGCCTGTATAGGCGTACCCCCTTCCTTCTGTTTCGTGACATGGCACCTTGGTCGGATAGCCAAAGATTAGGAACAGAAGGAACGGGCGGTACGCTTTCTTTTTATCCTTAAATCAAACCACACCAAACCAATCACAATAGATGATACGCGCTGATAAACGGGAGTAAGGCTCTGAAGAATGTATTATGCCACGGGCGAGAGATTTGTGAAGAAAACGGAAAGGATATTAAACTTTAAACAATGGCTACTGAAACTATACATACATTGACGATTAATGATATTCTCGCAGACATCTGCCTTAAGTCCACTACAGAGAAGTGGAAAGGGACGGAGTTCGAGAAGTTAATGAAACGGTGGTTCATTACAGACCCCAAGTATAACAACATACTAGATAATGTTTGGCTATGGGAAGATTTCCCCAGCAAAAGTTATTTTGGCGGTATTGACCCTGGCATCGACCTAGTAGCACATACATTTACAGGGGAGTTCTGGGCTATTCAATGCAAATTCTATAAAGAGGGAACAACAATCAGCAAGCCTCTTGTCGATAAGCTCCTTTCTAACGCCGGTCGCACATTCACAGACCCAAATTCTTTCGAAACACAAACTTTCTCCCGTTTCGTTTGGGTTGACACCCAACGTAAGAAATGGGGTCCCAATGCCGAACGCACCATTAAAAACCGCAATGACTTCTTTCGTGTCAATCTCGTTGATCTCGAAAACTCGTCAGTCGATTGGTACAAACTCGTTCATGGGGAACAGGGCAAGGAAGCGCAGCTTGAAGCCAAGTCCCCACGCCCTCACCAAGTAATTGCTATAAACAAGGCACATCAGTACTATATTGACGAAAACAACGAACGCGGCAAGCTCATTATGGCTTGTGGAACTGGGAAGACATATACAGCCCTTCGGATTATGGAGGACATAACAGAACCCGATGCACTCGTTCTTTTCCTCGTTCCGAGTATCGCACTCCTGGGACAAACCTTAAACGCATGGATGGCCGACCGCACCGACAACATCCTACCTATCTGTGTCTGCTCCGATAGCAAGGTAAGTCAAAAGATGATAGAAGCCGACCAAGAGGATATGAGCACTACCGAACTTGCATATCCGGCATCCACCAATACCAAAACCATAATCCGCAACTACAAAAAACTTACGAAAAAGCAAGGCCGTGTTGTCATCTTCTCTACTTACCAAAGTATTGATGTCGTTTCTGATTTCTTGCACGAAGCGAACCTTACCGCTGACCTTTGTATTTGTGACGAAGCACACCGCACAGCCAGTTTCAATATAAAAGGCCAAAAGTTTTCTAATTTTACTAAGGTTCATAACAACGAAATTATTCCCGCAGCTAAACGCCTTTACATGACTGCAACCCCAAAGCTTTATAGGGAGTCAGTAAAGGTGAAAGTATCGCAACGGGAAGACGTGGAACTTTGCTCCATGGACGACGAGCGAATCTATGGTAAGGAATTTCATCGCCTTTCATTCAACGAGGCCGTTTCTAAAGGCTTGCTTACCGACTACAAAGTATTGGTTCTTACCGTCAGTGAAAACGACATCCCCCGTGACATACATGATAAGATTATCAACTCCTACAACGAGGCAGGAGATAAGGAGAAACTGAAAGAGCTTAATTTCGACGACGCAACGAAACTCATTGGTTGTATCAATGGCCTGTCGAAACGAATAAGGGGCGACAACGGAATAACTCTGCAACAAGACCCTGTGAAGATGAAACGCGCCGTTGCTTTCTGCCAAACCATCAATCCTACCAAGTCCAACCCTAACGCTTCGTCAACGCAAATAGCTGCTTATTTCTCCGCAGTATGTGATGCATATAAGAAAGACCTTCCCGATGATAAACGTCAGGAAGTAGTAAACGTCAAGGCACAGCACATTGATGGCTCGATGGATGCCAATACTCGTAATGAGAAACTGGCATGGCTGAAAGCTGAAGCCGACGACCCCGACGAATGCCGGGTTCTTTGCAACGTCCGTTGTCTATCTGAAGGTGTGGACGTACCTGCCCTAGACGCTGTTCTTTTCCTCTCTCCTCGAAACTCGGAAGTCGAGGTTGTTCAATCGGTTGGACGTGTCATGCGCTCATTCGGTAGAGGAACTGACCACGAAAAAAAGTATGGATATATTATCATACCCGTTATTGTCCCCGATGACGTGAAACCCGAGGATGCTCTTAATGACAACGAACGCTTCAAAGTGGTATGGACTATCTTAAACGCACTCCGTTCTCATGATGAAAACTTCAACGCTCATGTCAACCAGATAAACCTTAACAAGAAACGTGACCCGAAAATCACCATTGGCGGAGTACCCGACAACAACTATGGTATTGGTCAGGCAGCTCCAGAAGATGGTCCCGTCAATCTCGACTCTTCACAGATTGCTACGGAACTTGACATCCGCTTCGGGCAACTACAAAACGGTATCTATGCACGTATCGTTGAGAAAGTCGGAGATAAGCTTTATTGGGAAAATTGGTCAAAACAAATTGGTTTAATAGCCACTAAATTCATTGAACGTATTGATACTTTGGTTTCTGAAAATCCAGAAGCTAAGAAAACCTTTACGGCATACCTAAACGGACTTCAGAAGAATATAAACCCAACCGTTGACAGAGAACAAGGTATCGAAATGCTTGCACAGCACATGATTACCAAGCCTATCTTCGATGCACTTTTCAAAGACTATGAATTTGTTAAGAACAACGCCGTCAGTCGCTCCATGGAACACATGATCAAAATTCTCGAACATGAAGGATTTGAAATGGACACGGAAGTTCTCGACAAATTCTATACTTCTGTATGTAATAACGTCAGCAGCATTGACAACCTTGAAGGCAAGCAGACCATCATCAAGAACATATATGAAAAGTTCTTTAAAGGTGCATTCCCGAAAACCGTCGAAAAACTTGGAATAATCTATACGCCAGTTGAGTGTGTTGATTTCATTATACGTTCTGTTGACTATATCCTTAAAAAAGAATTCAACACGGCGCTCACAAATGAAAACGTCAACATTCTAGACCCGTTTACTGGTACTGGCACCTTTGTTGTTCGCTTACTTCTGTTGGGAGTTATCAAACCAGAGGACATGCGTCGCAAATATCTCCATGAGATCTTCTGCAACGAAATCGTCCTGCTTGCTTATTACATTGCAGACGTAAACATCGAAAGTGTCTATCAATACATCATGCACCCCGACAAATACTTGCCTTTTGATGGCATTTGCCTTACCGACACTTTCCAAATGACAGAGGACACAATTCAGACCGATTTCGTCGATAAGACTTTGGAAGAAAACTTCTTGCGAATGAAGCAACTCCGCAATACCCCAATCCAAGTATTCATTAGCAACCCTCCTTATAACGCTAAACAGAAAAATGCTAATGACAATGCGCAAAAAACAGCTTATGCTCATTTGGACAGTCGCATAGGAGAAACTTATGCCGCTTACACTAATGCCAACAATAAGAATAATCTGTATGATAGTTATATAAAAGCATTCCGTTGGGCTAGCGACCGCATAGCGCAAAAAACAGGTAACGGAATTATCGGATTTATAACTAATTCTGGGTGGATTGACAACCAAGGGTTTGATGGATTTAGAAAATGCTTACAAGAAGAATTTTCTACAATTTATGTTTTTGACCTCAAAGGTGCTATTCGTGGCAAAGTTGGAGAATCTGCAAAAAGAGAAGGTCAGAATGTTTTTGACATTGTAACAGGAGTTGCAATAACACTCCTAATCAAGAATAACAATGCAAAAAACAAATCTGCTAAAATTTATTATGCCGCTATTGACGATTATCTAGATCGTAAATCTAAATTAGATTACATCTCTAAGACAAAGGATATAAGTAACATCAGATGGACAGAAATAAAACCTAACAACAAGCACGATTGGATAAATCAACGTGATGGGTTGTTTGATACTTTAATTAATATTACACCTTCTAAAAAATTCAATACGTCTTCTCAAAGTTTCTTTATAGTCAATTCGAGAGGCTTTGAAACAGCTCGTGACGCTTGGGTATATAATTATTCTAAAAAATCATTAGAAAACAATATTGAAAAAACGTCTCTTGAATATCAAAAAAATCTTGGGAAAACTGCTAATGAATTGAACTATGACGCTACAAAAATATCATGGTCTTCAGAATTAATATCAAGAGTAGCAAAAAATGCAAAACTGTCGACTTATGAAATAAGAACCGCTATATATCGTCCTTTCAGTAAACAACATGTTTATTATGGCCAGAGTTTCATTCATAGATTTGGTCAATTTAAAGAATTCTTTCCAAAAAATGATATGTTTAATCTGATCATTTGTATACCAGGTATTGGAGGGAAAAAAACATTCAGTTGTTTTATCACGAAATTTACCACAGACCTCAATATACTTAATGGAGGAACACAATGTTTACCTCTGTATTGGTACGAACAAAACTTACATAAACAACTTTCCTTATTTGACGACCCTAATTCTGATGAACAGTATATCCGACACGACGGTATTTCTGATTGGATTTTGAAAGAAGCAAGGAAACGCTACCACGCGCACAACATAACAAAAGAGCATATCTTTTATTATGTTTACGGCATTCTTCATTCTGAAGATTACCGTACACGCTTTGCCGCTGATTTGAAAAAATCCCTTCCAAGAATACCGCTCGTAGAAAAACTTGAAGATTTCCTTGCCTTCTCACAGGCAGGCAGGAAACTCGCCCAGCTGCATCTTAATTATGAGGACGTGGCACCATACCCCGGCGTTGCCGTCGATGGTGATAAGCCCCTCACCAATACAGATGCAGATTATACCTTCTACCGCATACCCGATAAGATGCGTTTCAAGTCAAAGGAAGATAAATCTACGATTTATTACAACGGAAACATTACCATCAACAACATTCCGACCAAAGCCTATGACTACATAGTCAACGGCAAGTCTGCTATTGAATGGATTGTTGAACGTTATTGCGTTTCTGTCGACAAGGCCTCCCATATCAAGAATGACTGCAACGACTGGGCACGTGAGCATCACAAGCCTCGTTACATCCTTGATTTACTCCTCTCCGTTATCAATGTCTCCGTCCAATCCGTTGATATCATTAACTCTCTCCCACACCTAACTTTTGAATAATTCATTGTATATAATAATAGCACGACTTACTTTTGTAGGTCGTGCTATTATTTTGTTAGTGCTGAATTATGCTATCGCTTTAAGCGCAATGCCATGGCAGTACGGGCAGGAAGATACAGTTTCAACCATTCTTTATTGTCGGCAGCATACAGCGGGTCAAAGTTCGTTATATGTTCCATAGTATCATCGTTGAAACCATTACCGCCGTAAGCAGGATTGTCGGTGTCAAGCACTACTTTATAACTGCCTTTGGGAACAAGGAAACCATAGTCTGTGAATGAGCGTACAGGTGAGAAGTTAAACACGAAGATTATGTCACCACGCATAAAAGCAAGTACCTGGTCGCCGTCGTTATGCCATATTTCACGTACAGGAGTGTCGTTAAAGTTCTTTTCACTCTTTATGACTTCAAGCATCTTGCGGTCGAAATCTCCGAGATAATGATAGCAAAGTTCTTGATTATCGACCAGATTCCATTGTCGACGGGCGTATTTATAACTCCAGCCGTTGCCTTCACGTGGGAAATCTATCCATTCTGGGTGCCCAAATTCATTACCCATGAAGTTGAGATAGCCTCCGTTGATAGCAGAAGCTGTGACAAGGCGGATCATCTTGTGTAATGCTATGCCGCGACGTACATTTTCATTTTCATCTCCCTTTTTGAAATGCCAATACATATCGGCATCTATGAGTCGGAATATTATGGTCTTGTCCCCTACCAATGCCTGGTCGTGACTTTCGCAATAGGAGATAGTCTTCTCGTCGGCACGTCGGTTCTTGACTTCCCAGAATATACTTGACGGTTTCCAATCCTCATCGCGTTTTTCCTTTATAGTCTTTATCCAAAAGTCAGGAATGTTCATAGCCATACGGTAGTCGAAACCATATCCTCCATCTTCGAACTTTGCTGCCAGTCCCGGCATACCAGACACTTCTTCCGCTATGGTTATCGCATTAGGGTTGACCTCGTGGATAAGCAGGTTCGCAAGTGTCAGATAGCATATGGCATTGTCGTCTTGGTGTCCGTTGAAGTAATCGCCATAGTTGGTGAAAGCCTCTCCGAGTCCATGACTGTAATACAGCATAGATGTTACGCCGTCAAAACGGAATCCGTCGAAGTGGTATTCCTCTAACCAATACTTGCAATTGCTTAACAGGAAATGTATTACGTCGTCTTTGCCATAGTCGAAGCAAAGGCTATCCCATGCCGGGTGCTCATGGCGGTCGCCCGGATAGAAATACTGATTTGGGTCTCCTGCAAGGTTACCAAGCCCCTCTATTTCATTCTTGACAGCATGTGAATGGACGATGTCCATTATAACCGCAATTCCATTGCGGTGCGCCTCGTCGATAAGGGCTTTCAATTCTTCTGGTGTGCCAAAACGTGAAGACGCTGCAAAGAAAGAACTAACGTGATAGCCGAAACTGCCGTAATAAGGGTGCTCCTGTATTGCCATTATCTGTATGGCATTGTAGCCGTCCTTTATGATTCGTGGCAGTACATTGTCTTTAAATTCCGTGTAGGTACCTACTTTCTCTGCGTCCTGCGCCATTCCTATATGGCATTCATAGATTAGCAGGGGGCTTTTGCTTGGTTTAAACTTGCTTTTTCTCCATTTGTAAGGCTTTTCAGGATTCCATACCTGTGCGGAGAATATCTTTGTCTGGTCGTCTTGCACGACACGCTGCGCCCAAGCCGGTATACGCTCGCCTTCACCGCCGTTCCAATGTACGTGCATCTTGTACAAGTCGCCGTGGAGCATTTTCTTTTCAGAAAGTCTTAGCTCCCAGTTCCCCGTGCCTTCGATGCGCTTGCACCGATAGCGTTCGTCCTCTTTCCAGTCGTTGAAATCACCTACAAGGTATATGTCAGTGGCGTTCGGCGCCCATTCACGAAACACCCAGCCATGGGCCGTTTTATGCAAACCGTAATATTCATGCCCGCTTGCAAAGTCTGACAGGGTGGTCTTTCCATTGTGCGTCAATTGCGCAACCTTCCACAAAGCATGGTCATGACGACCGCGTATGGCACTTTCATAAGGTTCAAGATATGAATCGTTGCGCACTATACCTATATGTTCTGGTGCTTTTTGCTTTCCTGCTTGTGACTTATTGCCTTTAGCAGCAGTCTTACGTTTTGAGTTCGGCATAATTGTGTAGGATTTATGTTTTACGTGGATATATAATTTTAAGGAAGTCAGCTATGCCTTTGAATCCAAGTGGCTTGGCGAAGGTGCGTCAAGCCTTAACTTTAAAGATGGCTTTATGAATCTCGCCTTCTCCTATACATGGCTGATGTCCGTCTTGAGGGAAGAATATGGCAAACTCGCCTGGATTACACTTTACAAGTGAACCGCCAGTTAGTCCTGGATATTTCGTCACGTCCTTTTCGGCATTGTATTCAGCTTCAGGCATATCCTTTAACGGCATATAGCCATATGTCTCTGGAGCAGACAAAGGAATCTGTATGTCAAGCATACGACGGTGGGTCTCATATGTGGCAGTTTCGGGTGTCTTGCCTGTCGCAGTCGTTATGTTTACGAACAAGTCCTTGTCCTTTATGTAATGTTTGCCTGCCTCAAGCGTGTTGAGATCGTTGTTACGGATAAACTCTACGACGTCTGCGAACAAAGGGTTCACTCCGACGTACTTTTCAAGATTGTCTAATGTGTCTACTATCATAATTTCTTGTATAATTTAAATATCTTTATTTCAGTATATTATAATCTGACGTTAAAATTACTCGTTGTGGCGTATGCCATTTTCATAATATCCATGGGCAATGACCGTTCCGTTGGCATCACGCTCTACGAATTTGCCGTCCCGTTTGCCATCAACGTATGAACCTTCAAATCTCTTTCCGTCGGCAGCTTCCTCTATGGCGCGTCCGTTACGTTGCCCATTATGGTAGTCTCCCCGGAACTTACTGCCATCGGCGTAATGGATTACAACAAGGCCTTCGATGCGTCCGTTGCGGAATTGACCATCAAACAAGTCACCAGTATGTTTGACCAGCTTGCCTTGTCCGTTCTGGCTGTCATTTTCCCATTGGCCGATATATTCGTCACCGTTGCGCCACGTCATAGTTCCGAGTCCGTTGCGTTTACCTTGAAGGAAATGTCCGGTATATGTGTCTCCGTCCTTGTATCGGAAAATGCCCTCACCTGTTCGCTCCCCATCTATATAGTCACCTTCGTAAACGTCACCATTGGCAAACTTATATATGCCTTTGCCGTTTTCGGTGTCGTCATTCCACTGACCGCTATAAACGTCACCAGAAGCGAAATGGTAAATGCCTTGCCCCGAGCGCACATTGTCGGCAAACCCTCCTTCATAGCGGGAACCGTCTCCCCAGTCAAACACGCCAGTGCCGTTCTTCTTGTCGTTCTGCCACTCTCCTTCGTAGTATGCACCAGAGGAGAAGGTATAGCGACCTTTGCCTACGCGCTTGTCTTGTTGCCAGTCACCATCATAGACATCGCCATTGGAGTAATACATAGTGCCATGTCCTTGTTGATAGTCCTTGTACCACAAGCCTGAATAACGGTTCCCGTTCTTGAAGTAATATGTACCCGTACCGTGTTGCTGGTCTTGGAACCATTGTCCGTCGTATTTCTCACCATCGGTGAAAGTGTATACTCCCCTACCCTGTCGCTTGCCTTTCTCGAACTCGCCCTCATAGGTATCGCCATTCTTGTATACAGCACGACCTTTGCCCCACGGCTTGCCTCTGAACAAGTCACCTGTGTATGTGCCTCCGTCGGCAGTAGCACACGTGCCCTTTACGATGTCTTGGGCGACGACTGCAAGTGTTATTAACGACAATGTGATGCATAGTATGGCTTTCTTCACTTCTTCGGGCGTGTTTTAGTTTATGTCTACAAAATTAGAAAAAAAACTTTATACCGACAAAGCTTTTGAATATTTTATCTAACTTTGCATAACGTAAAAAGAACAACAAGTCAATGGATTCAAAAGATTTTGTAGGTATAATACCAGCACGATACTCGTCAACCCGTTTCCCAGGAAAGCCGTTGGCAATGCTTGGAGGTAAGACGGTCATAGAGCGTGTGTATACACAGGTCGCCAACGTGCTCGACAAGGTATGTGTCGCTACTGACGACGAACGTATACTTCAGGCTGTCAAGGCATTCGGCGGTCGTGTGGTAATGACGCGCGCAGACCACAAGAGCGGGACCGACCGGGTATGGGAAGCATACAACAACATGGGGTCGATGGCTCCTGTGGTGATAAATATTCAAGGCGATGAACCTTTCATACACGCAGAACAGCTATATGCCATAATGGAATGCTTTGATGATCCGACTACGCAGATAGCAACGCTTGGCAAGCCTTTCGAAAGCATGGAAGCCGTGGAGAATCCGAATTCTCCGAAGATAGTTGTTGACAACAAAGGCTTCGCCATGTATTTCTCACGTTCGATTATTCCGTTTGTGCGTGGAGTCGACCATAGGGAATGGCTTACCCACTACCCTTTCTTGAAGCATCTTGGGCTGTATGCTTATCGCGCCAGCGTGTTGAAAGAAATAACATCGTTGCCCCAGTCGTCGTTGGAATGTGCAGAAAGTCTCGAACAATTACGCTGGTTGCAGAACGGCTACCGCATACGTATCGCAACTACCGACATTGAGACCGTAGGTATAGATACGCCTGCCGACCTTGAGCGTGCTGAAGCCTTCTTGAAAGAAACTTCGCTTTTTAGATAGTTTAACTTGCAATGGCTTGTTATCCGTGATGTAATAAAGTACCTTTGCAAGAGCTTTTAAGCCAGGAACATATTTTTTAATAAATAAAACATAATACCCAAGATGAAGATTAACGATTTCAATTTTGCCGGTCATAAGGCAATCGTACGCGTAGACTTCAACGTACCTCTCGACGAGAATGGTAATGTAACTGACGAGACCCGTATAAAAGGCGCACTCCCGACACTGAAGAAGATTCTTGGTGACGGTGGCGCCGTCATCATGATGAGCCATATGGGCAAGCCTAAGGGCAAGGTTAATCCCAAACTCTCGCTGAAGCAAATCGTCCCTAACGTCAGCCGTAATCTTGGAGTAGACGTAAAGTTCGCTCCCGACTGTGCCAATGCTGACAAGGAGGCTGCCGAGTTGAAGCCAGGAGAGGCTCTGCTGTTGGAAAACCTCCGCTTCTATCCTGAGGAAGAGGGCAAACCGGTAGGCATAGACAAGGAAGATCCTAAATATGCTGCCGCAAAGGAGGAAATGAAAGACCGCCAAAAGGATTTCGCGAAAAAGCTCGCATCGTATGCCGACGTTTACGTTATGGACGCTTTCGGAACAGCGCACCGCAAACATGCTTCAACGGCAGTTATCGATCAGTTCTTCGACCGTGACCACCGTATGCTCGGTCTGCTCATGGAGAAAGAAGTCAAGGCTGTAGACAACGTGCTCAACAATATCAAACGCCCGTTTACGGCAATTATGGGTGGCAGCAAGGTTTCCACCAAGATTGGGATTATCGAGAACTTGCTTACCAAAGTTGACAACCTAATACTCTGTGGCGGTATGACCTACACGTTCGCCAAGGCAAAGGGCGGAACAGTGGGCAAGTCTATCTGCGAGAACGACAAGCTCGACATCGCGCTCGACGTAATTAAGAAGGCTAAGGAGAACAACGTCAACCTCGTCCTTGGCACAGACTCGGTCATAGCCGACAGCTTCTCCAACGATGCCAACACCAAGATTGCTCCGTCGGGCAACATACCTGAAGGTTGGGAAGGCATGGACGCAGGTCCTGACACGCGCAAGGCTTTTGCCAATGCTATCAAGGGTTCGAAGACCATACTTTGGAACGGTCCTGCAGGCGTGTTCGAGTTCGACAACTTCACCGATGGTTCACGTGCCATAGCAGAGGCGATAGCAGAGGCAACCAAGGAAGGCGCATTCTCACTTATCGGTGGTGGCGACTCCGTGGCCTGCATCAACAAGTTCGGACTTGCCGACCAGGTAAGCTACATCTCTACCGGCGGCGGCGCATTGCTTGAGGCCATAGAGGGCAAGACCCTGCCAGGTGTAGCAGCTATTGAGGCATAACCCAATAGGAATTGACTATAAACAATAAGGAGCGGAACCACATAGGTTCCGCTCCTTTTATATTATATAATGTGTGTAGTTGCCGGGATTACTTCTTCATACCCTTGTAACGCTTGTTCAGTCCGGCTACTACCTGGTCGGTGATGTCGTAGGCTGGCTGGGCGTAGAGGATATTGTCGCCGCTCTTTGCGAGTATTATAGAGAACTTCTTGTCTTTGTTGTACTCGGCGAGGAAGTGGTGGATACTGTCAGACAAAGCTTTCTGGTACTTCTCTGCCTCTTTCTGGTACTCGGTGCCGAGACGCTGCTGCAACGCATCGCCGTCCTGTGCCTGACGCTGGAGGTTGGCGTTTATCTGCTCTGCCTGCTCACGGCTGTACTTGTTGGACTGTATGCCTTCCTGGAAGTTGCGGGCTGCCTCCTGCAGGCTCTGCTGCTTGCCCTGGAGGGTCTTGTTGATGTTGGCCTGCTTGCCCTGCATGAGCTTCGTCACGTCTTTCCAGTAGTTGTACTGGCTCTCTATGGAGTCTATCTCGACGTATGCTATCTTCAGCCCGTCCTTGCTGTCGGCTGCGGCACCCTTAGCGTCCTGGGTATCGTTCTTCTGCGGTTGGTTGTTGCATGATGTCATACCCAAACCGAGCATCAGTGCAACCGACATTGTGAAAAAAGTCTTCTTCATTTATGTTTCTTTGATTTATGTTTTGTCGATTATAAGTTGTCCTTGATGTGTCGCGGCTTCATCGTCCCGCCTTTCACGAGAAAAACTCGCGCTGACGACAATGCCGCTGCAATAGCAATTATTAACATGCTGGCGATGAATATCTCGAACATTCTTTTTACTTTTGCAATCAATTGACTGCAAAGGTAGTGCAAATGAGTGAAACGACAAAGGAAAAGCTGCCTTTTTCTTTTCATCTCCAAGTACTGCAGACATTATGGAAAAGCAGTGCAAATAGAAGACAATACAAAATTAAGACAAAGCAAAAATGGCAAACAGTGAATTAAAACCTGCCCGCGTGTTCGAGCAGTTCGCACAGATCAACAAGATTCCCCGTCCCTCGAAGCACGAGGAGAAGATGATAGAATACCTGAAGGACTTCGGCAAAAGCCGCGGGCTGGAGACCCTGGTCGACGAGACCGGCAACGTGCTCATACGCAAGGGCGCGACTCCGGGCATGGAGGACAAGCCTACGGTGATACTCCAGAGCCATATGGACATGGTGTGTGACAAGCTCGTTGACGTAGACTTCGACTTCTCCAAGGATGCCATACAGACGTACGTCGATGGCGAGTGGATGCACGCCAAGGGTACGACCCTCGGTGCCGACGACGGAATAGGCGACGCTATCGAGCTTGCCATACTCGACTCCGACGACATAGAGCACGGACCGATAGAGTGCGTGTTCACGCGCGACGAGGAGACCGGGCTGACAGGCGCGTTCGGAATGAAGGCAGGCTTCATGACGGGAAAGTACCTCATCAACCTCGACTCCGAGGAGGAGGGGCAGATATTCGTCAGCTGCGCCGGCGGACTGAACACATCCGCCACGTTCCGATTCACCCGCGAGGAAGCCCCGGCCGGCTACTTCTTCATGGAGGCGTTGTTGAAGGGACTCAACGGCGGACACTCCGGCGACGACATCGAGAAGAAGCGTGCCAACGCGATAAAGATTCTCGCGCGGTTCCTCTACAACGAGCAGGAGAAGATGGATCTGAGGCTGGCGCAGTTCAACAGCGGCAAGATGCACAACGCCATACCGCGCGATGGCAAGGTCGTCTTCGCGGTGCCTGCAGGTGAGAAAGACCACGTGCGCGCCGACTGGAACGTCTTTACTAAAGACGTGGAGGACGAGTATCACGTAACCGACACGGCTATGGTGTGGAATATGGGTACGGTCGACGCTGAGAAGGTGCTCCCGAAGGCAGTCTCCGAGAATATGGTGCGCGCGCTCCAGGCAGTCGATAACGGAGTCTTCGCCATGTGCCAGGACGAGGCACTGGCATGGATGGTCGAGACTTCGAGCAACATCGCCAGCGTGCAGAGCACCGACGACAAGGTCGAAATCGTATCCAGCCAGCGGTCGAACGTGATGAGCAATCTCCGCAACATGGCAAACACCGTCAAGGCGGCGTTCCAGCTCGCCGGAGCCGAAGTCACGCAGACCGACGGCTACCCGGCATGGAAGATGAACCCCGATTCGGAACTCGTCAAGATAGCCGTCGGAGAATACCGCAAGCTGTTCGGCAAGGATCCGATAGTCAAGGGCATACACGCCGGACTGGAGTGCGGGCTGTTCTCCGAAAAGTACCCGCATCTCGACATGATAAGCTTCGGACCGACGCTGCGCAACGTGCACACGCCCGACGAGTGCCTCTACATTCCGACGGTGCAGATGGTGTGGGACCACCTTCTCGCAATACTCAAGAACATCGACTGACGCTGCGGCATACATTATATATTATAGGCAGATGTGTGCAGCCTTTCACAGGCTTGCACGTGGGCAGACCCAACCGAGGGTCTGCCCTTTTTCGTGCCCGTACTACTTGAAGTTCGGCTGTTTCTTGCTTTGAGTTCGCCTGCTTCCTGCTTGAAGTTCTACTGTTTCTTACATAAAGTTTGCCTATTTCTTATATAAAGTTCGTGCCAATCTAAATCCAAGTTTTACAACTATTTAGTTCATGTTCCACTTGTTTTACAATCTTGCGACAGCTGTGAAAAAGTCTTGTGACAGCTGTGAAAAGGTCTTGCGACATATGTCAAAAGAACATAGTTTGACTATAAGTATAATGTAAATAGACTGTAACTGTGATACTGAAATGCTTGAACTACAATAGAGAATTCCTATATATAATAATGTATGGCAGTGCCCAATTGTATTGCCGCGTCCCATGCTTTATACTAAAATCTCCGGACTTTTACCTGTCAACGCCCCACCCTGCTGGCTGCGGACGCATGGCAACCTATGTGCCGCAGAAAGGCGAAATGCAAACTTTTTGAAGCAGATTGTCGTTTTTTTGTGGCAATATGTTTGGATTCAATATCTTTTTTGTAACTTTGCATCACAAAGAGTAAGTCTGGCGCGGCTTGCCCTCTCGCACAAAAGCAAACTGAGATTTTCCAACCAATAAAACAAATTTTAAATGTTATGAAAGCAACTGAAGTTGTAGAGAAACTTAAACAACAGTTCCCCGGACAGCCGGAGTACATCCAGGCGGTGTCGCAGGTGCTTGGCACCATTGAGGAAGAGTACAACAAGCACCCGGAATTCGACCGCTACAATCTCATCGAGCGGCTGTGCATACCCGACAGGATAGTAAAGTTCCGCGTCAACTGGGTCGACGACAAGGGCAAGGTGCAGACCAACATGGGCTACCGCGTGCAGCACAACAACGCCATAGGCCCGTACAAGGGCGGACTGCGGTTCCACGCCTCGGTGAACGAGTCGATACTGAAATTCCTCGCCTTCGAGCAGACGTTCAAGAACTCGCTCACCACCCTGCCTATGGGCGGTGCCAAGGGCGGCTCTGACTTCTCACCGCGCGGCAAGTCGAACAACGAGGTGATGCACTTCTGCAAGGCGTTCATGGACGAGCTGTTCCACTACATAGGTCCTGACACCGACGTGCCTGCCGGCGACATCGGCGTAGGCGGACGCGAGGTGGGATATATGTTCGGCGAGTACAAGCGCCTGACCCACGAGTTCGTAGGCATTCTGACCGGCAAGGGGCAGGAGTTCGGCGGCTCGCTCATACGTCCCGAGGCTACCGGCTACGGCAACGTATACTTCCTCCAGGACATGCTCAAAACCCGCGACATCGACCTAAAGGGCAAGACAGTGCTCGTATCCGGCGCGGGCAACGTGGCACAGTACACCATCGAGAAGCTCCTGCAGCTCGGAGCCAAGCCCGTCACCTGTTCCGACTCCGACGGCTACATCTACGACCCCGACGGCATCGACGAGGAGAAGCTCGCCTACATCATGGAGCTGAAGAACGTCGAGCGCGGACGTATCAAGGAATATGCCGAGAAGTACGGTGTGAAGTACGTCGGCAATGGCGCGAAGCCGTGGAGCGAGAAAGCTGACATAGCCACGCCGTGCGCAACGCAGAACGAGATAAACGGCGACGCGGCCAAGACACTGCTCGCCAACGGAGTCATAGCCGTCAGCGAGGGCGCGAACATGCCGTGCACCCCCGAGGCAATAAAAGCGTTCCAGGACGCGAAGATTCTCTACTGCCCGGGCAAGGCGAGCAACGCAGGCGGCGTGGCAACGTCGGGACTGGAGATGTCGCAGAACTCGGAGCGCTTGAAGTGGACTGCCAAGGAGGTGGACGACCGCCTGCACGCCATCATGGACAACATTCACGAGGAGTGCGTCAAGTACGGCACTGAGCCTGACGGCTACGTCAACTACGTCAAGGGAGCCAATGTCGCAGGCTTCATGAAGGTTGCCCGCGCGATGATGGCACAGGGTATTTGATAACTACTGAAGCCCCACCGTAACTGACGCGCCCAGTGCCGTCCATGAATACGGTCATACACAGGCAAAGCTTAAAGGGTAGAAAGGTAAAGCACCAGTGGCTCAAAACCTTTCTACCCTTTTTCCGATTCTGCAAATACGGATACTTGCCTTTATTAATAGTGTTTCATCGCGCGGTCGATAGAACGCTTGTCCTCTTTCTCCTTGAGCGTCTGCCGCTTGTCGTACTCCTTCTTGCCTCGTGCGAGGGCTATGTCCATCTTTGCCCGTCCGTGCTCGTCTATGAACACGAGTAGCGGCACGATAGTCAGTCCGGGATTCTTTATCTCCTCCTGGAGCTTGCTTATCTCACGCTTGTTGAGCAGCAGCTTGCGCTCGCGCCGTGCCGGGTGGTTGGAGAACGAGCCGTAGAAGTAAGGGCTGATGTTCATGCCCTGCACCCATATCTCGCCCTTGTCGATATAGCAGAACGAGTCCACGAGCGACGCCTTGCCCGCGCGTATCGACTTTATCTCCGTGCCGGTGAGCACCATTCCAGCCGTGTAGGTGTCGAGGAACGTGTAGAGGAACGAGGCTTTCTTGTTCCTTATCTGTACCGGGCTCTTCTTCCTTATGTTCTGTGCGTCCTTATTCATATCCAAATGTCCTCTCCGTATTAAATCATCTTGCCGTCAGTCATCTTCAAGTCATCTCGCCGCCAGTCATTCGACAACGGCAAACTGCTCCACGTGTCCGTCGATGTAGGCGGCGACCATTGCCTGCCACGCCTCCTCGTTGACGATGAAGTCGTCGTCATAGTCGTCAAACTCCGGCATCTGCTCGTACAGAGCCATGAAATCCTCGTCGCTCATGTCCTGCTCTATCTGTTCGTGGTACTTGTCGTACCATTCCTTGCAATGTCGCAGGTGGCGGTATAGGTCGGTCATTCCCCATTCCCTGACTGCCTTGGCAAACGGATTGCGGAATATGAATCCGCCATAACCGTTGTGTATGAGCTGTATATATCCGCCGTCCATGACTTCCGTGTGGAGGTAGCTCCACCCGAGGAGCGTTATTTGGTCGGCATTGAGCTGCTGCATGTTCTCCTGGGTGAGCTGTCCGCCAATGGCATCGTTTATGGCATCTGTAAACGCGTTGACAAACGCGTCCATGTCATTGCTTTCGGCTGCCTTGCGCAGTATGTTGTCCTTGACTTTTACCTGTATCATAGCTGTGGTTCTGATGTTTGCGACTTGCAAAGATACGCTTTTTTATTAGATCTTCCGCATGTCATCGTTGGTTTTCAAGCATTTCCCGCTGTTGGCGGAACACCACGTTGTAATAGCTGTTGGGATTTTTTGAATATTTGTCTATCTTGCGGCGGTTCATCTTGTGCGCGAATACGTGGGCTTTGACCTCGTTCCACCATTCCGCGTTGTACGGCTTGGCTGCCATTCTCTCCAGAATGAACGTATACCGGCTGTTTTCGCGCGGCATGTTCTTTGGAATGTCTGGATATGCTTTGAACATGAGCGAGATGAAGAGGTGCATGATGAAGTAATCGACCGTGCAGTCGTAGTCTTTCCAATACGCCAAAAGCATGTCGAGCACGGTTGAAATGAGGAAATGATTTGGCACGGTGGCAATGAACCAGTTGGATAGTCCCGTCGGAACCTGGCTGTGAGACTGGTAATAGCGGAAGATGAAGAACTGGCTTTGCTCTATGCGGCGCCACCGCTCAAGCAGTTGCTTGTTTTCAAAGCCAGTGAACAGTACCGTTGCGTCAATCCATACGCCGCCGTACTTTTTGAGTAGCATCAACCGTAGCAGGTCGCTGAACAAGGCTGCTGGTATTATGCCCTTGCGGTACTTGTCCTCTACATATTCCGGCAGTTCACCCCACTGGTGGTAGTTGTCAAACGTAAGATAGCGGAATTCATAGTCGGGCAGTGTATGGCGTTGTGTCGCTATGCAGGTCTTGATCATGTCGGGAGCGTTGTCGAACCCTTGAAGCCAGCACGACCATACGATTTTGGGAATTGCACTTGGTGCATTGCTTTCAATATTGCTGCTTCCCCTTGCCTCGTCTACTATAATGTGCTGGTACTGCCGCATCAATACCTTCTCTATATGTGGAATGATGGCATTGTAAGCCCATTTGAGTGGACGGCGGCGAAAGATGCAGGTGAGCAATGACTTGGCACAAGTTCCAAACTGCCCCATACGGCAGTATGTGGCGACAAGACGCAAACCGCCAAACTGTTTGAACAACTTTATAGCTTTCTTCATGTCGTTATCGTAATTCGGCTACAATATATTCCGAACGAGTGCCTATGCGGAACTTCCCACCCCATATTCCGATACCAGACGTTACGTAGTAGTGGGTGTTTCCCTTGGTCAAAGGACCGAAGGCATCTTCATAAATGGCATCTTCTATCCAGCTGATAGGCCATACCTGCCCGTAGTGGGTGTGTCCGGACAGTTGGAAGTCTACGCCGGCATTCTCGGCTTCTTCCAAATGGTATGGCTGGTGGTCAAGTACTATGGTGAAGCCGCGGTTTTCTCCCGCTTCCTTTACGAGTTGGGCGACTGTCTTCCTGCCAGTATCCGTGCGATCGTCACGTCCTATAATGGTGACATCGCCGACACGTGTCGACGAGTCTACAAGAAGGTGTATGCCTGCGTCTTTGTAAAACTGTATGGATTCGGCTTTCCCGGCGTAATACTCGTGGTTGCCCAGTGATGCGTAGACGGGTGCGTTGATAGTTCTGAAATCCTCATCGAGGTGTTGGTCGCGTACGGCACGTATGCTCCCGTCTATAATGTCGCCACATACAAGTACGAGGTCGGGACGTTCCTGGTTTATGAGTCCTATCCACCGTTGAAGTTCCGCCTTGCGGTTGTGGTAGCCTACATGTAGGTCGCTTATCATTACGACCTTCATCGGCTTTGCCAACGTCGTCTTGCCATGTATCTGCATTGGCACGCGTACCTTGTCGGTGTAATGTAGGTAGCCATAGACAAACAGTATTGTCGTGATGATGACAGCTGTCAAAGTGCCTGTCCAATTGTCATACAAGAACGATTTTGGAACGAGCCTTGCCAACCGTCCGAGGTCAAGGACGAGGAACAGTATTGCTACGTATAGGGCTATGAAGATAGTGGAATCGCCAATCTCATAGAGAGCCACGGATAGGCGGAACGGCTTGTCGTCAAGTCCGAAGATGAAGTTGCCGAAGAAGATGACGACGCATACCGCCATTGCCGTCAGGACTGCGATGCGTGCAGTCGCGGGCAATGGAAGTATATGCCAGACGTGCCAGAATATATAGGTGAAACCTATGATTGGCACCAGTGTGAAAAGTACAAACCACATACGCATTGTGTATGCAATTAAATCCCGTGTACTAACAAACCTTTTCCAACTTCTTCATTACGGAGAATATGAAAATGAACGATGCAAGGCAAAGTGCTACGAGCACGCCCCATACCACTGTCAGAGGGACTGCCTTCCACAAGTATGCCGGAATCTGTACGAGGAAGTTGCCGATAGCCGTTGCGCCGAACCAGCAGCCCATCATAAGTCCCTGGTACTTCTGCGGAGCCACCTTTGATACAAACGATATTCCCATAGGTGAAAGCAGAAGCTCGGCAAATGTCAGAACGAGATATGTAGACACAAGCCATAGTGGTGATACGCGCTGTGCGTCGTTAAGTGTGTAGCTAAGACCAATGGAAGCACATATCATGATGATATAGCCCAGTCCTGCGACAAGCATTCCGTAGCCAATCTTACGTGGTGCCGATGGTTCCTTGCCCTTGGAAGCCAGCCAGCCGAACAAAGCCATGCTGACAGGAGTCAGAGCGACGACGAATGACGGGTTGAACTGCTGGAATATAGGAGCTTCAATAGCTACATGGTTGCCATTGGCAATCAATGCGCCATATTTGTAACCGAGGAAGGCACATGCAAGGACGATGACGAGTCCGGCAATGGACTTGCCTTTGGCAGTCTTGCTCTGGAACAAGGCGAACAGTGCATAGATGATGAATATTACCGCTACGAGATTGGTTACGTCAAAGAGCATTGCGACAAGTCCTGAAGCAGAAGTCTGTGTGAAGTCGCGTGCGAAGTATGTGAGCGTAAGTCCGTTCTGATGGAAAGCCATCCAGAAGAATATGACTACTGCAAAGACAAGGAACAATGCCACGAGGCGGCTGTGAGTGTCGGCTTTCTCTTCGGCGAGTTGTTCAGGCGTTTCATCGACATTCTCTGCCCGCTTTGCTGCCGTAGCTTCGGCATTATGCTTCAGTGCATCGGCAAAGGTGAACTTGAATCCGTAGTAGATGCCCATTGACACGAGCAGCGATATACATGCTATGCCAAATGCGTAGTGATAGGCTGTCTGTGACGATGCCCCAAGAGTCTCCATAGCCCATTTGTGCATTGCTATCGCTGCTGTAGGAGCAAACAGTGCGCCTATGTTGATTGCCATGTAGAATATGGAAAAGCCAGAATCGCGTTGTGACTCATAACGTGCATCGTCATATAGTTTGCCGACCATGACCTGCAAGTTCCCCTTGAACAGGCTGGTTCCTATACTAATCATAAGCAAGGCTGCCGACATCAATACTATGGCAACGACACTTGTTCCTGCCGGTATAGAAAGAATAAGGTAGCCGAGGAACATTACTACAATACCTGTGGTAACGCATTTGCCATAGCCGAACTTGTCTGCCATTGCGCCACCTACTATAGGCAGGAAGTAGATTAGCATTAAGAACGTGGAATAGACGGTTCCAGCCAATCCTTCGCCCCAGCCGAAGTTGGCTTGAAGGAACAATACGAAAATGGCAAGCATGGTATAGTATCCGAAACGCTCACCAGTGTTGGCAAGTGCTAACGCATACAAGCCTTTTGGTTGATTTTCAAACATAATAAGTCTTTATTTTTGATTTTGATTAGTTTATTTGGATAAGTCGACGAGCCATGTCGCCTTGATGACGATGTTGCCTATGTTGCTTTTGGAGAAGTAATCACGCTTGGACGAGCCGAATATGTTGCCAAGCCCATAGTAATAGCGTCCCTCAAGCAGTACATGTCCTATGTGGCGGTTGCTGTATTCGATACCTGCTCCGGCGGCTATACCATAGTCGAATTTGTGTTCAACGTTCATGTCCTCCTGTGTAGTGTTGGTGTTTGAGCGTCCAGTTGCGGCATCGAGGTTGGGAGTGTCATAATTCTTTTTAGTCTTTTCGCTTAGCAGATAACCTATCTGCGGACCTGCCTGAATGAAGAAGTTGAATCCTTGCGCTTCCTTGCCCCATGCAAGATGGGCGAAAATGGGAATCTGTACGTAGTTCAGTGTTCGGCTGTATTCCTCTGTATTGCCATTGGCGTTTATAACAGGATTGTCGTTGATGTCAAGTATATCTTCTTTCCAGCCTATCGACGAGAAGTTGACCTCACCGGCAATAGAACAAATAGTTGAGAAGTATTTTTCGCTTGTGTACCGCCATGAGAATCCTCCTGTGAATCCCATATGCTGTTTTTGGGATACTTCTGGATCGAATCCTACATTGGAAAGGGCTACACCGCCATTTGCACCAATAGAAAACACGTTGCGGTATTTGCCTATCTGTGCACGAGATACGGCGGGAAGCAAGAGCAACGATATAGACAATATTATAATGTGTATTCTTGTTTGCGTTGTTACGTAACGAAAGTTCATAAGTTCAGTGAATTTAATATGTAAGGCTGTCAAGAGTACCGTTAGCGTGGAATCGGATTATCTGAAAGTTGGTGTTCTGATAGCCACCCTTACCAGTGCGTTTGAATTCCAAGCGGTTTTGCAGAGGCTTGTACCCTGCGTTCTGCTTCTCATCGCCGACATAGGAAGAACCATATTTGCTAAGACCGAGTACAATCGTCATGGTGTGGTCGAATCCCATGAGTGCCATTCGTGGAAGGCAGTCAGGATTCATCTTCTGCCCGTATTTGGCTTCGTACTCTTTCTCAAAAACCGTGGTGCGGCTTGAAGTACGGCTGAAATAATAGGTCGTTGGAATATGCACGTTGTACTTGAAATACTTTTTCTCCAAGTTCGGTTGGTAGATAAACCATTCGTTATACCCATACGTGGCTATTTCGAGTGATGGTTCTATTTTCTTTAATGAATCCAGTTTCTCAAACACACGCTCAAGTGGGCGGTATGTGCCGGTATTGAGTACTATGACGTTCGGTTGTGACTGTGAAAAATGCTTTGCGAAATCACTTATCGAAGAATTAATGTCGGTAATTTCTGGCTTTATGCCACGTGATTGGAGGTTCTCACGCAAAGTCTTGGTGAATTGATACTTGCCGTCTGACGGATTATTGCAGTTTATGAATATAGGACGGAACTTGTTTGCGAAGCGTTCGATAAATGCCCCTATTGATTGTCCTGCAAGGCTTTCTTCGTCCTGGTATATCTGGAAAATGTCGGAATTGGTGCTGACATCGTTTGCAGATGTAGAGAAAGGAATCACCAGCCGGACCTTGTTCTTATGGCAGAAGTCGGCAAGAGCGTGTACTTGTGAAGTATATAGGGGACCGAATACTACGTCTAAACCAGCTATGGAGGGATTGTGTCGAAGTACATTGTCAACAAGAGAGTCCTTGTTGAGGTTCCAAAGGTTTATTTCTGTCTTTACTCCGAGTCGTCCGAGTGAATCAAGGGCTGCACGTACGCCACGGTAATACTCAATCATACGGCTGCCTTCGCTACTGTGGTCGAGCAGCGGGAGTATTACCCCCACCTTTATGACATTGCCGTTCTTTCCCCTTAGCGACCCTGCCAACGGCTTGCCATCGGCACCAACAGCTCCGTTAGCAGATGCTTTACCATATGGAATGAATATCTGCGTGCCTTTCTTTAGCTCATAGCCTTTTTCATTCATTTCTGGATTGGCATCTATGAGTTCTTGAATAGTCAAGTCATACTTGCGGGCTATGCCGAAGATTGTTTCGTGACGTTTCACTTTATGAATCTCGCGCCATTGTGATGTCCCCTGCGCAAGCACGGTCAATGGCAACGCAAGCATAAGTACTGCCAAGGCTTTTCTTAGAAGATGTGTCATTACTGCATTTGTTTTTGGTTGAAACCAATTGCAAAAATAATAAAAAGTATGCAATAAGTCACTATAAGTCTTCACTTTTTTGTATTTTTGCAACACATTCAACCATATTCATGCATACTAAGACTTATATCCAATTGATGTTTGCGCTGTTGGCTGTTATCAGTCCGTCAGTCGTTATGGCGCAAAGCATCAATCCGACGGCGACATATACAGACTCCAACGGCGATACTGCCACAATAAGCCAGGGAGAGAGCTATACAGGCTCGGCTCCGCTGTCAGTGCGCTTCTCTGCCAATAAAGCCGATGCCGACGGTTGGCAGGAGTATTATGAGTGGCGGGTATATACGGAATCGGACAACTCTACCCCTCTCTACACACGATACGAGGAGAATACCGACTTTACATTTACTGAGGCGGGAACATTCCGCATATTCCTGACGGCACGATTTACGGGCTCCGACGGCACGCAGATAGAATGGACGGAGAGTGACACGCAACCGTTCGTAATATCCATAAGCGAAAGCGAGCTCTTGATGCCGAACGCATTCTCACCCAATGGTGACGGCATCAACGACATATACAAGCCTAAGTCGGGCTACAAGAGCATCGTCGAGTTTACGGGTTATATCTACAACCGCTGGGGCAAGAAGCTGTTTGAATGGCACGATCCGGCAACAGGCTGGGACGGGACTTATAATGGCAAGGCTGTCAAAGATGGAGTTTATCTCTGTCTGATAAAGGCACGTGGAGCTGACGGGCGTAAGTTCAACATAAAGAAGACCGTAAACTTGCTCCGTGGCTACACCGAGAGTACGACGGTCGGCGAGTAACAAAAACAACAAGACAACCTAAATGGATAACAAGATAGAGGTATACGGCGCGAGGGTGCACAACCTTAAGAACGTCGATGTAGTAATACCGCGCAATTCACTTACTGTCTTCACCGGTCTTTCCGGCTCTGGCAAAAGTTCGTTGGCTTTCGACACCATTTATGCCGAAGGTCAGCGTCGCTATATAGAGACGTTCTCTGCATACGCCCGCAACTTCTTGGGGAACATGGAGCGTCCCGACGTTGACAAGATAACGGGTCTTAGTCCGGTAATATCGATAGAACAGAAGACGACCAACAAGAATCCGCGCTCGACCGTAGGGACGACGACGGAGATTTACGACTACATGCGGCTTTTGTTCGCACGCGCTGGCGAGGCTTACAGCTACATGAGCGGTGAGCGTATGGTGAAATACACCGAGGAGAAAGTCGTCGAGATGATTCAGCAGAACTATGCCGGCAAGAAGATATACGTACTGGCTCCGCTCGTGCGCAACCGCAAGGGGCACTACCGCGAACTGTTCGAGCAGATGCGCAAGAAGGGCTTTCTCTACATACGCGTTGATGGCACGGTTACGGAGATTACCCGTGGAATGAAGGTCGACCGCTACAAGAACCACAATATAGAAGTTGTCATCGACAAGCTGAAACTTGGCGATACGGGCTCGGCGACAATTGACGAGAGGCTAAGCCAGACCGTCAAGACAGCCATGCGGCAGGGCGACGGGCTCGTGATGATTCTCGACAACGATACAGACGAGGCAAAGTATTACTCCAAACGCCTCATGGACCCGGTTACGGGACTGTCGTACAAAGACCCGGCTCCAAACATCTTCTCGTTCAACTCGCCTGAAGGAGCGTGTCCGAGATGCCAGGGCATGGGCAAGGTCAGCGAGATAGACATTGCCAAAGTCATACCCGACAACACGAAGAGCATTCACGACGGTGCGATAGTTCCGCTCGGCAAGTACAAGAACCAGATGATATTCTGGCAGATTGACGCAATACTGAAGAAGTATGGATGCACGGTGAAGACGGCAGTCAAGGACATTCCGCAGGAAGCATTGGACGAAGTCCTCGACGGCTCGCTGGAAAAGGTGCGCATAGACAAGGACGTGGTACACACGTCGAGCGACTACTTTACCGACTTTGACGGCGTTGTCAAGTACTTGCGGACGGTTCTTGACGACGATGACTCGGTGAAGGGAAAGAAATGGGCGGCGCAGTTCATAGCCGAGACGGAATGTCCCGAATGCCACGGCGCGAGGCTCAACCGTGAGGCTTTGTCATACCGTATATGGGACAAGAACATTGCCGAGGTGTCCAACATGGACATAGCCGACCTCAAGGAATGGCTCGACCACGTGGAAGGACATCTCGATGACAAGCAGCGGCAGATAGCCCACGAGATACTGAAGGAGATACGCAAGCGTGTGGCGACGCTGCTTGACGTAGGTCTCGACTACCTGTCCCTGAACCGTCAAAGCTCATCGCTGTCGGGCGGTGAGAGCCAGCGCATACGCCTGACCACGCAGATAGGCAGCCAGCTCGTCAACGTGCTCTACATACTCGACGAACCGAGCATCGGACTGCACCAACGCGACAATGTGAAATTGATAAACTCGCTGAAGAAGCTGCGCGACATAGGCAACACGGTGATAGTCGTCGAACACGACGAGGACATGATGCGTGCCGCCGACTGGATAGTCGATGTAGGTCCCAAGGCAGGACGCAAGGGCGGAGAGATAGTGTTCCAGGGAACTCCGGACGATATGCTGAAGACCCACACGCTCACGGCGCAATACCTCAACGGCGAGCGGCAGATAGAGGTGCCGGAGACGCGCCGCAAGGGTAACGGCAAGTCGATAGTCCTGCACGGCTGTCGTGGCAACAACCTGAAGGATATAGACGTAGAGTTCCCGCTCGGCAAGCTGATACTCGTCACCGGAGTCTCCGGATCGGGCAAGAGTACGCTCATCAACGACACGCTACAGCCGGTACTCTCGCAGCACTTCTACCGCAGCCTACGTAAGCCCATGCCCTACGACAGCATCGACGGTATAGACAATATCGACAAGGTCGTCAACGTAGACCAGACTCCTATCGGACGCACGCCGCGCAGCAATCCGGCTACGTACACGGGGGTGTTCACAGACATACGCCAGCTGTTCGTCAACCTGCCCGAAGCCAAGATACGCGGCTACAAGCCGGGACGGTTCTCGTTCAATGTCAGGGGCGGACGGTGCGAGGCTTGTGGCGGCAACGGCTACAAGACCATAGAGATGAACTTCCTGCCAGA
>CAZGAT010000012.1:0-75119 GCA_964523825.1 uncultured Prevotella sp. | reverse complement strand
TCGTAGGTCGCCTTCACGTTGTCGCTTTTAATGGAGCCATTTTGATCGACAACAGGCAAACGAGCCTATCACTAACGTAGCATGGCGTGAGAACGGGTGTGACGTGCAGGCTCGGCGAGTGTAATGGCTATACTCGGTGAGTGTAATGGTTAGATTCGGCGAGTGTAACGCTTAGATTGGAGGAGTCTAATCGGTTAGACTGCATGAGTGTAATCGGTTAGACTGCCTTAATGTAGCCATTAGACTGCCTAAGTCTAACCATTAGACTCAATTAATCTAATCGGTCAGACTCGCGGAGTGTAATCGATTAGACTGCCATAGTCCGACGGCAAGACTGTTTGAAAGTAGCGGCTGCTTACAATTAATGTAGACGCTACTTTGAATGAAGGTTGGTGGGCGGAGGCTACTCGTTCATGGTGCCGCAATGCGGGCAGCGTCCCTTGCGGTGGAGCTTCGCGCCACAGTTGCCGCAGATGTAGACGTTGCGGTTGCGGCGGAAGTAGACGCGCAGGGCGTACCAGAAATAAGCAACAAGCAGGGGGTAGCCTATATAATATAGTGTGGAAATGGAGAATACGATGTAATCGACGGCGCACACGGCAGCCAATCCGCAAAGATACCAGAAGGCATCATCGAGCTTGAGCTGGTGGCGGGTGTCGTCGACGGCGGCAATGCCTACAATGAGCATCGCCCACACTGAGGTGAGGAATATCTCTATCTGCCACGGCTGCGAGAACGGGTTGAGCGTGGGGTGGAAGTAGAATTCGCGCCAAGTCTCGGGCGCGAAGTTCTGGATTGTGGCGTAGAATGTTGCGCTGGAGGCGACGATTAAGGCGAGGAGTGTCGGATAGAACGAGTTGATGTCGTTGAAATGGACGATACGGGAGTTGCGGCGCAGTAGCTTTCGCCCTATATATCCGACGGCTATGAGCGAGATTACGACGAGGAAGATTATGAGGTGGATATTGGAGAAGGTGGAAATGAACTGCGATATTGGGTCGTCGGGGTCTACGCGCGCCAACAGCTCGTTTTCGTGCGCCCAGCCGATGTTGTACTGTTCGGTGACGACTTGCACCCATACCGAGTCGATGCTGTCGGCTGGCAGAGTCCGTATGTCGGTGACGGCAAGGCGTATGCCCTTGGCAACGGCGAACGAGTCGACAGGCATCTGGCTGACGACCTCTTCGGGTTCCTGCCGTGTAAGGTTGAGTGAATCGCCACGGACGATGAAGTTGAATCCGATGCCGTAGTGGTGCCTTGCGGCGAAAGAGGCGGAGTCCTGCTGCTCCTTCGACAGGGAATCGAGGCGTGCCTGCGCCGTGGAATCCGGCGTACGCAGCGAGTCGGGCAGCATGAAGCGGCTGGGGGTGCGGCGGTTGTAGCAGCCTGTCATAACGAGCACGACTACAACAAGCAGCAACGCGCGCAAGGCGGCGTGCGGTTGGTTATCGGCTTTCATATTCATCGTGGGGATTTTCATCATTACGGTCGGATTATATCATTCAGCATAAACGTTCATCTGGCATTCGTCGCACTTGAACTCGAGACGGAAGCGGCGACCGTCTGGCAATTCGAGGAACAGTGGTTCCCGCCACCCAGCCCGGCGGCCTCCACGGCGCACGCAGTAGCCGAGACTGTATCGGAGACAGTGGCGACATTGCATGATGAGCGGACGGGCAGGTTCGCGAAGTTCGAATGCAGGCTGCACGTTGCCGAGTCCTTCGTCTTCGTAGAACTCTACGGCAGCGGCGTTGGATATATTGTAAAGGTATGGGTACTCGGCGTATTCGGGCTGCCATGTCAGACTGGCAGCTCCCCCACCCCGCTTTCCATGCGACGGCTCATGCCTCTCGCACGCCTTCCTAACGGCACTGGCATAAGCCTCAACAGCCTTGCGGCGCAAGTCGACAAGCAGGCTGCTCGGAATGAAGAGCGCGGCGGCTCCGTCCTCAAAATCTATGCGGCGGCACTCGAAGACTGTGTTGCCGAGTTTCGACAATTGGCGCACGATGTTTTCATGCTGCGGCTTCTGCGCGCGCTGATGTCCGAAGTCAACAGACACCGTGACACTGCCGTCGAACACACGGGTAGCCGAGCCTTCGACATCATCGGGCGATGTCACGGTCAGGCTGAAGCCGCCGTCGGTAGTTCCGAATGTGAAATCGACGGGTATGCGGCGTTCTGCCACCTTGCCGTCGAGCAGGCGGTCGAAAGCCTGGTCGTTGTTGCGGTACAGCCCCGTACCCGGCCGGAGGTTTCGCGGCATCTTGTACGGATAGAGGCGGTTGCCAACGGCACGGTTGACGCGGAATCCCTCAAGCTCGCGTCCGGAGTTGACGAAGCAGAGTCCGTCGCCATTGGCGAAAGTGGCTGTTCCGGCGACATTGAACGAATCGCGGCGTATCTCCTTGACGTGACCGACGAACTCGCCGAGTGCCTTTGGAGTGTCGGGCGAGAAGATGTCAGGCTGGCGACCGTCCACGAAGTAGGTCGTATAGCCACGGTTGAACGTCTTGCGCAAGTCGGGGGTGAACGAATAGGCTACGCGTCCGAACGACTCGCGGCAATATCGGTCGGGGTGCTGGCGGACGATGTCGTCAAGCCGCCGGCTGTAAGCCGAGACTACATTCTTGGCATATCCTACATCCTTGAGCCGTCCCTCAATCTTGAACGCGCACACGCCGGCGTCGGCAAGCCGTTCGAGGTTGTCTATCTGGCACATATCCTTGAGCGACAGCAAGTGACGCTGACGCTCCACCACCCTGCCGTCGGAGTCGAGGAGGTCGAACTTCAACCGGCAGAACTGCGCGCACTCACCACGGTTGGCAGAGCGGTGGAAACAGTGCTGCGACGCATAGCATACGCCGGAATAGCTGACGCACAACGCCCCGTGTACGAACACCTCAAGCTCCGTATCGGGCACGTCGCGGTGTATCGCCGCTATCTCGTCAGCCGACAACTCACGGGCGAGTACCACACGGGAGAATCCCAAAGAGGAGAGCCACCTGACCTTGACGGCAGTACGCAAGTCGCACTGCGTACTGGCGTGGAGCGCGACGGGCAGTCGTTCTGCCTCTATCCTGCGCAAGAGTCCCATGTCCTGTACAAGCAGCGCGTCGACACCCGCGTCGACGAGACTGCGCACGAGGGTCATCGTGTCGTCAAGCTCGCGGTCGTAGACAATGGTGTTGACCGTCACGTGAACCTTTGCGCCGAACTGGTGGGCATAGTCGCACAACCGCCGTATGTCATCGACGGAATTGCCGGCGGCGGCGCGCGCGCCGAAACGGTCGGCACCGATATATACAGCATCGGCACCGCAGTCAACCGCCGCGATGCCGCATTCAAGATTCTTGGCAGGAGCCAACAGTTCGAGAGTCCGCATCTTTACCTAATTTATTTCGCTAATCTATCGCCCAATCACCTAATCTTGCTGATGTCGAACGGCGTGCGCTGGTAGACGTAGTAGTTTATCCAGTTGGAGAACAACAGGTTGGCATGGGCGCGCCACGTCACCCGTATGCCACGCCGCGGATCGTCGTCGACATAGTAGTGCATCGGCATATCCACGTCGTCGCGCTTGCCGTGGTCGCGCCGATACTCGTTGTCGAGCGTTTCGGGAGCGTATTCGAGATGCCCGGTGATGAAGAACTCGCGCCCGCCACGCGCCAAGACCATCGACACGCCGCTCTCCGGCGATTCGGCTATGATGCCCAGTCCCGGCACGCGCGCTATATCGGAGCGGCGCACCTCGGTGTGTCGTGACTGCGGCATGTTGAACACGTCGTCGAAGCCGCGGAATATCGGAAGTTTCGGACGCAGCGGCTTTGTGGGGAATATGCCGAACATCTTTTTCGCCAGCGGATATTTCGGAATGCCGTAGAAATGGTACAGTCCTGCCTGCGCCGCCCAGCAGATGTAGAGCGACGACTGCACGTTGGAGTGCGCCCAGTCGAAGATTGTCTGTATCTCGTCCCAATACTCCACGTCCTCGAACGCCATCGTCTCCACAGGCGCGCCGGTGACAATCATGCCGTCGAACTTCTCGCGCGACAGCTCGTCGAAGTCTCGGTAGAACATCATCATGTGCTCCACGGGCGTGTTCTTTGGAGTGTGGCTGCGGAGCTTCATGAATCGTATGTCAATCTGAAGCGGGGTGTTCGACAGCAGGCGTATGAGGTCGGTCTCGGTGGTAACCTTGAGCGGCATGAGGTTCAGTATGACGATGCGCAACGGGCGAATGTCCTGCTTGTGGGCACGGCTCTCGTCCATCACAAAGATGTTCTCGCGCTTAAGGATGTTTATCGCAGGAAGTTGATGAGGTAATCTTAGCGGCATTCCGACTCCTTTCTCTTGTTCGTAAAAACCTGAATCAAGCGCAAAAGTAGCAAAAAAAGCCGACAGCGCAAAAAATCACGCACTTGAAATTGAGTATTCACCCGCATGAACCTGGAAATTCACGCGCGTGAAATCATGAAGTCACGCGCGTGGATTCGACGAGTAGCTCCTAAGCTATAGTAAATCCTCTCATACTGGTTCTTCATTACAGTTACAGTCATTCTACATTACAGATAAAGAATTAGTACAATCGTTTCACGGTCGTGAAACGATTCTGTGACGGTCGTCGCAAGATTGTGCGACGGTCGTGGAACGATAGTGCGACGGTCGTCGCACTATTATACTTCACTTGTAATTATATAATAGATATAGGACAAGGAGCATTCAACTTGATTGGTAGTCAACATGACTTATACCGTAAGTAATAGCGGCGAATCCAGATAGAAGGCATAAAAAATCCCCACGGAGAGCCATTGCCGCCTCCGTGGGGATTGTATAGTGTGCGTGTATGTGCTAATGCCGGACGCTTACCAGAGCTGCAAGCGCTTGCTCTCAGGAATGAACATCTTGTCCTTCGGTGTCACGCCGAATGCCTGGTACCACTCTGCGATGTGCGGCAGCGCGCCGTTGACACGCCAGCGGCCGAGCGAGTGCGGGTCGCTCTTCGTGCGGTTGCGTATTTCCTTCTCGGTGATGTTGTCAGCCCATACGCCGGCATAGGCGAGGAAGAAGCGCTGGTCGGCGGTGATGCCCTGCCAGTCCTTCAGCGTCTTGCCAGCGGTGGCGTTCTTGTAGGCGTTGAAAGCCACCTTTAGACCTCCGTGGTCGGCGAGGTTCTCGCCGAGGGTGTACTCGCCGTTGGCGTGCAGTCCGGGCAGAACCTCTATGCTGTCGAAGAAATTGGCGTAGAGCTTGGCGCGCTCCTCGAATCCCTTTGCGTCCTGCGGCGTCCACCAGTCGTTGAGGTTGCCGTCGGCATCGTACTGGCGACCCTGGTCGTCGAATCCGTGGGTCATCTCGTGACCGATGACCACGCCGATGGCTCCATAGTTGAACGCCTCGTCAGCCTTCGGATCGAAGAACGGATACTGGAGTATTCCTGCCGGGAAACAAATCTCGTTGGTCGTCGGATTGTAGTACGCGTTGACCGTCTGGGGAGTCATGTACCACTGGTCGCGGTCCACGGGCTTGCCCGCCTGGCGCTCTATGGCGTCGTCGTTGGCATACTTGACACACGCCTGGACGTTCTCGAAGAACGACTTTGACGGATCGATAGACAGCTTGTCGTAGCTGCGCCACTTGTTCGGGTAGCCTACCTTGACGTAGAACTTGTCGAGCTTCTTGTGGGCGTTGGCCTTGGTCTCCGGACTCATCCAGTCCTGCGCGTCGATACGCTGACCGAGCGACACGCGGAGGTTCTCGATGAGCTGTTCCATAATCTTCTTGGAACTCTCCGGGAAATAACGCTTGCAATACATGCGCCCGAGAGCCTCGCCCATCTGAGCCTCAACCTGGCTCGTCGCCCTGCGCCACAAAGGATAGTCTTCCTTGCGCCCGGACATGGTGCGGCCGAAGAAGTCGAAGCGTGCCTCGCGTATCTCGTCTGTCAGGTACGATGCCGACGAAAGTATGACCGACCACTCCATCTTTGCCTTCAGTTCCTCAGGAGTCATGACGCCGTAGATGGCGTTCAGCCCCTCGAAGAACTTCGGCTGACCTACTACCAAATCCTGAATGTATTTTGAGTCGACACCCTCGGCGTTGGCAAGTTGCTCAAAGTTGATGTTCGGGTACTTCTCCTTGAACTCGGCGAGAGTCATCTTGTTGTAGTTTGCCTGCGGGTCGCGCAGCTCCACGTTCGACTTCGAGATGAGCGCGAGCTCGGTCTCCAGGCGGAATATGTAGCCAGCCTTGGCACGTGCCTGCTCGTCGGTGAAGCCGTAGAGCTTGAACATGCGGACGATGTGCTTCTTGAACGCGTTGCGGATAGCGACAGTGGCAGAGTCGTTGTTGATGTAGTAGTCACGCTGTCCGAGAGTCAGCCCTCCCTGCATGACGTTCATGATGTTCATCGTAACGTTCTTCTCGTCTGCTCCGAAGCCGAAGCCGAAAGGCACTCCGTAGTCGAACGGCGCGCTTGCGAGCTGTATGCGGCGGAGCTTGCACATGCAGTTGGCAGCCTCAATGCTGTCGAGCAACGGCTTGACGGGCGCGATGCCTTCCTTGTTGCGGCGGTCTACGTCGAGTGCGAGCTTGTAGAAGTCAGACAGCTTCTGCTCCAGCGTGCCAGCCTTGTACGACTTCTTGCGGAGCTCGTCGAGAATGGTGTTGATACGCTTGTTGTTGTCCTCCTGCAAGAGGTCGAAGCTGCCGAAGCGACCGTAAGCCGCAGGCAGCGGGTGGTCTTTCTGCCATCCGCCATTGGCATACTTGTAGAAGTTGTCCTGCGGACGAACACCCTTGTCGAGGTTTTTGGCGAAAAGTCCCGGCTTGTTCTGCCCCATTCCCATAACGGGAACGGCGGCAAGCATCATGACGGGAATGATTTTCTTCATGTTCATTTTTGCTTGTTTTTATCTTTTAATTGTTTATAAAGAGTTTTCTTTTGTCAGGCGTTTTGCAGCTCGTCGGCTTTCTCCGAGAGCACGAGCCAGCGGTCGTTCTCCTCGTCGAGCGAGCGTTTCAAGTCGGTGTACTCGGCGACGAGTTCCATGTTGGAGGCATTCTCAGGCTTCATGAACATAGCGTCGAGTTCCTTGACCCGCTTCTCCATCGTGGCAATCTTCTTCTCACAGTCTTCGACGGCGCGCTGCGCCTTGCGGAGCTGCTTCTGCTGCGCCTTGTGCTCCTCATACGACCGTTTGCCCGACGGCTGCGGTTCGTCCTGGCTGTTTGCCGTAGCAGGCTGGACAGGCTGCGACTGTTGCCCGGCATTGGCGATAGCCTCGCTGACGGTCTCGGCATTGTGGGCACGCAGATAGTCGTATATTCCGCCGAGGTGCTCGCGAACCCGTCCACCACCGAACTCGTAGACCTTGCTGACGAGTCCGTCGAGGAAGTCACGGTCGTGGCTGACGATGATTGCCGTACCGTCAAACGCGCGTATGGCTTCCTTCAGCACGTCCTTCGACTGCATATCGAGGTGGTTCGTCGGCTCGTCGAGGATAAGCAGGTTGACAGGCTCGAGCAAGAGCTTGATCATCGCCAACCGGCTGCGCTCACCGCCGGAGAGGACTTTCACCTTCTTGTCCGAAGTCTCGCCACCGAACATGAACGCGCCCAGCAGGTCGTTTATCTTCAGCCGCATATCTCCAGTAGCCACACGGTCGATAGTGTCATATATAGAAAGGTCGTCGTCGAGCAGTTGCGCCTGGTTCTGCGCGAAGTAGCCGATTTGCACGTTGTGACCAATCTTGAGCTTGCCCGTGAACGGAATCTCGCCCATGATACACTTCACGAGCGTCGACTTTCCCTCGCCGTTCTTTCCGACGAACGCGACCTTCTCGCCACGCTTGATGGTGAACGTCACGCCGGAGAACACCGTCTTGGAACCATAATCCTTGCGCACGTCCTCACAGATAAGCGGATAGTCGCCCGAACGGAGGCACGGCGGGAACTTCAGATGCATCGTCTTGTTGTCCGTCTCATCGACTTCGACGGGAACGATCTTCTCCAGCTGGCGTATCTTCTGCTGCACCTGCACGGCCTTGGTAGCCTGGTAGCGGAACCGCTCGATGAAGGCACGCGCGTCGGCAATTTCCTTCTGCTGGTTCTCGTAGGCGCGCAACTGTTGTTCGCGGCGTTCCTTACGCAGCACGACGTACTGGTCGTACTTCACCTTGTAGTCCTCGACGTGACCACAGGTAATCTCCAACGTGCGGTTGGTGACGTTGTTGATGAACGCGCGGTCGTGGCTTACGAGCACGACAGCCTTTCCGAACGTCTGGAGATACTGCTCAAGCCACTGTATGGACTCGATGTCGAGGTGGTTGGTCGGCTCGTCGAGCAATAGCACGTCTGGCTTACGGAGAAGTATCTTCGCCAGTTCGACACGCATACGCCAACCGCCGGAGAACTCCCTCGTCGGGCGGTCGAAGTCAGTACGCCCGAAGCCGAGACCCGTGAGCGTGCGCTCCATCTCTGCCTCGTAGTTGTCGCCGCCAAGCATCATGTACCGCTCGTGTTCCTCGGCGAAACGGCTGACGAGCTGCGTGTAGCCCTCGCTCTCGTAGTCGGTGCGCTCCGCCATTTCATTTTCGAGCTGGCGCAGACGCTGCTGCATGGCGGTCGTGTCGGCAAACGCCTTGCGCGCCTCCTCACGGACGGTGGTGTCGTCGGCAAGCTTCATCACCTGCGGCAGGTAGCCGACGGTAGTGCCCGACGGAACAGCCACCTGTCCCTCCGTAGGCTTCTGCAATCCACAAAGTATCTTGAGCATCGTCGATTTGCCCGCGCCGTTCTTTCCGACCAACGCTATACGGTCGTGGTCGTTGACGACGAACGACACATTCTTGAACAACGGCTTGACGCCAAACTCGACGGTTAAATTATCAACTGAAATCATCTTTTCACTTTTCGGCGCAAAGGTACTAATAATATCCCGTCAAGCCAAACGCCCGTGCGCATTTTGCCCGTTACAAACTTTAATAAATACACGCCGCCGTTCGCCTTTCTTATCTTTTTGTTGTAATTTTGCACGCAAATTGAAACAAAACGAAAGCTATGGCAAATCAAGAAAGAGAGAGAATCGAGCTTCCGGAAAACGCATTCCGCGAACTTAAGGACGGCGAGGAGTACGAGCCGGTGATGAAACCAGAAAGGACATACCGCGAGGTGACACCGTGGTCGGTGACGTGGGGACTGCTCATGGCGGTGCTCTTCTCGGCGGCGGCAGCCTATCTCGGTCTGAAGGTAGGACAGGTGTTCGAGGCGGCGATACCTATCGCAATAATCGCCATCGGGCTCTCGCAAGCCACGAAGCGCAAGAACGCGCTCGGCGAGAACGTCATAATCCAGAGCATCGGAGCCTGCTCGGGCGCGGTGGTCGCAGGCGGGATATTCGTCATGCCGGCGATATACATGCTCGACCTGCAAGCCGACTTCTTCAAGATATTCATCGCCGCGGCACTCGGAGGCGTGCTCGGCATACTGTTCCTCATACCGTTCCGCAAGTACTTCGTCAAGGACATGCACGGCAAGTATCCGTTCCCGGAGGCAACGGCGACGACGCAGGTCCTCATCTCGGGCGAGAAAGGCGGCTCGCAGGCGAAGCCCCTGCTGCTCGCCGGACTTGTCGGCGGACTGTACGACTTCGTTGTAGCCACGTTCGGCTGGTGGAACGAGAACGTCACGAGCCGCATGATCGGCATCGGCGAGACCATTGCCGACAAGGCGAAGATCGTCTTCAAGGTGAACACCGGCGCGGCAGTGCTCGGACTGGGCTACATCGTCGGACTCAAGTATGCGGCGATAATCTGCGCAGGCTCCATATTCGTATGGTGGATAGTCGTGCCGCTCATGGCGGTGCTGTTCCCCGACACGGTGCTGAACCAGTGGGATCCTGCTGTCACGGCGGCGGTCGGCGCGATGTCGCCCGAGGAGATATTCACCAACTACGGGCGCAGCCTCGGCATCGGCGCGATAGCCATGGCAGGCATCATCGGAATCGTCAAGAGCTGGGGCATAATCAAGGGGGCGGTGAGCCTCGCCGCACGCGAGATGAAGGGCAAGGGCGCGTCGGACAAGGAAATACTGCGCACGCAGCGTGACATCTCGTTCAAGGTCATCGCCGTCGGCTCGATAGCCGTACTGCTCATAACCTACGCCTTCTTCTTTTTCGGAGTCATGGACTTCAACCTCCTGCACGCCACGGTGGCAATCGTGCTCGTGGCTGTGATAGCGTTCCTGTTCACCACCGTGGCTGCCAACGCCATCGCCATCGTGGGCAGCAACCCCGTATCGGGTATGACGCTGATGACGCTGATCCTCGCGTCGGTAGTCATGGTAGCCGTCGGACTGAAGGGCAACGCCGGAATGCTCGCCGCGCTGCTCATGGGCGGAGTCGTATGCACGGCACTATCCATGGCAGGCTCGTTCATCACCGACCTCAAGATAGGTTACTGGCTCGGCACCACGCCCCGCAAGCAGGAGACGTACAAGTTCCTCGGAACAATCGTAAGCGCGGCGACGGTCGCCGGAGTGATGATGCTCCTCAACGAGACTTATGGTTTCAAGGGCGACGCGCTCGCCGCACCGCAAGCCCACGCCATGGCAGCCGTCATCTCGCCGCTCATGAGCGGACAGGGTGCGCCGTGGGTGCTCTACGGCATAGGCGCGCTCATAGCCCTCGTGCTCGACCGCTGCAAGGTTCCGGCACTGGCGTTCGCACTGGGAATGTTCATACCGATACAGCTCAACATACCGCTCCTCGTCGGTGGCGCGCTCAACTGGTACGTAGGCAGCCGCTCCAAGAATGCCGACGAGAACAAGGCGCGCGTAGACAAGGGCACGCTCCTCGCCAGCGGATTCATAGCCGGCGGCGCGCTCATGGGCGTAGTCTCGGCACTGCTGAAGTTCGGCGGCATTGAGTTCGACTACGAAAACTGGTGGAACAACCACCTTTCCGAACTGCTGTCGCTCGTGGCATACATCGCACTGATACTCTACTTCGTCGCAGCCTCCAAGCCGACGGATGCGGAAAGGAAATAATCATTACTGACACACCTTTAATAAAGGTTCCGTTCACCATCATGAGCGGAACCTTTTTTCATGCCCGTTTCCATACAAGTTTTGCAATATTAAGAAAATGACAAAAGTCATTTGTTCATTTGACAAAAGTCATTCATTTCAATGACAAAAGTCATTTGATTTAATGACAAAAGTCATTTTTAAAATTCACAAAAGTCAAATTACAGACTGACGGTCGTAAAGTTGGAAAGAGCCGTAGGGAACGCAAGACCGCGCAACGCCACTTAATCGGCAGTTTGCTTGCGTTTCTGAAAAAGAATCGATAACTTTGCCGGCGCTTAAACTCTAACTGGCAGACTAAAGCAGACGTACAAGTACCACTTAACTGACAAGCTACGACAAGCCAAGGAACGAAGCAAGGACAAATTACTAAAACCAAATAAACTAAAACTATCGAAATGAAAATCAAGACTTTCCTTTCGTCGGCACTCATCATGTGCCTTCCGATGGGAGCCGCGGCGCAGGACGACTTCGACACCGTCAGGGTGTGGCAGCTCGACACGTACAGCGCGGCGACGCTCGCCAACATCAAAGCCGACACCGAGCACTGGACGCTGAACAGCAAGGGCGGACGATACCAGAACGCTACGGAGACCGACGGCAACCTGCTCACCGCCAACGGCACGACCATCGCCGAGACCGACGGAATATATTTCCCGTCGGGCATCAAGGCAGGCAGCCTGCTGCTGTGCTTCAGCCGCGGCACGAGCGGCAACGGCGTGCAGGATCAGGACACGAAGCCGATAACGCTCCGAGACCTCCAAAAGGGACAGACCATAGAACTGTCGCTGCGCTCGTCGAGCAGTGCGAACAACGGCATAAAGTCGGCGACCAACCTCACCGGCGACATCGGTTCCGACAACTATACCGGTCCGGCGTTCAAGACGTTCCGCTTCAAGGTCACGGAAGACGGCGACGTGGCGTTCTCGCCATCAGGCGGAATCATCATCAGGCAAATAATGATTCTCAACGAGAAAAACAGCGAGCCGGTAGCCACGCCGGTGATAACCGTCGACGGCGACGTTGCCACCATAACCTGCGCCACCGAGGGCGCAAGCGTCGTCTACTCGACCGTCGACCACGGCACCGTCTGGGACTACCAGCAGCCGTATACCGGACCGATAACGCTCACCCACTCCGTCAGGCTGCGTGCCGCTGCCACCAAGGACGGTATGCACTCGTCCGACGTGGCGGAGCTGGCGGTCAGCCTGCCGCTCGCCATGCCCTTCAAGGGACGGCCGTACATACTCGCGCCTGAAAGCCTGTCGCGCGGAGCCATTGCCACGAAGACATCCGATGGAATGCTCGTCAACTGGCGGTGGCTCGCCACTGACGCATCAGACGCGGGCTTCAACGTGTTGCGCAACGGCGAGAAGATCAACGACGCGCCGATAACCACCAAGACCAACTGGCTCGACAAGTCGGGCACGACCGCCGACACGTACTCCATAGAGACCGTCACGGGCGGAACGGTGACGGAAACGTCGCAAGCCACCATGCTCCAGAACGGATACCTCGACATTCCGCTCGACCGCCCCGCCAACGGCACGACCGAGGACGGAGAATATATGTACGTTCCCGGCGACTGCATGGTTGCCGACGTTGACGGCGACAAGGAGTACGAGATAATCATGAAGTGGGATCCGTCGAGCATTTACTGGAATCCAAAAGACATGTCGAAACTCGTCAACGACACTGCCAATACTGCCGGACAAAAGGACAACTCGCTCAGCGGACGCACGGGCAACGTGCTCATCGACGCCTACCGCATGGACGGCACCAAGCTGTGGCGCATCGACCTCGGCAAGAACATCCGCGCCGGAGCGCACTACACGCAGCTCATGGTCTACGACCTCGACGGCGACGGACGTGCCGAGGTAGCCTGCAAGACCGCACCGGGAACTATCGACGGCAAGGGCAATCCCGTGCTCATGGGCTCGGACTCGAAAGACGCCGACTACCGCAACTCGAGCGGACACGTAATAAAGGGTTCCGAATACCTGACCGTCTTCAGCGGACTCACCGGCGAGCAACTCGCCACTACCGCCTACCGCCCGTCGCGCGACACCGTGAGCTGGGGCGACACCTACGGCAACCGCAGCGAGCGCTACCTGGCGTGCGTGGCGTATCTCGACGGACAGCACCCGTCGCTCGTAATGTGCCGTGGATATTACACGGCGGCGTTCCTATGGGCGGTCGACTTCGACGGACAGAACCTTTCGACGCGCTGGCTCCACTCGTCAACCAAGGGCGGATTTGGCGCGTACGGCGAGGGTGCCCACGGATTGAGCGTTGCCGATGTCGACGGCGACGGGCGCGACGAGATAATCTACGGCGCGTGCGCCATTGACGACGACGGGCAACTGCTGTACCGCACCGGACTCGGACACGGCGACGCGCTCCACGTAGGCGACCTCAACCCCGACCGCGACGGCTTGGAGGTGATGATGGTGCATGAGACGAAGACTGCCGAATACGGCGTGGAGATGCACGACGCGCTCACCGGCGAGCACATCTCCGGAACGTATGCCGGTTCCGATGTCGGACGCGGCATGTGCGCCGACATAGACCAGTCGTCGCGCGGCTGCGAATACTGGTCGACGCTCAGCAGCGACGTTTACGACTGCACTGGCGAAAACATTTCTACCAAACGCCCGTCGGTCAACTTCCGCACGTACTGGGACGGCGACCTTCAAGAGGAGCTGACCGAGAAGGGAGCGATAACAAAGTTCACGTCACGCACGACGAGCGCGAAGACGCTCGTCAACTTCGTCACGAAATACGGCGCGGGAGCCGACCTCATCAAGTACACGCCGCTGCTGCAAGCCGATATCTTCGGCGACTGGCGCGAGGAACAGATATATTACGACGCAGAAACGATGTCGCACCTGTGGATATTCTCCACACCTTACGAGAGCGACTACCGGGTGCCGTGCCTTATGCATGACCACCAGTACCGAATGGCTACGGTCTGGCAGACATCGGCGTACAACCAGCCGCCACACCTCAGCTACTACCTGCCAGACTACGTTGCCTCTGGCGCGACAGGAATAGACGGAATGGCAAGCGGTACGGACGATTCCAATCCTTCCGACGGCGGAATATACAATGTTGGCGGTCAGCGGCTCAAGTCGCCGTCCAAAGGCATAAACATCATCAACGGCAAGAAGGTCGTCGTGAAGTAATGCTTTGACTTCTACACTTCAAAGCCATGCTATAAAGAAAGTCCATGAACCTGTTTAGAATGGTTCATGGACTTCACTGTAATCATGGTGCCGACTGTTCGGGAACTGGCTACATGATTTTTTCCTTTTTACTTCCCGCCAGAAGCATGATGCTTCTTAGGGATTATTTCGTACTCACCTTTGCGCCGTACGTCCGGAAGACGACATACGTCCCGTCGGCACTGATGCGGCATTCGCTGCCCACAGCCTCGTTGAGCGTGCCCTGCCAAAATTCTGTAAACGGATAAGTGTCCCACTTTAGCCCCCGACTTTCGAGACGGTGGCAATTGACATTGAACACACTCACCAGTTGGCGTGGGAACGTAGCAAAGACATTGTCGCCACTTGCAGGCACGAACCAGCCGTAGTCGGTGATGAAACACGGACAGATGCCGAACTCCGCGAAATAGCGCACCATGAGCGACAGGTTGCCCAACGTGTGGTCTTCTCGCTTCCCCGTGGTGCCAAGAAACGCCACCGTGCGCGGGCGTTCGTCAACCACCTCAGCGTCCGACAACTCGCGGTAATGATCCAAAAGATAGCGGACAGCCTTTGTCAGGTCGTTGTCCTCCTGCTCGTCGAACTGATGCCAGATGCTGGCATAACGGTCCTTAAGCTCCGGCGCAAGGCTGTCGCCGTCGCCGACTATTGCCGACGGTACGACCGTCCCGTGCTTGCCGCCATAGCCGAGGAGTGGAACAAGCGCGCTGTCGCACACTATGAGCGGGCGAGTGGAACACAGCACCGCAAGCGGCACTTCGTTTGCGGGGAACTCGCCCGAAGCGAGCACTACCGCATCAAACTGCGAGTTTGTTGTCAATAATGGGTGATACATTTTTGGGTGATGGGTGATAGGTGATGTGGTGACTGTATAATTATGGATTGACCATGAGCCTGCGCCACTTGAAGTATCCAGCTACGGCTATGATGACGTAGAGTGTATACAGTCCTGCCGTGAACGGAATGTCCTTGTAGACATAGAGGGCGGCAAGCTCGGCATCGACGACAATCCACACGTACCACTGCTCGACGTACTTGCGCGCCAGCCACCACAGTCCGACGATGCTCAGGGCGTTGCCGAAACTGTCGAGAACTGGAACGTTGGAATTGGTGAACCGTGCGAGGACATAGTAAATGGCAGCCCACGCTACGGCGAACAGCACCACCGACGCGGCGGCTATCTTGCGGCGCACGTGGGTTATCGGCATATCGTCGGACTGCTGCCCGCGCTTCTTGCCGAACTTCCACACGAGCAATCCGTAGACGGCGGCGAGTGCGTAGTAGACCTGCATTCCGAAGTCGGCGTACAGCCCCGCGTCGAGATAGACGAACATATAGACTACCGGCATGACGATGCCGGTAATCCACAGCCATATACTTGCCTTGTACTCCTGGTAGACATACACGAGTCCGATGACGGTTCCGAGTATGTCGAGCCAGTGGTCAGAGATGAATTGCGACATTAGAATCTAAGCGTTACGTTGCCCATGACGGTGAAACCGGCTGCCGGTATGAAGCCAATCTGGTAGTAACGGGCATCGCTGTCCTTCATGTTGTCGTGGTCGTAAGCCGAGTACACCCAACCGGAGTTGGCATAGTGGCGGTCGAAGACATTGTTGAAGTTGACACCGAACACAGCCTCACGCAGCCCGATGAACTTGCGGTTGACGTTGAGCGTGTAGTTCAGGCTTACGTTCGACTGCGTGAACCATGGCAGCGAGCGGTCGTCGTTCTTGGTGTTGTCGAGGTACTGGCGGTTCACGTAGTTGGTGTGCCACAGTGCCTGGAAGCCACGATAGTGGAAGTCGAGGAATCCGTTGAGGATGGCAGACGGCGAGAAGGCGAGGTCGGAATTGCCGTAGTGTACCGTGCGGTAGCCGTCGGCGGCATACCAGTCCTCGGCATACTCGGTGAAGTCCTTGATCTTGTTCTTCGACAGTGCCGCATTGCCCGACACGGTGAACCATGACAGCGGGCTCCAGTCGGCGGTAATCTCGGCTCCGAGGCGGTAGCTGTCCTTGATGTTGGTGGTGAGGTTCTCGCCGATGTCGCTCTGCGCGCCGGTCTGTACGAACTGGTTGGTGTAGTCCATGTAGTAGAGGTTCACGCCTGCGTGCCAGTTGCCTCCGGCGTACTGGTAGCCAAGCTCTATGTCGGTCAGTCGTTCCGGACTCGGAGCAGGATAGTTGCCATTGTCGGTGAAGTTGTTGCGCTCCGGCTCACGACCTGAGTACGCTATAGAGGCGTATGCCCTGTGCCCGTCCTTGTGGAAGCTTACGCCGGTCTTCGGGTTGGCGAAGAAGTAACGCTCGGCTATGTTGAGCATGTGGTTGGAATACGTGCCGTCGGCGTTCTCGATGAACTTGTCGTTGAATCCGTTGGTCTTGTAGTGGACGTAGCGGAGCTGCAGGTCTGCGAAAGCGTCCCAGTACTCGTTCAGGTGGTGGGTAGCCTTGAGGAACGCGCTGTAATCGTACTTGTCGGCATCGGAATCGTAGTACATGTAGTTCTTGCCGCCGGCGCGGAAGCGCGCGTCCACCTCCTCGTTGCCTATATAGGTCAGGTAGCCGAAGTGGTTGCCGCGGAACTGCTGGAGGTTCAGCCCTCCGATGACATCCCAAGCGTCGTCCTTGTAGTTCACATTATATATTATGCCATACGTGTGCTGCGACAGTCCCTTCTTGCGAATGAAGTCGGAACGCTTCACCTGGTTGCCCGCAGCGTCGTAGTAGGTCAGTCCGAACTTCGAGAGCTTGTTGTTCGGGCGGAACTCGCTGTAGTAACCGTAGCCGTAGGTATAGTGTATGGCGAAGTTGTGCGTCCAGTGCTCGCTCGGAGTCCATACTCCGGAGAGTATGTTGTGGTCCTGGTAGAAGTTGTCGGTGGTCTTCTTCCAATAGCTTCCGTCACGCAGCTGGTAGCGGTGGGTGGTGATGTTGCCGTTGTCGTCGATGTCCATGGCCTCGTATAGGGAGTTGAACTTTCCGAGCCCCATCTTGTACATGTCGCCGTAGGTGCGCACGCCGTAGTTCATCAGCGACACGTCGTCGTTGCCGGCGGTGACTCCGCTCCACGCCTGTCCGGTCTTCTCGAAGTTGCCCACGTTCTTGTAGCTCACGGAGAACTTGTCGCCGTAGTATGTCAGCGCGCCGAGGTACGAGCCGCTGCGTCCTGCCGTACCGTGCACGTAGCCGTCGGTCGATGTCTCGTGGTACGCGCCGTTGAACACCCAGTGGTTCTTTATAAGTCCCGTCGAGAACGACGCTCCGGCGTTATAGGTGTTGAACGAGCCGTAGCTTCCCGTCAGCTCAAGGCTCGGACGGAGGCTCGGAGCCGCCGTCGCCAGAGATATTGTTCCGCCGAAGGCTCCGTCGCCGTTGGTCGAGGTGCCTATTCCGCGCTGAAGCTGCACGGAACCGAGCAGTGCCGCATACGAGTTCATGTTTGCCCAGAACACCGTCTGGTCTTCCGGAGAGTTGAGCGCGACGCCGTCGAGCGTCACGTTTATGCGCGAGCCTGCCGCGCCGCGTACGCGCAAGTATGCCGTACCTGTGCCAAGCCCGTTCTCGCCCCACGCCAGGACTCCCGGCGTGCGTGCAAGAAGATAGGGAAGTTCCAATCCTGTCTTTGAGAACCGCTGAAGGTCGCCGCTGCCGATGTTGGCCACTGCGAACGGCGCGTTCTCCTGCGCGCGGACGGCCTTGACCACCACGCCCTCGAGCTGCTGTGCCTTCAGGGTGTCGATGTTGTCCTGCGCGCTTACTCCCGCCACGCAGCACAGCGCAGCTGATAAGAGTACAATCTTTTTCATTGTTACCTTAAAACTTTAATAAATAAAATAGTAAAGGGATTTATCCTACCTACGCCGGCATTATCCGGATCAGGTTATCGGGTATGTTCTCAGCAAGGGCAATAGCCCAAGCACCCCTTAGATAGCATTCTGCTATCCGGGTGCAAAGGTAAGAAAAAGAAGCGGAATAAAGCAAGCATCATGTAAAAAAGGTCTTCCGCGCCCGCCAGCAAGTCACTTCTTACACGCTGGCAAGTTACTTCCCACACGCCAGCAAGTCACTTCTTACCTGCCGGCAATAGTATTGGCACAAAAAAGGCGGGCATTCCTCAAAAAGGAACGCCCGCCCGTGTAACTTGCATCGCCGTCCTGCCGGCTCCGATTTACTTGACTGCCCAACGGTGCCTTGGGAGAGATACTCCGCCAGCCCATTGGAATTTATCCCGAACAGTCTTCATTCACCTTTTCAATAACCAAACTTAAAATACCATGAGAACGAGTGTTGCCGGAATGAACAGTTCTGCTTGTTACAGTTGCAAAGTTATATCAAGTTTTCCAAATATCAATAACACTTAGTGCGGATAGTTTTATTCTTTTTGCAGAAATTGTGATTTTATCGCTTAAAATACGCATCGCCAATGCTTTATGCGACGCGTATTTCAACCTTTTTAGCATTCTCCGGCAACTACCCGATGCCGAATCAGGCACAAAGGACGTTATTTCTTCATGCGCGACTTCCACAACGCCGACATGTCCTCAAGGGTCTTGCCCTTGGTCTCAGGCACAAGCTTCCACACGAACAACGCCGCCACGACGCATATAGTACCGTACAGCCCGTAGGTGAACCAGTGTCCGAAGTCGTCGCCCTTGGCGATGTGCATGTTGAACATGGGCACGAACGTCGAGCTGACGATGAAGTTGAATATCCACTGGAACATAACCGCTATCGCCGTAGCCATGCCGCGTATGGTGTTCGGGAACAGCTCCGCCATGTAGACCCAGCATATCGGTCCCCACGAGAACATGAAGCTTGCGGAGTAGACCATGATTGACACCATGGTGACAATGCTCATCGACTCGTTGCCGAACGTCAGCGCAACGCCGAACGCGCCCACCGCCATACCGGCAGAGCCCCAGATGAGCAGCGGCTTGCGCCCGAGCTTCTCGACCGTGAACACTGCCACGAGCGTGAACAAGATGTTCACCACGCCCATGATGACGGTCTGCATCATCGGGTTGCCCATACCCATGTCGGAGAATATACGCGGAGCGTAGTACAGGACGGCGTTGATGCCCACGGCCTGCTGGAACACCGACAGCATGATGCCCACGAACACGCACATGAAGCCATACGTAAACAGCTTCTCCGTCTTGGTGACAAGCGTCGCCTTGATGTCGCCGATAATCTCCTGCGCCTTGGTGAATCCGTTGATGCGAGAGAGCACTGCGAGAGCCTTGCTTTCCTGACCTGCCATGACGAGGTAGCGCGGCGACTCTGGAACGAAGCATATCAATATGGTGAACAATCCGGCAGGTATGCACTCCGAGCCGAACATGTACCTCCAGCCAGTGGTGATTGTCCACTGGTCGCTGCCTGCCACGACGGTGGAGAGCCCCTGCCCTATCGACTCTATGACGGGGTTGGTGTGGTCGCCGAGTATCATGAAGTTGACGAAATAGACCACGAGCTGTCCGAAGATGATAGCGAACTGGTTGAACGAGACGAGCATTCCACGAATGTTGCTCGGCGAAATCTCGCCAATGTACATCGGGCACAAAGCCGAAGCCATGCCGACGCCTATTCCGCCAAGCACGCGGTAGAGGTTGAACACCACCAGCAAGTCCCACGACGGCTTGCCCTGCGGAAGCAGTCCGAAAGTCTCCGGATCCATGCTACCCCAGGCAGAGATGAAGAAGCAGATGCCGGCGAATATGAGCGACTTCTTGCGCCCGAATTTCCCGGCGAAGAGTCCCGATATGCCAGATCCGATGATACACCCGATGAGTGCCGAACTCGACGTGAAGCCGTGCATGAAGTCGGAATACTTGAAGTCACCCGCGCCGAGGAAGAAAGCCTGAAGACCCTTCTCCGCGCCGGAGATAACCGCCGTGTCATAACCAAAGAGGAGGCCGCCCAGTACGGCGACCATAACGATGCTCGCAAGGTAGCCGCGGCTGCCTTTCTCGCTGTGATTTATTTGCGTCATTGTTTAATAAGAGGTTTTAATTATTCTTTTGATTTACTCTGATACATAACGTGACTTTGGGCAATCTATTGCCACATTTTGGAATTTATTGGTCCAATGTCATAAGTTTTTTGTAATTTTGTCGGCACTAACGCATCATTAATGAACATAAAGGAGCTTCTAAATAACGAGACAGGGCACAATTTCTCTTTCGAGGTGCTGCCGCCACTGAAGGGCAACGGCACCGACGCCCTGTTCCGGTCTATCGAGAAACTGCGGGAGTTCAACCCGCTGTTTGTCAATATAACCACCCACCACAGCGAATTTGTCTACCACCAGCGCGAGGACGGGCTTATAGAACGCCAGAACATACGCCGCCGCCCGGGCACGATAGCCGTCGCCGCGGCTATACAGAACCGCTACGGCATACCGGTATGCCCGCACGTGATATGTTCCGGAGCGAGCGCGAGCCGCATAGAGTACGAGCTTATCGACTTGCAGATACTCGGCATCGACAATCTCATGCTCCTCCGTGGCGACAAGGCGCGTGAGGACAAACAGTTCAAGCCGCACCCCGGGGGCTACGCCCACACCACCGAGCTTATCCGGCAGGTAAACCGCTTCAACGAGGGATACTTCATCGACGGAACGCCCATGAAGCACCCCGGAAAGCCGTTCCACTACGGCGTGGCGGCATATCCCGAGAAGCACGAGGAGGCTCCAAACCTCGAGCAGGACATCATGTTCCTCAAGGAGAAGCAGGACCTCGGAGCCGAGTACGCGGTGACGCAGCTGTTCTACGACAACGCCCGCTACTACTCGTTCGTAGAGAAGGCACGCCGCGCGGGAGTCACCATTCCTATCATTCCGGGCATAAAGCCGTTCGCCAAACTGTCGCAGCTGACGGTCGTCCCAAAGACGTTCCACTGCGACATACCGGAGGAGCTCGCCGGACTCGCACGCCACTGCACGACCGACGAGGACGCGCGCGCGCTCGGCATAGAATGGGCGACACGGCAGGTGCGCGACCTCTACCGCCACGGAGTCAACAACGTACACTTCTACACCGTCAGCGCGGTCGACAGCGTGCGCGAGGTAGTCAAAAGGGTTTCCGGCAAATGACATTCGACGACGTTATAGGACAGCAGGAGGCAAAGGACCGCCTGCGCCAGCTGGTGGCAGAGAACAGGGTGCCACACGCGATGCTCTTCACCGGACCGGCAGGTTCGGGCAAGATGGCGTTGGCAATAGCGTTCGCCGGCTACCTGCTCGACCCGGAGGGCAATCCCAACCACCGCAACGCGCAGGCCATGCTCGACAACTACGAGCACCCCGACCTGCACTTCACCTACCCCACGGTCAAGCTCCCGTCCATGGGACCGCAGCACCAGCCCGTCAGCAGCGACTTCGCCACCGAGTGGCACACGTTCATAGCCAAGGGACCGTACATAACCATGGAGCAGTGGACCAGGGCGATGGGGGCGGACAACAAGCAGGCGCTCATCACCGGAGCCGAGAGCGACGAGATAAGCCACAACCTCTCGATAATGTCGAGCCAGGGAGGATACAAGGTTTCCATAATATGGCTGCCAGAGCGCATGAACCCCACCAGCGCGAACAAGATACTCAAACTACTCGAAGAGCCGCCACGCGACACGGTGTTCCTAATGGTGAGCGAGGAGCCGGAGAAGCTGCTCGACACCATACGCAGCCGCACGCAGCGGTTCGACGTGAAGCGCATCGACGACGAGAGCATACGCCAGGCACTCGTAACCCGACGCGGCATAGGCGACGAGGACGCGCGCCGCATAAGCCGCATAGCGCACGGAAGCTGGAACGCCGCGCTGCAGGCCATAGACGCGGGCAACGAGGAACGCCAGTTCCTCGACATGTTCGAGGCTCTCATGCGGCTGTGCTACCAGCGCAAAGTAAAAGACCTGAAGAAGTGGGGCGACAACGCCGCAGCCTACGGACGCGACAAGCAGCGGCGCATGATAGCCTACTTCCAGCGGCAGGTACGCGAGAACTTCGTCCACAACTTCGGGATAGAGGGGCTGAACTACCAGACAGCGGACGAGGAGGCTTTCTCGCGCAACTTCGCCAGATTCATAAACGAACGCAACGTCATCGACATCAACAACCTACTGCAGAAGGCATACCGGGACATCGGACAGAACGCCAACTCCAAGGTGGTGTTCTTCGACATGACGCTCAACATGATAGTGCTCCTGCTGCGGAAGGACTAAGCCTCCGCCGGCAGCATAACAACGATACAAGACTACAATGGACTACAAGAATATGAAATTCAAACTGTGCCAGGGCTGCGACCGCGGACTCTCGCACTGCGCCTGCGGACGGCAGGACCGCCAGCTCAACACATACGACTGGCTCGCCGACGTGCCGGGCAACGCCGAGAGCACAGACCTCGTAGAGGTACAGTTCAAGAACACCCGGAAGGGATACTACCACAACGTCAACAACCTCCCGCTGAAGAAGGGCGACTACGTAGCCGTAGAGGCGAACCCCGGGCACGACATCGGAGTCGTCTCCCTCACGGGACGGCTCGTCAAGCTCCAGATACGCAAGGCAAACCTCAAGAACAAGGACGAGATACGCCGCATCTACCGCATAGCAAAGCCCGTAGACATGGAGAAATACCGCGAGGCGAAGAAGCGGGAGCACGCCACCATGATAGAGAGCCGCCAGATAGCCAAGGGACTCGGGCTGAAGATGAAGATAGGCGACGTAGAGTACCAGGGCGACGGAAACAAGGCCATCTTCTACTACATCGCCGACGAGCGCGTGGACTTCCGACAGCTCATCAAGGACCTCGCCGCCGCCTTCCACATACGCATCGAGATGAGGCAGATAGGGGCGCGGCAGGAGGCAGGGCGCATCGGAGGCACGGGACCCTGCGGCAGGGAACTGTGCTGCGCCACGTGGATGAAGAACTTCTCGACAGTCTCGACATCGGCGGCGCGCACCCAGGACATATCGCTCAACCCCACAAAGCTCGCCGGCATGTGCGCAAAGCTGAAGTGCTGCCTCAACTACGAGATCGACGAGTACATAGAGGCGCGCAAGCGGCTTCCGAGCCGAGAGATAGTGCTCCAGACGCAGGACGGAGACTACTACCTGCAGAAGGTCGACATACTCGCCGGACTATGCACATACTCCACCGACAAGAAGGTAGCAGCCAACCTCGAGACCATAACCGCCGACCGAGCCAAGCAAGTCATCGAGCTGAACAAGGCGGGAGAAAAGCCCCTGTCGCTACAAGACGAGGACGGCGCGAAGCCCGAGAAGAAGCCCGTAGACCTGCTCGCCAACGACGACATCAGCCGCTTCGACACCAAGACCCGCCGACGCAGGAAGAAGCCCGCGGCAGGCAGGCCAGCCCGGCAGCAGAAGAAGCCAAAGCCCGCAGCCGCGGCATCGAAGGACGGGCAGCCCGCACAGCAAAAGCCCGCCGGACACACACAGAAGGACGGGCAGGCGCAGAAGCCAAAGCCCAAGACCGAAGACGCGCAGAAGCCCGGCACGGACAAACGATGACCCGACGATGACGCACAGAAACCATACCATACGCACCATACTCGCAGCCACGCTCGCGGCGGCAACCGCGCTCGCGGCGACGTCGTGCGGCGGCAGCCGCGCATACGACTCGGCGCAGCCCGTAGACGTGGACGGGTGGGAGAAGGACGACGCGGCGGACTTCCCCATAGGCAGGCTCCCGCGCGGCAGGTACCGCATGGTGCTGACCTTCCGCGCCACGGGCTCGTACCCCTACCGCGACCTCGGCTTCACCATAACCACACGCCGCCTGCCGTCGGGCAGGACGACCACCCGCCGAGTCAAGTGCGCCGTCTTCGACGACCAGGGACAGCCCGCGGGCACGAGGGGCGTAAGCGCGAACAGCTATATATATAATGTGGGAACCCTTGATGCGCAGCCCGGCGATTCCATCGTCGTAACCCTGGCGCACGACATGATACAGGACGACGTTCCCGGCATCACCTCCGTGGGACTCACACTCGAACAATAGCACACACTCAATCTCAATCCACCCACACACTCAATCCCAATCACCCCACGCACCCAATACCAATCACCCCACGCACTCAATCCAAATTCCCCTACACACTCAATCCCAGTTCCCCCACACACTCAATCTCAATTCCCCCACACACTCAATCCAAATTCCCCCACGCACTCAATCCCAGTTCCCCCACACACTCAATCTCAATCCACCCACGCACCCAACCTCAATTCCCCCACGCACTCAATCCCAGTTCCCCCACACACTCAATCTCAATCACCATGGGGGCGCGCTCTGGCATACGGGGCGCGCCCACTACTTTTTGTAAGCAAACTTCAACAACCAAACCAGCCAACCCACAATATCCACACCAGTGCACAAAACCGTCCTGACTGTGCAAGACCAACGTCCCTACCCTACGTGGGACTTTAGTCTTACCCGGTTGAGACTAACGTCCCTCACTGGTAATGGACTATATAGTTAGTCTATTAACCAATATCTTGAAAACCCACCTGCAAGCCTGAGATTGCCCAAAAGATAAATATAAATTACCTATCTTCCGATACATGGTTTGAGTCATCGATATATAAGATTGCCTACTTACAGATATAGTGTTAGTAGATTATCGAAATATAAGATTTCTGACTAACCGATACAATGTTGGCATACTATCGATATATAAGATTGTCTAATGACCGATACATGGTCGGTATGTTATCGATATATAAGATAGCCTACTTACCGATACATGGTCGGTATGTTATCGATATATAAGATTGCCTAATGACCGATACATGGTTGGTAGGGTATCGATATATAAAATTGCCTAATGACCAATACATGGTTGGTAGTTTATCGATATATAAGATTGTTGACTAACCTATATAGTGTTAGTAGGTTATCAATATATAAGATTCACTATTGTCCGATATATTGTTGGAAGTCTATCGATATATAAGATTGCCTAATGACCAATACATGGTTGGTAGTTTATCGATATATAAATCACCCACTAACAGATATATGGTTGACAGACTATCAATATATAAGATTGCCTAATGACCGATACATGGTTGGTAGGGTATCGATATATAAGATTTCTGACTGACTGATATATTGTTGGTAGGAATCCGTATATAAGCACGTAGGTAAAAACATACGACAAAGCGGGGAAGGCGGAAATGCCCTCCCGGGGAAGCCAAATAGAGTTAGTGGGTAACTCAAAGTGAGTTAGTGGGTAACTCTAATAGAGTTAGTGGGTAACTCAATTAGGGTCGTTTCGGAGCCGTTTTACGGTTCCTCGGAAAAGTTATTACAAGACGTGGGGGAACCATAATGGAGTTGCGGGGCGACACGACCCGTCCTCCCCAGTCCTGGAAGGTGCAGTCCCCCCCCCTACTGGCGGATAAGGTTGCGCCCCGCGTCGATGCGCAGGAATATGAACAGCAGTATGGTGAAGCCCCAGAGCGACGATCCGCCGTAGCTGAAGAACGGCAGCGGAATGCCTATGACGGGGGTCAGCCCGAGCACCATTCCGACGTTGATGAAGATGTGGAACAGGAATATTCCCGCCACGCAGTAGCCGTAGACGCGCCCGAACTTGAACGGCTGCCTCTCCGAGAGGTACATGAGCCGGAGCACCAGCGCGAGGAACAGCAGCAGCACCGCCGCCGATCCGAGGAAGCCCTCCTCCTCGCCCACGGTGCAGAAGATGAAGTCGGTGTCCTGCTCGGGAACGAACTTCAGCTTCGTCTGCGTGCCGTTGAGGAATCCCTTGCCGCGCAGCCCGCCCGAGCCTATGGCTATCTCGCTCTGGTGCACGTTGTAGCCCGCGCCAGCCGGGTCGTCGTCAAGTCCGAGGAGCACGTTGATGCGCACGCGCTGGTGGGGCTCCATGACGTCGTTGAGTACGAAGTCGGCAGAGTAGAAGAACATGATGCTGCCCACGGCGAAGAGCCCTATGTACAGGTAGTTGACGAACCTCGTGGCGAGTCCCTCGTAGATGAGGTACCCTATGAGCGCGGCGGATATGACGAGCTGCACCCACACCACGTCGAACGCCACGACGAACTCCGAGAACAGCAGTGCCGCCAGCGTCGCGCCGTAGGCGTAGGTCAGTATTATCCGCGTGCGTCGGCGGTCGCGGAAGTAGGTCCATATCATTCCCGAGGTGAAGGTCTGTACGAGCAGCAGCACGGCGAACTTGCCCACGGACGTGGGAGTGTCCCACAGCATGACGTTCTCGTACTTGATGCCGACAACGAAGTACACCACCATCGCCACGGCGGTGAACAGTATGCTTCCGGACATTCCCTCGCGGTAGAACATCAGCGCGAACGACAGGTATACGAGCGCGGAGCCGGTCTCCCTCTGCCCGATGATGAACAGCATCGGCGTGAAGACTATCATCGCCGCGGCGGCGAAGTGCTTCCACTTGTGTATGTCGAACCCGTAGGTGGACATGAGCTTCGCCACCGCCAGGGCAGTGGCGAACTTGGCGAACTCGGCTGGCTGCAGTCGCAGCGGCCCGAGCACGAGCCACGACCGCGAGCCCTTGATCTCGTGGGGGTTGAATATCGTGACGAACAGCAGGAGCAGCAGCGCGCCGTAGATGAGGTATGCGAAGGTGTCGAAGAAGCGGTCGTCCATCATCAGTATCACGAACCCGAGGCATACCGACGTGCCTATCCACACGACCTGCATGCCCGAGCGCGTCGAGAGGCTGAATATCTCGGTGTCGCCGTAGGTGTAGCTCGCGCCGCAGACGCTCATCCAGCCCAGCGCGAGCAGCGCGAGGTATATGCCTATCGTCCACCAGTCGAGCGACCGGAGGATACCTTGTTGGTCATCTTTGCGGGTTCTTGTTGGCATTGTCTGTCCTTGTCCGTATTGTATTTTTAAGCCTTCTCGTTTGCAGAAAGCCCTGTTCCTGTTTGTTAAACTACCTGTTCTTGTTTGCAGAAAGCCCTGTTCCTGCCTGTGGAACGCCCTGTTCCGTATTATAAAAATCAGTCTTTCTCCTTCCGCCTGTCGGGGTCGCGCCTCTGCTTCTCCGGTTCCGGCTTCGGCTCGTTGTCCTCGATTATCGCGGGGTCGTTGGGCAGCTTGCCGCCATTCTCCTCCTTGCGCTTCTGCTCCTCGCGCGCCTTGGCCTCGTCGTCCTGCGCCCTGGCGCGCGCCACCTTGTCCTCCCCGGCCTTGCGGATAGAGTCCCTTATGGCGGTGACGCGCCTTATGGAGTCGACGCGCAGCGAGTCGGCGCGGGTCATCGGGCGGTCGAAGCCATAGTCGATGTGCCGGTGCTGGATAACCGCCGCGCGGGTCGAGTCGCCGGGAGTCAGCCGCCCGTTGACATACTGCTCTATCATCAGCGAGCCTATCGGCACGCCGTAGACCGCTCCGAAGCCGCCGTTCTCCACATACACGCATATGGCGATCTTGGGGGTGTCCACCGGCGCAAAGCCCATGAACACCGAGTGGTCGCGCCCGCGGTTCTGCGCCGTTCCCGTCTTGCCCGCAAGCTCGTAGCCCGGGTGCACCGCCCCCTTGCTCGTACCGCTGTTGACCGACGCGCGCATACCGGCGACCACCCATTCGTACGACGCCCGCGAACCTTTCGTGTAGTGACGCTCGTGGAACTGCCTTGCGAGCGGCTGCCCGCCGACGGTGCTCACCACGTGGGGCGTGATGTAGTAACCGCGGTTGGCTATCGTAGCGCCGAGGTTGGCTATCTGGAGCGGAGTCAGGTTGACCTCGCCCTGCCCTATCGAGATGCTTATCACCGACAGCGCGTTCCACCGTCCGAAGGCGTTGTCGTAGAACTTGGAGTTCGGTATCATGCCGCGCTTCTCGCCCGGAAGATCGATGCCGAGCTTGTAGCCGAAGCCCATGCTGACCATGTAGTCACGCCACACGTCCATGGCGCGGTCTATGTTGCCGTACTTCTTGTTGGTGAGCATATAGTACAGCCCCCAGCAGAAATAGCCGTTGCACGACGTGCCCAACGCCGGCACGACGCTGAGCGGCGACGGGTGGTAGTGGCAGCCGACGTGGAGTCCGTGGAACTGGAATCCGCCGTGGCATGGATAAAGCGAGTGGATAGGGTCGGTGGTATGCTCGGTAATGTACGTCACCGCCTGCCCTGTCTTGAACGTGGAACCCGGCGGATACTGCCCCATTATCGCACGGTTCAGCAGCGGCTTTGCCGGGTCTATCGCCATGGCGTGCTGCGTCTTGCCGCGCAGTTTGCCCACCATCGTGCTCGGGTCGTATGTCGGCGACGACACCATTGCCAGTATCTCTCCCGTCTTTGGCTCTATGGCAACTATCGCGCCGAGCTTGCCTTCCATGAGCCGCTCGCCCAGTGCCTGGAGGTCACCGTCAAGCCCGAGCTTTAGATCCTTGCCCGGTTGCGGCTTCTGGTCGTACTCGCCGTTCTGGTAGTGTCCCTTGACACGTCCATGCGCGTCGCGCAGCATTATCTGCACGCCCTTCACGCCGCGGAGCTGCTTCTCGTATGCCTTCTCTATGCCCTGCTTGCCGATGTAGTCGCCAAGCTGGTAGTACTCGTCGCCCTCTATGTCGCTTGCGGACACCTCGGCAAGGTCGCCGAGCAGGTGGGCGGCTATGGGCTGGCTGTATTGCCGTATGCTCCGCTTCTGGATATAGAATCCCGGAAAGCGGAACATCTTTTCCTGGAACGCGCTGAACTGTTTGTCGGAAATCTGCCGTAGGAACAGCTGCTGCGTGAACCGGCTGTAACCGGGGTTCTTCTTCGAGTCCTTTATGTCGTCCATACGCTTGACGAAGAACTCCTTGGTGATGTTCAGCGAGTTGCAGAACTCCGCCGTGTCGAGCCGTCCCGCAGCCTCGTTCATGACGACCATGATGTCGTAGGCGGGCTGGTTGTATACGAGCAGCTTGCCGTTGCGGTCGGTGATGTTCCCACGCGAGGGGAACTCTATCTTCTTCAAGAAGGCGTTGGAATCGGCACTCTTGCGGTAGTCGTCGCTCATGATTTGCAGCGCGAACAGCCGCACGAGGTATATAAGGATTATGCCAATGGCTACACCGCTGAGCACATAACGGCGTTTCTCGAGATTAAAGTCCTTCATCGCTACCTCCTCAGATTCTCAATAACCAAAACAAGGAGGAACGTTATCACGGTGCTGCCGCCTATGCACTCAAGCCAGAAGAGGATATTGAAGAAGCTGAACATCTCCAACGTGAAGAACACGACACAGAACAAGAACACCATGAGCAGCGCGTAGTAACAATACTGCGCTGTTCCAAGCGTGCGCATAGTCGGTTCCATGTCGTCGGCGGAGTCACGTGGGATAAACGGACGCAGGATATAAGGCTGCACGAACGCGGCAAGCGTCAGCGTACCGCACGTTACGCCGGGAGTGTTTGCGAATATGTCGATAAGGAATCCGAGGGCGAATCCCCACAGGAGCATTGCCCAGCGCGGATAGTTCCTGCGGAACATGATAATGAAGTAGACATACAACAGCGGCGTGGCACATCCAAACAAATGAATGTGGTTGAGCACCAATACCTGTGCCAACGTAAGCACCAAGAGCCACAAGACTTTCTTTAAGCTATCTACACTCATTATCCTTCCGGGATATTATATATTTGTACGAATCCTTTAGTTCTCCGTTCCGTCTGTCTTCTTTTTAATCGAGTCCTGCGCCGCCTTCAGCAGTCCCAGCCGCTCTTTCACAGAGGCATCGTCTATCACGCAAACGTCGCGCAGGTTGCCGAAGTCGGTAGAGAGCTTTATCTGCAAGCGGTAGCTCAACCCGTCCTCGGAGTTGAACACGTGCAGTATCTCTCCCACGAGGACACCGGGAGGAAATACAGAAGAATAGCCACTGGTAACCACCTTGTCGTGAAGGCGGAACTTGGCGTGGCGTGGAACGTCGTCAAGATAGGCAATGTCCGTCGCACCGCCTTTCCAATGAAGATAGCCGAAATACCCCTTCCCAGCTATGGCACAACTGATATTGGACTCGGAATTGAGCACGGGAATGACAACTGAGTAATGCCCCGACACAAGGTAGACGATACCTACGACACCATTACCACAAGCCACGCCCATGTCCTCGCGGACCCCGTCGGCGGAGCCCTTGTTTATAGTGATGAAGTTCTGCGCCTTGTCTACGGAGTTGTCAACGACCTTGGCAGGGATAAGCCTGAAGTCGCTGAGCATTTCCAATTGTCCCTTGTGTATGAAGTCCTTGCCGAGCGTCTTGTCATAGACCTTAGCCTGCAAGTCACTCACCTGGTGTTCAAGGTACAAGTTACGCTGTGTGAGTTCCTGGTTCACCTTGGTCAGGCTGAAGAAGGACTCCACCTCAGCCTTGCACTCAAGCACCCTGCCTGCGACATAGTTGGCTGACGAGAACCATACACTGCCCTGATAATTGTTGTACTTGAACAGAAGAATGAAGCTGACTACCTCAAGCAATACAAACACGAACCAGTGTTTGTAACGAGCCAAAAACTCTGCTAAGTTGTGCATTCGTCCCCTTCACCAGATTTTTATCTCATAAGGAATGAGAACTTGTCTATATTCTTCAATGCGATGCCCGCTCCCTTTGCAACACTGTGCAACGGGTCTTCGGCAATATGGAACGGAATGTTTATCTTGTCGGAAAGACGCTTGTCGAGTCCACGCAGCAATGCGCCGCCACCCGTGAGGTATATGCCGTTCTTAACTATGTCGGCATACAGTTCGGGCGGAGTGTTCTCCAATGCCGACAGCACGGCATTCTCAATCTTGGCCACGGTCTTGTCGAGGCAGTGCGCTATCTCCTGATAGCAGACCGGAACCTCCATCGGCAGAGCAGTAATACGGTTAGGACCATGTACTATATAGTCGTCCGGAGCCTCATTGCCAAGGTCTGTCAGAGCCGAGCCGACATGAAGTTTGATGCGCTCCGCCATACGCTCTGACACCTTCACATTGTGCTGGCGGCTCATGTATTCCTGAATGTCCGCCGTAAGGTCGTCACCAGCGACACGGATAGAGTTGTTGCTGACTATACCGCCAAGCGAGATAACGGCAATCTCCGTCGAGCCGCCGCCTATGTCAACAATCATATTGCCTTCCGGAGCCTCAACGTCGATGCCGATACCGAGGGCCGCCGCCATAGGCTCGAATATAAGGTAGACATCGCGACCGTCGGCATGTTCCGCAGAATCACGGACCGCACGCAGCTCCACCTCGGTGCTGCCCGAAGGTACGCCGATAACCATGCGCAATGTCGGAGAAAAGAGGTGTCTGCCTGTATGTACCATCTTGATCAGTCCGCGCATCATCTGCTCACAGGCAGTGAAGTCGGCAATCACGCCGTCACGGAGCGGGCGTATGGTACGAATGTTCGCATGTGTCTTCTCGTACATCATCTTTGCCTCGGCGCCTACCGCTATCATCTTGTCGGTGCGGCGGTCCAAAGCAACTACGGAAGGCTCGTCAACGACAATCTGATCATCACTGATAATGATTGTGTTGGCGGTTCCAAGATCCATCGCTATTTCCTGGATAAAAGAAAAAAATGACATATGTCCTATTTGTATGGGTATTATTAATAATCCGTTAATCCTTTGCCGTCAGCGCGGCTCGTCTACGCCTTGCCCGATTACTTGGCAAACCATTCGTGAATGGCTGTGTCGTAATGGCTGCTTACGCCAAACGCACGCTCGGCGAACAGCTTGCGGTCTTCTATGTCTGTTTGCACGCCGTTCTTCTTCAACAGTTCCAACAACACGGGGTACTCCGCCTTGCTCGGAACGATGACTACGTCCTTGAAGTTCTTGGCTCCGGCACGTATGAGCGATATTCCGCCTATATCTATCTTCTCGATTATCTCTTGTTCGTCCGCGCCGCTGGCAACGGTCTGCTCAAACGGATAAAGGTCAACGATGACCAAGTCTATGGCAGGTATGTCGTACTGCTTCATCTGCGCCTGGTCATCGGCGTTGTCTCTACGCGCGAGTATTCCCCCGAACACCTTCGGGTGAAGCGTCTTTACACGCCCGCCGAGAATGCTCGGATAGGTCGTAACGTCCTCTACTTTCTCACACTCGTAGCCGAGTGATTCGATAAATTTCTGTGTGCCTCCGGTGCTCAACAGCTTAACCCCATCTTTAGTAAGTCTGGCGAGTATTTCCTCCAAGCCATCCTTGTGATAGACTGAGATGAGAGCAGTCTTAATCTTCCTTGTATCAGACATATCTGCAAATATGTTATAACTTCCTTACCTTATATATACCATAAAGACGGCACACCAGGCGACGCTTGGCAGCCAACGCCTTTTCATTTCGCCAAACACAATGTGCCACTTTAAGGCTGCAAAAATACAAAACTTACGTGATTCGGCAAAAACAAACCACTAAAAATTATGTATCAACGCTTTCTTTTCCCGTTTGTTACCGCAGCCGCCTTCCCTCGAACTTCTCGATGGCATCAACCCACTCCTTCCATATCTTCACGGACTGGTTGGTCTTAAGGTCGTACGCCACTATTATCGAACGCCCCACGCACTTGACATCGCCGGTAGCGGCATCAATGAGCCGCTGTACGAACGTGAAGCTCTTGTGTCCTATGTGCGTCACCGCCGACTGCACCTCTATATTCGTGTCCGACGTGTACACCTGCTGCAAGAAGTCGGCGTCGATATGCGCCGTCACCGTCACATGATGGTTGTCGACAGGCACGCCGAGCTTCACGAAATAGTCCATCTTCGCAGTATCGTAGTACTGGAAGTATATAGAGTTGTTGATATGTCCGAACTGGTCAGCGTCGAAGAAGCGCAATTGCAGCGGGAACCTGTGGTGAAACTCTATCTCCACGCCGACTGCTTCTTCGTTCTGTCCGCCTTGTTTGCTGTCATTCATCGATAAAACGCGATTGAATTATTCACTATCCGCCGGCTATTTGACCTGTACCACGAGGTACTTGCTCGTACTCCAGAACAAATCCGGGTCGCTTATGCGCAGGACGTACTGTCCGTTGGTGTCCTTTGACAGCGAATAGCTGTTAGACGGGTGCGCGGTGAGTATCTTCGCACTCGTGGAGTACAGCTTTATCTCCTTGTCTACCCGTATGTCAATCTTGGTAAAGTAGTTGCGGTTGAATCCCTCGCGCAGCACCTTGCCGTTCTTGAGTATGTTCTGGGCCTTGAGTTCCTTTTTCGTACCGAAGACGTACCACGCCGTGTTCAATTGCTTGTCCTGCGTGGTTATGGTCTGGGCTTTCTGCGTGTTCTCCGTCTGCAGGCGTTCCTTCTCCGTAGTCAGGTTCTCCTTGTCCGCACTCAGGTTGCGCACGCTCGTATTCAGGCTTGCCACGTCGCCGCTCAATCCGTTAATGGTCTCGTCCAGCTCTGCGATGTGGATATTCTTAGCCTGGAGCTCGGCACGCAGTTTCTTCAGCTCGCCGTCCTTCTGGACGAGCTGTGACTGGAGCCGCTCTATGGTCTTGCGGAGCTGGTCGCCCTTGAATCCGGTCTCACGCAACTGGTCTTGCAGTTTCTTGATAAGCTCACGGTTCTCCTTCATTCGCTGCGCGATGAACTGGATATTCTCCTTTATAACGGCGGTCTTGTCCGCTCCCTCGCCGTCCTTGGCTACGGTCACGCGGTTTTCCGCTGCGTTTATCTCCGAGAATCCCTGTTGAATGTCGTTCAACGTCCCCATCATATCGTTGATTTCGTTGTCACGAGCCTCAATTATAGAACGTAGGGAGTCGTTCTGAATCTCGGCAGGGTTAATCTTCTTCGATCCCGAATTACAGCCGGTAAGTGCCATAGCTGCACACACGGCGAAAAGCATTACTTTCTTCATAGCTGTATCTGTTTCTTATTGTTTATTCACCTTTTCCCGCCACGACTACGACGAACTCGCCGCGTGGCTGTGTCTCTTTGAAATGGGAAAGAACCTCCGCTATCGTTCCGCGGACGCTTTCCTCGTGTATTTTGGATATTTCCCTGCAACAACTTACGCACCGCCCTTCTCCAAACACCTGCGCCATTTGCTCCAGGAGCTTCACTACCCTGTACGGCGATTCGTAGAAAATCATCGTCCTCTGCTCGTCCTTCAGGGCATCGATGCGTGACATCCGTCCCTTCTTCTGCGGTAGAAAGCCCTCGAAGCAGAACCTGTCGCATGGCAATCCGCTTGACACCAACGCCGGAACGAACGCCGTTGCTCCCGGAAGTGTCTGCACCGTCACGCCGGCGGCAATCGCCTCACGCGCAAGATAGAACCCAGGGTCGCTGATTCCTGGCGTGCCCGCGTCGCTGATGAGCGCGACCGTCTCTCCGGCACGCAGCCTTTCGACAATTCCAGCCGCCGTTCCATGCTCGTTGAACTTGTGGTGCGACATCAGGTGGTTGTGGATTTCGAAATGCTTTAGCAGCATTCCCGACGTGCGCGTGTCCTCGCAAAGCACAAGGTCGGCTTCCTTCAACGTACGTATTGCACGCAGCGTCATATCCTCCATATTGCCAACTGGTGTCGGCACAAGGTACAATATTCCCATAGACCGCACAAAGGTAGTCCAAACAGGCGTAACCGCAAAACTTATTAGGTTTTTTTGACAGTTTGCGCGACCTACATTTCCACGGTTCCGACCACGATATAAAGAAAATAAATGTTACCTTTGCGTTCACAATGGCAACAGAAGACAATATTAACGGCGAAAGACGCGTACACGGGCGCATAGAAGTGATATGTGGAAGCATGTTCTCGGGCAAGACCGAAGAACTGATACGCCGTATGAAGCGCGCGAAGTTCGCACGTCAGAGCGTAGAGATATACAAACCGGTCATAGACACGCGGTACAGCAGGGAGGACGTGGTCAGCCACGACCACAACGTCATCACGTCCACGCCCGTAGACTCGTCGGCGGCGATACTGCTGCTGTCAAGCGACATCGAGGTCGTCGGTATCGACGAGGCGCAATTCTTCGACGACGGGCTGCCTGATGTCTGCAACAAGCTTGCAAACCGCGGAGTACGCGTAATCGTAGCCGGACTCGACATGGACTACACCGGAAAGCCGTTCGGTCCCATTCCATCGCTGTGCGCGATTGCCGACGAGGTGACCAAGGTCCACGCAATCTGCGTGCGGTGTGGGGCTTTGGCATACATCAGCCATCGCCTCGTCAGCGACAAGAACCGCGTACTCCTTGGCGAGAAGGACGAATACGAGCCCCTGTGCCGCGAATGCTACAACAAGGCCATAGCCAATTCCAGCCCCGACGCTTCCGGAGGCGGACGCGACTGAAGCGGAAACCCGCCACCGCAAAACCCAACCAGCGAGACAATTAAAAACTATACACCTATGGAAAAAGACCAATCAACCACTAACAATCAGCACGCCGCAGCCGGAAAGGCTGTAAAAGCACCCAGACCGATAACGTTCGACCGCTTCATACGCTGGACCCTGGCTGTACTCGGAGTGGTAGTGACGTTGTACGTCGTCAATTACCTTAGCGACGTGCTCCTGCCTTTCTTCATCGCGTGGGTATTCGCCTACCTGCTTTACCCGATGGTGAAGTTCGTACAGTACAAGCTGCACGTACCCTCACGCGCCCTGTCCATAATCATAAGCCTGATAGCCGTGCTTGCGGTCATCGGGGGCATCGTCTACCTCATAATCCCGCCCATGATCGACCAGTTCGACAAGCTTCTTACCGTACTCGGACGCTACGTCCAGGGAAGCTCCCACACCAACAGCGTAACGGCGGCAATCAAGGAATGGTTCATCGCCAACCAGTCACAGATAGAGCACTTCCTGAAAAGTCCCGACTTCACCGACACCATGAAGACGGCCATGCCCAAACTGTTTTCCGTCGTGGGGCAAACGGCGAGCGTCATCATCTCGATTGTCGCTTCCTGCATCACATTATTATATATGTTCTTCATACTTATGGACTATGAGTACCTGACGACGAACTGGATACGCATATTCCCGAAGAAGAACCGCCCGTTCTGGCACGAGCTCGCGGGCGATGTCGAGAACGCCCTCAACAGCTATATCCGCGGGCAGGGCACCGTCGCGCTCATCATGGGCATACTCTTCTGCATAGGCTTCACGATCATCGGATTTCCAATGGCTATCGGTCTCGGAATACTCATCGGAATACTCGACCTCGTGCCCTATCTCCACACGTTCGCGCTCATTCCCACGGCGTTCCTCGCCCTGCTGAAGGCAGCCGACACGGGACAGAACTTCTGGATAATCTTCGGTTCCGCCGTACTCGTGTTCATCGTCGTACAAATCATCATCGACATGATCGTAACCCCAAAGGTCATGGGCAAGGCCATGGGCTTGAACCCAGCGATACTGCTGCTGTCGCTCTCGGTATGGGGCGCGCTCCTCGGATTCATCGGGCTTATCATCGCCCTTCCGCTCACCACCCTCATCATAGCCTACTGGCAACGATACGTTACCAAGGAGGGAAATTGAGGCTGCTCCGCCTTGTCACTTCGCCGCGACCTCGTTCACGAGTTCCTTGCCGCCGAAGAAGTCCTTGATGTTCTGGAGCGTAGTGGTGGCTATGTTGTGGAGTGCCTCACGAGTGAAGAAAGCCTGGTGCGAAGTGACTATGACGTTGGGCATCATAAGCAGGAGCGCGAGATGATCGTCGTTGATCATGCGGTCGGAGTGGTCTTCATAGAAGTACTTTGCCTCCTCCTCGTACACGTCCAGTCCTGCCGAGCCGACCTTGTGCTCACGGAGTCCCTGAATCAGGTCCTCGGTACGTATCAGCTTGCCACGCCCGGTGTTGATAATCATCACGCCCGGCTTCATCATGTCTATGGCGTCCTTGTCAATCATGTGCAGCGTGTCAGTAGTCAGCGGACAGTGCAGCGATATTATGTCGCTGCCACCGTAGAGTTCGGGCAGCTCCACCATCTTCACCCCGTTCGCCTTGGCGAAATCCATGTCTGGATACTTGTCATATGCGAGCACGTTCATGCCGAACCCGTGGGCTATCTTCACCAGCTCGCGGGCTATGCACCCCAGGCCCACCACTCCGAGGGTCTTGCCGTACATATCGAATCCGAGCAATCCAGACAGGCGGAAGTTGCCTTCGCGCGTGCGCTGGGTAGAACGGTATACCTTGCGGTTCAAAGACAGCATAAGCGTGACGGCGTATTCAGCCACGGCATGAGGCGAGTATGCCGGAACGCGCACCACGCGGAGCTTGCCTTTGGCGGCGTTGAGGTCTACATTGTTGAAACCCGCACAGCGCAGTGCAACGAGCTTCACGCCGTTCTTCACGAGGGCGTCTATGACGGGGGCGTTTATCTCGTCGTTGACGAACACGCAGACCACTTCCTTGCCCTTGGTAAGCTCTATGGAGTTCATCGACAGGCGTTCCTTGTAATAATGTATGTCGAATCCGAAGTCACTGTTCCACGTGTCGAACGATTCCCGGTCGTAACTGTGGGCGTCAAAAAATGCAATCTTTGTCATAATCGCTGTAGTTTTAAGGTTTTATAAAGCCGACATTGCCTCCAATGTCGGTAAAGCTTTTGCAAAGATAGGACTAATTGTCTCAAAGACAAAACAAAACGCGCGTTTTATTTTGGCGCGGCTCGACGACGGGACAACATTTCCCGTTCAAACGTCCGCACTCTCACCGAAAATAACTACATTTGCATTGCAATAGCCAAAACTCCGAACTATGAAGTCAGAAGGCAATTGCTGAAAGAACACTTCATGAGAAAATCATTGTTTAGTTAGTTAGGAATGTTATTAAAGTTTGAACCGCTGCTAAAGCAGACAATATGGGGAGGCAACAAGATAATACCTTTCAAGCATCTCGACTGCGCCCTCGACCACGTAGGTGAAAGTTGGGAAATATCAGGAGTAAAGGACAACGAAACAGTCGTCAGCAATGGCGAATACAAGGGAACCAGGCTTAACGACCTCGTGGCATTGCTGAAGGAAAAGCTCGTCGGAGCCGACAACTACCGCAGGTTTGGCAATGAGTTTCCATTGCTTATCAAGTTCATCGATGCCCGCCGGCAACTATCCATACAAGTACACCCCGACGACGAGACCGCCCATCGCCTCGGCTATCCACGGGGAAAGACCGAAATGTGGTATATCATGTCGTCAGATGCAGGCGCCAAACTTCGCAGCGGACTAAGTAAGCATATAACCCCAGACGAATACAGGCGCATGGCAGCCGACGACACCATAACCGACGCCATTGCCGAATATCCCGTAAAGGAAGGCGACTGCTTCTTCCTCCCCTCGGGACGCATACACAGCATTGGAGCAGGCTGTTTTCTTACCGAAATACAACAGACAAGCGACGTGACGTTCCGTATCTATGACTTCAAGCGCAAGGACAAGGACGGCAACTACCGGCAGCTACACGTCAAGGAAGCCGCCGAGAGTATCAACTACAATGTAGAGAAAGATTATCAAACGCACTATGAGCACAAGACGAACGAGCCTGTGACGCTTGTTTCATGCCCGTTCTTCACGACTACTCTCTATGACCTCACCGAACCGATGACGCTTGACTATAGCGGTCTCGACTCTTTCGTCATACTCATCGGCGTTGGCGGCAGCGGCACTGTAACCGACTCTGCTGGCAACACTACCACGCTCAATGCAGGAGAGACTATCCTCGTTCCTGCCACCGAGCAGTCGTTGCAAGTCAGCGGAACGGTCAAGGTTGTGGAAACATGGTGCTAAGCACAAATGACAATTAAAAATTAAAAATTGGTTGCTTCGCAATTAAAAGTTACGAATTACAAATTGAGAGTTGTTGGCTTCGCAATTAAGAATTACAAATTAGCTTATATATAATTGATACATATATAATATTTAACTTGTAATTCTTAATTTGTCATTAATGTAATTCTTAACTTGTCATTAATGTAACTTTTAATTTTTAATATCTAATCACCCTTCCCTCCTTTATCCTCTTGGGCTTCAGCGGCTGGTCGGGATAACCGAGAATGCAGCAGCCTACGCCCTGGTAATCCTCCAGTCCGAGCTGGTGCATTATCTCCTTGCCCTCGGGCAACTCCAACATCTCGTAGCAGCGGTTTATCCAGCACGAGCCTACACCTATGGCGAACGCGGCGTCCTGCATCGCGCCTATGACGAGCGAACCATCCTTTACAGGATTCAGCATAGACGAAGGATTCGCCCCCTCGCCCTGGCTCTTCGGAGCGACAATGAGGCATACCGTAGGCGCGCCATAGAACGGGTCTTGCTGTTTCTGCCATATGCGGTTGTTCAATTCCGACAACAGGCGCACCTTTTCAGGTTCCTGTACGACTATAATCTTTGTAGATTGCTTGTTGGTGCCGCTCGGAGCGTTCAGTCCACAGTCTATGATGGTCTGCAATTCGTCGTCGGTTATCTGTTCCTGCTTGTACGCACGGCAACTGCGCCGTGTCTTCAACATCTCAATAGCGTCCATCGGCATTAGTCCTCCTTCAAATTCTTCTCAATGTTGTCAAACCGTGAACGCAAGATGTTGATCTCGTTGATGATGATCTCAGGCGTTATCTCCTTCAAACTGCCATTCTCAAAGCGCATATTGCGCAGTTTCTCAAGTGAAGTGTGTAGCGATTCACGCAGCGACTCAAGCTGCATGATAGTGTTCTTGTCCATCATTGTAAAAAGTGTGTATTATGTGTTGATAGAATATAGTGCAAAGTTACAACAAAACTCATTGCCAACCGATACAGCCTCCAGTTTTTTAACGTTTAATTAATGTCTATGCATTCAACACTCCTAACTCCTCATTCCTAACTCCTAACTCCTAACTCAACACTATCTAATCGTGTGCTTGTCGAGAAAGTCCTGGAACTGTGCCTTGTATCCACTGAACACGTTTATATCCACATTGCCATAAATGCCGCTCACGCGTCCGTCCGAACTCAACTGCCATATCACCAGCTTTAAGTTGGGCTGGTACTCGCCATACCGGGCTATCCACACGAGATAATTGCCCGTTATGTCAGGCGCGTCGCCGAGATACTTCTGTGCGAAGTCCTGACCGACATACAGTATCGGACGCACGCCCGTATGCTTGTACACAACGCCGAGCCATTGCTCCACATTGCTTAACAATACACGCTTGCCACCCATCTGCCTTACCTGCCAGTCCGTAGGCTCCACGTCGAGCACAGGCGCGAGGTCGCCCTTCTGCATCTTCGTCTTCTTCAGGAACTCCCATGCCTGGCGGTAGCCCGGAGTAGTGGTCGAGAAGAAGTGGTACGCGCCGACGTGTATGCCCTTAGCCCTCGCAGCGTCGTAGTCGGAATTGTAATAGCTGTTGAACACCGTACACCCTTCCGTAGACTTTATGTATACGAACGACACTGGATAGTCCACCGTGCCTTCTATCCGCTTCATCGTTGCCGAGCCAAGGTCGGTTATCCGCAGACGGCTCCAGTCTATCGAATACTTCTTCCCATTGCGCTCGTGCTGATGCCGCGACAGGTCAATGCCGTATACGCGGCTGGCATTGTACGTCAGGCGTTCGCCTTTGAACACGCCGTTCTTCCACGTGCCCGCCTGCAAGTAGTCAACGGGCGATACGAAGAATCCGAAGCCGTCACGCCTGCCGTCCTTCCAATAGCCCTCGTAATACGCGCCATTGGCGTAATACATCTTGCCCACGCCATTTGGCTTCCCATTGACTATATCGCCACGATACGTACCCACGGAATCTATCTCTATCACATTGCCGTCCGTCTTAACAACGGTGTCTGCCGATGACTTCATCACCTGTTCCATTCCCCGCGTGATGCTCAGCCGCGGTATCACCGACAGTGGCGAATGCCTGCCCGCAACTTGGACGAGTGCGAACTGCCCGTCATACGTCTTCACCACGCTGCAATGCTCGCTGCTACGCATACTGTCGCCCACCACCGTATACCGCATTACATACCTTATCGACAGTTTCGCCCCCGGGCTGATATGCTGGAGCGTATCTACGATAGCCTGGAGCGAGTCCATGCTGCTGTCCACCTTTGCCGAGAACTCCGCTATCTGGTTGTACCCATAGTCTGTTATGTCATGCTTGCGCTTGTAGTAGTGCAACTCGTTGCGCATACGTTGCAGCCCAGCCAGCTTGTCGTCCGCTATCACAGCCTGACGGAACATGAACCGGCGCAACTCGTCTCCGTCCAGCGATGCCACGTCCTTTGCCTGTGGCGCGGCAAACGTTATAACACTGCCTACACACGACGGAATGAACGAAATCCTGTTCACCCAGTATCCTGGAGCCACTGCCCTGTTGGTTACTACCGAGTCCGCTCCAACGGAACCGCCAACGACATTGGCAGAATCGTCTACGTCGGCAAATCGGAAGACCGTACGTCCGTCAGCCGTTACCTCATAGTAGCTCTCTACGGCAACGTCCACACGGCTGCGCCGTATCTCGCCGTCAGTCATCGGCAGCAACTGCCACGACAACAGCAACAGCACTATCACGTCGCCAATCACAATCAGCGGTCGCTTGTGTCTCGCAGCCTTGCGCTTCAACTTCACCGTCCTGTACCTTATCTCCCTTTCTGCCTTCATCGTATGCCAGTTCTACAAAGGCAAAAGTACAAAAAACTAATTTACCGTCACCCCCTCTGTCTCCCCTTTTTGCGTTCCGCACCGGCTTTTATCCGTTTTTTTTACCTCCAAAGCGTATATTCCGCATTTTATCCGTACCTTTGTCGCATCAATTCAAACAAAACAAACATAGTCTAAATATATATGACAAAGCAAACTATATGCCTCTTCTTTCTAATATTCATGACATCATGTAGTACATTAGTACAACCACATGAATTCAGTGAAGCTAAGAAGATGGCAAAATCTAATCCGAAGTCTGCCTTCAAGAAGCTTAACTCTATCCGAAACAATATCAAAGAATGCGATGAAGCAACCCAAATGGAATACATGTTGCTATATGCGGAGACCATGGCAAATGCAAATATGCCTGTTGACACAGTAGCCTTCATGGAGAATGTCTTGTTATATTACCAGCAAAATCCAATCGGAAACAAACTGCAACAAGCCTACTATATAAACGGCTGCATAAACCAACGTAAAGGCAACACCACGTTAGCTCTACAAGATTTCAAAAAAGCGAGTAAAGACCTGTTAAAGGAAACCAACTCCCTTAGATATTATCTATATATAACATGCTTTACCCTTATCATAGTGCTAATTTCCATCTCTTATACACTGTTTACCAAAAGACAACTAACAAGACTAAAAATAAAGCATGCACATCTGCAATATGAGTTTGTGGCTGGGCAATGTGAAAATGCCAAAGAAGACTTAAGCGCATTAAAAAAGGATTTATCAACCTTTAAACAGGAGAAAGAGCATGAAATAGACCGCTTAAACAACATATTGACTTCCTACAATAACACCGGAAAACCTTTTTGGGAAAGCGAACAAGCCCTTTTGCAAAGCGAAATCGTAACCCACATTCACAAGTTAGCTACCAAAGGCATAAAGCTTTCTGGCAACGAATGGAAAGACATGGAAACTGCGATAACCATTACTCTACCTGATTTCTATGATGAGATACTACAAAATTGCTACAATCTTACAAGCCAAGAACTTAAAGCGTTATATTGACAAAGCTTCACTTTGCCCCAATAGAAATTGCAACCCTAATTGGCTTGAGTCCACAACGAACGACCAACATTCGGGCAACTGTAAATCATAAGATGTTTGGGAAAAGCGGAGCCAAAGGTCTGTCTGCAAGCATTGAAAAGCTATAAAGGCACGAATTGTGTATAATATGTAAAATCATACACAATTAACTATTTTACAGCCGTTTACATATTCAGTTAAGATAATGGTATGTAAAATGTGTAATCAAAAAAATCAATACATATATGGTTTAGTCATTAACTTTGCTGCACATTTTCAAACTCAATATTAAAACTATGCAAAAGATTAAATCAAGTGTATTACTTATTATGCTATTAGCTACATTGGCTAATTTGACATCATGTAATTCTTCGGAAAACAGTTTGGAGCTTTCTCCTGAAAGCCAGAATTTCTTAAACAGCTATAACGAGAATTTTAACAGCATTTATACTGCCAATATTCTTCCAAAAGCAAAGACTAGAACTGTAAGCGATAGCGTTACAGACATAAAGTTGTCTATCAATTTCCCTGATGACACTTCCGAACAAGATATCAATCTATATAAGCTAATAACATCTATCGGAGATGTTACGGCATTGCACAGACTTGTCGGTGCAGAATTCTCGTCTACTAATACTGACAGCTCTCAATATTCTGTAACAATCTCCGAAACAGAAGTTCGCAGCGCACTAAGACCTTTAGTTGATGAAAGTAAAAACTATTTTAAGAGTAAAGGGTTTACAAACGACGAAATAAATCAAATGCTAATTGAAGAAAATGCAGACGAAACAGACTTAGCCATTCTCGCCCTCATAATGACATGGGCAGAACTTGACGAGACAGAATTTAGTAAAAATGACAAAGGATTTAATCCGTTAGAGCTGTTTGTAACTAAAGCATACGCAGAAGATGGCAACAATTATAACAAAGCTTTCGACTGCGCATTAAAAGCCCTTGGAGCAGATTTACTTTCTTCTATAGGCGGTTCCAGTTTGAAAACATGGGGAAAAGCTGCCATAAAAAGGGCTGTAAAGATCCTCGCCAAGAAAGCTTTAGGACCTATTGGTGCTGCTATCTGTGTAGCAGAATTTGTTTACTGCATGAGCAAAAGTAGTAACAATGATAAATACATCACAGACATACCACTTACCCCTGTAGAAATAGAATATAATAAAATTCACAACGGAGGAGCGTCAGATACGCTTATAAGATAAAATTCACCTTTGGACTTATTTTGCATTAAATTTAATGCAAAATAAGCTCCCCCAAAAACGAATATCCAATTATTTCTATATTTTTACTATGCAAATCATTTCCGTTATCCTGGATTTATTCCTTGCCTGCGTGTTCCTTTCTGCGACATTCGTCAACACGCGGTTCGTCATCTGCAACTTCAAGAGTATGGACGCAAGTATAAAAGTATTTAGGGCGATTTACAGCATCGCCAGCTTCCTCGTATTCTTGTACTTTCTCAAATGCATGTTACAAGAAATGGCAGTCCTGCCACAATAGACCACACTTGAAAGTCTGTTCACTATTACGACAACAAGAAGAATGGCGAGGTTGACTACCTCGTTGACGATGCCGACAGCCTTTCGGTACTGCCAATAGAAGTAAAATCAGGCAAGGACTACCGCATACACAACGCCATCGACAAATTCGTGAAAACAGGCAATTATGGAATAAAAAACGCAATTGTCCTTTCCAACGAGCGTAACGTCTTTGTCGAACATTCGGTTACGTACCTGCCTATATATTATATAATGTGTCTTTCGCAAGATTAGAACGCCACTGTACGAATGTAGTGAATGGCAACGTAATATTAGCACAGATTGGTCACGACCAATCTGTGTCAAACTTATATCACGGAATTTAACACATTAGTATTTAAAGCCAAACGCATTAGTATGTATCGGGCAACACATTATAATATATATTAACCCCAACACAATTCCTCCCATGCGGTGACTCCTCTGGAGTCAATGCTCCTATATGCCGTTATCCCCGCATCAGCCTTCGGCATGATACGGGGTTACTAAAGCGACGACCCTTGCAGGGTCGGCAAGGCAATGGGTAATAACCCTCACCCCTCCCTGATATAGAGGGCTATATGGAGTTGCAAGTTCCTCCGATTCGGGGTTAGGGGTAGTAAGGCTGGCATGACTACGCAGTAGTCACCGCTTGGACAACCCTCGGTCATGTCCGACAGGACTGACTGGGGGATAAGGAAACGACAAGGAATTTTGTCTGTACTCCTCCACCGCACTGGGGAGGAGTCGCCATATGTCTTCTTACGTATTCGCTGTTCTTTATTACTTATTTTTATACTTTTGTGACAAAAGTGTTGTTTGTTTGAAACAAATGTTGTACCTTTGCAAGCGATTCGAGAGAAAGCAGGAAGCATTTGAGGTTTCCCACTCCAGCAAGACGTGGACTTTAGTCCGCCTGGCAGGTGTGGCTTGTCACGTGCAAGAGGGAAGAATATTTCATGTCGCATTTCCGCTGATTTGCGGTCAGCACCGCTATACATTATTTTATTATATATAAACTAATCTTTAAAGCATGAACAAAGTTTTAAAGTTATTTAACCTACAGGGGGGGGGTAAGCAGGCTTGTCTTCTCCTTGTTGTCCTTATTGTTTGTTTCAACTAAACTGTGTGCGTACACGGTAGGACAATACATTACAGTTGACAGTATGTCTTACAAAGTGAACGACGTATCGAACTTTACGCTTACGTTCACTGGAACAACACGGACGGGAACCATAACGGTTCCTGACACGATATACGACGGCGAGGGTAACCGCTTTACTGTAACCCGTGCGGAGTTGCGTGGCATTTCGAACAGTAAAACGAGTTTGACAGGCATACCTTACGAACTTACACAAATAACATTTCCCCAACATACTTTAAAGTCCTTGCAAGTAGACTATATTACAGGCAGGACTTTCATTTTGCCTTATTCATTGGAGAAACTGGAGGGAAATTCGATTGACAACAACAAGTACGTCTTTCCCAACAGCAGCAAGTGCTTCACAAGCGATGCCAACGGCGTGCTGTACACCAAGGACATGGATTCGCTGATAGCCGTACCAGGCGACATTGCACTTGCCGACAGCACGCTGGAAGTGCCAGAGGGCGTTACCGCAATCGTAAGCCGATTGAGTACGCCGTCGATCAAGACGTTGAGGTTGCCCGCCTCACTTTCGTCTATCTCGCAATTCTCAGCATCTAACGTGCAGAAGGTAACAGTAGATAAGAACAACAAATATTTTTATACTATCGACGGCGCGCTGGTGCAGCGCAAGGATTCTTCACTTTTGTTCTATCCCAGTGGAATTAAGAACGAAACGTACGTCGTCCCGGAAGAAATAACGAAAATCGGAAGGAATGCCTTTTCGGAATGTCCAAACTTGAAAGTGTTGGACACCAACAAGGTGATTAAAATCGAAAGCCTTAACGGCGTAAGGGTGGAGAAAGTCGAAATTGGAGCAAGCCTGAATACATACAAAGTATTCAGCAGTTACAATCTTTCAACCATAGACGTTGATGCGGATAACAGTTCTTTTAAAGTTGTTGACGGAGTGCTGTTCAGCAAAGACGGAACCGTCCTTTATCAATATCCTACAAGGAGAAAAGGCAAAACCTACACGATTCCTTCAACTGTAACGACGCTTGCAGGAGCGGCATTTGACTGCGTTACCCTTGATTCCCTCATTGTACCGGCATCGGTAAAGAACCTTGGCAATGAAGTCTTCAGGTTGTCGAAAATCAAGAACCTTATTTTTGACAGTGCAAGCGAGTTAACGGATATTCCAAGCACCACGTTTAGTTCGAGCACTATCACCAAGATGAACTTGCCCGTAAACCTAAACGCGCTCTCAAGCATACCGGCAAGCCTTAAGGAGCTGGAGATACCGGCAGGTTCAAAGATAGCGACATTGCCAACAAACTGTTTCAACAGCCAAATAGAGAAGATAGTCATAAATAACGACGCTGTTACGGAAATTTCCACAGGGACTTTCCAAAACTGTACCAAATTGCGTTCGGTAGTGCTGCCTGCCTCACTAAAGAAGATAGGGCGCAACGCCTTTATGGACTGTACGAGTTTGGAGAGTGTCACATTTGCCGAAGGCTCACAAATAGAGACATTCGGTGAGGGCTGCTTCTCTGGCGCGGGGCTGAAGGAGATAACAATTCCGCAGTCGGTCAAGACGATAGAGCGCGAGGCGTTCTACGGCTGTCCGGCATTGAAGACAGTACACCTCTCTGCCAACACTACGAGCGTCAGCCCAGAGGCGTTCAAGCACTGCGAGGATCTCCGCGAGTTCACCGTTGATGAGGACAATCCCAACTACTCAGCCGTTAAAGGCTACTTGTGCTCTAAGGACAAGTCTACACTACTCGTCTTCCCACCGGCAAAGGCAAAGGAACCGATAACGATGCTTCCGCCGTCGGTAACGGAGATAGGCGATTATGCCTTCTACGACTGCCCGAACCTTACAAGCGTGGTTATACCGAAGAAGGTAACGCGCATAGGCAAGCGTGCCTTCGGACTATGCGAGAATCTGCGCTCGATAGCGTTTCTCTCGGACGAGATGATACCCGACACGGTGTATGACAAGGAAGCGAACTTCATGACTTTCGACGACGGCACCATTCCCGGTATGGGCGATATAAAGAACGTAAGCATCTCGTGCGTCTACAAGGAGCTTCTGCCAGAATACAAAGACAACGAGTTCTACCAAAAGTTCAAGAGCATACAGACGACGTTTGTAGACAAGGCAAGTTCGGACGAGTTCTTCCCGTTGTCGGACGAGCGTCTGATGCTTGTGAAGGTGAATTCGCCACTTGCGTCGTACGTCGTCGGTGGTACCGTAACCGACTCGGCAGGCGTTACGCGTACTGTCAACATGATTGGCGACTATGCATTCGAGGGTGCGGTAGCCAGTGAGGTGGTGCTGAAACAGGACGTGGACTACATAGGCGCAATGGCGTTTATGACGAAGCCGGGCGTGAGCAGTTCCAAGAAGAATGCCAGCACGTTGTCGGCGAATAGCGCAAACGCCACTTCCACATCTTCGATAAAGAGCATATTCTTCTGTAACGCAACGCCTCCAAGCGTGCTCGCCACGACCGACTACGAGCTTGACGACGACTACAATGAGTTTGCTTCCGACCAGAAGATATACGTGCGTCCGTCGAAATTGGCGGCGTTCAAGACGGCATTGCCGAAGTACGCCGACCAGATATGCTACAAGATTCAGGACATCAGTGCCAATAAAGGCTTTATGACGTTCGCCCGCGAGTTTGATACCGACTTCTCCAACTACTACGACTCAACCAATACCACACTCGGAATCGAGGCTTACGTCAGCGGAGAGCAGGGCGAGGCTGGCGGCAACCAGTATGTCTACATGGAGAGCATCGACAAAAAGGGTGGCGACGCTGCCAATGCCGGCTACATACCGGCAGGCACCGGCGTATTGATCCGCCTCAAGGACAATGTCACGACGTTGCCAGATGGTTTCTATTACACCATTGGCGAGCATCAGGACTCGTTGAGCGTAGACGCAGGCAGCTTCGCCATGAAAGGCGTACTCGACTCCGCCCGTGTGGTAGAGGCAGGAGAGAAAGAAGGCGTGTCACGTTACGTACTACAAGGCGGGGCTTTCCGCCACATAGTAGATGGCAAGCCTATAACCGTGCCTACGCACAAGGCGTATCTCGAACTTGCCAACGCGTCGGAGGCAAAGCCGAGTCTCTCACTCCGTTTTGACGACGGTACTACTACCGCCATTACTGATGTAACAGGTGAAGGTGCAAGGGTAAAGGATTCAGATACCGCCCGTTACAATATCGCAGGGCAGCGCCTGCCAGAGAATGTGCGCGCCCACGGTGTGGTGATACAGAATGGGAAGAAAGTATTAATTAAAAATTAAGAGTTAAGAATTAAAAATTGGTCGCTTGCGCGATTCCGAGTTACGAATGGGTAATGAAGAATTAATCGGCTTTTCGCCGATGAATAATGATGTAATGAAGAATCACACATTGAAGTGGGAAAGCCTCGGAGAGGCTGCGCAATGGCAATGAGGTTTCGCAGTTGGAAAAGCCTCGAAGAGGCTTAACTAAATGATAACCCCAGACTAAGAGAGCGATAGCGACCGCAGTCTGGGGACAGATACGACACTCACTTAAAGCTCCCTCTCCTCCTGGAGAGGGATGGGGAGAGGCTTTGGGGTGAGGCTGATATTATTAATTATGAAACAGGAATATACAAGACCAGAGATAAAGGTAATGGAGATACATGCTGAGCGCGCGATGCTCGCAGGCAGTGAGAACAATGCGGCAGGCACGATACAGATGAATGGCGATGCCGATCCTACACAGCCAGTGGAGTCAAAGGGAAGCGGATTCAGCGTGTGGGACGAGGAGTATTGAACGCCGGGCGTTCAATACGCTAATTAAGAATGGATAATTAATAATTGGTCGGCAAAGCCGATTAAATAGTTATTAGTTAGGAGTTAGGAGTTTGTCGGCGAAGCCGATAAACAATTAGTAATTACAAATTTGTAATTAGTAATTAAGAATAGACAATTAGGGCGTGTCAAGGTTGCTTGACGCGCCTTTTTAATGTCAAGGCGTTCCGCAAGCTTGCCAATGACGTTATGAATTAATGAGTTCCCATACACTATTGTACGTGTATGGGAAGACATATATTTCCAATGTGGTTTCCACTGTATTGGAAATGGTATTTCCACTATATTGGAAATGATGTTTCCACTGTACTGGAAATGGTATTTCCAAAGTAATGGTAATCTTTTGGAAATAATATGGCTTTCAGTCGAACAAATACCGCAAGCGACAGAGCTTACAGAGAATGATATTAACTCTCTGTAAGGCTATCGTAAAACTTGCGGATTGACGGAAAGAGCGCGTCTGGGTGCTCGGCAAGCAACACGCTATCAGGAAGCGGTCCGGAATTAATAGCCACGGTGAAGCAACCTGCGGCAACGCCGGCACGCACGCCAAGAGGAGCGTTCTCTACGACAATGCCCTCTGACGGTTTGATATTGCCACACTTGCGGAGTCCCATAAGGTATGGGTCTGGATTGGGCTTGCCACGCTTGACATCGTAGGCGGTAACAATATGGTCTTCACTGACATAATCGCCAAAATCACGTAGCAAACGGTCGATAAGCGGACGTTGCCCACTACCAGTGACAACGCCAATGGTTAGTCCGTTGTCATGGATAAGCTTCATCAAGTCCTTGACACCATCGAATATCTCTGCTGTAGGTAATTCGTGGAAATAGCGTGTCTTGACATCATATATCTTCTGCGCATCGTCCTCGGTCAACTCCTTGCCGAGTTGATTCTTCGCATACACGCGTATGGTATCGACACCACGCGCGCCCTCGGTGGCATAGCTGTCTTCAGGCGTAAAGCGTATTCCGAACTCTTTAAGCGCACGCACCCACGCGACAGCATGGTTTGGCATACTGTTATACAATACGCCGTCCATGTCAAAAAGAACGGCTTTGGGCGCAGAAGCCCCAAAGCCGTGTCTTTCGAAATATTGTTGTATATCCATTACTACTGTATACGCTTATTCTTTGGCAAGCCTTTCCTTTATAGCCTTGCTCTCAGCCTCATAGCCAGGCTTGTCGAGCAGTGCGAACATATTCTTCTTGTAAGCCTCTACACCAGGCTGGTTGAACGGGTTGACGCCCTCGATATTGCCAGAGATGCCGCAAGCCTTCTCGAAGAAGTATATGAGTTGTCCGAGATAATACTCATTGAGCTTAGGCATACTTACACGTATGTTTGGCACTCCGCCGTCAACATGGGCAAGGCGCGTTCCAAGCTCCGCCATCTTGTTAACTTCATCGACACGCTTGCCTGCAAGGAAGTTAAGGCCGTCGAGATTCTCGTCATCATGCGGGAAGTCAAGCTCACGGTTAGGAGCCTCGACAGATATTACCGTCTCGAAGATAGAACGCTCGCCGTCCTGTATCCACTGTCCCATTGAATGCAAGTCGGTGGTGAAATCGCACGCTGCCGGGAATATACCCTTATGCTCCTTGCCCTCGCTCTCGCCATAGAGCTGCTTCCACCATTCGGCGATGTAGTGAAGCTTCGGCTGGAAGTTGGCAATGATTTCAATCTTCTTGCCAGCCTGTGTGTACAGAGCCTGACGTACGGCAGCATACTGGGCGGCGATATTCTCGGTGAAAGGCACGTCATTGGACGTGGCTTTCTCCATATCGACAGCACCGGCAACAAGTTGCTTGATGTCGAAACCGGCAACGGCTATCGGCAGAAGACCTACTGGCGTGAGCACGGAGAAACGTCCCCCCACATTGTCGGGAATGACGAACGTCTTGTAACCTTCCTTGTCGGCTGCCGCACGAGCCGCCCCCTTATGTGCGTCGGTTACGGCAACGATAACGTCCTTTGCTTCAGCCTTTCCACGCTGTGCCTCGCACTGCTTCTTAAGCAGGCGGAACGTAAGGGCGGTTTCTGTCGTCGTTCCAGACTTAGATATGTTAATAACGCCAAACTTCTTCGTCTTCAGATACTCGGTGAGCTCGGAAAGATAGTCCTCGCCGATATTGTTGCCAGCAAACGTTATGACAGGGTTCTTCTTGTCTTGTATAAGCCAGGCGAAGCTGTTGCCCAAAGCCTCGATAACGGCACGCGCTCCAAGATAGGAACCACCGATTCCCGCAACGACCACTACCTCACACTTCTGACGCAACGTGTCTGCCGTTGCCTGAATCTCGTCAATGAATTCCGGCGTGATACTTGACGGCAGATGCAGCCAACCCAAGAAGTCATTGCCAGGGCAAGTACCATTCTCAAGGCTTTCTTCTGCTGCCACTACTTTCGGTTCGAGGGCTGCCAGCGTTCCCGGATTGAGGAATTGCTCTGCCTTCGTGATGTCTAATGAAATGTTCTTCATTGTTTATCTAAAGCTATCAGTTAATAATTTTATTTCTACCTGTGGAGCTATGCGCTCATAAAGTATATTGTAGACGGCATCGAGTATCGGCATATTGACGTGCAGACGGCGGTTGATTTCCTTCATGCACTTTGTGCCAAAATAGCCTTCAGCTATCATCTCCATTTCTATCTGTGCCGACTTGACACTGTAGCCCTTGCCTATCATCGTACCGAACGTACGGTTACGGCTGAAATTGGAGTAGCCTGTCACGAGCAAGTCGCCGAGATAGACGGAATCGATAATGTTGCGCTCGACAGGGTATATCGTCTGCAAGAACCTATCCATCTCCTGTACGGCGTTCGACATAAGCACTGACTGGAAGTTGTCGCCATAGTTGAGTCCGTAGCATATACCGGCGGCAATGGCGTATACATTCTTAAGTACGGAAGCATACTCGATGCCAAGAATATCGGGTGAGACCTTGGTCTTTACAAAGGTGTTTGACAGGACATCGGTAAAGGCGCGCGCCTTATCCAGGTCGGTACAGCCGACTGTCAGGTAACTCAAGCGTTCCATAGCTATTTCCTCCGCATGGCTCGGACCGCCGATGCACGCGAGATTGTATATAGGAACATCGTAAACCTGATGAAAATACTCGGAGCAGCACAAGTTCTCGTCGGGCACAATGCCCTTTATGGCAGTGACTATGAACTTGTCCTTGATACGGGTTTTGAGTTTCTTAAGATGATTCTTAAGATATGGCGATGGCGTTACGAAGACAAGCGTGTCGTAAGCCTGCACAATCTTGTTGATGTCTGACGAGAATTCAATCTCATCTGTGTTGAAGCGCACGGAGGTGAGATAGGCAGGGTTATGCCCGAGGCGCAGGAAATCCGTTATACGGTCGTCACGGCGTATGTACCACCCGATATGGTGAGTGTGGCTCACCACTATCTTGGCTATTGCCGTCGCCCAGCTTCCGCCACCTATTATAGCTATCTTGCCTACGTCGAACATCTATGGTAATTTGTAATTGAAAACTGACAATTGATAATCATGATTATATGATTACCAATTATCAATAGTCCATTGTCAATTAAGCGTTAGCGGCATCTATCCATTTTTGGATTTCCTCTACTGAAGGTTTCTCGTAACCGAGCTTGTACTTCTTGTCTATCTCGCCTATCTTCTGCTGCAATCCTTGCGCCTTCTGGTCTTTGATGTCAGAGATGAGGTTGAAACCAGCCTTGCGAAGCACATACACCCAGTCTTCAGGAACGCCTATTGCAGCCCATTCACTGATGCTGCTCTGCGGCATCTTCACTTCGGGCTTGAGCTGCGGGAAGAGCATTATCTCCTGTATATTCTCCTTGGCGGTCATAAGCATGACAAGACGGTCGATGCCGATGCCGATGCCTGATGTCGGAGGCATACCATATTGCAAGGCACGCAGGAAGTCATGGTCGATAACCATGGCCTCGTCGTCGCCCTTGTCGGCAAGCTTCATCTGGTCGACGAAACGCTGCTCCTGATCTATGGGATCGTTAAGCTCGGAATAGGCATTCGCCAACTCCTTGCCGTTAACCATAAGTTCGAAACGCTCTGTCAGTCCAGGCTTTGAGCGGTGCATCTTGGTCAGCGGACTCATCTCTACCGGATAGTCGGTGACGAACGTAGGCTGGATAAAGGTTCCTTCCGCAAATTCGCCGAATATCTCGTCGATGAGCTTGCCCTTGCCAAAGCTGTCGTCGATGCCTTCCATTTTAAGCTTGTTGACGGCGATGTCGCGTATCTCGTCTTCCGACTTGCCTTCAAGGTCGTAGCCAGTCTTCTCCTTGATAGCGTCGAGGATAGGAATACGCTTGAACGGAGCCTTGAAACTGATGACCTTGCCATCGGGATATTCCACTTCAGGCTTGCCATTTACGGCAACGCATATCGTTTCGAGAAGTTTCTCCGTGAACGACATCATCCAGTTGTAGTCCTTGTACGGAACATACAGCTCAAGGCAAGTGAACTCGGGGTTGTGGAACCTGTCCATACCCTCGTTGCGGAAGTTCTTGCCAATCTCGTAGACACCCTCAAAACCACCTACGATAAGACGCTTAAGGTAAAGCTCGGTGGCGATACGCATATACATATCGATGTTGAGCGCGTTGAAATGGGTTATAAACGGCTTCGCGCTTGCTCCGCCGGGAATATTCTGGAGTATAGGTGTCTCGACCTCGGTATAGCCGCGGTCGTCGAAGAATTTGCGCATTGTACGGAGAACAGTAGCACGCTTGAGGAACGTGTCCTTCACGCCGTCGTTGACGATAAGGTCAACATAACGCTGGCGCGCGCGCTGCTCAGGGTCGTCAAACTTGTCGTAAGCCACGCCGTCCTTGTACTTTACTACAGGCAGCGGCTTAAGGCTCTTGGAAAGGAGCTTTATGTCTTCCACATGGACGGAGATCTCGCCCATCTGCGTACGGAACACAAAGCCCTTGATGCCGATAATGTCGCCAATGTCAAGAAGCTTCTTGAAAACCTTGTTGTATAGGTCCTTGTCCTCGCCGGGGCAAAGGTCGTCACGGCTGATGTATAGTTGTATCCTGCCCTTGCTGTCTTGGAGTTCCGCGAACGAGGCCTTGCCCATGATGCGCTTGCCCATCAAACGCCCGGCAATAGTGACCTCACGCTTTTCGTCCTCATTGAAGTTAGCCTTTATATCGTCGCTCCATGCGTTTACAGGAAATTCCTCTGCCGGATATGGATTGATGCCCATGTCACGCAATGCCTGCAAACTCTGACGGCGACCAATCTCTTGCTCGCTAAGCTCTAAAATATTCATTTCTTTCTACCTGATTGGTTTTCTGTGCTTAAAAAACAACCACTGTACGACAGTGATTTTACCGTGCAAAAGTACTAAAAAGATATGTATTACACTTTGGTTTTATGTTTTTTAATACTAAGCCGCACATTATCAGAGTGTAATCTCGCCACTACCATAACAACGGTGGTGACTATCGTCATAAACGACGCAGAACTGTCCGGGAGCCACACCGTGTATCTTCCCGGCAGAGTGAATGATGAACGTCGGCGTGGAGTCTTCGCCATGCACGCGTTCCACAGTAGCGGAATGATACTCCGGAGTATGGCGTATCTTGAACGTGACGTTATGCGGAAGGTCGTCAACGCCCTCGGTAAGGAAGTCGAAGCCGTGAATGCGGAAGTCCTGCTTGTAGGCAGTATCGGGATCGTAGCCATGGCTTACGTACAGGACGTTGGCGGCAACGTCCTTCTTTACGACAAACCACGGGCCGCCGCCGAGTCCGAGTCCCTTGCGCTGCCCTATGGTATGAAACCACAGTCCGCGGTGCGTGCCTATCTTCCTGCCTGTTTCAAGTTCGATGATGTCGCCGGGCTGCTCGCCAAGATAACGGCGCACGTACTCGTTGTAATCGATATTGCCGAGGAAGCATATGCCCTGCGAGTCCTTGCGGCGGGCGTTGATGAGGTGCTCGCGTCCGGCTATCCCGCGTACTTCGTCCTTCATATAATGTCCTATCGGGAATATCGCCTTCTTAAGCTGCCACTGGTATATCTGGGCGAGGAAGTCGGTCTGGTCCTTCACCGGGTCGGGGCTTGTGGTAAGCCACTTGCGCCCGTCTATCCATTCGGTCTGGGCATAATGTCCGGTGGCAATGAGGTCGTAGTCATGCCCGCGCTTTTCGTCGAACGCGCCGAACTTTATAAGTCTGTTGCACATCACGTCGGGATTGGGCGTGAAGCCAGCCTTGACCTTCTCCATGGTGTACTTCGTCACCTGGCTCCAATACTCCTTGTGGCAATCGACGACTTCGAGACTGCAACCGTACTTGCGAGCCACGGCGGTAGCCATTTCCAAGTCCTCCTCGCTGTTGCAGTCCCACTCCTCCTTTTCCTCGGGACCTATCTTTATGTAGAAGCAGTCGGGGCGCAGCCCGTGGCTTGCAAGCTCGTAAACGACGACGGAGCTGTCGACGCCGCCCGAGAGCAACACAGCTATGCGCTTGTCCTTAATCTTTCCGTAATCTATCATCTCACCTTCCTCCTCGATGTCTTTATCCTGTCAAATCCCATACCATAGACACCGCTGACGGCACTCTGGCTGACAAACGCCTGCGGGTCTATGTCGTTCACCACCTGGAATATTCCCCTTGACTCCGAACGGCGGGCTATGACGAAGAGCATACCCACGGGCTTGCCGGTGTAGAACCCGTGGGCGTCGATAACGGTACAGCCGCGGTCTACGTCGTTGTTAATCGCCTGACCTATCTCCTCCCACTTGTCGGAGACGATGAAGAACTGCACCGACGAGCGCGCGCCGTTGACCACGTAGTCGATACAAAAGCTCATTACGAACAGGACGATGTAGCCGTAGATGACCTTCTCCCACGAGCCGACGACGAAGTAGCTCGACGTTATCACGCACAGGTCGCACACGAGTATGATGTGCCCCAGGGAATAGTCGCGGTACTTGTGTATCATAGCCGCGATAACGTCGGAGCCGCCAGAACTCGAACCACATTGCAACGCCGCCCCCATGCCCATTCCCATGAGCACTCCGCCCACGACACAGGCAAGGAACGGCTCGTCGGCAAACAGTATGCTGCCAGACATAGCCGACTGGTAGAACGACGTGCTTATGGTGAACACTATCACCGCCCATATCGTGCGCACGCAGAAGCTCCAGCCGAGCACCAGCAGAGCGGCTGACAGCAGCGCGGCATTGACGACGAAATACGTGTATTGCACCGGAATGTTCAATCCCCACAACACGATAGACGAGATACCTGCCACGCCGCCGATTGTTATGTGATGCGGCAGCAGGAACGCGCACCAGCCGAGCGAGCCAACAATCATCGCCAGGGTTATGATGACGTAATCCCTTACGACGCGGAACTTGTTTTTATTCTTACGGTTATCCATTCAGGCTGCAAAGGTAATAAAAGTTTTCGAGTTCGTAAGTTATTAAGTCCGTGAGCTTTTAAGTAGACGGGCAACACAAGGGGTGTTGGTAGGCAACACCCGCCATTTTGCCAGGCAACACAAGGGGTGTTGGTAGGCGAGTTCGATGGTATTTGCCCCCTAAAACGTTACTATACTAACTCCGAAACGTTACTATACTAACTCTGTGGCGTTACTATACTAACTCTGTGGCGTTACTATACTAACTCTGCGACCATAGTTTTTGATGCCTGCAAGCTGCTAGGTTTGTCAGCTTTTTATTATCTTTGCATCGTGATAGCCAACAAACACGCATGAAGTTACTAACTCACGAACTTAAAAAACTCATAAACTCAAATAAGACATGGAACAAATCAAGAACGACAAGCTCACGCTGACCGTATCGGAGCATGGAGCCGAGCTGCAATCAATCAAGGACAACAAGGGCAACGAATACCTTTGGGACGGCGACGAGAAGTATTGGAACCGCCACTCGCCAATCCTCTTTCCGATAGTCTGCGGACTGTGGAAGGACACCTACCGCACCGAAGGCGGAACATACCACCTCGGTCGCCACGGCTTCGCACGCGACACCGACTTCAAGCTGATAGCCAAGGGTGACGACCGCGTCACTTACGCGCTCACCGACTCCGAAGAGACGCTGAAGGACTATCCCTACCACTTCAACCTCGCCATAACATACCGTCTCGACGGCAACAAGATACAAGTCATCTGGCACGTGGAGAACACCGACACGAAGCCTATCTACTTCCAGATTGGCGGTCACCCGGCATTCCTCGTTCCCGGAGCCAGGAAGGGCGAGCACCTCGAAGGGCGCCTGCGTTTCGACAACAAGGCTCCGCAGAGGCTCTATGGCAACACCGGCGGCTGCATAACCAACGGGCACTTCCCCGTAGAGACTGAGGACGGCGTATGGAAGTTCACCGAGGAGAGCTTTGCCGAAGACGCGGTAATCTTCGACCACAGCCAGCTGAAGCATATCGAGATTCTCGACGACAACGACAACGCAGTGGTGACGCTCGACATAAACACGCCGGCAGTAGGCATCTGGAGTCCGACAGGCAAGCACGCTCCGTTCGTATGCATAGAACCGTGGTACGGCATTCACGACTGGGCTGAATACGCAGGCGAGTTCAAGGACAAGTACCTCATGAACAAGCTGCTGCCAGGCTCGAGCTTCATGAGCCGATACACGATAACTATCAAGTAAGACCCATACAAAAAAGAAACGCCCTCCCGTTTTTGGGAGGGGCGTTTTCCTTTATAATGCCTTGTCTTCGTAAGAGAAGGATCAGTATGCCGCCCTGTATTTCCCTTCTTCCTTGTCGTCAAGCATGGAGAGATAGGAGTTATACCGGCTTTCGGCAATATAGTGTTCCTCCACCGCCTTCTTGACGGCGCAGCCCGGCTCGTTGGTGTGCGTGCAGTTGGAGAAGCGGCAGTCCTTCGAGAACTTGAATATCTCGCGGAAATAGCTTGTCAGCTCCGTACGCTCGATGTCGAACGTTCCGAAGCCCTTGATGCCAGGAGTATCGATGATGTATCCGCCTTCAGGCAGCTCTATCATCTCGCTGAACGTCGTCGTGTGCATACCCGTGTTGTGGGCGTCGCTTATCTCCGCTGTACGCAGGTGTGCGTCGGGAACGAGGGCGTTGATGAGCGTCGACTTCCCCACCCCGCTGTTGCCCGAGAGCAACGTCACCTTGTCCTTCAGCAGTGCCCCAAGCCCGGCAAGTCCGTCAGGAGACGTGTCCTTCAGGCTTGTCTCGACGCACTTGTAGCCAATAGTCTCGTAGAGGTTGACGACGGCGCGCAGGTAGCGCAGTTCGTCGCCGCCGAGCAGGTCTGTCTTGTTGAACACCAGCACAACCGGCACGCGGTAAGCCTCGGCACCGGCAAGGAAGCGGTCGATGAACGTCGTCGATGTCTCGGGATATTTTACCGTCACCATGAGGAATGCCTGGTCGAGGTTGGCAGCGAGTATGTGGCTCTGCTTCGACAGGTTCGACGCCTTCCTTATTATGTAGTTACGGCGGTCATCAATAGCTGTGATGAACGCCGTACCTTCCTGGTTGCACACTATATCGACGTAGTCGCCGACTGCCACGGGGTTGGTGCTCCTTATGCCCTTCAGGCGGAAGTTCCCCTTTATCTTGCAGTCCACCGTCGCGCCCCCGTCGGTCTTCACGGTGTACCAGCTGCCCGTGCTCTTTATGACTAATCCGTGCATCAGACCGTCATAATCTCCTTCTGCTTGTCGGCAAGGAGGTTGTCAATCTGCTTGATGTACTTGTCGTGGAGCTTCTGGAGGTCGTTCTCAGCGTCTTTCTCGTTGTCCTCCGACAGTCCGTCCTTTACAGCCTTCTTCAGCTTCTCCTTGGTCTCGGCACGCACGTTGCGCACTTCCACCTTGACCTTCTCGCCGAGCTTGTTGCACTGCTTGACGAGTTCCTTGCGGCGTTCCTCGGTAGGCTGCGGTATTGCGAGGCGGACTACCTCGCCGTTGTTCTCCGGCGTGATGCCTACGTCGCTGTCCATGATGCCCTTCTCGATGTCGCGTATGGCCTTCTTGTCCCACGGGCGTATGGCTATAGTGCGAGCGTCGGGAGTGCTTACCGTTGCCACCTGGTTCAGCGGAACCATCTGCCCGTAGGAGCTTACGCGCACCTGGTCGAGTATCGCGGTGTTGGCGCGTCCGGCGCGTATGCGTGCCAGTTCGCCCTCAAGGTATTTTGCCGACTTGACCATGCGGTCCTCGGCATCTTTCAATGTCGCTTTTACGTCTAACATGTCTTCTTATTGTTTATGAGTTTCCAGTTTGTGAGTCTATCGTGTTCCCAAGCCTTTGGAACAAGGGTGTTGCAAAGATAGCCTATTTCTTCCACCCGCACAACTATTGCGCTTGTTTTTTTAACTCGGCGGCGACCATGTTGGTGAGTCCGACGAACTGCTGTATCGAGAGCTGTTCCGGGCGGCGCGTCATGATGTCCTGCCCGTAGAAGTCAGCCGCGGGCTGCCGTCCGGCGAACAGCTGGCGAAGGCTGACGCGGAGCATCTTGCGACGCTGGTTGAACACGGTCTTGACGAGACGGCGGAACAGCTGCCAGTCGCAGCCGAGGTCGCTGGTGGAGTTGCGCGTCATGCGTATGACCGCGCTCTTGACCTTTGGCGGCGGGTTAAAGACGTTCTCGTCGACGGTGAAGAGGTATTCCACGTCGTACCACGACTGTATGAGCACCGATAGTATGCCGTAGGTCTTGTTGCCCGGGCGGGCGGCTATGCGCTCTGCCACCTCGCGCTGTATCATGCCCGTGCAGCAGGGTATGAGGTCCTTGTTGTCGAGCATCTTGAAGAATATCTGGCTCGATATGTCGTAGGGGTAGTTGCCCGTGAGCACGAACTGCCTGCCGCCGAACACGCCGGTCAAGTCCATGCGCAGGAAGTCCTCGCCGATGATGTTGTCGCGGAGCTTGGGGAACTTCTCGTACAGGTACGCCACACTCTCCTTGTCTATCTCTACCGCCTTGACCTCGCGCGGCTTGACGACGAGGTACTGGGTGAGCACGCCCATGCCGGGACCAATCTCCAGCACCGGTATTCCGGGGCACGCGTCTACGGTGTCGGCTATGCGGCGAGCTATGTCGAGGTCGGTCAGGAAGTGCTGTCCGAGGTTCTTCTTGGGTCTTACTCTTTTCACCATGCTGCTTTATTTTAGCGGTACAAAGGTAGTGCAAGTGAGCGATATATCAAAAGAAACGTGAAACTTTCTTTTGTATATCCGAGCGCAGCCGACCTTGCGCGACTGCAAGGAGCGAAAGGTAGTGCAAACCGAAGACAACAAAACTCAGCTTTTGTTTTTATTGTTGAGGTGCAGCCTTCCTAACCAAAGATAACTGCTGACACGTGTCAGCAGTTCGGTTGGCACGTGCCAGCACATCGGTTGACACGTGTCAGCAATTCGGTTGACACGTGTCAGCAGATTGGAAAACCGGCACTCCCGACCCGCAAAACAAGCACGCAAGCCCGGGAAAACAGGCACGCAACGCCATAAAAACCCGCACATGAGACCTTCGAATACGGCGGTTTAGAGCTTCGGGACAGCCACATTCCAGGTTCGAATCAGGCTCATTCGAGAACTGTTGACATTTGTCAGCAGATCGGTTGACATTTGTCAGCAGATCGGTTGACGGTCGTCAACAGATTGCAAACGAAGCTATCTTGACTGACGAAAGTGGCACAATAGCCATGCGAAAGCAGTACATCCGACATGGGAAACCGGATCTTCCGACCTTCAGACGAGGCACTTCTTGCCGGCAAGCGCGGCTTCCAAAACGTTAAGAAACGTTATTCACCGTTTAGAATCCGGCTGCCGGAACGTTATAAGGAGTGGAGGGCTGCGGTGGAACGGCATTGAAAAAACACGGCGTTTATGCCTAACGTACGTTTTTTTTACTACCTTTGCGTCCGTAACTTTCAATCAAACACGGCGCGAAGCCCGCACATAACGTTTATAACGACAACTACAAGACTTGAGGAAGACATGAGGACAATCACAAGGCTATTCATCATGACCGCCATGCTCGCCCTGACGGGCGCGATGCCGATGCAAGCGCAGCGGAAGGTGAAGCAGGCGTACATCATCGGACAGGTGAAGAACGCGCTGACCCACGAACGGCTCGACGGCGCGCGGCTCACGCTGATGACCACCGACAGCGTGGTGGTCGATTCGGCACAGACGCACGAGAACTACAAAGCCAACGGCGTTTCGTGCATATACTGGTTCAACCACGCGTCGGTGACGGACAACGTCATGCCCGACTATATAATAAAGGTGGAGATGGCGGGCTACGAGACCACGTACGCCGACATTCCGCACAAGACGATAAAGAACCGCGGCACGCCTATCCGATACCTCGACCCGATCATGCTGCGCCGCAAGCGGCAGGAGGTGGAGCTTGGCGAGGTGGTCGTGACGCAGACCAAGGTGAAGTTCTACAACCACGGCGACACGCTCGTCTACAACGCCGACGCGTTCCAGCTCGCCAACGGCTCGATGCTCGACAACCTCATACGCCAGCTGCCCGGAGCCGAGCTGCGCGACAACGGGCAGATATACGTCAACGGACGGTTCGTCGACAACCTCCTGCTCAACGGCGAGGACTTCGTCAAGGGCAACAACCAGATAATGCTCGACAACCTCCCGGCATACATGGTCAAGAACGTCAAGGTGTACGAGAAGGCGAGCCTGCGCGGCGAAATGCTCAAGGGCACCGGTCGGCGGCTCGGCGACGAGAGCTACGTCATGGACATACGCCTGAAGCGCAACTACGAGGTTGGGTGGATAGGCAACATAGAAGCCGGCGGCGGCAACCACGACCGCTGGCTCGCGCGGCTGTTCGCCAACGCCAACAACCTCAACGACACGCGCCGCCCGGGAGAGAGCACGACGTGGACTCCCGACAACATGGCTTCGGGCAACAACACCGACCGCATGGCGGGACTGACCTACTACGTCAAGGACCGCGACGAGAAATTCAAGCTCTCCGGCTCCGCCACCATAACCCACAACGACGAATACACCGCCACACGGAATAACACAGAGAACTACATCGACGGCGGCAACACGTGGACGCGCCTCACGAGCGACGCCCACAACCACAGCTGGAGCCTCACCACCCACCACGACCTGACCTTCCGCCACAGTATGCAGACAGACATGTGGCTCGCGCCCGAGTTCTCCTACAAGCAGTGGCGCAACCGCCAGGCTGACCTCTCTGCCACGTTCAACGCCGACCCGTCGACGCTCGCCACGAGTCCGGCAGCACTGCTCGACTCCATACGCGACTACTCAACCGCACGCGGCACGCTCGGACGGCTCATCGCCAACCGATACCTCAACAACGTACTGCAATCGGGACACACCACCACAGCCAAAGCGGACTACACGTTCGACCACTATTTCGACGAAAGCCTGATGTCCGTCATGTCGCTCACTGCCGGCATCGACTATTCAGCCACCACGCAAGACCAGTTCAGCCAGTAACGCCTCGACTATCCGTCGACGGGAGCGCACGCGGACTACCGCTATCGTTACGGGCGCACGCGGCCCAACCGCCACTTCAACTACAACGCCTCTGCGGAATACGACTACTGGTTCAGCGACTACGTCCATGCCGACGCGACCTACCGCATACATGTCAACCACCGCGACCACGACTATTCGCTCTACCGCCTCGACCAGCTCGCAGGCTATGGCGCGGGCGACGACGCAGCCAACGGCACGCTGCCGTCGATGTCGGAATACGCGCAGACCATCGACCTCGCCAACAGCTTCAGCCGCGGGCAGACAGATGTCGTCAACGAGTGGGAGCCTTCGCTCGGCTATTCACGCTGGCGGGGCGACGACAAGGACTTGGAGGCGTTCGTCAAGATAAACCTGACGCTCACCAACTCCAACATGCAGTACCGGCAGGGCAGCTATGACGGACGGTTCCACCGCCGCACGTTCTTCTTCCAGCCTTCATTATATATCAACAAGATGTGGGACGACCAAAGCAAGCGCATCACCTTCCGCTACGACCTGCACAGCGAAAGCCCCGACCTCGTTAGGTTTATCGACGTTGTCGACGACGAGGATCCGCTCAACGTCACCCACGGCAACCCGTATCTGAAGAACCTGCACTCCCATACGTTCGAGCTTGGCTTCCGCAGCAACGACACGAAGGATCAACGCACGTTCTCCGCCATGTTCAACGCGTGGCTATACCAGAACCAGACAGCCATGGGCTACGCCTACGACCGTGCGACAGGCGTACGCACGTTCCGTCCTTATTCAGTCGACGGCAACCGCGTATTCCAAGCCACCGTTTCCTATTCGGCTCCGCTCGACAAGGCAAAGCACCTAACGCTCGACACCCGTACGCGTGGGTCAATTTCACGGAGCGTCGACCTCATGAGCACAGTCACCGACGGTGGCACGGACGTTCTTGCCACCGAGCCATCACGCAGCGTAGTCACCACGTCGTGGTTTGACGAAAGGCTCAACCTCAAGTACCAGCTCGGCAAGGTGACAATGGGCATCAACGGCTACGCCCTCTATTGGAACTCGCACAGCCGCCGCGAGGGATTCACCGGCAGCCACGTGTGGAACTTCAACTACGGTCCCACCGTCAAGGCAGACCTTCCGTGGGGATTGCAGGTGTCGTCAGACCTGTCGGTGTACAGCCGCCGGGGATACGAAGACGCGTCAGCCAACACCAACGACGTAGTGTGGAACGCCCGCCTGTCGAAGGAGATAACCAAGGCGCACCTGACGCTCATGCTCGACGGATTCGACATGCTCCACCAGTTGAGCAACGTCAGCGTGACGATGAACCAGCAAGGACGCACCGAGACCTACCGCAACGTACTTCCACGTTACTTCCTCTTCCACGTCGTCTACAAGTTCAGCAAAAAGTAGAAAGGCAAGAGGGTAAAAGGCAGAAGGAGCTTCTACTTTTTGCCTTCTTACCTTATAAATAGCCCTTTTACCCTTTTTCCTTTAAATATTTTGCCGTATCTTTGCACGGCTAATGAAAAAGAAAACCGTACAGAACACTCTGAAGATTGCGTTGCCACTGCTCTTGGGCGGCGCGATACTCTATTGGATGTACCGTGATTTCGACTTCTCAAGCATCAGCAACGTCCTTTGGCACGAGATGGACTGGACGTGGATGATACTGTCCTTTCCATTCGGAATCATGGCAATGGTGTTCCGTGGAATGCGTTGGCGGCAGACGCTCGAACCCGTGGGCGAGAAGCCCCGCACGTCAGTGTGCGTCAACTCAATATTCCTTTCCTATGCCGTCAGCCTCATCATTCCGCGTATCGGCGAGTTCGCACGTTGCGGAGTTCTTAGCCGCCACGAGCGCACCGACTTCGCCAAGGCTCTTGGCACCGTAGTCACTGAGCGTGCCGTAGACATGGTTATAATGCTGCTGTTCACCGCCGCGACGATACTACTGCAACTGCGCGTATTCGGCTCGTTCTTCTCCAAGACAGGCACGCGCCTCGACGACATAGTAGACAAGTTCTCGACGACAGGCTGGATAGTGACAGCCGTATGCGCCGCAGCCGCGATAATACTAATATGCGTCGTACTCCGCCAGCTGTCGTTCTACAACCGCATAAAGCAGACCGTGCACAACGTATGGCAGGGCATAACGTCAGTCAAGGGCGTGAGGAACATTCCGCTGTTCATATTCTACAGCCTCGCCATCTGGATTTGCTACTTCCTCCACTTCTACCTGACGTTCTTCTGCTTCGACGCGACAGCGCATCTCGGCATAGTCTGCGCCCTTGTCTGCTTCATCGTCGGAACGATAGCGGTCATAGTACCCACCCCAAACGGCGCGGGTCCGTGGCACTTCAGCGTCAAGACAATGCTCGCGCTCTACGGAGTGGCAGCCAACGACGCACTGTACTTCGTGCTCATAGTACACACCGTACAGACATTATTGATAGTAGCCATGGGAGTCTATGCATGGATCCGACTCGGATTCACAAAGAGCCTGGAACTCACAGACTCACAATCTTAACAACCAAACAACTTCTAAACTCAAACGAACTCAAAAACTTATAAACTCAAAAACTTACATACAATGAGTGCAATATCAAACCTTCAACCAGCACAGATATGGCGCAACTTCGACGCGCTGACACAAGTGCCACGTCCTTCAGGACATCTCGACAAAGTACAACAGTTCCTTCTCGACTTCGCCAAGCGCGTAGGGGTAGAGGCTTTCAAAGACCCTGCCGGGAATATCGTAATGCGCAAGCCTGCCACTCCTGGATATGAGAACCGCAAGACCATGCTCCTGCAAGCCCACATGGATATGGTTCCACAGAAGTCGCCCGACAGCAAGCACGACTTCGAGACCGACCCGATAGAGACATACGTCGAGGACGGTTGGGTGCACGCAAAGGGTACGACACTCGGATCAGACGACGGCATAGGCGTTGCAGCCATCATGGGCATCATGGAGGACAACACCCTAAAGCACGGACCTGTAGAAGCATTGATAACACGCGACGAGGAGACCGGCATGTACGGAGCCAACGAACTGCCAGAAGGCGAGCTTGACGCAGACTTCTACTTGAACCTCGACTCCGAAACGTGGGGCAACTTCTGCATCGGTTCTGCCGGAGGGCTTGACATTACAGCCACGATGAAGTACAAGGAAGTGGAGAACGACCAGGAGACAGCCGTAAAGGTGACGCTCAAAGGACTTCGTGGCGGTCACTCCGGACTGGAGATTAACGAAGGACGTGCCAACGCCAACAAGGAAATGGTACGCCTCGTACGCAAGGCGGTCGCCGAACTTGGCGTACGCCTCGCCAGTTGGAACGGCGGCAATATGCGCAACGCAATTCCTTTCAAGGCAGAAGTAGTCCTGGCACTGCCAGAATCACAGGTTGAACCACTCAAGAAGATGGTTGCCGCACAAAAGGAAGCCATTGAGGACGAGTTCAAGACCATAGAGAGTGGCGTAGAGTTCTTCGTCGAAAGCACGGACAAGCCAACCACGCTCGTACCACAAGAGATACAAGACAACCTTATCGACGCTATCTACGCCTGCCACAACGGTGTCGTGCGCATGATTCCAGTAAAGCCGAACGTCGTAGAAACGTCCTCCAATCTCGCCATAATCACCATTGGCGGAGGCGATGCCACAATACAGATACTCGCACGCTCAAGCCGCGAAGACATGAAGATGTACGTCGCAGAGCAGTTGGAAAGCTGCTTCAACATGGCAGGCATGAAGACGGAGTTCAGCGGAAGCTATGGCGGTTGGGACCCGAATCCTGACAGCGAGTTGCTCGCATTGCTATGCAAGGTCTACAAGGAGCAGAACGGCAAGGACGCGACTGTCGTTGTAGATCACGCAGGTTTGGAGTGTTCCGTCATTCTCGGCAAATATCCGAACCTCGACGTTGTATCTCTCGGTCCTACGCTCCGTAGCCCGCATACCACCAGCGAGCGTTTCGAGATAGCCACCGCAGAACCATTCTGGAACCTGCTCGTTTCCGTACTCGAGCAAATGCCGGAGAAATGATCCCACATGAATAATTGACAATTGATGATTGAGAATTATGACCGCCACATTATATATTAATGCGCATGCAACTGGCAGCTTAATATCAAGGCTGTGACGTCATAATTTTCAATTATCATTTTTTTAATTCTCGATTAAAAATATTACCTTTGCACCCGCAAAACCAATAAGAACAAGCAAATGGACGATTATCACGCGGCAAACTTTAATTCATAGCGTGAGGATTGCACCGTACTACGGACGCTAATCCCCACATATAACCAGTTTGCCAAAACATTGGAGATTAGCACAATGAAGACTTTTTGGAATATAAGCGGAAGCTTAAATGCCATTAAAGAATGGCAGCCCAATTGCTGGATACAGGTAACGTGTCCAACCGAAAGAGAACAGCAGGAGCTCGAAGACACCTACCACATTCCAGATTACTTTCTAAGCGACATTGCCGATACTGACGAGCGTGCCCGTTATGAATACGACGACGGCTGGATGCTCATAATCCTGCGTATCCCGTACGTTAAGGAGATACGCTCCCGCACGCCATACACCACCGTACCACTCGGTATAATACATAAGCGCGACGTTACCATTACCGTTTGCAACTTCGAGACGAACATGATGATTGACTTCGTGTCCTATCAGCAGAAGCGCGGCGTGGGGTTCACCGACTATGTGGATATGATATTCCGATTGTTCTTGTCGTCCGCCGTATGGTACTTGAAACGGTTGAAGCAGATAAACACCCTCATAGAGAAGGCAAAGCGCAACCTCGACAAGGAAGTCAACAACGAAAGTCTTATAGGGCTGTCGCGGCTTCAGGACTCGCTGACATATTTCATTACTTCAATACGTGGAAACGAGAACCTCCTGCAAAAGCTGAAGTTCAAATTGCAGGTCGACGAACTTGACGCCGACCTTATCGAAGACGTAAACATCGAGATGAGCCAGGCGCGGGAGACTACAAGCATCTATTCCGACATTCTCGAGTCTACCATGGACACGTATTCGAGCATCATCAACAACAATATGAACACCGTCATGCGTACCCTCACGTCGGTGTCAATCATTATGATGTTCCCCACGCTCATAGCGTCGTTGTTCGGCATGAACCTCATCAACGGACTTGAACAGAACCCTGCCGGTTTCCCTATAGCACTTGGGATAAGCATCGTCGTATCAGTGGGAATGTGGTTCTTGTTGCGTTGCAAACGTCTGATTTAACGCCAAAAACGAAAAAACAAAGCCAAAAATTAGGATTTTACAAACTTTTTGTCTAAGTTTGCAAGCCATAAATACGACTTTTATATAGAATACAACACATTGTGCAACGATGCCTACCCCCACTTTGGCGGCATCGTTTTTGAAAACCATATCATAAACTAACAGTTAAATGATGGACTCTCAAGAAAACGCCCAGAGCATGGGTACAGAAGAAGTGAAGCAGGTAGAACAGGTTGCCAACGATGCCGGAGCAGATGTCACCACAGCCAGCAACGCTGCCACAGAAGCAAACGACAATGCCGCGGCACTATCCGCGACTGAAGCAGAACCGGCTGCCGACGACCTGGCAAAGAAAGTCTACAACTCGAAGAAAGAGGTCATAGAACGGCTCAAGGAGATTGTCGCCAGTGATGATACGCCTGACAAGGCAGAAGTAGACCACTTGAAGACCGCGTTCTACAAGCTGCATTTCGTAGAGCGCGAGGCACAGCAGAAAGCCTATATCGACGCAGGCGGCGACCCGGACAAGTACCAGCTCGTTCCAGATGACGATGAAGAAGTGTTCAAGGCAGAAATGGGAGTCATCAAGGAAAAACGCCAAAAGGCTTTCCTCGCGCTTGAAGAGGAGAAGCAGGCGAACCTTAAGAAAAAGGAAGACATTATCGAGAAGATAAAGGCAATGGCTACTACTCCTGAAGAAGCAAACAAGTCGTACAACGACTTCAAAGCCCTTCAGCAAGAGTGGAAGTCCATAAAGCCCGTTCCGGCAGACAAGTCCAACGAACTGTGGCGCACATACCAGATGCACGTAGAACAGTTCTACGATATGCTCAACCTCAATCGTGAGGCACGGGAATACGATTTCAAGAAAAACCTTGAGGCAAAGACAAAGCTGTGCGAGGCAGCAGAGAAACTCGCCGACGACCCCGACATCATCAGCGCATTCCATCAGTTGCAGGACTTGCACCAGCAATACAGGGAGATTGGACCAGTAGCCAAAGACCTTCGTGAGCAAGTGTGGGCGCGGTTCAAGGCTGCCAGCACCGTAATCAACAGGCGGCACCAGCAGCATTTCGACGAACTGCGTGCCAAGGAAGCCGAAAACCTCGAGCGCAAGACTGCCCTGTGCGAGAAAGTCGAGGCAATAGCCAAGGAAGAAAACAAGGGTTCTGGCGACTGGGAGAAACACACACAGGCCATCATCGATATACAAAAGGAATGGAAGACCATCGGTTTCGCCCCGCAGAAGATGAACGTCAAGATATTCGAACGGTTCCGTGCCGCATGTGACGACTTCTTCACACGCAAGGGAGAATACTACAAGACGCTGAAAGCGCAGTATGCCGAGAATACGGAGAAGAAGAAAGCACTCGTCGAACAGGCACAAGCACTGCAAGATTCTACCGACTGGCACGCCACGACCGACAAGCTAATAGCACTTCAAAAGGAGTGGAAGACCATAGGAATGGTACCGCACAAGGTTGGCGACAAGCTGTGGGCTGACTTCCGCGCGGCTTGCAACAAGTTCTTCGACGCACGCAACGAAGCACACGCAGGCACACGCAATGCCGAGCGCGAGAACCTGACGAAGAAGAAAGACGTTATCGAACGCCTCAACGCATTGCTCAAAGAAGCCGGCGACAACGTCCAGCAGAAGCTGCAAGAGCTCACCGACGAGTTCAACGCCATAGGTCATGTACCCTATAAGGAGAAAGATACTATCTACAAGGAGTACCACGACGTTCTCGACAAAATATATGACGAGTTGCACGTTAGTGCCGCGCGCAAGCGCATGGACAACTTCCGCAACAACCTGAAGAACGTCGCGGAACGTGGAGGCAACGCCCTAGACAACGAGCGTGCGCGGCTCATGCGCCAGTACGAGAGGCTGAAGGGCGACATCAATACGTTTGAGAACAACCTCGGATTCCTCAACGTCAGCAGCAAGAAGGGCAACAGCCTCATCGAAGAGATGAACCGCCGCATACAAAAACTGAAAGACGAGCTTGAGGAAACACGCCAAAAGATAAAGGCCATCGATGCAGAGAACAAATAGCATCAGTATGGAAGGCAAAGCATATTAATATAAAACGCAAACTATATTAATATAAAGCGCAAACTATATTAATATAAATCGCGAACCATATCAATATCATTTGCAAGACATAAAAAAGGAGTCCTACATACGTTAGGGCTCCTTTTTTGTTTATTCATCGTCGTCATCTTCCCACCACTGTATCTGTACGCCGTGGCCGAAGTCATCAAGCTTCTTGTTCGTACGCGCGCTGCGCTTGCCAGCTGGTACGAACTTCAACTTCACATCAGTGATGTTCTTCTTCAAGTCGAAGTCTTCCGGATTCTCGACCGGCTTGCTCTCCACTGCAAGGTGGAACCTTCCAAGCCCGTCTATAACCACCGTGTGACCGTTGCGCAGGTTGCGCGCTATGACATCTACCAGCTCCGTCACGAGTCCTTGCACCTCGCCATGGGTGAAAGTCGTCTCCTCCTGTATCTCATATGCGAGTTGCTGCGTCGTCACATCGCCCGTGTTTACCGTGCGCGCGTGCCATTTGCCACCGCGGTTTGCCTCCTTGAACTTACTCTGTTGCAGTCTTACTTTTATTGACATATCTTGTTTGCTTTTTGTTTTGCGTGCAAAGTTACACAGAAAAAGGTTAATCGCAAAACAAGAAACAGACTGTTTTACCATGAAAAACAGCCTGTTTTTATCCTTGAAACATATCCTTCCACACCGTTGTGGTGGCGAACCTGCTACATGTCAGAGACTTCTACGCCCAACGTGGGTCACGGTTTGCCACGAGCAAAAGCCTTTCGAGGTTCTTGTCGCGTGTGGCTCCCATTACAAGAAATATATCTATCAGCCACCAGATGTAAGCACCGCCGCACGTCAACAGCTTGCCTATTCCCATGCCAGTGTCGCCTATATAGAAGCGGTCAACACCAAGATAGCCACAGAGAATGGAGAGAATCAACGCTATCGTAGGGTCTTTCATCTGCGCATATACGACCATCAACTGGTCGTAAGTCATTACACTACGTATAAGAGTATCCCGTACCATTGGCAAACTCTCCGGCGGCAACTTGTCGCCCATTATCATCATAGCCTGATCTACTTGTCGTATATCCATAGTTTTTATTATATATGTAACACGTTTCTTACTACGAGCCAGATGCAGAACGTAACTATATACGTCCACACCAGCCATTTCTTCTCCAACACCTGACGAAGCCGCACGCGGGCATTACCCTCCGGCATGAGCCAATCGACGAGGAACGCAAGCGCGTATGGTCCCGCCAGCACCATATAGTAGTTGTAGCTTATAGCCTCGCGGACGTTTCCCTGCAACAAAGCGTGCGCCATTCGCTGCCCTCCGCAGCCAGGGCACTGCCAGCCGGTAATCATACGGAACGGACATTTGGGTATCCACCAACTGCCTTTCGGGTCTACCAAAAAGTAAACGACGGCAGCCACTGCCGCTACCGCCGTCACTATTAACCATCGTTGCTTAAAGTTTAACCTCAATACCGTAATTATGCCTTTAGTCCGATTAGCTGTTTATGCCTGCGACTATGCCCAAAGCGTACAATATGACATACAAGATGTTAATCACCAGACCTGCTATCAGTCCTATCGTACTCCACTTCTTAGCGTCTTGCGATGCCTCGTATGCGAGGTCATACTGCCCCATGTGGAAGTACGTATTAACCTTCGTCGAGCGTATAATGGCGTAGATACCTGTCGGCAAGCAGCAGCATATTGTCGTAAATATTGCGAATGCGAGATAGTTGTTTGGCGGTACCATCTGATTGTTCTGCCCACCATACTGTCCGCCAGAGTTGTATTGCTGACCTCCGCCATACTGTTGGTTGCCACCGTATGGCTGTCCGCCTGCATTCTGCTGACCGCCGTTATAATTCTGTTGTGGCTGGTAGGTGTACTGTGGCTGTGGAGTCTGTTGGTTGGATTGGGGCTGGTTGTAATTGTTGTTTGGCTGATCCATAATCTGCTATTTTAGAGTTTGACTTAAGTAAATGACGTTGTAAAGGTAAGAATTATATTTTAAAGTTCAAAGAAAAACCTCAATTTTGTTTAAAATGACAAGAAAAGTACCACCGATTCTTCGGGTTCGAGACTAAGGTTGAACTTTCCCGATGGGAAATGTTCACGTCTTCCCGTCTTCGGATTCCATAGTTCCAAGGGAGCGTTCCGGCGTGTCGCGATCGTCTGTGAGAATGGTTTTACACCACGATTATATACAAAATAGATGTCTTCGCTGTCGGTTGCCCTGTGCGTGAAGTATATCCTGCTGTCAGGACGGTAGTCCGAACGCACGCCAAAGTCGGGGCATAGCCCGGCACTATCCAATGCTTCAGCTATAGAACCCTGGCTTACTGTCGGCAAAGAGAACAAGCTGTCGAGCGCGGTCTGGTATTCGGCACTCAGCAATCCATAGTGGCGTGCAGTAAACTCGATGCCGTCCTTGCGACCGTTTACGAGCATTCCACGGCGTGCCATATCGGTAAACTTGCGCACAAGACATAGTGGAACGGGCACGCTGTCCTCTATGACTATGATTCTATAACGCGCCGTTTGTGGCAATGGATTGTCAGAAAACGCAGAACCATCAACAAAGAAAGCGTCCGTAGTACATACGTCCCAGTCATAGCCTTCTGGTATAACCGGCAGACGGTGGCTAAGGAGTTTCACCGGCACTTCGTCGCCAAGATACACGCAAACATCTACCACGGGTCGTCCCTTACGCATCAGCGAGCAGCAATCCTCTATATACTTCCAGAACCAGCTGCCAGACTTCCAACGTGGATTGTTCCGGTTTAGCGCATATGGGTGTTTGCTTGCATAATCGAGAGGCACCTCCAGCTTGCGCGGCTGGTATGGCGACGCACAGACGACAAATTCGTTCACACCCATGCACAACGCAAAATCGGCAAGACTTTTCAACTGTTCAAACGACGTATCATAGCCACAATCAGTAAAAGCCTCTGCCGAAGCTATAGGCTTGCCATACAGATGCGCAGCCGAAGCAGCCTCCTTTATATCGTAAGCCCCAAGCGTCTGGTAAGTCCAGAACTCTCCTTGCGGTTTCGAGACACGCCGCTTCACGGCGATGTTGTCTATCGGAAAGCACATGCCATTACCCATTGCCTGTGCCGTGAACGTATATCCGTCACGACGGCAAAGGCTGTCTATCGTTCCGAAGAAGTTTGCGGAAGCCATGTCTGACAACGTGCGCCGATAGTCCTTCAATACAGTTTCCGACCTCTCAACGCCCTCTATTATATGCCCTCTCAATACCGGCAACCACGGAATGAGGCTGTAACCGTTGCGTCGCAAGAACTCCTTTTCAAATCCATTCGTCCAGTTCTGCGTGCCAGCCTCATGACTGTCGACAGTAGCTCCAAGCAGCGGCGTACCCTGCAACGATAGCGTATCGGCTATTCGTTTAAAGTAGTTTTCATACTGTATAGCCGCCGCTTCGACCGACAGGCGGTCGCACTCATAGCCCGTCATGCCCTTGCGTCCGTGCTTTATCTTGGCTCCCGTAGGCACATATCCAAAGCGCATCACACGCCAACACCCACGTGGAACACGCCAATGCGCCACACCATTGGCTGCGGTATCAGCCGACAACGTTACGACATCGGCAGCATTGACCGCACAGCCGGCATCATCTGAACAAGAATTGTAATTGACAAAGTCGGAACGGTTGGCAGTTTTCTCCTCCCAACGGTCTATGACGGGTTCGCTACTTAGTTCCACTTTGCTGACCACAAGCGGGCTTTCAGCCTCCCTGCCTTCTGCCCAGTCATGCAGATACAGGCGGAAATAGCGGGTACGTATGGCAGGGACGCTCAATGTCAACTGCCCGAGCTTCCACCCCATATCGCCATATAGTGGCGGAACGTCGCATACCTTTCTATAAGTTACGCCGTCGTCAGATGCCTGAAGCTCGCCAATCGGCGGCAGAGGATTGAAGTTTGCCGCAGAGAAGCGGCGCGTACCAGGAACCGCAGGAATGTTCATTGCCGACAATGGCGACTTGGAACGTCCCTTGCCGAATACGGTCATCGAGCGCACGATGACCGTATCGCTGCCACTGTCTATGGTGAAATACGCTGCCGAACGCAAGGGAGTGGTACTCACAGGTATGAGTATCGTCCGCTGCCTCGCCATAGGATATGCTATCGTGGCTATGTCATGGTAATTGCCATTAGGCACTGGCAGTACGACGGACAAGCTGCCGTCGCTCTCGACTATCGTGTCTGCCACGGCAATACGCTGCATGGCATGGTCTGCATCAATCCACGGTCCGCCAGCAACATAGCCATTGGATATATTCGCCTCAAACGTAAGCCCGAAGCGACGCGCCTCACGTGCCGAGCACTTCAGCTCATTCCACCAGTCAGGCGAGAAGACTGACGAAGGATTACCGTATGTCTCGTGCACCTGGTCATAATATACCACGCCGCCAATGCCCGCATCGGCAAACGACTTCAGGTCGTCGTGTATTCCCTTAGTGGTAGCCTCCACAGCGCCATGGAACCACCACACCTTCGCCTTAGAGGATTCGTCTGCGGTCGTAACCTGCGCATTCATACAAGCCGGGTACGACAAAGAAAGTATAACGGCAGCAGCCTTGATGCCGCAAATGCCAAGTTGTTTCGTATAGTTTTGGTTCTTCATATCACAAAGTTATGAAAAAAGTAGTTAGTTTTTGCCCTGCCATGAATAATCGTTATCTTTGGGAAAATCAACTAATCCGCTAAGAATAAGAAGTTTGTGCGGATTGTCGAAAAACGGGGTAACGAGTTGGCGACTGTTCTGATTTCTACATACTTGCGTATTTT